>MFUV01000013.1:84219-90693 GCA_001787005.1 Candidatus Nomurabacteria bacterium RIFCSPLOWO2_01_FULL_39_18 | reverse complement strand
CTACTGGAACATATTCAGTTCGAGCCTGTGCCAACAAGAGCAACAGAAATACTTTCGGACCGGTAAGTGAGTCGAATACTGAGAATAATTGCAGTGCCTGGGCGAGTGTAGTCGTGAGTACCACCGTCCAGCCATCTGTACCTACTGTCATGACCCCAACCCACACTTCTGTCACATTAACGAGCGTCACTTTAGGTGCCAATGTTACATCTCTAGGATCTCCCGCTTCCATCTCTGCCCGAGGCACATGTTTTGGAACCGCGCCCTTGCCAACAACAAACTGCATAGCCGAAGGTGGAACAATGGCCGGGGTATTCTCACATTCTAGAACTGAGTTGACCGCTGGCACTAAATACTACTATCGCGGCTATGCTACGAATGCTACCGGCACAGGGTATTCTGCCGTTGGAACATTCTCAGCTTTCCAAAATGACCTCACCGCATCTGCCGTTACTCCAACCATAGCCACAGTCGGCATCGCTCAAACATTCTCTTCTACCATTTCTAACATTGGTACTGCTACCACGGGAATATCTTTCCCGAACTTTTTCCAAGTGGCAACAGCCGCAGCCGGCGGAGGCACAATTACTGATTTAGCTTCTTCAACCATGACAGCGCTTACTAACGGCGCCACCAATACCGCTACTTCTCCTTCCTACACTTTTCCAACTACTGGAACATATTCAGTTCGAGCCTGTGCCAACAAGAGCAACAGAAATACTTTCGGACCGGTAAGTGAGTCGAATACTGAGAATAATTGCGGAGGGTGGGTTGATGTGAATGTTGCTATTGCTGCAGTTCCTGTGGTAACTATTAACGCTAGCCCAACGAGTGGAATCGTAAATGTTATTAACCCTGCGCTTACCTGGAGCGCGACAAATAACCCGACATCATGCACAGCGTCAGGCAATTGGTCGGGAACAAAGCCAACAAGCGGGACAAATGTATCTCAGGGGGTTCTTACTGCAAGCAAGGTTTACAAATATAACCTGACTTGTTCCAATGCAGTTGGTTCTGGCGGATCAAGTGCTTTAGTTATTGTAGTTCCTAGCGAAGCGCAAAACAATAATCAAGAAATAATCAATGCAGGTTCCAAGATACTCTACTCAGGCGGTGAAGGAACGATCCTTTCTTGGTCTTGTGAAGCGGGTGATACTTCGAGCGTAGGTACGAACTTTAACACAGGCGGCGCTTCTTCTGGAAGTGTTTCCATAAATCCTGCCCTAACGACTACCTACACGGTAACATGTACTCCATCAGGAAGAACTAGCCAGGTTGAAGTTGTTGTCAAAAAGAAGACTTTCTTTAACGAATAGTAGAAAAAGTAAAGAATCTCTTGCAAAGCCCCCACTTGGACATCCGATGTCCAAGTGTGGGTTCGTTCGAAAGATGGCAATTAGCTTACCCCAGTTGCCGTTTTAGAAAATACTGCTAGTATGGAGATATTTATGGCTTTGCTGAAAAATGCATTGAAATTGGGGGTGGTGATCTTCGTTGTGGCTTTGTTTTGGAACGCACATTCCATTCATGCTACGGTTTATACTGGTCCTACCGGCATTATTTACTCTGACTTTAATGACGGTGGTCTTGCTCCTGGTGGTTTCAAAGATATTTTTGTTGATTGTTCTGTTAATAATTCTGATGTTAACATAAATTCCATAAAGGACGGTATTATTTTTGGCGGTGCTCATAGCTGCGATGCTCGTTATGACAATTTTTGGATGCAGGACAATATGGCAGTGAATGGTAATAATAGAGATGAGCAGATTGCTGACGGACATTATTGTATTTACGTACATGGCGGGGATTCAACGATTTGCACACATGGAGAGTTTGATATCATTGGGGGTGCTCTTCGACAATTACCTGATATCATCAGTGGCAATATTACTTCTGACACTACTTGGACATTAGCAAATAGTCCATATGTTGTGGATCATGTAATCATTAACTCCGGAGTGACTTTGACCATAGACCCTGGTGTGATAGTGAAATTTTTGAATACCCCATCTGATCTAAATGTTTTCGGTACATTGAATGCGGGCGGAACGGAAGAGAATAAAATATACTTCACTTCTTTTTTTGATGACTCAGCAGGAGGAGACACAAATGATGATGGCGACGTAACCACAGGTGCTCCAGGGGACTGGCGCTATATTTTGTTCCATGCAGGCTCTACGGGGAATTTTACTCACAGCATTGTACGATATGGTGGCAGTGTACCATTCTCGTCTAGTGCTCCTTCTGTTGGTATTTTTAATTCCCAGTCAAGCATCTCCATTTCTGACAGTATAATTTCTGATAATAATTTCTATGGAATTTATCAAGACGGCGGAACTCTTAATGTTACTAGAACTGAAATCAAAAATCATATTGAAGGAATATCGACAACTGGCGGGATACACAATATAATTATCACAGAAAGTTTCATTTATAATAATAGGGACTACGGGATTTATAATGGAAACACTACCACAGTCTTAAATGCAGAAAATAATTTTTGGGGTAATCCTACAGGACCATTTCACACAACCCAGAATTCAAACGGGTTGGGTGACAGGGTTTCTAATAATGTAAGCTTCATTCCGTGGGCAGGTGTTTACCCAGTTCCACCACCCTGCTCCACAGATTGCTTCTCGAATGTTCTTTTTCTGCCGGGGCTAATGGGTTCAAGATTGTATGAGCAAAAAAATTCAATAGAAAAAGAATTATGGGTATCACGGGATGACCCAGATCATGCCGACCTTTCACTGAACGAAGATGGCAAAAGTATTAACGAAATTTATACTAAAGACGATACTCAAAAACTTGATGGCGATGGAGACGAGACAGGAATTATTGATGATGTGTATAGTGCCAATATCTATCAATCTTTTATATCCGACCTGAAGAAATGGAAAGATGATGAAAAAATCATAGAAGATTATGCCTTCATTCCATACGACTGGAGGCTTTCACTCCAAGATATCATTACAAATGGTGCCACTGATAACGATAACCTTTCTTACGACCGAATTCAAGATTTTTCAGAATCTTTTATTCTTAAAAAATTAGAGGAACTTCAAACTAGTTCTAGGACGGGCAAAGTTACAATTATTGCTCATTCAAATGGGGGTTTAGTTGCGAAAGCTTTAATGCAGAAACTAAAAGATACCAATAACCCTCTCTACGGCAAAATAGATAAAATTATTTTTGTCGCTGTGCCACAGGTAGGCACGCCTGATGCTACGGTAGCGTTACTCCATGGCACAGAGCTTGGGCATGGTTTCATTATGGATAAAGATAGATCACGACAACTAGCAGAAAATATGTCTACTGTTTACAACCTGCTTCCATCGGCTGGCTATTTCACTACAGTTGATCCTGCTTTCGCAGTAGACAAAATAGCATCTTTTCAAGATATTCCATTCTTTGGTCCGCAGATATCTAGATATGGAGTTTATGTTTCAAATGAAACAGAATTAAAAAATTATGTTTTGGGAACTGATGGAAGAGTTAAGCCCACTTTTAGCGATACTATTCATCCAAATATTGGAAACTCCACTTTATATGTTCAAGCAGAAAATGTTCATCAAATACTTGACTCCTGGCAACCATCTCCAAACACTAAAGTTATACAAGTGGCGGGCTGGGGAGAAGAAACAATTGCAGGACTGGATTACACATCAATAAAAGATGTCACGGAACATATTTCTTATAAACCTCGCTTCGTGGTTGATGGAGATGGCACCGTAGTAGTTCCAAGTGCCTTGTGGATGTCAAATACTAACCAAAATGTGGAAAGGTGGTGGGTGAACTTGGATGCATTTAATGGGAACGATGTTTTTAGAGAGCAACATAGAAATATTCTTGAGATACCTAATCTTCGCAATTTTATAAAGTCTAAAATTAACGAATCCACCTTTAATGACACTGATAATATAGTTCTAGATAGTAACTCTAATTTGCAATCAAATAAAACTCGTCTTCACTTTACTCTGCACTCTCCGCTAACCTTGGGCGTTGAAATGGGAGGTAAATACACAGGCCAGGATCCAGTGACTGGAGAAATTAGAGAAGAAATTCCAAGCGTTACTTATCGACAAATAGGTGAAGTCAAGTTTATTTCTGCTCCAAATGATATAGGGTATACCGTCAAACTTCAAGGATACGCACAGGGATACTTTTCTCTTGATATGGACAAGCAAGAAGGAAACAATATTACAGAATTTACTTCATTTGAAGGAATCCCTTCTTCAACTTCTACAGAAGTTACTATGGACGTTGTCCCAAATCAGAGTATTTCAAATACTGTTCTTAAAGTTAATACGGATGGCAATGAAACCATAGACTTCGATCTTCCCGCAAAGTTGAATGGTGTTGTCACTATGCCAAAGTATATTTTCCCAGGATTTTTACAACCAATAAATGATACAGCGCATCAGGTTGATCAAAACAAAAGTGTTTTTAAAGCAGGCAGTACTGTGCCTGTAAAATTCCAACTAAAAAATCTAGACAGCACAATAACACAAACAACTTCAGCGCCAATTTGGCTTAATCCAGAAAGGGGTAACCAGATGAATGCCTTGGTGGATGAACCCATATACACTATTTTAGGTACGAGTGGAAATACATTCAAATGGGACCCTATTGCTCAACAATATATTTACAACTGGAGCACGAAAGGACTAAAATCTGGATATTGGTACAATATTTCAGTAGAATTAGATGATGGTTACGTTTATTCCGTAACGATCGGGCTGAGATAATAGTTGTTATTTTTATTGGATTGTTAGATAATTGATGGTATGAGTAATTTAATTAATTGGTTTACAAGGAAAAAATTATTTGTAATTAGTTTTTTGGGAGCAGTTGTTTTTTTTGTGGGAAATTTTGTTGACATAAGTATTCCCGTGGATGTTTGTTATCAAGAAGGATTTTGTGGAGACATAAGTGAAGCTTTAATGGTATATTTCTTAATATTTTTACCATTTTTTATTTTCTCTTTGATAACAACAAAACTTAAAGATAGTATTTTTTTTACATGGAGAAATTTTTCCTTATGGGCACTTCCAATTTCATTTTTATTTATTTCTTTTTTCCCAACATTTACCCATGGAATGGATTTTTTACCTATAATTAAAGGGACAGTAAGTTATACACTAGCCATTGTTTACTCAATTATTTCTCTTATTTTAATAATCTATAAATCTCTCAAAAAAGAATAGTCTACAATGAAAGCGAAGCTGGGCTTCGCAAGGACTCGCAAGACCGCTCTTAGCGATAGCAAGAGTGATAGCAATGATAGCAAGGACTGTCCTTGCTATCGCAGTGCAATTAGACGATGGAAACACATATTCAGTGATAATTGGGTTGAAATAATGGTAGTTGATATTTTTGTTGGATTATTATATAGTTAAATAACCATGAGTCAAGAAAGTTTAATCAAAATATACAAATTCTCTGGTATTTTAGGTCTGTTATTTCTTTCCGGATCGTTTTTGGTTGAAATAAACTCTCTGCATATTAGGAATGATGATGAATTATCAATTTCCAGTTTATTGGGAGCGATCACTTTTTTTTTAGTATTTTTTATCGTTTTAATGAGAAAGATGTATTTATATGGAAGCACATTGGTCGAAAAAATAATTCTTGTATTAACAATACTACTACTTATTTTTTCCGTTTTTAGTTTGATTTTATATTTTTCTATTAATATTAATATGATATAAAAATTTAAATTAAGAGAAAGAAGAGGAGAAAGGGGGGGAGGAAGGGAAGGGGGAAGGCAGGAAGGGGGTCAGAGAGGAAGGGGGTCAGGTACTCTTTTTAGGTCTCCACGGTAAACGAATAGTCGATTCCAGACCAAATTTTTTTATCATTCTCATTGACCAACTATCTTTTCCATATGGCTTCCCTTTTACTACAGACAATCTAATCAATACTTCTTCCTCTTTAGGTTGAGGTACATTCACAAAAGAAAGATAATCTATAGGCTTTGATATAGGCCATGCAGACAAAAGCTTTTTCTGTCGAATATTCCCATAAAGTCCACGCCACAAACTGCTAAACTTCCAATTCTCCGCTTTTTTAACCAACTTGGCACGTAATGGATTCCGTTCCACATAACGGATGACAGAAAGTAGATGATTGTCTTCCTCAATGAGAAATGATTTGTACCGACCTTGATACAGGTGGCCTGTCCCTTTAGTGTTTTTAACTTTATGCCAGCGTTGAGTATGTGTGAGAGTTAGCCACTGCATAAATTTACCCAGATCACCATCATTTCTGGGGTATAGGACAAGATGAAAATGATTTGGCATTAAACAATATGCAAGTACGCGCATGTTGTGTTTCTCTCTTGCTACTTCCAAGACTTGTTCGAAAAGAACATAATCCTTTTCTCTAAAGAAAATGGGCAATCGTGCATTCGCGCGATTTATTACATGGTAACAATAATTTCCAACATCTGTACGAATAGCTCGTGGCATGTAT
>MFUV01000013.1:69706-84136 GCA_001787005.1 Candidatus Nomurabacteria bacterium RIFCSPLOWO2_01_FULL_39_18 | reverse complement strand
TCCAACATCTGTACGAATAGCTCGTGGCATGTATTTAGTATATCACATTCAAAAAGAAAGGGTACCTGACCCCCTTAATTCCCCGATAGCAAGGACTGTCCTTGCTACTGGATCCGAAAACCCTTATAAATAATGGCTAAACCTTATATTTGTTGGTGTTTTAAGGCTGTTTTTGCACAATTTTTGCACAGTTGCATTGACAAAATGAATAAAAGATGATACTATTGACATAGATGGCTAAGATTGTATAGTTTGCCGTGTTTTTGTGTATCTATAAATAGTAGAAAAGGTTCTTTGTAATAAAATACTACAACTTGGACATCGGATGTCCAAGTTCGAAAAGGGGCGGAACTTCTGTGCGAATTGAGCGTGAGACAAGAACTGTCTCGTACTTAGCTCGCCCAGAAGTTCTAATCAAATCAAGGAGAACCAACATGAAGAGAATGAGCTTTTCGCTCTTACTCGCGGCGCTTTTTATGGCCGTGATCACCCTCAACCCCGTGTTCGGCGCCGTTAACGGGAACGGCTACAACGAACTCCTGGTGCTGCCGAGCACCAACCAAGCCGAGCCCGGGGAGTTCGTCACCATCCGCGTGGTCTTTCCACAAGGATACGGTGTAGAATTTGGCCGGCCCGGATGGCACGAGTTGTCGGTGCAAAACTCTAGCACCGGTGATACCAAGCGTTTCTCCTTCGGGACCAGCGATATCGAACCCGGTCACTCAATTGTCGTCGACAGCTTTATCGTTGATGATAAGATGGACGGACGTCGCTTTTATCGAGTGACGCTCGTAAATCTGTTCGGCGGCATCAAGGTCGCCGAAGGTGGGGGGTTTGTCAGTATCAAGACCGAACTTGGACGAGATCTTAGCTCATCGGTCGATGGGATAGGTAACACCATCTTTTCGATTGATAGGCAAAATGTCTCGACCGGCTTCCAGTTCTTTCTCGTTCGTCATAGTTTTGCAGTCGAGGTTCCCGTCGAGATCAGGCACACGGATACTCGGACGGAGTTCTTGATTCGCAAGCCTCTGATGGATGGGCTGGGGTTGGAACCGGGAGCTTATACTCCGGTAGTGGTCGCTCGGCTCTTTTTCCTCGAGCCAGGTATCCATGCAGTGGTAAACGGTTTTGTCGTCCCGTTACCGCGGCCTCCGTCCTCCGATGGGCTTTTCCACAACGTCGCTGTCCGCTAGGGGGAAGCGGACGAATGTCTCGGGGGGTGGCGTTTTAGGTCCACTCTCCGACGGGGTCATCGCACTCCGTAATATCTACAGGGCGATGCCGAATTTTACAATAAAGTTCTGCACCGTCCTTTTTTGTTGCTTTTTTCTGCCGACATCTTTTTACTTGACCGCTTTTTTGATAGTGCTATCATATTAGTGTGAGGAATAATTTTCATAATCTAGAAATAAACAACTTTGTTTATTTGATTGCTGGCATTTTTCTTTTTGTTAGTTTATTTATAATGTTCGCGAGCAGAGTCTCCGCCATTGTATTTACTACTAGTTGTGCAAACGGTACTGATTGTAGTGAACAATATGGTTGGTGCTTCAATGACTTTACGACTTGCAGTTGCGATGACGTTGAACCTGTATGCGTATATGACCATGATGTTAGTGCAAATTGTAGCATCGCTGGTCAGGGGTCTTGGAATTGCAATAATGCGCAATATAATTGTTCATGCCCAGGTGGCGGAAGCGGGTCAGTTTGCGGCAATGGAGTGGTAGAAAGTGGAGAGCAGTGTGATGATGGTGGTACTGTTAATGGCGATGGTTGTACTTCTACCTGCCAGTACCAAAGTAGTGGAGGAGGTGGGGGCACTGGTCCCGCTGTCTGTACTGTTGCGCCTAATCCGGTGAATAGTAATACTACTTATACCTATACAGCACAGCCTACGCAATGCCCCAGTGGCTCTGCTTGTAAGTATCGTTTCTACCACGTGGGTGGTGGTAGTCACTGCCGTGGATCTGGGGTGTCCGAAGGTCAAGTTCAAACACTTCCTTATTGTTATGGAACTCGAACTGTAGGTGTGTACACACAAGAAAGGCTTGAAGTTATCGATTCCTCCAACAATTCTATTTATAATGATGTAGCTTGCCCCAATTTGACAGTGATAGGTAGGCCTAAAATAGATTTAACTCCCAAAATTTTTGTTTTTACAAAAATTGTCGGAGGTTCTAACGCACCTTATCAAAATTTGGTTATTCAAAATACCGGGGATGCGACTATGAATTGGAAATGGAAAAGGGTTAATGCCTCCGGAGGAACGAGTCCCGTTGGCACTTGGTGCAGTTTGCAGAATTCTGCTGGTACTTCTATAACCATAAATACTGGTGGCACCCTGGCTCCAAGCGCTTCAGTAACAACCAGAATCGCAGTTACTTCAGTTTCTAATGCAGGTACTTTAGAAGATTGCAATATTCAGATTTATGATACTTCTAATCCTCTTGCTTCGAATACTCCCCAAAATACCAATTTAGACTATGTAATAAAACCATCTAACGTTAGTAACGTTGCGACTACGCTTGCTTCCTGCCCTTCTCGCAACGTCACAGTTTCTTGGACAGCGGCAAATAGTGGGACTACGGCCAAAACCTATAATATTTATAGAAATACAACATCTACTGTTCCTAGTATTGGCTATGCCAGTGGTATTACCGCGAGTCCTTGGATAAATACTTCCACCGCGGTTGGTAGTACTTACTATTACTGGGTAGAAACGGTGAGCGGGGGGAATGTGAGCCCCAATAAAATTGCGGCAAGCAGTAATGCCACTGGCGGAGTACCCGTAACTTCCTGCGCCGTTGTTCCTTCTGTTACCACTCCAACACATACTTCTATCACCTCAACCAGCGCTACTCTGGGAGCTAACGTTACATCCCTCGGACAACCCGCTTCCATCTCTGCCCGAGGCACATGCTGGGGCACGTCGCCTGCGCCATCGACAAATTGTCTAGCACAGGGCGGAACAACAACAGGAGTGTACACACACTCTCGCACAGGGCTATCTCCCGGCACCACATATTACTATCGCGGCTATGCCACGAATGCCACTGGCACGGGGTATTCCGCTAGCGGGACGTTTGCCACGACTGCTGCTCCCGCTGTGCCAACTGTTACGACTCCAACATCCGCTTCTATCACAGGAACCAGCGCTACTCTAGGCGCTAACGTTACATCTCTCGGATCTCCGGCTACCATCTCTGCCCGAGGCACCTGCTGGGGCACAACGCCTGCGCCAACTACGAACTGCGTAGCCCAGGGCGGGACAACGACTGGGGTTTATTCACATTCTCGAACAGGATTAACTGCTGGAACGACATACTATTATCGTGGCTATGCTACGAATTCTACTGGTACTGGGTATTCTCCCGACGGAACATTTGCAACTTTAATAGTTCCAACTGTCACGACTCCAACCGTTACCTCTGTCATGTCAACCAGCGCTACTCTCGGCGCTAACGTCACGTCTCTAGGAGTTCCCGCTTCCATCTCCGCCCGAGGCACCTGCTGGGGCACAACGCCTGCGCCAGTTACGAACTGCGTAGCCCAAGGCGGAACAACGACTGGGGTATTCACACATTCTAGAACAGGGTTAACTGCTAGCACTACATACTACTATCGTGGCTATGCCACCAACACCACTGGCACAGGATATTCTTCCGACGGGACGTTTACGACACCTGCTACTGAAACCATTCCAACCGTCACCACAAATGCAGTTTCAACCATTACCTCAACTTCCGCGGTGGGCGGTGGAAATACCGTTTCAAATGGCGGAGCGACTGTCACAGTTGCTGGCATTACTTGGAGCACATCTGCTAATCCTGTTTATACTGTAGGGAACACGGCAACTCAAATGACCGATGGTTGGGCAATCGGCGGTCCTTGGACTAGTGCTACTATGGGTACAGCCCTTTCAACACCACTAACACCCAATACCCTTTATCATGTCCGAGCTTTCGCAGTCAACAGTGTCGGCACAGCCTATGGGGCGGATGTGCAGTTTACGACAAGCGCCGTGACAACTGTTCCTACTCTTACTACCAATGTAGTCACAAACATCACCTCAACTTCTGCCACAAGCGGCGGTAATATCACTTCGGACGGAGGAGCAACTGTCACAGTCAGTGGTATTGTCTGGGATACAATTGCAAACCCCACGACAGCTCTTACTACGAAGACAACGAATGGTTGGGCGATCGGGGGTCCTTGGTCAAGCGACATGACTTCACTCATACCCAACACCATCTATCATGTTCGCGCTTATGCTACTAATAGCGTGGGCACGGCCTATGGAGAGGATGTACAGTTCACTTCTACTCTTTCCCCATCGGGCTCAATTTCCGCGACTTCTTGCACCATCTCTCTTGGCGAATCAACTTGCGATTCATTAGTTTCTTGGAGTACTTCCAACTTAACTGGCAATCCAACGGAGGTAACCAGAAATAATCCAAGCAATACACATGTCTCCTGGCTTACTTCTGGGACTAATGTCAGTAATACTGTAAATCGCGGAGCAAGTACTTTCTACATTTATCACAATAGCGTGGAGCTAGCTAGTTCTCCAATAAGCGCAGATTGTGAGGCGGGATTGATTTGGGATGGGGTAGAGTGCGCTACTTCTAGCGTGCCTACCCTTACTTCTCCGACAGCTGTCTCTATCACGACGACAGACGCTATCTTGGGCGCCAATGTTACATCTTTAGGAGTTCCCGCTTCCATCTCCGCTCGGGGTACTTGCTGGGGGGCTGCACCTTTCCCAACGACGAATTGCGTAGACGAAGGTGGAATAACAACTGGAGCATATTCACATGCTCGGTTGGGATTCTCTCCAAGTACCACATATTACTATCGCGGCTATGCTATTAATGCTTCTGGCGTAGGATATTCTCCTGACGGGACATTCATTACAGATTCCAGCGGGTCAGCAACGATTAATGCTAGTTTACCAATAATCTACTCTGGCGATTCTGTTACCATTACTTGGTCTTGTCTAGTAGCTGATACTTCTAGTTCAGGTACGAACTTTAGCACCGGTGGCGCCCCCTCTGGCAGTATTTCCGTTAGTCCTGCCGATACGACTACGTACACGCTGACCTGCGATCCATCAGGCGGGATAGACAGTGTCACAGTTGTTGTCAAGAAGAAACCTCTCTTCCAAGAACAATAATCCCGTACGAAATTATTTAGTTGTGCTATAATTTGTGAGTAAGTTAAATCGATGAAGAAGATATCGAAGCTTTTATTAGTTAAAATAAGTACGGAAATCTAAAGATTTCCTATTTCGTACGGGATGCAAATCGATGAAGAACAGCTGAAGAAATTTATTCTCGACGGAGGGCTTGTTTCACGTTCCGATCTTGAATTGTCGCTGAAAAAAGCGGCAGAAAAGAAACAAAAACTTGGAAATGTTCTACTCTCTGAAGGAAAAATATCTGAAACTGATTTGAAAAGGATGGAAGCTTTTGTCTTGGGGATACCATTCGTTAATTTAGTCAAGCAGAAGATCGATCTTTCTCTACTCTCGCTTATTCCTGAACCGATTGCTCGCAATTACAATATAATTGCCTACAAAAAGAGCGATAGCGGCCTAGAAGTCGCGATGCTTGATGTCGATGATTTGCCCGTCATTGATTTTATCAAGAAACGCTCCGGATTTAAAATCTTACCCCGACTTACTGATACTGCTTCAATAAAGTCTGTACTTTCTCAATACAGACAGAGTTTGGATGTTGAATTTAAAAATATTATTCAAAAAGAATCTACTGAATTTGAAAATTCCACTAAAGCAGAAAGTCAGGAGGGCGAACAAGAAGAAAAATCTGAAAAAGATCTGCTAGCCATGGCAGAGAATCTGCCGGTAGTAAAGATCGTTGACTCCTTGATTTTCCATGCTATCTTGCAAAATGCTTCCGATATTCACATTGAGCAAGGAGAAAAGGAGCTGACTGTGCGCTATAGAATAGACGGTATACTGCATGACGCGATGGTTTTGGACAAAAATGCCGGGGCGGGCATAACCGCGCGCATTAAAGTGTTGGCGAATTTAAAACTCGACGAGAAAAGACTGCCTCAAGATGGCAGGTTTAAAAAGGATCAAGACGGAGAGAAAATTTCTTTCCGCGTATCTACTCTGCCGACTTTTTTTGGAGAAAAAACAGTCATCAGAATTCTAAAAGAAAATGCGCACGGATTTTCGTTGGAATCTCTCGGTTTTCATGGCGAAGGACTGGAGCGCATACAGGATTCATTAAAGCAAAAAACAGGAATGATCTTGGCCACGGGACCTACAGGGTCTGGGAAGACGACGACACTTTATACCTTGCTTGAAATTTTAAACAAGCCGGAAGTGAATATTTCTACCGTGGAGGATCCTATCGAATACCAAATGCCGCGCGTAAACCAGACACAAGTCAAGCCAGAAATAGGGCTAACATTTGCCAATGGGCTCCGATCGCTGCTCCGTCAGGACCCAGACATAGTGATGGTGGGGGAGATTCGCGATGGTGAGACAGCAGGACTCGCCATAAATGCTTCACTGACAGGGCATCTAGTTCTCTCGACGATTCACACAAATTCTGCGGCTGGTGCCATTCCCAGAATGATAGATATGGGAGTCCCCCCTTTTTTAATTACTGCCACAGTCAAAACAATTATTGCGCAGAGACTAGTGCGTAGACTTACCCCGAATAAAGAGAAATATTTCTTATCTGAAGTCGAAATAAAAAATTTAGCCAAAGTCATAGATTTGGACAGAATGCTCGAGATGTTAAAGGCAGAAAATGTTGTGGGCAAAAAAGATACTTGGGACAAGATTCCTTTTTATAAACCGGTAAAAAGTAGTGAATTTGAGGATGGATACTCAAGCCGTATCGGAATGCACGAAGTATTGAAAGTCACATCCAGTATTAAAGAGATGATAATAAAGGGGAGTTCCCAGGACGACATAGAAGCGCAGGCAAAGAAAGAAGGAATGATGACAATACTTGAAGACGGAATGTTCCAAGCAGTGTTGGGCGTGACCACCATAGAAGAGGTATTTCGTGTTGTTTCGGAGTAAAATGCCACACATGTCCGACATGTGGGATTCCCACATGTCGGACATGTGTCCAGGACATGTGTCCAAATAAAATATGTTATTTTCCTATAAAGTAAAATCAGATAATGGAGAAATTGTTGAGGGTGTATTGGATGCCCAAGACCGTTTTGCCCTTGCTCATGAACTAAAATCTCGCGGACAGACTCCCTTATCGATTAAGGAAAAAAGCGGAAGTTTCGCTGGTAAATTACTAGCATTCCAAAATATTTTTGACAGAGTAAGCGTTGGAGAACAGATTATTTTCACGAAAAATTTAAGCGGAATGCTCCGGGCGGGTCTTTCGCTCTCTCGAGCTTTATCTGTTCTGCAAAAACAGACGAAGAACACCACACTCAATAAAATTCTTATGTCCTTAAGCAGTGATATAAGCGCTGGCGAGACATTTTCCTTTGGACTTTCAAAATTTCCGAACATTTTTTCTAAACTTTTTGTTTCAATGACAAAGGCTGGCGAAGAATCGGGCAATCTCTCTGGCGCTCTTTCAGATATCGGCGTGAATTTAGAGAAATCTCATTCTCTGACTAAGAAAATACATGGAGCGCTTATTTATCCCGGTGTTATTTTGGGGGCGATGGTCATAATCGGTGTTTTAATGTTTGCTTTTGTAGTGCCTACGCTCGCGAGTACTTTCAAAGAGTTGGGTGTTACTCTGCCCCTGTCAACTCGTATTATTATTTGGTTTGGAAATTTTTTTTCTAATCATTTAATTTCATCCTTCTTGGGAATTTTCGCCGTTGCTTTTGGTTTTTATTCTTTTTTTCGCGCCAAATTTATGTCGAAATACATTGATTTTGTTCTCATAAAATTTCCGGTTATCGGCACCCTAACCAAAGAGCTTAATACTGCGCGTACTGCCCGGACCGTATCTTCTCTTCTTATCTCTGGGGTCTCTATAACTCGCGCAGTTGAAATCACAGAAGATGTGGTGCAAAATATTTATTACAAAGCAGTTTTGAACGATACAAAGGGGGCGATAGAGAAGGGGGCTCCGTTCTCTCAAATCTTCGCGCAAAATAATAATCTTTATCCTATTATGATGTCTGAGATGATTCAAGTTGGGGAAGAAACAGGAAAATTATCGGACATGTTGCTTCAAGTTGCTTTATTTTACGAAGAAGAAATTGAAAACAAAACCAGGAATCTCTCTACTATTATTGAACCCCTGCTGATGATCATTATAGGCGCCGGGGTCGGATTTTTTGCTATCTCGATGATTTCTCCCCTTTATTCAGTCTTGGACAACATCAAATAATGCTAGAATAATAGAATGCAGAACTTTTATAAAAAAGGCCGGCCTGCGCAGACAGGCATAGCGCTCGCAGAGTTATTAATAATTTTTGCGGTAATTGCTATTTTGGTTTCAGTTATACTTCCACAGTTTTCAAAAATTAGAGAAAATCAGACACTCAAAAGCGGAGCTGGGGATGTCCTCTCTGCCATCAACAAGGCGAGATCTCAGGCATTGGCATCAATTGATTCTTCAGAATACGGGGTGCATTTTCAATCTGATGGGGTTATAATTTTTAAGGGTACGGTTTTTTCTGCCCTAGCGGGGGACAATGAAATAATTAATCTAACAACTCCAGTCACGATCTCTAATGTCACATTACTCGGAGTAAGCGGGACATCAGGAGACGTATATTTTGATCGCCTCTCTGGCGCGCCGAGCAAGAATGGCACCATAACTCTTTCCACATCTTCACTGTCAAAAATAATTACAATTTCCGCCACTGGTGTACCCAGCCTTAATTAAATTATGAGAAAGGTTTTTCAAAACAAGGGCTTCATGATGGTTGAGACATTAATAGTTATTTCTATTATTTCTGTTTCCATTATAGCTTTCATGGCGGTTGCTCAAAAATCCATTTTTATTTCTCGCCAATCAACACACGCCGTAGAAGCTGCATTTTTACTAGAAGAGAGCGCAGAAGCAGTGCGAATAGTGCGAGATAATGCATGGAGTAATGTCTCAACTCTCACCCTTGATACAGATTATTATCCCACTTTTTCAGGCGGTACTTGGACTTTGTCTCTTACCCCCAATGTTGTGGGAATTTTTACACGTACGGTAAGTGTGGCGAGTGTGAAGCGTGATGATGTTACTGGCGATATTTCTACGACCGGCACGGACGATCCCGGCACCAGATTAATTACAGTTACAGTTTCCTGGAGAGAAGGTGGGGACACGATAACCAAGACCTTAGCATTTTACATAGCAGATATTTTTTCATCATAATGATTTTCACAAGAAATAATCAAATAAAAAAAAGATTCTATCAGGGTCGTGGGGCGGCGCGAGGGTATGCCTTAGTGGAGCTTGTTTTTTACATCGTCCTTTTTGCCATTCTTTCTCTTCTGGTGATAGATGCAATGATAACAATGGCAAAAGCTTTCAAGGAAACGACAATACAAGCAGAGTTGGTAGAAAGTAACGCTATAATGGAAAGGATATCACGGGAAATTAGAGGATCTTATGATATAAACACCATATCTACAAGTGATTTGAAACTCAATACCAAGGATGATGCTGGGGCGAATAAGACAGTAGAATTTTTACTTTCTGGTTCTGACATACAGCTTCTTGAAAATAGTGTTTTGACTGGCAACTTAAACACACCCAACATAACCGTATCCAACCTTACCTTCACACAAATAACCACAACAGCGGGGAAAGCAGTCAAAATATCTCTGACGGTCAGATCTGATAACGATGCGCAGAATCGTTCTGTGGATTTTTATAACACAGTTACACTTCGAGGGAGCTATTGAAATCAATTACGAATTTAGAATTACGAATTAAAAAGATGCAAGAAAAAAAGAAAAGAAAAATTAATAATCAAACTGGCGCGGCAATGCTCACATCTATTGTCTTTTTTCTTTTTATTTCCCTGGCAATTATTTTTGGACTTGTAACTCCCTCAGTCAGAGGATTTAAAATATCCAATGATTCGATTCGTTCCAAACAGAGCTTGATTTTTTCTGAATCAGGTATCGAGGATGCGTATTTCAGATTGAAAAATGCAAAACCAATAGATTCTTCAACTTCTTTGACATTAAATGGCAATACTGTAACTACGACTATTACTGATTCGGGCTATAATGAAAAAACTGTTTCTTCGCTGGGCGATGTTAATTCCCGCCAAAGAACAAATAAACTTGTATTAAATGCGGGCGACGGAGTTTCCTTTAACTACGGAATTCAAGCTGGCATGGGAGGGTTTACAATCGGTAATGCAATAGTTAATGGAAATGTTTTTTCTAACGGCACTATTGTCGGAGCGAATGGCGCCACAGTTACAGGTTCGGCTGTTTCTGTGGGAGTTTCTGGCCTTATTGATAATATCGATGTTGGACAGGGTGGCGTAGGAGATGCCATAGCTCACACTGTCAGAGATTCTGTCATTGCTGGTAATCTTTTTTGTCAAACAGGGTCGGGCAATAATAAAGCTTGCGATACTTCACAGGCAGATCCTGCTTCGGTTGCAATGCCTATTACACAAGCGATGATGGATGAATGGAAAAGTGACGCTGAACTTGGGGAAACTACTGTCGGCGATGTGACTATTTCATCACCAACCGTTTTGGGTCCTAAAAAAATTACAGGAAACTTAGCCATCAATGAAGATGTGACAATAACCGGCACTATTTATGTAGTCGGCAATATTACTACCAATAATGGTGCCCAGGTCACCCTCGATAGTTCTTACGGTCCCACGGGTGGAATTATTATTACCGATGGACGGGTAACCTTATCCAATAATGTTGAATTTTTCGGTTCTGGCAGTTCGGGGTCTTACGTTTTACTGGTAACCACCAGCGTTTGCCCCACTGGATGTTCTGGCCTAAATGCTCTTGAAATTTTAAACAATGTTGGCGCAATACTTGTTAGCGCTCAAAATGGCACAGTGCATCTCAATAACAATGTTGAATTAAACGAAGTAGTAGGATATAAAATTATTATAGACAATAGCGCAGAGGTTAATTATACATCTGGTTTGGCCAGTGCCTCTTTTACCTCTGGACCTTCTGGTGGATGGGATATCAAGAGCTGGAAAGAAGTGAAATAAATATTGCAAGAAAAAAAATGACGAAAAAAATAATTATAGGGAATTGGAAAATGAATCCGCTGACAGGGAAAGAAGCGGAGAAGTGGTTTGCCTCTATCGCGAAATTGGTAAAAAGAATAAAAAACACCGATATTGTAATTTGCGCGCCATTTATATATCTGGAGAAATTAAAAAAGATTTCTAGAAAAGTGGCCCTGGGCGCGCAAGATGCCTTTTGGGGTGATGTGGGACCTTTTACCGGGGAGATTTCTCCCGAAATGCTTTACAATATTGGTGTTAGATACGTAATACTTGGGCATTCGGAAAGACGGGCAATGGGCGAGAGTAGTATTGAAATAAATAAAAAAATAAAATCCGCGCTTGCCTCAGGGCTGGTGCCGATAGTATGCATCGGAGAAAAAGAACGAGACTTAAATCATGAATACTTCAGAATTGTGAAAACTCAAATCCATGAATGCTTGAAGGGTATTCCCAAAGATTCAATTTCGAAAATTACCATCGCCTATGAACCCGTCTGGTCATTATCCAGTACTCTAAATCGGCGCGATGCTACGGCGAATGATTCCAGAGAAATGGCAGTTTTTATTCGTAAAACTCTCTCTGACATCAGCTCACCGGACATAGCTTCTAAAACTCGTGTCATTTATGGCGGTTCGGCTAATGAGCGTGATGCCGAAGAATTCTTGCAAAACGGCGGAGTAGACGGACTACTTCCTGGCAAGGCTTCCCTAGACCCTAAAAAGTTTTCCGAGATTGTAAAAATTGCTGAGGGAATAAAATAGCATGAAACTTAAAACCTTAGAGAGCATCAATTTAAAAGACAAGACCATTCTCTATCGCGCTCCGTATGATATTGATGTCAAACCCGCCCGACCGGACAGCCGTTCGGGCGGGGAAGTAGGGGGTGCCCTAGAGGTCGTTGATGATATGCGTATAAAAGCAACTATCCCGACCCTGGAATATCTTATAAAAGAAAGTTGTAAAATCATTATTCTAACTTATGTAGGGCGTCCTGACGGGGTCGTGGTGGAGAATCTTCGCACAACACCTCATGCGAGAAGGTTAAGCGAGCTTTTGAATCATCCAGTTCTGAAGGCCGATGATTGCGTGGGCGGAGAGGTTGATGAAAAGATTTCCAGCATGCATTCCGGCGATATTTTGATGCTTGAAAATGTAAGGTTCCATAAAGAAGAAATGATTGATGACGATTCTTTTGCGGAAAAGCTCTGCCAGGGTAAAGATCTGATTGTTTTCGATGGTTTCCCTCAAGCGCACAGAATACATGCTTCTACCACTGGTATCTTGAGACACCTGCCCGCGGTTTCTGGGCGATATTTTGAGAGCGAGGTCAAGATGCTATCTAATCTATTAGAGAATCCCCAACATCCCTTTACTGTCATTATTGGAGGGGTGAAAATTTCTGACAAAGTAGATGCGGTTTTAAATTTATTAGAAATAGCTGATACGATATTAGTAGGAGGTGCCGTGGCGAATGTTTTTTTAAAAGCGCAAGGCAGAGTTCTCGGCAGTTCTTTTATTGAAGATGTTTTTGTGGACAAAGTAAAGCGAGAAAAAAAGGATTGGGTAGAAGATGCGAAAGAAATATTAAAAAAAGCAGATTCCTTGGGTAAAAAAATTATTATCCCAAACGATCTTCTTATTTCTGACGGTACTTCCACCAGGGTTATCACCACAGAAGAGGTTCCGATTGGGTGGATGGCATTTGACGTTGGGCCTAATACTCAAAAAATTTTTAGAGATGTTATCAGCCGGTCTAAAACAGTTTTTCTTAATGGCCCGATGGGGAAATTCGAGGATGAGAAATTCCGAGCTGGGTCTTTAGCTATCCTCGATGCTATGAAAAAACTCAAGAGAGATGTTGGAGGTGGGACGATCGTTGCGGGAGGAGACACTATTGATCTTGTTCGTACATATGGAAATTTGGGTGATTTTACGCACATCAGCCTTGCTGGCGGAGCAACTTCAGAATTTCTAGCCGGCAAAGTTCTACCAGTGCTAAAAATGCTTATGGAATAGAAGGATTAATTTTCCTTGCCGCCTTTTTTAGTTTTTCATCACTTTCTCTTTTATAATCATGAGATGAAATATAGCCCTCGTATTTTTTGAAATATTTTTTAATAGCAGAATTTCTGGGCTTCCAGTTTTTGTTTTTAGTGCCATGCATGGGGAAAAGTTTCGCATGGACATGGTCCACACCGAAACCCTCGAAAATCATTCCAGTCCTTCCTACATCTGCAAGTCCTTTATCCAAGAGTTTCGCTACCTTTTTAGAGGCAACTACTAATTTCCTTAAAATATTATCGGGTAAATTAAAAGCATAGCTAGGATAATGCCGTTTAGTTATCACTACACTAAAGCCCTCTGTATTTGGAAATATAGACAAAAAGGCCAAATGTTCCTTATCTTCCCATATTTTATGGCACGAAGCTTCCCCCTTTGCTATTTTACAAAAAATGCAATCTTTCATAGAAAGTTTCCCAAAATCAAAGTTTTTTCAGGTCCTCGGATTCCTGGGTCCCTCCCCCAGCCAGACCATTCAAAAACTTTATTTTGCGAAACTTTCTCCATTATATGCTAAAATTCAACTTATGCAAAAGTACGGAGAGTTGCTGCGAAACTTGCTATTGGGGAGAGGAGTTGCTGACGAAGGACAAGCAGATATTTTTTTAAACCCAAATTATGCGCGAGATCTACATGACCCATTTCTAATGAAAGATATGGAGAGGGCTTGCGTGCGGCTTTATGAGGCGATTGACGCGGGTGAAAAAATAGTTATCTATGCGGATTATGACTGCGATGGGATACCCGGAGCAGTGATTTTGGTCGATTTATTGAAGGAAGTAAATTATAAAAATTACGAAATCTATATACCAAACAGAAATAGCGAGGGATACGGTCTTAATATCGATAGCATACAACAATTTGCAGAAAATAATGTAAAACTTTTAATAACTGTAGACCTCGGTATCACCGCTGTAGCAGAAGTGGCGCAAGCAGAAGTAGACGGCATTGATGTGATAATTACAGATCACCATTTACCCCGACCAGCCTCGGCGGGGCAGGGTTCCTTTGATTTACCTCGGGCCTGTGCAATTTTAAATCCAAAAATAGACAGTTATCCCGAGAAGATGCTTTGTGGCGCAGGGGTTGTTTTTAAATTTGCGCAAGGATTTATAAAAAAGTACGGAGAATATTTCAAAATCAAAGAAGGTACAGAGAAATGGATGCTAGATATGG
>MFUV01000013.1:47578-69666 GCA_001787005.1 Candidatus Nomurabacteria bacterium RIFCSPLOWO2_01_FULL_39_18 | reverse complement strand
CGAGAACAGAGCTATGGCATATTTTGGAATGAAAGTTTTAAGAAAATCTCCTAGGTCTGGACTACAGAAGCTTTTAGCAAAGATGAACATTGATCAAAAATATTTAACAGAAGATGACGTGGGTTTTATGGTCACTCCGCGATTAAATGCTGCCTCCCGGATGGACGATCCGATGCGTGCGTTTGAGCTCCTTGCGACAGAAGATGAGGGAGAAGCGAACGTACTGACTGAACACTTGTCTAAAATTAATGACGAAAGGAAGACTATTGTTACTGGAATCATGCGTGAAGTAAATAAAAAGTTTGAAAAAAGAGAAGAACGAGAAGTGATGGTGATGGGCAGTCCCACCTGGCGTATCGGCGTCTTAGGACTGGTTGCGGGGAAACTATCAGATGAATACAAAAAGCCTGTTTTCGTCTGGGGGAAAGACGAGAATGACTGCATTAAAGGGTCATGCCGCTCTGATGGGTCTGTGTCGGTGGTGGAGCTCATGACGGCGACTCGTGAATCTTTCATAGACTTCGGCGGGCATGAGCTAGCGGGGGGATTCACGGTGCACACTGATAAAATCCATTTTTTAGAAGAGGCGCTTTCTCTTTCTTTTAAGAAAATAAATACAACCCCCTTTAATTCCCCCTTATCAGGGGGAAAAACAGAAACAGAAACCTCCCCTGATAAGGGGAGGCAGGAGGGGTTTGATTTGAAATTATCTCTTAGTGGGGTAAATATGAAAAACTGGCGTGAGATAGAGAAGATGGCGCCTTTTGGATTTGGTAATCCGAAACCCTCTTTTCTTTTCGAGGGCGTAAAAATAGAAAAAATTAAAAAATTCGGCAAGAATGGTTCTGGAGAGCATTTAGAGATTATTTTTTCTGACACTTCAAGTAAAGCCAAAGCGATTTCCTTTTTTTCTTCGCACGAATCTTTCAAAATTCCTATTTCTGAAGGAGTCCGGGTGAACTTGCTCGCCACTTTTGACCTGTCTAGATTTAGAGGCCGGGAAGAGCTAAGATTGAGAGTGGAAGATATATATTAGGATGATTAAACAGGATAAAGTAACAATTTATACAGATGGGGCGGCGAAGGGGAATCCTGGGAAAGCTGGCTGGGGGGCGGTTTTTCTTGTAAATGACAAAGTGATTGAGATAGGCGGCGGTGTAGAACACGCGACCAACAACCAGATGGAATTGACTGCGCCGATAGAAGCGCTGAAACATATAAAAAATAAATTCTCCAATATCAGACACATAGAAATTATCTCGGATTCTAAATATGTAATTCTGGGAATTACGGAGTGGATTTTTAGTTGGCAGAAGAATAATTGGAGGAATGCCAATAGGCGTCCAGTTTTGAATCGCGAACTCTGGGAAGAGTTGCATGAATTGAACGAAGAATTAAAGCCAAAGTGGATCTATGTTAAGGGGCACAATGAAGACAAATGGAATGACAGAGCAGACTTGATAGCTACGAGTTTTGCGGAAGGGGAACCAGTGAAATTAAAAGATGCAAGATAGAATTTTTTATTCAATTTGTTTTGGTTTTGTGTTTGGAGTGCTTTTGCGCTCTTTTTTGTTTGTGAATTTTTACCTGGCTATTTTGGTGGGGGTTTTGGCTTTTTTGATCATTTTATTTTTTAAATTTATTACAAAAGAAAACTGGGGAATTGTTGCCGGAGTTTGTGTACTTTCTTTTTCACTAGGAATTTTAAGATTTCATCTTGCAGATAAGCCAGCGCCGCATATATTCGAGTCACAGGTGGGACAGAGAGTTTCTTTCTTTGGAGAAATTATTGATGCACCAGATGTCAGAGAAAATAACCAGAAGTTGACTATACTTTTAGCCTCTCAAGGTCTTGCCTTTAAAAATTCCAAGGCAAGACCTTTCTTCGCCACGAAAATTCTAGCTACTGTAAATTTCGGTCAAGATTTTAAATATGGCGATGAGGTAGATGTCTTTGGCAAATTGGAAAAGCCAGAGAATTTTATCACCGACCAGGGCAAAGAATTCGATTATATAAATTATCTACGCAAAGACGGAATTTTCTACGTGATGAATTATGCGACCATCGAGGTTCTTTCCCATGGCAACGGCAATTTTGTTAAAAATGCACTATTTTCACTCAAAGAAAAATTTTTAGAGAAAATGAATTCCGCTATAACTCCCCCGGAGAGTTTACTGATGGGTGGGCTTATATTGGGGGAAAAATCTGCCTTTAGCCAAGAACTGAGAACTAGTTTTATTAATACCGGCACAATACACATAGTGGCGCTCTCTGGGTACAATGTTACGATTGTTGCTGAATGGCTTATGAAATTGTTTATGTTTTTGCCACAACATTTAGGCATTGGAGTAGGAATCCTGGCTATTTTACTTTTTGTATTAATGACTGGAGGAAGTTCCACCGCTGTGCGGGCAGGGGCCATGGCCATACTCGCCCTCATCGCCCGCGCGACTGGACGCAACTATGATGTCGCGCGGGCTCTCATCCTTGCGGGCGTAATTATGATTCTCATAAATCCATTTATTCTTGTTTTCGACGTGTCTTTTCAGCTTTCTTTTATTGCCACCGTTGCGGTGATTTTCTTTGCGCCTCGGGTTGAGAAATATTTTATGTGGATAACAGACAGTTTTAAACTACGGGATATAGTTTCAGTTACTTCTGCTGTTTATGTTTTCGTCTTGCCTTTTATTCTCTACAAAATGGGCAATCTTTCTCTCGTCGCTCTGCCTGCCAACATTTTAATTTTGCCTTTTATACCATTTACCATGTTGCTTGGATTTCTAACTAGCTTCGCGGGGTTGTTTTGGTACGGATTTGCCGTGCCGTTGGGGTTTTTGTCTTACATTTTTCTCCACTATGAACTTAGCGTGATTAATTTCTTTTCACATATCCCATTTTCTTCTTTCTCTTTTCCTAATTTTCCACTTATTCTGACACTTTTAATTTACGGCTATTTTGTTTATAGACTTTTCGGTAGGAGTATTAAAAATTTCTTTATTGAGTATTCTTAAAATTCTCCTCGATTACTTCCCAGTTTAGATTTTCAAAAAATGCTTCCACATATTTTTTCTTTTCCGAAGTTGGGTAGTCATACACGTATGCATGTTCCCACATATCAATGCCTAGGATCCACTCCATGCCATTTAATTGACCCAAGTGTTGTTCATCTATCCAAATGTGTAAAAACTGTTCTGTCTTCTTGTCCCATCCAAGTACTGCCCAGCCCACTCCGCGTGTCATGGCCAAAAGTTTAAACCCCGCCAGCCATGAATCGAAAGACGTTGCCTGCTTTTCTATCGCTGTTTTCAGCTTGGAGTCTTCTGGGAGGATTTTTGCTCCTCCCTCCAGTGATTTGAAATAATATTCATGGTTCCTTATTCCGTTAAATTCAAAACCAAATCTCCTTCCCAACTCACCTATGACATAAGCGTTTTTCTCCGGATCAGCCATCAGTCCTCCGATTTTCTCGGTAATTAGATTGGCGTGTTTTACATAACCAGCATAGAGCTTTAGATGCTCTTCGATGTTTTTTACTGAGATACCCTTAAGGGGGCCAATATTAAATTTTTTTTCTTCAAATTTTTTTATCATCATTTCGCCGTTGTTACTTTTTCTCAGGTCCTCGGAAAAAATCCCCAGACCATTCGAAAAAGTAACAACGGCTTCACTAATTTATATGATAGTATTGTAGCATGTTTACAGAGCGCAAGAAATACAGTTTGTTGATTTTCACCATTTTGCTTTTAGTGGCTACCAGTTTTCTTTTCTATCAAGATTTTAAAAGCTCTCACAATGGTCTTACTTTCGCTATGCTGGACGTCGGGCAAGGCGATGCGCTTTTTATAGAATCTCCAACTGGAACACAGATATTATTCGATGCTGGACCGCCGAGGAAGATACTAGGCACTTTGTCGAGTGTGATGTCGCCGTTTGATCGTAGTCTTGATGCTATTTTCATAACTAATCCAGATCAAGACCACATCGGCGGATTTGCCGATATTTTAAAAACTTATAAAGTGAATATGGTTTTTGAACCCGGCACAATAAGCGATTCAAAAACTTATCAAAATCTGGAGCAGGAAATTAAAGAAAGAAATATTCCGAATATTTTAGCCAAGAAAGGAACGAGGCTAGATATTGGTGGTGGGGCAGTAATTGATATTTTATTTCCCGACAGGGATGTTTTCGATTGGTCTACCAATGACGGCTCGATAGTTGCGAAGCTAACGTATGGACAAACGTCTATCATGCTTACTGGCGACAGCACAGCCAGAACAGAAAAAATAATTTTAGAAAATAATTCCGCGGCAGAGCTTGACAGCACCATTTTGAAAGTTCCACATCATGGTTCACGCACTTCTTCGTCTTCAGCTTTTGTAAAAGCTGTTTCTCCAGAATATGCTCTAATTTCCGACGGCAAAGACAATAAATACGGTCATCCGCATCAAGAAACGCTCTATACTCTGACTCAATTTGGCGCAAAGATTTTTCGCACCGACTTACTGGGTACTATAATTATGAAATCTGATGGGGAAAAAGAGATTTTTAATTTTCAAAAATAACCTCACCTCTTCGCCCCTCTCCTTGCCAAGGAGAGGGGTTGGGGAGAGGTCTGTTGTGTGATATAGTATTTTCATGCGAGATAAACTAGTAGAAAAATTGATAAAAGGGGAAGAAAAGAGGCAGAGAGAGGGTCTGGAGCTGATTCCTTCGGAGAATTATGTCTCGGAAGATGTTTTGAAAGCGAATGGCTCTGTTTTTACCAATAAATATTCTGAAGGGTATCCTGGACGCAGATATTATGGCGGGCAGGAATTTACGGATCAAGTAGAACGGCTGGCAATAGAGCGCGCTTGCAAACTTTTTAAATGTAAATTTGCCAATGTTCAACCCCATGCCGGCGCTCCCGCAAATGTTGCCACTTATTTTGCCCTGATGGAACCCGGGGATACTATTATGGGTATGGATCTTTCTCATGGAGGGCATCTTACACACGGGCATCCCGTTACTTATATAAGCAAAATTTTTAGGTTTATACGCTATAAGATGAAAAATATAGAAACAGGCGAGATTGACTATGATGAAATGCTACGAGTTGCAATGGCAGAAAAGCCAAAAATAATTATGGCTGGTTTTTCTGCCTATACCCGCGAGCTTGATTATGCAAAATTTTCAGAAATCGCAAAAAAAGTTGGTGCTCTAGCCATTGCCGACATGGCGCATATAGCGGGACTTATTGCGGGGAAAGCCGTGAAAAATCCTTTCGACTATGGTTTTGATGTCATACTCACAACCACGCACAAAACACTTCGTGGTCCGCGTGGAGGGTTGATACTTACTCGCGACAGTGAAGAAATTGCCAAAAAAATTGATAAATCCGTTTTCCCCGGATTTCAAGGAGGACCAATAATGAACACTATTGCCGCCAAGGCGATATGTTTCGGCGAAGCTTTAACCCCAGCATTTAAAAAATACGCTGAACAAATTATCAAAAATTCCCGTAGTATGGCGAAAGTATTTTTGAATAATAAAATTAGATTAATCGGCGGCGGTACAGATAATCATTGCGTGCTTGCAGATATTTTTGGTTCTCTTGGAGTGACCGGCAAAGAAGGACAAACCGTACTCGATGAAGTGGGTATAACGCTTAATATGAATATGATTGCAGATGACCCCAGAAAACCCATGGATCCGTCTGGCATCAGATTCGGCACTCCGGCAATAACCACGCGAGGATTCAGGGAGAAAGAGTGCAAAAGAGTTGCCGAGTTGATGATTTTGACGCTCAAGAATAAAGACAATAAGAAAGTAAAAGATTCTGTGCATAAAGAAATCAAAGCTTTAGCCAAAAAGTTTCCGATACCAAAAAAGTTTGTGTAGAAAATACTTGTCCCGTACTAAATTTTGATTACGGGTTATAAAAATAAAAATTATTAATTAAAATTTTAGTACCGGGATGAAAAAAGGCAAAAGAGTAATTATAATAACAGGAGGAAATAGCGGGCTGGGGAAAGCTGTAGCCAAAATTTTAGCTGATAAAAATAAGATTGTAATTTTAGGTAAAAATGTAAAAGAAGTTCAGAAAACTGTTAAAGAACTGAAATGCGATGGAATTATTTGTGATGTTACTGATGCCCTGCAGGTAAAAAATGCATTTTCTCAGATTATTAAAAAATATAAAAAGGTTGATTGTTTAATAAATTGCGCAGGAGTTTGGATCCAAGGTCCGATCGAAGAGAATAAACCAGAAGATATTCGAAATACTGTGCTAGTGAATACTCTTGGAACCATGTTAATAGCGAATGCCGTCGTGCCACAATTGAAAAAACAAAAATATGGGAGAATTATTAATGTCAGCTCAAGAGCCGGTCTTAATGCGAAACCAGAGCGTTCCGTTTATAATGCTTCAAAATGGGCAGTAACTGGTTTTACAAAATGTCTTCAACTGGAGCTAGCGCCTTTCAACATTAGTGTTGTTGGATTTTACCCGGGATTTATTCACACCAATCTTTTTAATAAATCAGGGAATCCTAGAACTAATTTTAGTAAAGCTATGCCTGTCGAAAAAACAGCCAAAGCCTTGAGATATCTAGTAGATATTGATGATGATTTAGTTGTAAATTCTCTTGAAATACAATCCATAAAACAACTTTAACTATTTTACTGAACTAAAGTGGAATTAAAAATAACATGGAACTACAAGTCGGAGTAAAAATAATTTTACAAAACAAGGAAGGCAAGTTTTTGCTTCTAGAAAGAAATTTTAAGAAATACCCCGAAATTAAAAAGAACGATTCGTGGGATATCGTCGGTGGTAGAATAAATATCGGAACTCCTCTGCTTGAGAATCTAAAGCGGGAAGTTTTTGAGGAAACTCAATTAAATTTAGCCGAGGAGCCGAAATTGATTGCCGCACAGGACATTTTAAGGCCCGACAAGCACGTGGTGCGGCTGACTTATCTTGGACAGGCTGAAGGCGAGCCCATATTGGACGAAGAGCACAGTTCCTTTGTATGGCTCACGGCTGATGAAATAAAAAATCAAGAAGGAGTTGATCAGTATTTCAAAGAAGTTTTTGAGAAGTGCATTTTGTGATATATTTATCACATGTCTAGAAAAGGTAGGTTAATAGTGATAGATGGTACTGACGGGAGCGGCAAGACCACACAAGCCAGTCTGCTTTTAAAGCATTTTCGTCGAGACGGCAGAAGGGTCAAATTTATTCATTTTCCACGCTATGAAGACAACTTTTTTGGTAAATTCATAGCCCACTGTCTTTCTGAGCAATATTACAATTGGGTGAATATTCATCCCAAGATTGCTTCCATCGTCTATGCGGCTGATAGATGGGAGTCAAAAGAAAAAATAGAAAGGTGGATAAAAGAAGGGTATATCGTGATTACAGACCGTTATATTTCTTCGAACCAAATACACCAGGGTGGCAAAATAATGAGTGTAAAGAAGCGTGTAGCCTTCATTAAATGGCTCGCTCAAATGGAGTATAAAGTTTTTAAAATTCCAAAACCAAATTTGACTGTCTACCTTTCTTTGTCTATTGAAATGGTTTTAAAATTAATAAAGGATCGCAATTACAAAGGTGCTCGAGCGTATCTGGGTAGTAAAAAGGATGTACATGAGAAGGATAAAAACTTTTTGAAAAATTCTATAAAAAGCGCTCTCTGGCTTGCCAAGACACAAAAAAATTGGATAAAAATAGAATGCGACAAGGGCGGAGCATTGGATACCCGTGAAAATATCCATAAAGAAATTTATAAAAAAGTTAAAAGAATTATAAAAAAGTAAAAATCAAACTTAGCAATAACAAGCGGTCGCGTGCTATTACTAAAGTTAGTGTAGGCCAAACTTTTTCATCAAATGCAGTTGATTATCTACTTTTTCAGCTAAAACAAAACGCACATATTTTCTTGCATTGTAAAGTTCCAAGATAAATTCAATTTCATTACTACAAGGGTAGGGATACACGAATACTGATTTTTGAAGTTCAGTCAGGCCTATTTCTCGAAAATGCAAGCGCAAGGAATCACGCAACCCCTTTAGTTTTTCAGGAATATCAAACATGACTATACGCCATTTTTTATCCCACTGCGTGGGTTTTTCAATTTTCATTTTATCAATATTAAATCGTAATGCTCTCTGTTTTCCATTTTCACTCAAGACAAGAGTGGTTGTGCCATCACTATGCTGTTTCTCGTGAACCAAGTGAGAAATGTATAAGGAATTTATTGCTCTTTCTAACGTCTGACGATTTAGCTTATTCCATTCTTTTGGTATCTGTTTTAGGATCCAC
This sequence comes from Candidatus Nomurabacteria bacterium RIFCSPLOWO2_01_FULL_39_18, assembly GCA_001787005.1. Lineage (GTDB taxonomy): Bacteria > Patescibacteriota > Minisyncoccia > Phycocordibacterales > UBA9973 > UBA9973. Next base: position 61,357 of record MFUV01000013.1, on the reverse strand, counting down.
CAATGTTTTTTAGGTGATCTAGTCAAACCAAGTGCTAATCCGGCGAGTAAAAGCAAAAGGATTTTCCTTTTTAGATTTCCCACTCTTGGATGATTGTATCCCATTTATTCATTATAGCATTAAAAAGCGGTCGCGTACTAATGCTAAGTTGGTTTTTGGCGGGGGAAAGATATATAATGAAAATAATAAAATGAGAATTCCAATTGTAAATGAGCAAGATGAAGTGATGGTCTATAAAGAAAGAGAGAGAACCACTCGTGAAGATATTCGCCGTATTGTTTCTCTTATTGTTTTCAATGAAAAAGGAGAAGTTTTAATCGCAAAAAGACAATCAAATAAAACAATAGACCCTGACAAATGGGGTCCTTCTGTGGCAGGTACTGTTGATGAGGGAGAAAGTTACGACTCTACAATTACAAAAGAAGGCGAAGAAGAGCTAGGATTAAAAGATATAAAGCCGATATTTTTTAAAAAATATTTTTACGAAACCCAGAACGCTCGTCGTTTTTGTAGTGTTTATTACATAACTATAAATTCCAAAGAAAGAAAATTTTTATTACAAACAGACGAAGTGGCAGAAATTAAATGGATTAGTATAAAAGATTTAACTGAATGGGTTAATAAAAATCCAGAAGATTTTACCCAAAGTTTTCCAACAGGTTCGTTTTATGATATAAAAGAAATTTATAAAATCTTACATGAAAATAAAAATTAAAAAATTAAGAGAAGATGCCAAATTGCCCACGCATGGGCATCCGGGGGATGCGGGGCTCGATTTTTATTGCGTGGAAGATGTTATTTTTCCTCCAGGAAAGCAAGAAAGAGTTCACACCGGTCTGGCAATTGAAATTCCAGAAGGCTGTGTCGGCCTAATCTGGGACAAATCCAGCATCTCTTTTAACTTAGGGCTTAAAGTCATGGGCGGAGTGATAGATTCCAGTTATAGGGGAGAAATCATAATGAACCTCTTGAATGTTTCCAACAAGGAGGTATTGATGACCAAAGATCACAAGATAGCTCAAATGGTGATTCAAAAATTTGAGCATTGTAATATTCTAGAGGTAGAAGAACTCACCGAAACTATCCGCGGGGCGGGACGTGAAGGAAGTACAGGGCATAAATAACATGCAGGAAAAAATAAAAAAATTAATAGAGGGTGCTCTGAAAAATCTTGGAATTGAAGAAATAGATTTTGTCGTAGAACACCCGGAGGATTTAATAAATGGGGATTATTCGACAAATGTCGCTATGGTGTGTGCGAAAAATTTTAAACAGAACCCAAAAGAACTAGCGGAAAAAATAGTTGGAACCCTTCGACAAGCTCAGGGTGAATTTCCTGAGATACAGGAAATTCAAGTCGCCGGAGCAGGGTTTATAAACTTTTTCCTATCACCAAAGTTTTTCCATGGAAGCATTGAGGAAATTTTGAACAATGAGGACTTTGCCAGGAATAGAACTCTACAAAACAAGAAAATAATGGTTGAGTATACTGATCCGAACCCTTTTAAGCCTTTTCACATAGGGCATTTGATGACCAATGCGATAGGCGAATCAATTGCGAGGATTCTAGAGTCTTCTGGCGCAGATGTCTCTAGGGCAAATTATCAAGGCGACATAGGGCTGCATGTGGCAAAGGCTATCTGGGGCTTACAAAAACGAGGATTGCCCAATCCAGATCTTTCTACTGCCGAGAAAGCAAACTACATAGGAGAATGTTACTCATTGGGTGCTGGAGAATATGGACCCATCCGTCTAGGCGACGAAGAGAAGGAATCTCCCGTAAAGGTAGAAATAGATGAAATAAATAAAAAGATTTATGACAGGACTGATGCAAAAATAAATAAAATATACGAATGGGGCTTCAAGGTAACGATGGAAGCGTTTGAAGACTTATATAGAATACTTGGCACCAAGTTCGATTTTTATTTTCTGGAGAGTGAGGTGGCGCAGATTGGCGAAAATATTGTTCGAGATAACGTCGGGAAAGTTTTCAAGGAGTCCGATGGGGCTATTATCTTTAAGGGGGAAGAGCATGATCCCAAACTTCACACTCGAGTATTCATAACTTCCACAGGCTTGCCGACTTATGAGACAAAGGAGCTTGGGCTTGCTGAAAAGAAATTTAGAATGAATCCGAACATGAATTTGTCTCTCGTTATTACCGCTAATGAACAAGCGGACTATATGAGGGTGGTTGCTAAAGCTCTATCTCTCATTCACCTAGAATATACAGATAAAATGAGGCATATTACCCACGGCATGATGCGCCTCGCCCGTGGGGCTACGGCCGAGGGCCTTGCAAGCGGTAAAATGTCTTCCAGAAAAGGAAATGTTGTTACAGGTGAGTCACTTCTACGCGACACCATCGCCCTGGTTTCAGAAAAGGTGAAAGATCGAGAATGGGACGAAGAGAAAAAGAAAAAAATATCCGAACAAGTCGGAGTCTCTGCTATTAAATATTCAATATTAAAACAATCTACGGGCGGAGACATCGCGTTTGATTTCGAAAAATCAATTTCCTTCGAAGGAGATTCCGGGCCTTATCTGCAATATTCTTATGCCAGAGCGAATTCGGTAATAGAGAAAGCCAGAGGCGAAAATATTTTACCAGATCCGCATTTGCAAGCTGGCAACAACGTAGTTTTTGAAGTAGAGAAATTATTATATAGATTTCCGGAAATTGTTTCTAGGTCTGCCGCAGAATACGAACCGCACTATATTGCGAATTACCTCATAGAGCTTGCCCGTGCCTTCAACAGTTTTTATGGCAATACCGTCATTGTAGATAAAGAAGATAAAACTTCACCCTACAAAGTGGCTTTGACTTTTGCTTTTACTTTCGTAATGAAAAAGGGTTTGCATCTCTTGGGCATTGAAGCGCCGGAGAAAATGTAACCTAAATGTCGTTAGGCAAGACCTAACGACAAAGACATTAAGAAGGCTCCGGAGAAGATACGGTCTTATTCCAGGCGCAAGTCTTGGCTCATGAGTTTACGTTTTCTTGTTTTCGTTTGTCCTGCGTTAAAAGCAACCTCTGCGGCCTCTTGTCTTGTTATAAACGGTCTTTTGTTGGTTACAAATCCTTCTTCTCTATAATCGACTAGTCCAGGGTCTTCTTCATAAATTTCTTCAAGTATAATTTTGTGTCCCTTGCCTATAAAAACTTTTCCATTCGAAACTCGTATCGCGGCTTGCATAATTCGCTCTTTTTTTTCTACCCCGCCTGGTCCTAGTTCCATTTTTGGATCCATATATTCTTATATTAAACCATTTTATGGTAATTTTCCACCTTTTATTTTTTATGTTAGAATCAGATAATAATGGCCGAAAACGAAAAGAATCGAAAATCTGACGCAGCGTTTCGTGAAGAACGAGTTTTAGAGTTCTGGAAAGGAAAAAATATCTTTAACAAAACACTTGAGAAGAAATCACTGAAAGGCGAATTTATTTTTTACGAAGGCCCGCCGACAGCAAATGGCAAGCCGGGGATACATCACCTAGAAGCCCGAGCTTTCAAGGATGCAATTCCAAGATATAAAACCATGCAAGGGTTTAATGTTCGCAGGAAGGGTGGATGGGACACTCATGGATTGCCGGTGGAGCTCCAGGTGGAAAAAAAATTAGGACTAAACTCTAAAAAAGCGATTGAGGAATACGGCATCGCCAAGTTTAATCAACAGTGCAAAGAAAGTGTCTGGGAATATCTGGATGTTTGGAATAAATTTACTAAAAGGATCGGCTTCTGGTTAGACCAAGAAAATCCTTATATCACATATGAAAACGATTATATCGAATCTCTTTGGAGTATAGTGAAAAAGGTAAATGATCAGAAACTGCTCTATAAAGATTACAAAGTTGTGCCCTGGTGTCCGAGGTGCGGCACAGCGCTTTCCTCCCACGAGCTTGCGCAGGGTTATGAAGATGTGAAAGATTTGTCGGTTTACGTGAAGTTTAAAGTTAAAAATCAAGAAAATACATACATGCTTGCATGGACGACAACTCCGTGGACGTTACCTGGGAACGTGGCTCTTGCTGTAGGGGAAAATATTGAATATGTAAAAGCAAAAGTAAGAAATGAAATTTATATTTTAGCCCAAAAACGAATTTCGATACTTCCGGATGGGCATGAAATTCTCGTTAAATTAAAAAGCAAAGATTTAATCGGTCTAGAATACGAGCCACTTTTTCCATTTCTTGCTGATAATATTTCTGAAAGTGAGAAACCCAAATTAAAAAATGCATACAAAGTTTACCCCGCGGACTTTGTAAATACTGAAGATGGCACAGGCATAGTGCATACAGCTGTGATGTACGGTCAGGACGATTTCGTGTTGGGAACAAAGGTTGGTTTGCCGAAACATCATTTGGTTAATCTTGAAGGGAAATTTATAAAAGGTACAGGTTTCCTGGAAGACAGGTTCGTAAAAGAGAAAAATGAAGAGGGTAAGCCGACTTTGGATGTGGATATTATTAAATACCTGACAGAGAAAAATTTATTTTTTAATAAAGAAAATTATCAGCACTCATATCCGCATTGCTGGCGTTGCCATACAGCGCTCATTTATTACGCGCGAGATTCTTGGTATATCAAGATGTCTGACTCAAAAATCAAGAAAGAATTAATCAGCGAAAACAAAAAAATAAACTGGGAGCCAGCGCATACAAGGGACGGACGCTTCGGCGAGTGGCTGAAAGATATCAAAGATTGGGCAGTCTCCCGTGAGCGTTACTGGGGGACGCCATTGCCGGTATGGATTTGCAAGAAGTGCAATGAAAAGCACATCATCGGCAGTTTAAAGGATCTTAAAAATCAGACAAAAAAGTCTAATAATAAATATTTTGTAATGCGGCACGGAGAAGCAGAAAATAATGCCAGGAATATTTATTCTTCAGATCAAAAGATTAATCATCTGACAAATAGGGGTCGTGCGCAAGTTTTAAAAACAGCACAAACTTTAAAGAGTAAAAAAATCACAAAAATATTTTCTTCACCATTTTTGCGCACCAGAGAAACAGCGGAGATGGTGGCTGACGTGATTAATTTTCCAAAAGACAAGATTATTTATGACGACAGAATTAGAGAATTAGAATTTGGCGATTTTTCTGAGCGTCCGGTGCGGGATTATTGGGACTTTATGAAGGGCAAGGCTTGGACGTTTGATACTAAAGTTCCCGGAGGGGAGAGTTTTCAAGATGGGAAACAGCGTTTCGGAGATTTTCTTTATGAAATCGATAAAAAGCAAAAAAGTGAAAATATCCTTATAATTTCGCATGGTTTGTCTGTTGAACTGGTACCGGCTATCATTGAAGGAGCAGGCAAAGAACATTCACTCGAAATTTTTCATTCAAAAATAAGAAACAGGACGGCATCGCTTCACTCTGAACATGAATTTATTCCTCTTCCCCATAATGCTCAATACGAACTCGACCTGCACAGACCGTATATTGATGATATTTCGCTTGTTTGCACCCATTCGACAGGCTCAGGACAAGTTTGTAGAGGGGATTTGACAAGAACTCGCGAGGTCATGGATGTGTGGTTTGATTCTGGAGCAATGCCCTTTGCCCAAGACCATTATCCATTTGAAAATAAAAAATGGGTGGACGGAGCTGGATTTCCAGCAGATTATATCTCCGAAGCGATCGATCAAACTCGTGGGTGGTTCTATACTTTGCATGCCGTTGGGGTGCTTATGGAACGTGGCAGAGCTTACAAAAATGTGATTTGCCTTGGGCACTTGCTCGACGCAAATGGTAAAAAGATGTCCAAATCCATTGGTAATGTCGTTGACCCATGGGAGATGATAGAAAAATATGGTGTGGATACATTACGACTTTGGATGTATTCAGTTAATCAGCCGGGCGAGTCTAAGAATTTCGATGAAAAGACAGTGCAACTCCTTCACCAGCAAGTTTTTGGATTGCTTTACAATGTACTGGCGTTTTATGAGTTATACCCCGCACCAGAGCAAGCTCGGTACGGGGCAAGTAGAGACAAAATAAAATCGAATCATATCCTGGACAAATGGATTCTTGCTAGACTAAATGAATTAATAGAACTCACGACGAAAAATCTAGACGGTTATAAATTACTGGAGCCGACGCGGGCGACACGAGATTTTATCGGAGATCTTTCCACTTGGTATTTACGTAGGTCACGGGAGAAGATAAAAGACGAGGTAGCAAACCCCAAAGCAGAACAAGTTCGCTACGGGGCGAGGGCAACTCTTTACTTTGTCCTAAAAACTCTTGCAAAAATTATGGCTCCGCTTGCCCCATTTACGGCGGAAGATATTTGGCTCAAATTGAAAGGCAATGATGATGTTGAGAGCGTGCATTTGGCAGAGTGGCCAAAGTTAGAGAAAATCAACTCTAGTATTCTTGAGAATATGAGAATAGTTAGGGTGGTGGTATCTAAGGGCTTAGAAAGACGTCAAGCGGAGCAAATACCTGTTCGACAACCGCTTTCTCAGATAGAGATAAGAAATTATAAACTAAGTAAGGAGTATATTGAGTTGATCAAAGAAGAATTGAATGTTAAGGAAGTGACGATAAATAGTGTGCAAGAAGATGACAATGTACTACTCTTTACCTTGATTACTCCAGCGCTTAAAGCCGAGGGAGATTATCGTGAATTTATGCGTGAACTCCAAGATAGGCGAAAGAAGCTTGGGCTCAGCCCAGGGGATAAAATGGCCTTGAGTATCGAAGATATATATAAAAAATATAAAATAATGCCTAACTTGCAAGAACACATGCTTCAAGTAGCGGCAGTGGCGAGTTTAATTTGTGATAACTTTAATGAGCCACTCGACAAAGAAGAAATTATTACAGCATGCTTGCTTCACGATATGGGGAATATAATCAAATTTAAGTTAGGTCAATTCCCTGAATCTTTAGAACCAGAAGGTTTAGAGTATTGGCAGAATGTGCAGAATGAATTTATAGAAAAATATGGAAGAAATGAATACGAAGCTTCAATCAAAATCTCAGAAGAACTTGAGGTCTCTACAAGAGCAATAGAGCTTATAAAATCTATTAGTTTCCTGGGAGTTTCCAAGACGGCGGAAGAAGATGATTATGCAAAAAAGATACCGGAATATGGCGATGATCGAGTGAATCCATTTGGGATTGTCTCGCTAGAAGACAGACTTACTGATCTGCGTACTCGCTACGCCCATAGGGATAGAGAGCGTGGAAATAATTTTCGAGAAGTTTTTGAAAGCTCTATGCGAAAAATAGAAAAACAAATTTTTGCAAAATGTAAAATAAAACCAGAAGACATAAATGACGAATCTGCGAAAGGTGTAATCTTAAGCTTGCGAAATTTTATGATAAAATAGAAGAATGAAAATTAAAAAACTAGGACACTGCTGTTTTGTAATAGAGTCTAAATATGGAATAAGAGTTATGACTGATCCAGGGGCTTTTTCTGCGACACAGAATGAAGAAAAAAGTATTTCTGCCATACTAATTACGCATGAACATCAAGACCATTTGCATATAGACTCTCTGAAAAAAGTTTTAGCAAACAATCCGGAGGCGATCATAATTACGAATACTGCTGTAGGGAAGTTGCTTGATGAAGCAGGGATAAAATACACTAAAATCGAAGAAGGACAAAAGTACGATTTAAATGGAGTAAATATTGCTGGATTTGGCAACCTGCACGCAGAGATTTATCAGACATACGGACAAGTACAAAATACCGGATACATGATTGACTCACTTTGTTACCCTGGGGACGCTTTTTCTTATCCAGATGCCCATGTTGATGTGTTGGCACTTCCGGTAACAGGACCCTGGATGAAAATAAAAGATGCTATTGATTATGCAAAAAATATTAATCCAAGGATAGTATTTCCTGTACATGATGGTTTCGTTCATGACTGGGCCAAGTTTATTTGGAGTGTTCCAGAAAAGTTGCTGGGCGAAGTTGGAATTGAATTTAAAGAACTTGAATTAGGTAAACAAGAAAATATTTAATTGAATTTCCTATAATATAATAGTATATTAGACGCTACCGCTATCAATATGTTATCATGAATTTATGAAGGTAATAGATAAAGAATCTAATTCAGGTAAAATAATTCGTGCCCTAGGTATTGGTGTCGGCATTGTCGTTGCTTTATCCAATGAGAGAACGAGCTACCAGATCGGTAAAACTTTAATAAAAGAAATTTTTGGTCTAAATAAAAAACCTAAAAATATACCCTATTATTTTTTACGACTCAGGAAACAGAAATTAATAAATTTTCAAAAGAGTGGTCATTCTCATAAAATTGTTCTGACAGAAGGTGGAAGAGAAATCTTTTTAAGATTTAATTATGAAAATTTAAATTTTAAAATTCCTAGAATTTGGGACAGGAATTTTCGTGTGATTGTTTTTGATATTCCAGAGAACAAAAAAGCTGCTCGTGATTCCTTAAGGGAGAAAATGAAAGAATTAGGATGCATAAGGTTCAACGATAGTGTTTGGGTATATCCATATCCATGTCAAAAGGAAATAGATTTCATTGCAAATTATTGGAGGGTAGGTAAATATGTGCATTTAATATTAGCTCGTGATATTACCAATAGAGATTTACTGGAAAAAGCTTTTAATCTATAGCTTTTTATATAGATAGATACCACCATAATAGTACAATAATAGCGGTAGCGTCCATTATACTATTATTGTACTATTATAGTTCTTTATTGATTATTAACTTTATTAACTACTGCCACCTATAAACTTCTGAATGCCTTTTGTTTTTAATGTGGTAAAATAAAAATATAAAATAACATGCACCACATTTACCATACAGAGGGAATAATATTGGGCAGTAAAAATTTCAGGGAAGCGGAAAAATATTATTCTATTTTTACCCGTGATTTGGGGATGATAAAGGCTTCAGCTTCGGGTGTGCGAAAAATGTCCTCGAAATTGCGTTTTGTTTTGCAAGATTTTGCATATATTAAAATCGATCTTATACAAGGCAAGGATCTTTGGCGGGTAACGAACGCATCAAAGACAAATCTACTCGAACAGATAACCAAACAGCCAGAACATTTTGCAGTTTTTGTAAATATTGCAAACTTGTTGAAGCGTTTACTTGCTGGTATTGAGCCCAACAAGGAGCTATTTTTAGATCTCTTGAATGGACTATCTGCACTAGAGAAAGTCGAGACCAAAGAGGATTTGCGGAATATGGAAGCGATTATTGTTCTTCGCACGCTCAGCAATCTGGGATATATTGGGGGGAATGAAACTTTGCAGAATTTGATTAAATCTCCTTTTGAAAAGGATTTGATATTTGAAATTTCCAAAAGCAGGACCAGCGTGCTTTCAGCCATCAATAAGGCGCTCAAAGAAACGCACTTGTAAATAACTGCCCCGTAAGAAATTTTCCAAATTTCGTTCGAGGTGGTATAATTCTGGCTATGCCGCCCAATGACAAAGACAAATTAAACAGAATAGAGGAGCTAAAAAACAAGCTTTTTAGTAAAAATTATCAGACAAAGATGGAACACAGGGATAATTTTACTCATTCGAGCAAGAACAACGTGCCAGATTCTTGGAAAGTTGACGTGAAGGAAAAATTTAAACCCAAAGGGAATCTTTTCGCGCAAACTGCCTTATTTAAAAACTTTTTTATTTTTTCTGTAGCCTTTTTTGTTCTGACGCTCATTTACACTTCTTACGTGTTTTTTATTAGAGGCAATACTGTGTCTAAAGAAAATATAGAGATTTCTATATTAGGAAATACTTTTACTGCAGGCGGGGAAGAGCTTTCGCTCGTTATTGGGATCACAAATAAAAATAGTTCTTCGCTCGACCTAGTTGACCTGGTCGTAGAATATCCCAAGAGTTCTCAGGCCGATTCGTCTGGTCAGGTAGAGAGGCTCCGCGTATCGTTGGGGACGATTCCTTCGGGGGTGGTTAGAAATGAAAATATAAAAATGGTGCTCTTTGGCGAGCAGGGGGGCGTTGTTCCTATAAAAGTCTCTCTTGAATACAGAGTAGAGGGGTCAAATGCCATCTTTGTGAAAGATGAACTTTATAAAGTTTCTATAAATTCTACACCAATAAATCTCTTTGTTGATGCACCCACTTCTATAAGCCCGAATCAAGATATCACCCTGGGTGTGAAAACTGTATTAAACTCCACTAGACCAGCTTCAAAAATACTTCTCAAGATTGATTATCCGGCCGGATTTAAGTTCGAGTCATCCAAGCCAGCGCCTTCTCTGGGTAATAATATTTGGAATTTGGGAGATCTTGCTCCAGGCGCTGAACGTGACATTTCGATAACTGGCAAAATGCTTGATGTTTTTGAAGGAGAAGAAAAAATCTTTCGTGTGTGGAGCGGATCACAATCCAGTAAAGACAAATCTATGATCGATGTTGTTTTCAACTCCATTTCCCATACTATTGCGATAAAAAGACCCTTCATCGAAGCGAAGCTTTTCATCAATGGATCATCAGAGAGGGAATACGCGGTAGATTCAAAAACTGAACTTAATGGTGAAATTCGTTTCACAAATAATCTGGAGACAAAAATAAATGATCTAGAAATCAAGGCGAAAATTACGGGGAACGCGGTTGATCGTAAAACGATAAATGCGCGGCAAGGTTTCTATAATTCAGCCGACAGTGTCATCGTCTGGGACAAAAGTTCCATAAGTAAGTTAAGAGAAATAAACCCAGGAGATTCTGAATCTTTATCCTTCTCTCTTTCTCCACTCTCATTGTTTTCCAATAGCGGGATACTTTCTTCGCCATCCATTAACATAGAAATTTCTATTTTTGGTGAGCAATCAATCGAAGGCTACGAGAATAAAGATTTAAGCAATTTTGAATCTTCAACAATTCGGATTATTTCCGATGTTGGATTTGTGGCCAAAGCGTTTTATTACTCTGGACCCTTTACCAACAAAGGCCCAATACCTCCCAAGGTTGAGACGGAAACAACTTACACTATTGTGTGGACTCTTTCCAACAGCGCAAATAATATTTCGAAAGCGCAGATAAATTCCAGTCTCCCATCGTGGATGCGTTTTGTGGGAACCATTTCTCCTGCCGGCGAAGATCTGGTTTATAATCCGTCTTCTAGGGAAATAGTTTGGAATATAGGAAACATTACCAAGGGCACCAACATTACCGGAGCAGGCAGGGGAGTTGCTTTCCAAGTGGCGATCTCTCCTTCTTCTTCTCAAGTTGACTCTATCCCTGTCATCATCAATGATGCGACTTTGACCGGGCACGATGATTTTGCTAATGTGAATGTGAAGGTAAATAAAGTGCGGCTGAACGCTAGTCTCTTCAATGATCCGCAATTTCCTTCTTCTGGGGGAACAGTCGTAGAGTAGGCGACATCGTAAATTATGAAAGAGAAAAATACAGAAGAAAATAATTTGATGGAAAAAATAGTCTCGCTCTGCAAAAGGCGCGGTTTTATCTTTCAAGGTTCGGAGATATATGGAGGATTGGCGGGCACTTATGACTGGGGGCACTATGGAGTGGCGCTAAAAAATAATATTAAACAAAATTGGTGGAAAAAGTTTGTGGACAATAGGCGCGACATGTATGCTGTTGACGCATCTATACTTATGAATAGCAAAGTCTGGGAAGCATCCGGCCATGTGGCGGGGTTTTCAGACCCGCTAGTTGAGTGCGAGAAATGCCATCACAGATTTCGTGCAGACCAAATTGAAGATATTAAAAAATGCCCTGACTGTGGAGGGAAACTTGGAGAAACTAGACAGTTCAACATGATGTTCGCGACGAAAATAGGCGCAATGGAGGACAGTGCTTCTACTGTTTATCTGCGACCGGAAACCGCGCAGGGGATATTTGTGAATTTTAAAAATACAGTGGATGCTTTTCATCCGAAGCTCCCCTTTGGTATAGCTCAGATTGGTAAAGCTTTCAGAAACGAAATAACTCCACGCGACTTCCTTTTTCGCTTGAGAGAGTTGGAAGCCATGGAAGTAGAATATTTCATTCGAAGCGAAAATTGGGAAAAGTATTTTGAATATTGGAAGGACGAGATGAATGAATGGATGGAGGAGATAGGAATTGATATGTCTCGTGTGCATGAGCTAGAAGTAAGAGACGAAGATAGGGCGCATTACTCCAAGAGAACCGTAGATTTTGAATTCGATTTTCCTTTCGGCAGAAAAGAACTTTTCGGCTTGGCTTATCGTACCAACTTTGACCTAACTAGCCATGGTCTCGAATATATAGACGAAGAGCGTGGTGAGAAAATCGTTCCACATGTCATAGAGCCAGCTTTGGGTGTAGACAGGGCAGTTCTGGCGCTTCTTTTGTCTACATATGCGGAAGACGAAAGAGACGGAGAAGTGCGTTCGTACTTAAAATTTAAGCCAAATATTGCACCAATTATCTGTGCAGTTTCTCCACTTCTCAAAAACAAGCCGGAGCTTGTCGAGTATGCAAATACAAAAGTTTACGCGCCCCTTAAAGCGGAGTTTGGTAGAGTCGCTTGGGACGACAATGGCAACATAGGCAAGCGCTACCGCCGACAAGATGAAATCGGCACACCATTTTGCATAGTTATAGATTTTGATACCTTGACTGATGATACCGTGACAGTGCGAGACCGTGATACAGGAGAGCAGGAGAGGATTAAAATAGATGAGCTAATTTCTTACATTAAAGATAAATTATATTAGCACCCCCTCCCAGCCTCCCCCTTGGCGAAGGGGAAGGGGAAACCAATAAAGTAGAGTTTCGTAATATGCAAGAAGACCCGATTAAAGTTCTATATACACCCTCACAAGAACTTCGTTACGAACTTTCAGAAGATGAAATATCAAGAAAGCGTTTTGCGGCAGTCGTGAAGATATATAAAGAGATACAATCCTTGGTTCCCGATATACCTATTTCCTTTGTTCTCTATGGTTCTCTGGCTAAGGGAAAGATTTTAGATGAGGAAACAGCTAAAGTTACCGATATAGATTTAGAAATTTTCTATGACGGGGAAGCTGCTGATAAATCCGATAATTTTAGATATTTAACAGAAGACGCGGTTATAAATAGATTTAAAAAGGTGAAAGATGACTTAAAGCAAAAAGATATACAATTTGATATTTCTCCTATAGATGGTCAGTCTATAGATGGTGCTATATTTATGCTTGAGTTTAATGAAAGGCACATAGACTCAGAAATGTTTGATGCAAAGAAAGGTATTGAAAATGCGAAGTTTCGTATAGCTATGCTTTTTGGTCTTTCTATTGGTGAAGCATTAAAAAAGTATCGTAATGAATTTTTGAAAAAACTTTCTGATATGGAAGATAGTGAAGAGGCAGAGAGGATTTGGGATAAAATAAAAGGTTGTGTAGAGGAGATTGAAAGAAAGGGAGAAATTCCAGATAAGGCGAGACATCAATTTCCACAAACTCTACAAGACGCCTCCAGGTTTTATGAATTAAATTAGTCTTTGTAAATTAAAATGGCAATAATACACAATCATCCCATCTTAAAACCTCGGCGGGCTGAGTTGCGAAAAAATCAAACACCGCAAGAAGTCGTTTTATGGGCTCGCTTGCGAGGTGTTCAGTTGGGTTTTAAATTCAAACGCCAACACTCTATTGGACCGTACATCCTGGATTTTTATTGTCCTGATAAAAAACTAGCAATCGAATTAGATGGATCACAACATATTAAGAACAAAGAATATGATCAAGAAAGAAGTAGCTATCTTTTAGTCCTGGGTATAAATACAGTCCGTTTTTGGAATAGAGAGATAGATGGTAATATTAAGGAAGTGCTCC
>MFUV01000013.1:482-47567 GCA_001787005.1 Candidatus Nomurabacteria bacterium RIFCSPLOWO2_01_FULL_39_18 | reverse complement strand
CCTCCCATTATTCAACTGGTACCCCTAGCCAGCCTCCCCCTTAGCTAAGGGGGAGGTGCCAAAGGCGGAGGGGGTGCTTTTATGCTAGTATATTTAAATTATGAAATTCTCAAAAAAGATTTTACAAAATGGCTTACGGGTTGTGACTATCCCAATGAAAGACAACCCGACAGTGACGGTTTTGGTCTTGGTAGAAGCCGGATCAAAGTACGAAATAAAAAAAGTGAACGGCATCTCGCATTTTCTAGAACATATGTGTTTCAAGGGAACAGTAAAAAGGCCGAAAGCCGTTGATATTTCAAAGGAGTTAGACGCTCTCGGAAGCCAGTACAACGCTTTCACAGCGCAAGAATATACGGGCTATTATGCCAAGTCCGATGCGAAACATTTCAAGAAAATCTTTGATATTATTTCAGACATATATCTGAATTCGACTTTTCCAGATGCAGAAATACAAAAAGAAAAAGGCGTAATCATCGAAGAGATAAATATGTACGAAGATATGCCCCAGAGGCATGTGCAGGATTTGTTTTTGAAACTGCTTTATGGCGACCAGCCGGCTGGCTGGAATATTGCCGGCGAGAAGAAAAATATTTTAAGTATGAAACGAGATGATTTTGTCACCTACAAGAAGGAGCATTATCTGCCGGAAGCTACAGTGCTCTTAGTGGCGGGGGCTGTGACAGAAGGGCAAGTCTTGAGTGAAGTAAATAAAATTTTTAGCAAAGTGGAGCGTGGCAAGAAAATCCATAAAACGGGCGTGAAAGAAAAACAAAAAAGACCGCAGTTTCTGGTTAATTTTAAAAAGACGGATCAAACACACTTTGTCTTAGGTGTGCGGAGTTTAAATTTATTCAACAAAAAGAGCGCAATTCTCTCGGTCTTGGGCGGGGTCTTGGGCGGAGGAATGAGCTCGAGGCTTTTCGTGAAGCTTCGCGAGGAAATGGGAGTGGGGTACTATGTCCGCGCTTACAACGATGCCTATACTGACCATGGAGTGTTTCAGATTTCTGCTGGGGTGGATAATAAAAGAATCGAAGAAGTTATTTACGCGGTGCTCGAAGAATGCAGGAAATTAAAAAGTTTTAAAGTAAGTCCAGAAGAGTTGGATAAAGTAAAGGAGTGCCTGATAGGCAACATGAAGCTCTCTCTCGAGTCCTCCGATGACATTGCGAATTTTTACGGCGGGCAAGAACTCTTGAAGGGGGAAATGAAGAGCACGATTGAAAAAGCGAAAGAAATCCGCAAAGTTTCAGCCAGCCAAATACAAAATTTATCCAAAGATATTTTCAAAAACAACAAACTAAACCTGGCGCTTATTGGGCCGTTCAAGAAAAAGGCTAAATTCTCTAAAATACTAAAATTTTAGATAAATTGCTCTTATTGCTTGCTTTTCTTAAAGTTACTATAATATCTGTATATGGAAACAAGACAACCCCTTCCACCCAAAGGGCCCGCCGTTGAACGTATAAAAAAACTAGAAGAACAAGAAGTCCGGGCTCTTCTTGTTGAATTGGAATTATATCTGCCCCCAGAAATTGTTATTATTCCGGTTCCCGGCCAATTAGTTCAAGGCACGCAACCAGATATCGAGGAGTTGGTTCGTACGTTCGTGGGGCATCCAGAACGAATGACCTGGCTACGGGATTTTGTGTTTGGGGCAAAAAAGAAAATGATAGGTGCCTTACCTGAAGGGACTGACATTACTGGTAGAAAGATAAAGAGAGATTTTTTTCGTCGATTTCAAAATTTTAAATAAGGTTTTGATTAGTTTGTCTACACTTGCTTGATTTGGGTATTTTTGTGCTATTATATTTCTATGCTTGAAAATAATGGCACTACCCATATTTCCATCTCCACGGGCACGATGATCTGGGCTGTTTTAGTTGCCTAAATATATAATTATGTTATTGTATATGTATGAACACTTATAATGTGACAATTCCAAAAAGTTTATCCCGAATGGGAGATTTAGTGCTTGTACCGAGGAAAGAGTACGAGTCCTTGCTTATTTTGCGTAAGTACAAAGAATATACACCAACACCAGCAGAAAAAAGGGCATTGAGGAGAGCTGAATTAAACCTTAAAAAGGGGAAAACTTTATCTTACGATGAACTCACAACTAAATTGGGATTTACAAACTGATGAGAGTGTTTTTAAGTTTTTGAAAAAGATTCCTCGTAAGGATAGTGAATTCTTGCTTTTCACCGTTAAACTCTTACCTAACAGTCCCTATTTGGGAGATATTCAAAAAATTAAAGGAGAGAAAGACGCATGGCGTAGGCGTGTTGGAAGATACAGAATATTCTTTAAGATTAAAGTGAAAGAAAAAATTATTTTAATATCTGATATAAAAATAAGAAGTTCGAATACTTATTAAAGTTTGACAGACATCATAATTTTTTAGTATTATGTTCTTAAACAAACTCAAGAGATTGGCAAGCCTCTATAAAACTTCCACGAAGGTCGAAATAGTGCTAAAATAATTGTGTGAGTCGAATTATTAATAAAATAACTAAAATAAATTTATGAAAGAAGGAATGCCATCTAGGCTTATGAAACCAGCGGGAGACGGCGAGGGTACCGTTGGGGGGGGGGCAGAAGCAGGATTTGAAAATGAGTTTGAGGAAAGGGTAAAACGTTCTGCTCAAGTTATCGTAGAAAGGCTTGCTCCAAAGCAAACTGAAATAGAAAGACTTTTAGAAAAAGTTGCAAAAGGTAAAATGACAAGAATGCAACTAGTAGATGCTATACTTGAGGAGGTAAAATTAAATATTGAGAAATCGGTTGTTGGAGATGTTGAGGACCAGTTAAAAAGATACAAAGAAAGAGCTGATACAGCACCTGGGGTTGCTGGGGAATAAACAAACGAATTTCAAAAATGACTAGGCAAGACCTAGTCATTTTTGATTTTAATTTAAGTCTCTTTTGTGCTATTATATTTCTATGCTTGAAAAGAATGGCACTACCCATATTTCCATCTCTACCGGCACGATGATCCGGGCGGTTTTGGTCGCCTTGTGCGTTTTTCTGCTGTGGTTTTTACGAGATTTAATTTTAGTTGTTTTGACCTCAATCGTGCTTGCTTCTTTTGTGGAGTCCGCGGTGCCTCACTTTAAAAAAATAGGCATACAAAGAGTTTTTGGAATTGTAATTTTATATGCCTGCTCGCTTCTCTTCTTGGCGGGAATGTTTTATCTTTTTGCTCCGCTTCTGATCACCGAAGTTTATAATTTTTCTAATTTTATCTCGACCTACATTCCAGGCGTCTCGTTTTTGAATTATTTCCAGAATGAAGCCTTCTCTGGCGCCAAAGATATAGTGAATAGCCTTTCTTCTAATTTTTCGCTTGGCAATTTATTGTCTGTGTCCAAAGCTTTCATCACAAATCTTTCTAGCGGATTTTTCACTACGCTGTCTGTTGCCTTTGGTGGCATTTTCAACCTCATTTTGATTGTCCTTATTTCCTTCTATCTTTCGATTCAAGAGAAGGGAATAGAAAACTTCCTCCGTCTAGTTACCCCGATTAAATATGATGATTATGTTGTAGATCTCTGGGAGCGTTCACGTAAGAAAATTGCTCTCTGGATGAAGGGTCAAGTGGTCTTGGGTTTCGTGGTGGCGGTGCTTATTTATTTAATCCTTTCACTTTTGGGCATAGAATACGCGCTTCTTCTTTCTATCATCGCGGGGGTGATGGAGCTCATACCATACGGCATTTTGGTTGCTCTGATTCCAGCTTTTTCCTTTTCCTATCTTTCCGGAGGATTTTCGAGCGCATTCTTAGTCACGGGGGCCTATCTTATTATCCATCAATTTGAAGTTTTTCTTTTTGCTCCGCTTATCATTAAGAAAATTGTTGGTCTCTCGCCCATTGTCATAATCTTGTCCGCCTTAATAGGTTTCGAATTGGGTGGATTCTGGGGGATCTTGCTTTCTATTCCCGTAGCCATCATTGTAATGGAATTCTTGGACGACATAGAAAAAGATAAAACTTTAGCTCGTACTAAAAATGAGTTCTAATAAAAAAAGTTTTTACATTACTACCACAATTCCTTATGTAAATGCAGAGCCACATATTGGTTTTGCGCTTGAACTTGCGCAGTCGGACGCGATAGCGAGATATCAGCGCCTTCTGGGGAGAGATGTCTTTTTCAGCACGGGTACGGATGAGCATGGTCAGAAAATTTGGGAGGCAAGCCAGAAAGAAGGAAAAGATACGCAAGATTATGTGGACAAATACGCGCAAAATTATTTAGATCTAAAAAAAACCTTAAATCTTTCGAATGATAATTTTATCAGGACGACCGACCCCCTGCACACTAAAGCTGTGCAAGAATTTTGGCGTCTATGTGAGGCAAAAGGCGATATTTATAAAAAAAAGTACAAAGGGCTGTACTGCGTAGGATGCGAGAAGTTCATTACAAAAAAAGATTTAGTGAATGGCAAATGCGAGTTTCATCCCACCTTAACACCACAAGTGGTTGAGGAAGAAAATTATTTTTTTAGGCTGAGTAAATATAAAGAAAAATTATTAGAATATCTTTCTACTGAAAAAGTAATCATTCCAGAGTGGCGCAGGAAGGAGGCGATGGATTTCGTAGAGAACGACATGGAAGATTTCTCGATTTCTCGCAATAAAACACGCTTTTCTTGGGGGGTTCCTATCCCAGGAGACGAGAATCAGGTTATGTATGTCTGGTTTGATGCCTTTGTTAATTATATTTCGACTCTGGGTTGGTCTGGTGTTTCTCCCTCTCCTTTGCAAGGAGAGGGGCGGGATGAGGTAAATGATTTTGAAAAGTTTTGGATGAAGGGAGAAAAAGTTCAGACTGCCGGCAAAGACATGGTGAAATTCCAGTCAGTAATGTGGCAGGGGATGCTTATGTCTGCGGGACTGCCAACAACCGATACCATTGTCTACCATGGTTTCATTACCGGCGAAGGTGGAATAAAAATGTCTAAATCTATAGGCAATGTAATTAATCCAGTTGAAATTGTGAAAGAATATGGCACAGATGCGCTTCGATATTTCCTCTTGCGTGAAATTTCCCCTTTTGAAGATAGCCCTTTTACGATGGAGAGATTCAAGGATGCTTACAATGCAAATCTTGCGAATGGCTTGGGGAATTTGGTAAGTCGTGTGATGAAAATGGCAGAGGATAATTTAGAGGCACCAGTAATAATTGAAGATAAGAATTTAAAGTTTGATACAATGGTTTCTTCCCAAATACAATCTTTTGACTTAAAACTCGGAATGGATATTGTTTGGGGAAATATTTCCGAAATAGACGAATTTATACAAAGATTGGAACCATTTAAGTTGGTAAAAACAGACCCAGAGAAGGGAAAAGAATTAATACAAAAGTTTGTCAAAATGCTTTTCAATGTGTCTGTACAACTCGCACCATTTCTTCCTGAGACTTCGGAAAAAATACAAAAATTAATCAAAGAGAACAAGAAACCCAAGGAACCTTTGTTTTTGAGGAAAGATTAAATTACCCCCACCCAACCCTCCCCCTACATAGGGTGAAGGCAAAATACAATCAAATGAAATCATCAGACACCCAAATCGCTTTAGAGATTGCTAAAAAGTTTTTTAATTCTAAAAATATTTTAATCAAACATATTGGCAGAGGAAGTAACAACAAAAATTTTCTAGCAATTTCTAAAGAAAAAGAAATTGTTATAAAACTTAGTCTACCCCATAAAGAATATAAAGCATATCAAAATTATTTAAAAGAAAAATGGTGCATCGAAAAATCAAGAGAAGTGGGTATCCCGGGACCCAGCGTGCTTGATGTGAGTAAATCACAGGGCAGAGCATATATGATTGAAACCTTTGTTTCAGGTAAAAATGGCAAGAAATTAAAAAGTAAATTAAATCTATACTATAAACTTGGTAAATATACAAAACTAATACATTCAGTGAAAGTTTCTGGTTTTGGAGAAAACCTGACTAACCTAAAGCGGGGTGTCTTTACAGGTTCTTGGCAAAAATATGTGAATTATAATATAAAAAGCCTAAAAAATAATGACAAGCTAATAAAACTGAAAGTTCTGACCCAAAAACAATCAAAAAAAGTCAAAGAAATATTTAATAATATAAAAAAAGAAAAATACACTTTTGGACTAAATCACGGAGATATTTCTGTTTGGAATACGCTTGTTGAGAAATCAGGGAAAGTGAATTTACTTGATTGGGGTTCAGCCGAAGTTCACATCATTCCCCATTATGATTTTACTCACATATTAAGATGTAAAATAGAAACCCATAGACCAAGCAATCTTGAATTCAATCAATTTATAAAAGGATACGGTATGTCACAAAAACAATTTGGGTTACTTAAACCAGAACTCATAAAACTTATGTTGCTAATATCTTTTGATAAATTAAGATGGTCAATCGATCGAAATCCTAGTAAAATAAATAAATTTATTAGGATAGCAAAAAGAATGTTGAGAGTTAATTCAATTTAGATCAGTACCCCCACCTGACCTCCCCCTACATAGGGTGAGGGCAAAGAAAAGAAAAATCTTATGTTTATATACAACGATCCCAAATTAAAATCTAGACGCAAAGAATTGCGTCACGGTGAAACGAACGAAGAAAAACTTCTTTGGGCTAGTTTGAGAAGAAAAAAATTGGGATTTAAGTTTACTCGTCAATATTCTGTGGGTCCTTTTATTCTAGATTTTTATTGTGTAGAAAAAAGAATTGCTATTGAACTGGACGGTTTTCAACATTTAGAAAATAAAGATTATGACAAAAAACGAGATGATTATCTTTCATTTAATGATATAAAAGTTTTTCGTTTTTGGAATAGGGAAGTTAGTGCTAATATGGATAAAGTGTTAAAAAGAATTACAAAAGAGTTAGAAACTTTTCCTCGCCCTAATGTAGGGGGAGGTCAGGTGGGGGTATAATAAACAACATGCCCAAATATATCGACATACACAGCCACGTTAATTTTAAAGCTTTTGACGAAGACAAAGATGAGGTGATTGCCCGTGCGCTAGAGAATGACACCTGGATGATAAACGTCGGTACGCAAATGGATACTTCAAAGAAGGCAGTGGAGATGGCAAATCAATATAAAGAGGGTGTTTATGCGATCGTCGGACTTCACCCCATCCACACTGGCGCTTCGTATCATGACCTTCAGGAATTGGGAAAAGGTGGCCAGGAATTTGCCTCACGCGGCGAGATTTTTGACAAAGAATTCTATCGCGAACTTTTAAAAGATCCGAAGGTGGTGGGGATAGGAGAATGCGGGCTCGATTATTATCGAATGGACGAGGAATCAATTGAAAAACAGAAAGAAGCATTTATAGAGCAGATAGAACTTGCGAATGAATTTGATCTTCCCCTAATGCTTCATATTCGCAATAACCTCGCTGATAAAACTAAAAGTGCATACAAAGATAGCTTAGAAATCTTAAAACAACACTCCAAGGTCAGAGGCGACGTACATTTCTTCGCTGGCAGTCCAGAAGACGCGAAAGCATTTTTAGATTTTGGCTTCACGCTTTCTTTCACCGGAGTCATTACGTTTACTCATAACTATGACGAAGTTATAAAAAATACTCCGCCCAATATGATTATGTCCGAGACAGACTGTCCATACGTGACACCTGTGCCGCATAGAGGTAAAAGAAATGAACCTGCCTATGTAAAGGAAATTGTCAAAAAAATTGCCGAGATCAAGAACTTGTCGGAGGACGAAGTCAGAGAGGCTATTATAGCGAATGCAAAACGGATATTTGGGATTTAATTCTCCTCTTGAGGAGTACCCCTTCAGGGGGAGGTGGAAT
Organism: Candidatus Nomurabacteria bacterium RIFCSPLOWO2_01_FULL_39_18; assembly: GCA_001787005.1. Classification (GTDB taxonomy): domain Bacteria; phylum Patescibacteriota; class Minisyncoccia; order Phycocordibacterales; family UBA9973; genus UBA9973. The sequence continues at coordinate 39,752 of MFUV01000013.1, read as the reverse complement.
GCATCCACCCCGGCTTTTAGCCACCCCTCAAGAGGGGAATAATATTAACTTTACTTTCTAGGGTTTTTTTGTTAGTATCAAATCCATGCAAGACGGAGAAGTTAAAGATAAAAATGAAATATCAGAAGGCGCAGATTTCAAGGTCTATGAACTTGGCTATCTTTTGGCGCCCACAATTGCCGAAGAAAATATACCAGTCAGTTATGGCAATCTGAAAGACCTCGTCTCTTCCTTTGGCGGCGAGCTTATTTCTGATGAAATCCCAAAGATGATTCCTCTCGCTTATTCTATGTCAAAAGTTGTAGCAAATGTTCGCAATAAATTTAATACTGCTTATTTCGGCTGGAGTAAATTTGTGATGGACTCTGATAAAATTTTAGAATTAAAAAAACACCTCGATCTCGACTCTAATTTCATCAGATTTTTAATCTTAAAAACCGTAAAAGAGAACACCATTGCGGCAAAAAGATTCGTGCGCGGGGATTCATACAAAAGATTGCCTACGAGGAGAAGTATAGATAGCGAGACGGCCGTTCCAATAAATAAAGAAGAAATAGACAAAGAAATAGATGCATTGGTGGCAGTCTAAAGTAGTTATAAAGTCAAAGGTTTATAAAGTTATAAAGTAAAATCAAAATGTATTTAAATAAAGCAATTTTAATAGGAAATTTGACTCGAGATCCAGAACTGAAATCTCTTCCTTCCGGGATAAAGGTCTGTTCGTTTTCTATTGCTACCAACCGTGTCTGGAAGGATAAAAGTGGCGTGCGCCAAGAATCTGCTGACTATCACAATATTGTAGTTTTCGGACGCCAAGCAGAGACCGTCGCGCAGTATATGAAGAAAGGCAGTTCAATATTAGTAGAGGGCAGAATACAAACTAGAAGCTGGGATGACAAGACGAGCGGAGAGAAGAAATATCGCACAGAGATCGTTGCAGATCGCACGCAGTTTGGTCCGAAAGGAACAGGTATGAGTTCTGGGGGTTCTGGAGGCGCAAACGGTGGGGGAGCTCCATCATCCAAGGCTTCTGAAGAAATTGATAGCATTGAATATCCAGAAGAAGATATTAATCCCGAAGATATACCGTTTTAACAAAAAAACATGAAGCAAGATTATTTTTCAGCAAATAATATAAAGTACATAGACTACAAGGATATTGAAATTCTAAAGAAATTTCTAAACCCTAATGGCAAAATCATGAGTCACAAGCGCACTGGCGTAACAGCTAAAAATCAGCGCGGGCTGACTTCCGCCATCAAACACGCCCGCTTCCTGGGCTTGCTACCTTTTTTAGTGAAATAGAGAAATTCCAGAAAACATAAACTTTTCTTCGGTACGGATTTTTGAAGCTTAAAAAATCCTGAAGTTCTCGGCTCGTCAGCCTCGAAACCCCTTCGAAAAGTTACGTTTTCTGGAATCTAGACTCGTTCCACATACTCTCCATTTTCAGTATTGATGCTGACGGTGTCTCCTTCGTTTATAAACATCGGAGCGTTTAGGGTTGTACCATTTTCGAGAGTTATAACCTTGTTTCCTCCCTTAGAAGTGTCTCCCCGAACTGCCGGCGGAGCTTCTTTTACTCTGAAATTCATTTTTATCGGCAGAGTTATTTTAATGATTTTTTCTTCTTCGTTGTCATTGGACCAGACCAGGGCAGTGACGTTGCTGTTTTGTTTTAGAAATTTTGCAGCTTCACCGATGAGAACAACGTCCAATTTAAATCTGTTGCTTTTGTCGTTTGGGTCACAGAACCAATATTCTCCTCTATTAGAATACAGAAAAGTTACTTCTTTCTTATTAATGTCCGCCTCATCGGCAGATTCTGACACATGGAAGGTTGCTGAAATAGTCTTGCCGGAGATCAGGCTCTTCAGCTTGACCTGATTTTGCGGTTTTCTCTGCTGGGTGCGGGCGACGTGGCTTTCCACCACCTCGCACGGCTCGTCGTCGTGGATTATTATTTTCTTCTCGCGGATTTCGTTGTATTGCAGTTGAGACATGGCTGTTATACTAGCAGAAAATCTAATAAAATCAACCTCACCCCCAACCCCTCTCCATATTAATGGCGAGGGGAAAATGCGAAATACTAAAAATGATATATTATTAATAAGTGGCTAAATTAAAAACAATAATCAAAGCAAGATATTTGCGAAAGGAAACTACGAAAACAGAGCAAATACTTTGGAAGAAACTTAGAAATAATAATCTTGGCGTGAAGTGGAGAAGGCAACATCCAATAGATATGTTTATTGTGGATTTTTATGCTCCTTCCATAAAACTCGCGATAGAATTGGACGGATCTATACATAATAAAAAAGAAAATAAAGAATATGATAAGGCGAGAACAGAATATTTAAAATCTAAATATATAAATGTTATCAGGTTTTGGAATTCTGAAGTAGAAAAAGATTTACATGAAGTTTTAGATGAAATCAAAGGAACAATAAAAGGACTTTCTAGTATTTGATTTTCCCCTCTCTGGTACTCTGGAGAGGGGCAGGGGTGAGGTGGATTACAGATTTCACCTTTACGCCTCCTCTGCAAACTTTTTGCGTATTTCTTTCAGTATTTGATCCGAGATTTTCTTATTTTCTTTTAAGAAGGTGCGAGTAGAATCATAACCCACGCCCAATTTTGTTTTTTCCACCTTCTCCTCACCCTTGAGAAGGGGGAGGTCGGGTGGGGGTACAAAAAAATAAGAATTTCCGCTTTTCTCAATAATTTTGAATTTCTCACCGAGTGCCATGATTTCCCCCTCTTTGGAAATCCCCTCATTGTAAATGATATCAAACTCTGTCTGCTTGAACGGCGCGGCAACTTTATTTTTTACTATCTTTACACGGGTGCGAGAACCAACCACCTCTTCGCCCTTTTTAATTTGAGCAATTTTGCGGATGTCCAATCGTACAGAGGTATAAAACTTCAGCGCTTTCCCGCCTGGAGTAGTCTCTGGGTTGCCGAACATTACTCCGATTTGCATGCGAATCTGATTTATAAAGATAACAACAGTTTTAGATCTCGCCACTATCGCGGTTAACTTGCGGAGCGCTTGGCTCATCAGCCTGGCCTGCTTGCCCACATGATACGCCCCCATATCGCCCTCGATTTCATCCTTTGGAGTTAATGCGGCAACTGAATCAATGACGATTACGTCAATCTTTCCAGTGCGGACTAAGGATTCCACGATCTCAAGGGCTTGTTCACCGTTGTCCGGTTGAGAAATAAGTAAATTATTTATATTGACTCCAAGTTTCTTGGTGTATTCTGGGTCCATTGCGTGTTCAGCATCTATATATGCGCAGACTCCACCGAGTTTCTGTGCTTCTCCCACAATATGGAGCGAAAGCGTAGTCTTGCCGGAGGATTCAGGCCCAAATATTTCAATAATTCTACCGCGTGGTATTCCACCTACTCCGAGTGCCATATCTAGTCCGATGGAGCCGGTCGGTATGACATTGACATCTACTTTAGGAGAGTCACCGAATTTCATGATTGATCCTTCTCCGAATTTTGTCTGTATGGATTTCAAAGTATCTTCGAGCACTGCCATTCCCACAGTTTTATCTTCTTTCTTCTCTTTTTTCTTTAACATAAATGATTTTTAACGAACGTAGTGAGTATAAAAATCTTTACCCTGTTAAATAAAATCCTTTGGATTTTGATTTTTGCTTTGCGAAAATCATTTAACGGGGTTCTTAAAATATATTCGCTCTGCTCATTATTTTAATGAATTAACTTGTAATTTTTCTCATCGGTGTCTCCGAATTTGTCTTCGGCTTTAATGTTTATTATATTATATCCTTCCAAAAGCGCAATTGTCTCTTTGAAAGTTCCCGTCTGATCTATCGAAATTTCTCGTCCATTTAAACTTAATTTTATTGCACTTTTTGCGTTTCCCGTTATATCTAAAATACTACTTGTTACTTTTGTTCCATCTTCTATATTTACATTTTTGATTTGCACTCCAAATATTAAATCATGAGAGCGAAAAAAAGCATAACCAATAATAAGAAGGAAAAAGACAGAAAGGCTTACTACCTGAAATATTTTTTTCGCACGATTGTTCATTGCATTACATTATCTCCATTTTCATCATGCGTAATTTTCTCCAACACTTCTCTTGGTTTTGCGCCATCTCCTGGGCCGATAACTCCGCGTTCCTCCAATTTATCCATCAGTCGCGCGGCGCGCGCGTATCCCAACTTTAATTTTCTTTGGAGATACGAAGTTGACGCACGACCTGCTTCTATTACACACAAACGAGCCTCTTCATACATTTCATCATCGATTTCTTCATCCTCAAGCGTGCTTTCAAAAATGCTTTTATCATTTGAGATAGAACCCTGCGAGAGAGATATCTCTTCGGAAATTTCATCTTTATATTCGTCCGCCAGATATTTTACAACTTTCTTGACTTCAGTCTCTGAGATAAATGCGGACTGTAGGCGTTCTGGTTGGGCTTCGCCAGAGGAATAAAGCATGTCACCGGCGCCTAGAAGCTTTTCTGCTCCGCCAGTATCCAATATAGTGCGTGAATCCACTTGCGAAGACACTTTCAGGGCAACTCGTGCTGGAATATTGGCTTTTATCAAGCCAGTAATAACATTTACTTCCGGACGCTGGGTAGACAGTATTAAATGTATGCCGACAGCTCTGGACATTTGAGCTAAACGCACAATAGCGGATTCGAGCTCTCTTGGATATGAACTCATGATATCTGCCAATTCATCAATAATGATGACAATATATGGCAGACGGTCAGCATCAACCTCAGTTTCTATTCCCATATCATCCTTCTCCATTTTTTTTGGTTTTACACTCCAAACATTATTGTGGTAAGACTCTATATCTCGCACCGATTCTGCTTCCAAGATGTCATAGCGGCGGTCCATTTCTTTAGCTGCCCACTTTAGGGCGAGGATAGTTTTCTTAGCTTCAGTAATAACTGGAGTAAGCAAGTGGGGGATATTGTTGTAAAGAGTGAGCTCCACGCGCTTCGGATCGATCATAATAAATTTCAAATCATCAGGCCCGTTTCGATACAGGAGAGAAGCAATCATCGAATGAATTGTCACTGACTTTCCAGAACCAGTAGTTCCGGCCACCAACACATGTGGCATTTTTACTAGATTGCCGAATACAGCCCTACCAGAGATGCCACGACCAAGGGCTATCGTTAAAGGCTTCGGAGAATTTTGGAATTTATCATCTCCAAGGAGAGTCGCCAGGCCCACTATTGATTTTGATCTGTTTGGAATTTCTATGCCGACCAATGACTTGCCAGGGATGGGCGCTTCGATACGAATCGGGTGAGCTGCCAGCGCGAGGGCCAAATCATTTTGCAGCCCCACAATGCGAGAAAGTTTCACACCTTCGGCGGGCTTCAATGCATAGCGAGTTACTGTCGGACCGATTGTTATTTCGTCCATTTCAACTTCAATGCCGAAATTTGCCAATGTGCGTCTGATAATATTTGAATTTGCTTTAACATCTCCCGTATTCGGTTTCCCTTGATCTTCTTCGAGGAGAGAAAGCGGAGGAGGCGTGTAGGTGGAGACCAATCCGCTCTTTCTTTTTTTAATCGGCATTTCTTCTTCCTCTTGATCTTTTTTGTTAATACCCAAGACATTTTTTATTTTTTCTCCAGCAGTTTCTTTTTTTGTTTCACTAGAATCTGGCACAAATTCTTTTTCTTCTTCCTCATTTTCTTTCGACTCCTCTAACTTTTCTTCCGGTTGCGCCCTTTTTTGTGCGACGAAATTCCAGATGTTTTTGAAAAGCAGACCAAAGTCCAATTTTTCATCAAACATCACCAGGATCGAAATTATTAAAATTGCACCAAGAAAAATTATTCCCGCAAAATTATCAAAAAGATAAACAAAAGGTGTTGATAGAACTTCCCCCAGCAGTCCGCCGGAATGATCAAGAAAGGCGATGTCTATCATTCCGAGACCAGAGAGGAGAAACATCGCGCTACTTATCACGCTTCTCCATCCGATGTCTGGAGCCTCCGATTTCATAAATGAAAATCCAAGCAAGACAAGTAGGGCTGGGAGAAGAATATAGCCTATGCCAAGCAGAAAATGCATTTTCTCGTAAACAAATTCACCCGCTATCCCCGCCATGTTGAATTTAGAAATTAAAAAAAACAATGCAAAAACAAAAAAAACGACTGCCATGATTCCATGTTTTGTTTGACTTTTCAGTCCCGAAGATTTTTTATCGTTTTTATTTTTTTTCATAGTTTCCCCGTATCAAAGCGAACCAGCCCAGGACTGACATTTTTTACTATGCAAGTATTTTAACATGCTTTAGGTTCTAGGTGCTAGGTTCTAGCTTCTAGTAAACCAAGTTCAGCCGGAGATAGTTTTTTAAATGCCTTGCACAGGAGCTTAGAAAATAAAAGCGGTAATCCGCTTATTATTTTCTTGAGTGACGAGCAGAGCAAATTTCCAGCAGGAAATTATGTGTGCATTTTAAAAATTATCACGGCTGAATGTACATAGCTTGTCCTTGACAATTTCCTTTGTCTTATATATAATGGACATATGCTAGAAGAGGATAGAAATATAAAGGACTCCAGCCAAGACCTTTTCATAAAGGACAGGCATTTTTCTATCCCATACAATAAGGTTAATAAGCTTATTATGGCTCTTTATATGGTAACGGACATGATAGATAAAGAAGAACCACTTAGAAATAGGTTAAGAACATTGGGAGCAGAAATTATCTCAGATGTAAATTCTATCCCAACACAAGCTATTCCAAAGATTACCGAGGTGATGTCTCTTTTGGACATAGCATCTGCTATTAATTTAATTTCTGAAATGAACTTCAATATTCTAAAGAAAGAATTCCTTTCTTTGGAGCAGTCTATGAAAGAATATGGGCAAATAAAGTCAACTTGGCTCGAAGAGCATTTTCTTGATTCTGATCCTAGCAGTGGGAAGAAACCAGACAGTAAATTTATTTTCCCAAAAAGCGTGGGGGAACAGTCTAAAGGACATCAAAAATTTCCTAGCACAGTTCAAACAAGCACTCGAATAGGTTTACAGAAGGGCAGTACTTTAATGAAGGCTTTGTCCGATAAGACCTTAGCTCGTTCCTTAGGTGGATCTATAAATTTAGCCAGAAATAACTTTGATATATTAAAAAGACAAAGACGAGAAGAAATTGTCCATATTATTAAAATGGATGCAAATGGTCTTACGATAACGGACATCAAGAAGAAAGCTCAAGGACTTCCAATGCAAGCAGAATCGCTGATTTCTTGTAGTGAAAAGACAATACAGAGAGAATTAATATCTATGGTAAAAGAAGGCATCCTCAATAAGACGGGGGAGAAGCGCTGGAGCAGATATTTTGCTTCTTAACCCTTGCATTTTGTCTAGGAATATGCGACTATGAGTTTATGGATACTTGGGTTTTTAGACCCTTGATTCGCTGATAAAGTGAGTTATCCACATAATATATTGCCGTATTTTGGGGGTATATTATAATGTAGCTGTGTTTACGTGTTGCACATTTTTGTGTGTGTTGCGTATTCGCAAGTTATATTTGTTTTCTCTTTATTCTTTCTTGTAATTTCGTCGAAAAAATCACAAGGGGACTCCAGTGAAAACAAATGGAAAGGTCATTGAAAACTAAATAGTTTTGTTTTCAATGCTTTAGTTTACATCTGTTCATTATTTATTTATCCGCTGCATTATTACTTTATTATTAGTTTATTAGCGGGTGAAAATAATGAAAGGAAAAATACGCTTTTAGTTTTGTCGAAACTAATTAATGGCGTAGTAATTAGAAAAATATTATGAGTAATATATTGAATTTAAAAGGAGTAAAACTTTTTGCCTTCGTCGTGTTGGCATCAGCGATACTCGTAACATTCGGAATGGTTGCTGTACAGAAGGCGAACGCCGATGCGGCTGCGCTTTCTGCTTGTCCAACCTTAATGGCTGGTTCAACAGCTTCCAGTTGCGTGATGACTCTCCAGGCTACGTTAAATGGCAGTGGAGCTACTCTTGTAGTTGATGGAAAATTTGGTCCTATGACCAAAGCAGCTGTCATGTCATACCAGGCAGCTCACGGTCTTGTGGCTGACGGAGTTGTTGGTCCTTTGACGAAAGCTTCATTAATGGGTTCTGTCGGTGGTGGTTCTTATCCAGCAGGTTGTACTTCAAGCTCTGGGTATAGTGTAACTACTGGGCAACCATGTTCAGGAGGCGGATCTCTACCAGCAGGCTGTACTTCAACTTCTGGCTATAGTCCAACAACTGGCGTAAAGTGCGACAGTAGTGGTTCGGGTCCTTCAACATCAGGTCCTTTGGAGGGTGGAGCAGGCGATATCACTCTAACTCTACGAGGAACCTACTCCAGTGAAGAAGTTGGGGAAGGGGAGGAGGACGCAAAAATTCTCCACGTTGATGTTGAAGCCGACGAAGACTCTGACGTAGAACTTGATTCGGTTAAGGTTGAGTTCCATCAGGCATCAACAGCTGACGACCGAGACCTGCAGGACTACGCAAGCGAGGTGTCTGTATGGCTTAAGGGAGAAGAAGTTGGTCGCGTTGACACAAGTGACTTCTCAGAATCAACCACTAACTACTTCTCTAAGTCAATCAGTCTTGATGGCGCAATTATCAGAGCGGGAGATGAGGACGATCTAGTTGTAGCTGTCACAGCTAATAACAGTCTGGACAGCGGCGATATCAACTCTGATGACTGGCGAGTAGATCTCTTAAGCGTTCGCTTTACCGATGCTGAGGGAGTTACTACCACTGAGTCAGGTTCAGCTGCGGCTGTAGCAGCGGCTGGTACATACGGAAAAACGTTTGACTTTGCTTCTTTTGCCACCGCAAATGACGCAGAATTGACATTGACTCTCGAGGATGATGAGATTAACGATGTCCATCTTCTTGACTCTGATGACACAACAGATACAGATCACCCTATTACATCAGTCCTTTTTGACGCATCAGGTGATTCCGATATCTGGGTAGATGAAGTTGTGTCAACCATCACAGCAAGCGGAGGAAGCGGAGATGAATCTGTTGTTGTTGTCTCTTCATGGATAGAGGTAGATGGAGTGCGAATCAGTGAAAAAGAGGATGTTGTTGCTGGTGGAGCTGTAACCTATGACGATCTTAATCGCACGATTGCCGGCGGAGATGCAGAAGAATGGATTTTCTGGGTAACTATGCAGGATGTTGATGGAGCGACTAACGAAGGCGACACCATCCAACTTACTGTAGATACTTCTGGAACAGTGGCAGAAGACGAAGTTGGAGATACAGTTACAGCTGCTGGAACAGATCCTGCGGGTGGAACGCATCTCTTATATGACAACGGTTTCCGACTTGTTGGAAACAGTCAGGTCGCAACCGCCTACACTATTGACGGTGTGAACAATGACCGCGTAGAACTTGAGCTCATCTTTGATGTGTTCAACTATGGTGATGTAACGTTGTATATCCCTGATGGCGACACCTTGACTGGTACCCCATCAACGAGTTCTACAACGACTGCGCCAAGCACAACCGAAGAAGTCGGATACCACGTCCAGACATCTGGAACGGTAACACCGCCTTCAGCTCAGATTTCTGCAGTGTTGACGGAGAGTGATGACGATCTTACGCTAGAGACCAATGCGTACGAATTGAAGTCAGGAAAGACCGGAACATTCAACTTGAAAGTTACTATTTCGGCGGACGAAAATCCTTCGATCGATAACGTAGGATTTCGAGCATTACTAGCAGGACTTGGTTGGGCGACATCAGATGTTGCTACAGCTGCTGTAGTGTACACCGCTAATCTAGGAGACTACAAGACAAATTACGCAACAATTGCTGACTAAAGTCACTTTGCTCCGTAGTTGCTTGATAGAATCAAGCTAGATGGACGATGAAAGTCGTTCGAATAAAAAAACCCCGCTTAGGCGGGGTTTTTTTATTCTGTATTGAGTTTTTAATTCGAATGATGTAATATGATGCTTATATGGATAATACAGAAGATAGTCTATCACTGAAGATATTACGGGTGCTATTAATTGGTACTCCTTTTTTGTTTACTTTGATATATATTCCAGGATTCACATTTCCCGGAAGTTTCCCGAAATCGATATTTTTGTACATAGCTGTATCTATCATTATTGTTGTTTGGTTAATAAATATATATAGCTCGGGCGTTGTTGTGTTTAAAAAAAACTGGATAACTGTAGCTGTATTCGGTTATATTTTAGCGCTTTTTATTTCGGGAATAGCCAGTGGGCATTTTGAAGAGTCTTTTTTCGGGTCTATTAGTCGTATGACTGGAATTGCTACCATGTTGTATATTTCCGGTTGGTATCTAATAGCTTCTTCGGTATTAAAACCCCGCCACTTCATATATGTATTTCGAGGATTACTATTTGGAGGAGCTATTTTAGCGGTTATTTCTTTCTTGGGGATTAATGGTTTTGGCTTGAAAGCGTTTAATTTTCTGGAGCAAGGAGGGTCGTTATTCTCCAATAACACGTTTTCTGGAATTTATTATGTCTTTGCTTTTTTCTTTGGTGCTGTATTGTTTACAAAAAAGGACTCATTGAAATGGCAAATATCATATGCGCTAGCCATGCTTGTTATTCTCATAAATCCTGACATTTTTAATTTTCAGATCTGGCAAAATATTGGGATGATTAAAGAACTTTTTAGTCATCCATCGCTTATTTTAGGAACGGCGCGAGCTTCTTCTGCTGTTATGGGTATGGGGATCATTCTTACTCTCGTACTGTATGTTATTCATCGAGTCCGTGTATCCGTTGTCGTTAAGGGCGTCTTATTTTCTTTTATTGTACTGGTATTGGCAGGCTTCTCTATCGGGTTTGTAGGATCTACGATTGCGCAAAAAGGGTTTGGAGCTAATTTTTTTGCAAGTCAAAACGATATTCATCGCCCGACAGCCTGGAAGCAAGTAGCTAGCGGATTTTCAAATAGGCCAATCTTGGGATATGGTGTTAATAATATTGAATATGCTTTTCAAGACACCATGGGTCCAGAAATTCCATTTATAAAAGGAGATAAATGGTTTGACAAAGCGCACAACATTTGGCTGGACCTTGCGCTAGAAACAGGCATATTGGGTATTCTTAGTGTAATAATTTTATTTATTTTAGCTTGCTGGTATTCATTTAAACATTATCGTGATACTCGCGACTTTTCTGTCACTCTTGTTTTATTGTTGTTAGTTTTACATCTTATTCAGACACAAACCTCGTTTAATATTACCGCGAGCTTGTTTATGATATTTATACTATTTGCATATGTGTCGTCATTTAGTGGAGAGGATATTTCTTATAATATCTCACATAGGACTAAATCGATAATACTGTGCGCTGGGGCTGTTCTCATTACAGGAGCAATGATATTTACCGCAATTATACCCGCGAAACATAGTCGAGAACTTGTTGGTGCTCTAACTTCGGCTAATTTTGAAAAACGTATGAATATGTATAAATCATCATATTCAATATATGGCTATCCCGCAGATTATGTTTACTTCGTGACTGAAAGATTCACAAATGCATTACTTGAAAACCCTGCTGAGTTTGACAACGAAGTGGCAAGAAAAGGAATCGCGGTTGAATATAATGCAATGATTGATTTATACGAGGCGCATTATAATCAATATAGAAACAATTTGAGATACAATATGAACTATGCGCATACTATTTTTATCGCAAGATTGTTTGGTGTAGATCGTTTGGATCGCGCCGGAGAATTGATTGCGCGAGCCCAAGAACTCTCAACTAGAATTCCTCAGGTATTTTGGTTAGCATCTCTCCATGCCAAGTATATCGGCAATGAAAAATTGGCTTTTGAGGAAGCAGATAAGGCAATTGCGTTATGCGAAGCTGTTCGCGCAAAGTTCGATGAAAGTCAATTAGGTCATTTTTGTGGCGTATCGTACAGCCTGCGTGGTTTTTTAGAAAAAACTAGGGGCTTAAAAAATAAACTTTATTTTCATTTACAAGAGGTATAGTGTTTATTATGAAAATTATAGTTACAGGCGGAGCGGGGTTTATAGGGTCGCATATTGTAGACGCGCTTATTGAAGCAAGACATGAGGTTCATATTGTGGACAATATGTCAGCCGGGAAAAAAGAGAATGTAAATTCCAAAGCTGTTTTGCATATAGTGGATATTAGAGATAAGGAAAAGCTGATACCGATTTTCAAAGATGCCAAATATGTTTTTCACGAAGCGGCCTTACCACAGGTGCAATATTCTATCGAAAATCCGATTGAAACGCACGAGGTAAATGTCACCGGTTCGCTCAATGTTTTGGAAGCCTCAAGGTTAAATGGTGTTAAAAGGGTTATTTTTGCTTCCACTTGCGCAATATATGGTGACCAAAAAACTTTGCCGATAACTGAAACCACTGAAGTCAGTCCGCTTTCTCCATACGGAGCGCAGAAATATATAAGTGAAATTTATATGAAGCTTTACGCAGAGATTTATGGTTTAGAAACTGTTTGCCTTCGATATTTTAATGTTTATGGTCCAAGGCAAAACGCCGACGGCGCTTACGCATCGGTAATTTCTAAGTTTCTAGAGTTTCGGAAAAAGCGGGAGCCGCTTACCATTACCGGGGACGGCGAGCAAACCAGAGACTTTGTAAATATCCAAGATGTGGTTTCGGCAAATTTATTAGCCATAGAGGAGAGTAAATTGGGGCATGGGGAAGTGATAAACATCGGCGCGAACAAAAAGTATTCCGTAAATTTTATTGCGAAGTTAATCGGCGGAGAAGCTGTCTATATTCCTCCGCGCATCGAGATTCATAAGATACAGGCTGACATAGCTTACGCCCGTGAGTTTCTAAATTGGCAACCGCATGTTACTCTGGAAGAAGGGATTGCGGAATTAAAAAAATATCATAATATCTAAAAATGGCAAACAAGAAAAGAGCTTTAATAATAGGCATTACGGGGCAAGATGGGTCTTATTTGGCTGAATTTCTATTAGAGAAGGGCTATGAAGTCCACGGGATGATTCGGCGTTCTTCCAGCTTTAATACAGATAGACTGGAAAAAATATACGAGGATCCGCATGTTGATAATCGCCACCTCATTCTTCATTATGGCGATTTATCTGACTCCAATAGTATAAATAGCATGGTTAATAAAAGCAGGCCGGATGAAATTTACAATCTTGGAGCGCAGAGCCATGTGCGGGTGAGTTTTGATATTCCAGAATACACCGCTGACGTAGACGGGTTGGGCACCTTGAGATTGTTAGATGTTATTAAGGAGCAGAATTACCCGATAAAATTTTATCAGGCGGGAAGCAGTGAAATGTTCGGGAAAGTCTTAGAAACTCCGCAAAAAGAAACAACGCCGTTTAATCCCCAGAGTCCTTATGGTTGCGCGAAAGTTTTTTCTCACATGATATGCAAAAATTATCGCGATTCTTATAAAATGTTTATTTGTAACGGAATACTCTTTAATCACGAATCACCAAGGCGTGGCAGGACTTTTGTTACTAAAAAAATAGTAGAAGGTCTAGTGGATATAAAACTAGGCAAAAAAGATAAAATATTTTTAGGAAATTTGGATGCAAAAAGAGATTGGGGTTATGCTAAGGACTATGTACAGGCTATGTGGCTAATGCTACAACAAGACAAGCCGGATGATTATGTAATCGCGACAGGAGAGACGCACTCGGTGAGAGAATTTGTGGAATACGCGGCATCTTTAGTCGGATATAAGATTGTCTGGCAGGGAAAAGGTTTGGAAGAAGTTGGTATAGATGAAAAATCAGGTAAAGTTTTGGTTGGTATTGATGAAAACTATTACAGACCGTCTGAAGTAGATGTTTTGCTTGGCGATGCTACAAAAGCAAAGAAAAAATTAAACTGGGAGGCAGAGGTAAAATTCAAGGATCTTGTAGATTTAATGGTGAAAGAAGAATTAAGCGAACGAGGGCTGAAAGCCTAAGATTATTAATATAAAAATATATGAGTAATGATGAATTAAAAAATTTAATAGTTTACACCGGAGTTTATTATCAAGATGATGCGACATACAGAGCTCGGTCCCAAGTATGGTTTGAAACTTTTGACAATGCCAAAAAACTCGGCATTAAAGTGGTGGTGCGAAACGATGGCGGATTACCCCCTGAAATGCTAGAGAGAATCAAAGCCTACGATAATATAACTATAGTTGAAAAAACAGCTCCCAATACTCTAGGGGGCGGAAGAAGAGAAGCTTTGCGGAGATGTATGGAAATTGCAAAGGCGGATGGTTTAGAGCACCCTGTCTTTTTATGGACTGAACCGGAAAAAGATGATCTGATTACGGAAAAAAATTTACTTCCTCTTGTGAGAGAGGTTCTAGCAGGGAACAATATTGTGGTTGCAGCGCGCGAGAAGAAGGCATGGAACAAGTTACCTCCATTTCAGCGTTTTATGGAAAAAAGAGCTAATACGCGAGCTAATCAAATTGTTAAAGACGAAACAGGAACTGATTTCAAATTAGATTTTTGGTTTGCACCCAAAGCTTTTGATAAAGTCGGAGCTCAAGAATTTTTAACTTATAATCCCAATAAGGATAGATTGGATTTATGGGATTCTATAATGGTGCCTATTATTGAAGCTATAAAGAAGGGCAAAAAAGTCAAAGGCTTGCCTGTAGACTTTCTATATAATAAAAAGCAAATTGAAGTTGAGTCAGATGAATCAAATAGAGATATAAAAATAAAAAGAATAGAACAATATACTCAGATATTGAAAGAACTTGGGGATAAAAAGTGGAGAGAGTTTTTCAATGTATCAAAAGAGCAGCTAGCCAACATAAGAGAGTTAAATAAAGCTAAACCAGAAGGCTATAAAGAAGAAATAGCAAAAGAAAAAAAATCACTTCTTGGAAATTTTTTCAAATAAAACATGGAGAAGAATTCTAAAATTTACGTTGCTGGGCATACTGGTTTAGTTGGTTCTGCTATAGTGCGAGAGCTTGAAAGGCAGGGCTATGAAAATATCGTGATAAAAACACGTGAAGAATTAGATTTAACACAGCAAAGAAGAGTTGAAAATTTTTTTGAAAAAGAAAGACCAGAATATGTTTTTCTAGCGGCAGCGAAAGTCGGGGGGATACTTGCAAACGATAAATATTCTGCTGATTTTATAAGAGATAATCTGGCAATTGAAACCAATGTCATTGATTCAGCGTATAAAAATGACGTTAAAAAAATGCTCTTCTTAGGCAGTTCATGCGTGTATCCGAAAAATTCTCCACAACCCATCAAAGAAGAGTACTTACTGACTGGAGAACTAGAAGTCACAAATAAGGCTTATGCAGTAGCCAAAATAGCGGGTATTATAATGTGCCAGTCATACAACAAACAGTATGGGACGAATTTCATTAGCGTAATGCCGACTAATCTATATGGAGAGAATGACAATTTTGATTTAGAAAGTTCGCATGTTATTCCGGCCATGATTAGAAAATTCGATGATGCCAAGAAAAATAATGAAAAGGAGGTGATATTGTGGGGTACCGGTAGTCCAAAAAGAGAGTTCTTGTATGTTGACGATTTGGCGAATGCGTGCGTGTTTTTAATGAATAATTATAACGACAGCGAAATTATAAATATTGGTGTTGGAGAGGATTTATCTATTTTAGAATTAGCAAATGTCGTAAAGAAATGTGTCGGCTATAAGGGTGATATAGTCTGGGACAAATCAAGACCCGATGGCACTCTGCGTAAATTGCTTGATGTGTCCAAACTTCAAGGATTAGGTTGGAAAGCAAAAATAAACTTGGAAGATGGAATAAGACGTACCTATGAATGGTTTAGGGAAAATAAAAAATCATGATTATAGTAAGACTGAAAGGCGGAATAGGCAATCAGATGTTTCAGTACGCGCTGGGGCGAGTGTTGGCTTTGAAAAATAATACAGGGCTTGAGCTCGACACAAGTTTTTTGAATCTGAATCTTACAACTGTGACAAAAAGAAATTTTAGCTTGGATGTATTTAATATTGAAGCAAAAATAATTGAATCTTCATATTTGGTTATGTTATTTAGAAGGATTTTCCAAAGAAAGGGGAGAGAGAAAACTTTTAATTTTGATAAAAAGATATTATCTATCGGCTCCGATGTGTCTCTCGACGGGTATTGGCACAGCCCGAAATATTTTGCGGGTTTTGAAGATGTCATAAGGAAAGATTTTACTCCCAAAAATCCACCAGTCCAAAATATTCAAAATCTGATGGACGAAATTAGAAATCAAAATTCTCTGTGTATTCATGTGAGAAGAGAGGATTATGTAGGAAACAAATATTATGAAGTTATAAATAGTGAATATTATGAAAGAGGTATTGAATATATTTCTAGCAAAACGGCTTTAGAAAAGATATATGTTTTTTCAGATGATATAGATTGGTGCAGAGGAAATTTATCATTTAAATTACCCACGATGTTTGTGGGTGATGAATATGCTGGATTGAAAAATGAAGGGCATATGTATCTAATGAGCAAGTGCAGAAATTTTATAATTGCCAACAGTTCTTTTTCTTGGTGGGGCGCGTGGCTGTCTTCCTATAAAGACAAAATAGTGGTCTGCCCGAAACAATGGTTCGGTGATGCGTCCAGAGATACAAGTGATTTGATTCCAGAAGATTGGATCCCGTTAGAGATCATATAGTTTATCAATAGAAATAATATAGAAAAATAATTTATGTCGAAATTTTCATTTAAAGTAATATAACTACGGAAATCTAAAGATTTTCTATCTCTAACGGGATGGATACGAATGTGAATAATCTAGTAAATAAAATTAAAAATTTGTCATTGGAAGAAATAAGTAAAAATTTAATTTTTGTGGCTTTATTTGCTTTGATTTACAGGCTTGGGAATTTTTACAACACTTTTATTCCGAAGCCGTTTGAAATAATAGTTTTGCTGATTGTTTTGTTGGTTATAGTTGATATATTCAAGAATAATAAAATAAAAGAGCTTTTCTTTTCCATACCTCGGGACATCAGAATAGCTTTTATTTGTTTGGTTTTTTCAGTTTTGCTCGGCTGGGGGGTTTCTATTTTAAAAGGAATTCCATATACTTTCAACGCTCTTTTGGAGTTCGGCGTTTTCATATTTTCCTTAAGTATATTTTTATTGATTTTGATTTACACCAGAAACGATAAAAATTACGTTAAAATATATTTTTATGCTCTGCTAATGCCCGCGGTATACGGGATTTTTGTATTCTTTCCCAAAGCAGTTTATTATCTCTCGCTCGGGAATGACGGCACTTTTTTGGGTTTTACAATGAGTCCGAATATAATATCCAAGATTTTACTTATTCCGGCATTTTTTTTCATCGCTTATTCTCTTTTTAAATCGGAGAACAAGTGGTTCCGAGCGGGGTACATCACGGCTTCTTTTCTTATAGTATCTTTGTTGTTTTGGGCCGCGTCTCGCGGAGGACTTGTTTCACTTCTTTTTGCTTCGATTTTTGTTTGGCTTGTCTTTTCACTCCACAATTTTAATTGGAAAAAGTTATTTTACAGCGGCCTTCTGATTTTTGTAATTCTTGCGGTAGGATTTGCCCTAACTCCCGACACTGGCAAGCAAAGAGTGATTTTGAGAGCTTTATATCCGAGTGGTTCCGATCATTCCAGCTATTTGCCTATTCAAGACAAATCTGCCGGCGAAGTTATACTTAAATTTATTAACGATAAAGTTGGTAACCCAGCCCTTGTTTATTTTTCTAGAGAAACTCGTTTCCAAATTTGGCCATTTTATTTAAGGCAAGTACTAATAAATCCACTGGGCATAGGTCCGAATACCCATTTTAGTTTTAACCTTAGAGATTATAGTGGAGAATATATAAATTCCGGTCCACATAATACATTCCTTCAAATTTGGTTATGGGGAGGGTTGTTGGGTATATTTAGTTTCCTTTTTATTTTTGTCAGCGCGTTCAAGAACCTTTTTATCAAGTTAAATTCTGATTTTAATCCTTTCACCCTTGCATTGCTTGGCACCATTTTTGCTGTTAGTATTTCTATAATGTTTGACGATAGCTTGGGATTTTTTTGGTTTTTTATAATTTTAGCTCTAGCCTTGAGATATGAAAACACCACTAGTTAGCATAATAATGCCTGCTTATAATGGCGCAAAATGGATTAAGAAAGCAATTTCAAGCGTTCTGGCCCAATCCTTTGCGGAGTTTGAGTTTATTATTATAAATGACGATTCAAGTGATAATACTGAAGAAATCGTTACCGCTTTTACAAAATACGATAAGCGAATAAAATATATTAAAAATGAACGAAATTTAGGGGTGCAAAAAACTCGCAATATTGCCCTGGATATGGCTTCGGGCGAATATATTGCAGAAATTGACCAAGATGATGAATGGCTGGACAATGATAAACTTAAAAAACAGATTAAATTTTTAGATAATAATAAAGATTATGTATTAATTGGAACCGGTGTTATTGTGGTCGATGAGGGTGGGTCTGAAATAGCCAGGTATTTTATGCCTGAAACTGATTTAGAAATTAGAAAAAAGATTTTACGCGCAAATTGTTTTATTCACTCTAGTGTTTTATACAGGACAAAAGCCGTTAAAGAAATCGGCGGTTATACTGTGACAAAAATGTCAGAAGATCATGATCTTTGGCTTCGGCTTGGCAGAGTTGGCAAGTTTATGAATTTACAAGAATACGCGGTTCAGTATTGTTTTAGCGTAAGGGGATATAATTCTCAGGATAAATTTTTGCGTTTAAAACAAAATTTACTTTTTGCGCAAGAACATAAAGATTTTTATCCGAATTATTTATCTGCAATAATATCAGGATGGGCAAAAATTTGTTTTTATCCTATTTTTAATTTAATGCCCACACGTTTGAAAGGTATATTGTTAAAACTACATAAAAAGATTTAAACAAACCTTCTTGATATATTCCTCTATTGGCAGTGTGTTTTTAAAATGAACGACTTCAATAATTTTATTTTGGGAGTAAGCTGTAGCATTGGTAAGGGCTTTAAGCCTTGAAAATGTTAAGGGGTTTTTCCGACAAGTTATGAAACAAATCAAGGTCAATATCAGGGCGATAAACCACGCAACAGGATAGGGGATAGTTTTGGTTTTTTTGGCAATAACCGGAGGTATGTTTTTTACCAAAATATCCATATCTTTAAAAGTTATAGGGTTATTGACTAAATATATACCGCCATATGGAATATTCGCTTCAGCAAGCTCCAACATTCCTTTTACCACTTCGTCAACATAAACAATGTTATATATTCCCTGGCCAATGTTTTTATAGGCACCATTTCGCATACTTTTTATAAGTTCTAAAAAACTGTTTCCTTCTTTATTTTTCCCCGGACCGAAAATAGTGGTTGGTCTCAGTATATGCGCTTTTAAGCCGAGCTTTATTCCATCCAAAACTATTTTCTCGCCTCTGTATTTCGACCATTCGTAGGCGTTGTGCGGATTAATCACTCCGGCGCTGGAAAGATGTATCAGTTGGCAGTCGTTCCGTATGGCAACATCAACGATGTTTTTTGTTCCTAACACGTTCACTTTTTCCATTTGTTCAGTTTCCCAAATAACTCCGGCGCAATGATAAATAGTATCAATATCGAGTGGCAAGTTAATCGGGTCAGTAATATCGCCAATGATTATGTTGATATTTTTGTTATTGAAAAAAACTGGAGATTCTTTTCTTGTTAATACATAAACTTGATGTCCTTTTTCAGCTAGGGAATTAACAAGACGTTGTCCAACATATCCTGTTGCTCCTGTGATGAATTTTTTTTTCTTGATTGGATTATTTACCGGCATATGTTTTTTACTTTTCTCAGTATAACATTTTTTAATTTTTTTATGCTAGAATACCGATTATGAAATATGATGTTAAAGATGCAAACTTGGCAGATAAAGGGATGATCAAAATCGAGTGGGCCAGAAAGGACATGCCTGTGCTTTCGAGTATCGCTTTGGATTTTAAAAAATCAAAACTATTTAAAAATGTTACTATTGGGGCCTGCTTGCATGTGACGGCAGAGACAGCCAATTTAGTGATTGCGCTCAAAGAAGCTGGCGCAAAAGTTGGCTTATGCGCTTCTAACCCTCTTTCGACTCAAGATGATGTGGCGGCCGCGCTGGTAAAAAAATTCAAAATTCCAGTTTTCGCAAAAAAAGGAGAAACGAAAACAAAATATTTTGAGCACCTAAACAGTGTGCTTGATATGAAACCCGATATTACCATGGATGATGGCGCCGATCTTGCGGGAGAATTGCATTCAGGAAGACTGAATCAGGCGAAAAAAATATTTGGCGGAACGGAAGAAACTACGACCGGAGTTACGCGATTGAAATCAATGGTTGAGGAAGGCGCTTTGCTTTTCCCGGTTATTGCCGTGAATGAATCTATGACTAAGCATTTTTTCGATAACCGTTATGGCACTGGGCAATCAACTCTCGATGGCATTATTCGCGCTACAAATAAATTGATGGCCGGTTCAGTTTTTGTCGTTGCTGGTTATGGATGGTGCGGAAAAGGACTTGCGATGCGGGCTCGCGGAATGGGAGCGAATGTCATAGTTACGGAAATCGATGCAGTCAAAGCACTTGAAGCCTTGATGGATGGATTTCGGGTTATGCCGATGACAGAAGCGGCCACGGCTGCGGATTTTATTTGTACTGTCACCGGCAATATCAATGTCGTCGGCACTGAAACATTTAAAACTATGAAAGATGGATGCATAATTTCAAATTCCGGACACTTTGATGTGGAAATTGATTTGGTCGCGCTTAAAAAAATAACTAAGACCAAAAAAATTTTGAGAGATTTCGTGGAAAGTTACAAATTAAAAAACGGAAAAACTATATTTGTTTTGGCTGGTGGCAGGCTAGTGAACTTGGGTAGCGCTGAAGGGCACCCGGCTTCAGTTATGGATATGAGTTTTGCCAATCAGATCTTGGCCGCAGAATTTGTTTTGAAAAACAAAGGCAAACTTTCCAATTCAGTGCATGTTCTTCCGGAAATGCTGGATAGGAAAATTGCTACTTTTAAACTAAATAGTCTGGGGGCGAAGATAGATGTCTTGTCAAAAAGGCAGAAAGAATATATGTCTGGATGGAGAGAAGGCACAAAATAATTTATGAAAATTGCAATTATTGGCGCTCAAGGAGTGGGTAAGACTACTTTAGCGAAGCAAATCAACGAGTATTATCCCGATTTAAAAATTTTACCTGAAGCGGCGCGGTTAGCTAAGGAAGCAGGGTATAACATTGATCACACTGCGACAACAGAAACAGAACTTTGGCTAATTGCAAAGCAAATTGAACTGGAAAGGAGGGATAGTAAGTGGGTGGCTGACCGCTCCTGCATTGATTTACTGGCCTATATTGAGCATTTATTCCCAGGAGAACCGTCTTTGACTAAATTGGCTATTAAGGCATTAGCGCCCAGATTTAATAAATACGATCTAGTTTTGTATTTGCCCAGCGGACAATTTGCCATTGATGATGACGGGCTACGCTCAACTGATACTAAATTTCAGCAAGCTATAGATTGGCGAATCAGGGATGTTTTGGAAAAGCATAAAATTCCGTTTGTTGAGATAATTGGTTCGCCCCAAGAACGATTAGTAAGAGTAAAAAAATTAATCGCATTTACAAAATAAATTTGTTGTTATTTATTTTATTTTCTCTATAATTTTATTATTGATATTTTTTTTAATGCCTAGAATATTGCCCCCATATCCTTTTGGAATTAATATACCATCAATTAGATCGATAAGTTCGTTATCTAGGGCAGTAATTGACTTTGTATAATCTTTTTGTTTTTGGGCTTGAGTCATATTGTTTATAGCGTCGTTTAAAATTGCATCAAGTAATCTGGGCTCTATCATTAAATATAAATTAAAATCATTACCTAATATATCTACAAATTTTTTTACACCATCCCAATATTCAAATTGAATATAAGAAGTCTTGTTTTTTATCACATCAGCTCCCCCTTTGATGATCCGATAGTCCATGCCTTCCGCATCAATTTTCAAAAAATCAATGAATGGTATTTTATTCTTAGAAACATACTCATCTAATGTTCTGAGAGAATATCTTTGACCTGTATCAATATCCTTGATAAATGGGTTTATCACAAAAGATTGACTCTGTTCATAGTAAATACAGTTATCCTCGTTTTTATCAGATAAACCAAATTCATTTAGTTTTATATTATGATTCTCCAATAAAGATATTTGTTTTTTTAGCAACGCTGTAAATTTTTTATTTGGTTCAAATAGGTGGTAAAAACAATTCTTTTTTATACTAAAAAACGACAAATCTTCCCTTGCTCCTATGTCAAAAACTATTTGCATAGAATCTTTGAGTGCTTCGAATATTTTAAGTTCTTCTATGGGTATTTTTGTGTTGCTGTCGTGTTTTACGAAGTTTAATATTTTACGGATAAAGTATTTTATATTTTCTGGCAATAGTTTACCCACGTATTTTTTTATATTATTTTTCATATTATTTAAATAAATGCTCATACTTTTCCTTATTTTCCAATAAATATTTAGGCAGCTCTTTTTCATCAGTCCAGAACTTAAATCTATTTCTTCCAATATAATCTTTTTTACCAAATCTTTCTTCCAATTTTTCCTGAACTTCTTTTGTATTATAACTATCTTTGGTATAACTATCATTCAATTTTCTACGGACTTCATTAATTCCTCCCATGCTTGTAAAATGCCACCCGCCCCTTTCTATGTAAACATATTTTGTTTTCCCTTTAGTCCGCAGGTGGTTTAAACAGTCGTTTTTTATATTTTTATATTTTGTCACAATAGTTCCGGCCCAAGGTTCGCTAGAGCGATTGTTTAAATAATAAGTATAGACATTTTGCCTTAATTTGAAAATGTCATCTTTTGCGTAGTTAATTAAAACTTCCGGGTTCCATATTTCATCCACATCTCCAATGAAACAGATGTCTTCGTCTTGTAGATGGGTCAAGGCTTTTTTGATGCTTTCTTTCTGGTAGAACTCTCTTCTCCAGTGTTCCGGACCATTTGTGGGAACATTGGAACTTGAGTCAGCAAGCTTTAATAATTCCTGATCATTTGGGTAATCATCTATGACAAAATATTTTATTTTTTCTAGAAATGGCTTAAAACGCTCTTTTTGTTCTTGAAAATATAGTGGTTTGTTTAATCCAGAAAAAGTTGTGGGCGCTTCAACAATAATAAATTGATCCACAGTATCATAGAGAATATTTAAGCGAATTTCTAAAATATCAGCTTCCCCATTATAAGTGAAAATATCGTAAATCTTTATTTTTTTTCTAAAGTTTTTTATTTCTTCGACCGTTAACCAATCCTTTTTATTTCTGCCAGCTCTTATTGTTTTTAGTATGTTATTTATAAAAAAAATCAAAGCCTTTTTATATATCCTATAAAACAAACTTTGAGGTATTAATTTTAGCATTTCGGAACTGAATTTTTTATCAGTAGTCCAAAGAGTATACAAAAATCTTTCTATTATTTGGGCTTCACCGGGCAGAGTTGAATAGTCAATACAGTGTCTTAATTGTTCATAGAATGATTTCGGATGCTTCAGGATGTTGTCTCTGGTCACAATATAATTTGAGCCGGGGGCGAATTTTACGTATTCTGGCTTTTCTATGCCAAAATTCTTGATAAATTGATTGTAGCTACTGAAGTATTTTGCAGGGAATATTCTTAAATACCAGCTATTGTTTACTTCATTAAACATTCCATCTTTATCGTAAAAACAAACAGGCAAATGTGTCTTATGGTGTTTTGTCAAAAGGGGAGTAAAGTGTGTATTATTACAATTCAGGTTAAACTCTTCTCTTGATATGTATTTAAAAAAGTTTCCTTTTGCTAAAATAATTACCTCTGGCAGATTGTTGTAATTGTCTATGAGATAGGTCAATTTGTCATAAATATCCCATCCGATGTTTTTTACTTTTTTCACCTTCTTAGGATCAAAAGGCTTTATCCATTCATCTGTGTCGCTTCGGTCATAGATGATGTAATTATCAGTGTAGTCTAGAATCCAACTTATGTCAGCGTTGTAGTTTGAAACCATTAAAAAATTTTTCTCAATTTTCATTTTTATATTTTTATAAATCTGCTTATTAAATTTTTTGTCTTGAGTGAAAGCAAACCGCCTATTTTTTTCTTCAAAAACAAAAAGGGATTGATTTTCTTGAGTTGTTTGATTTTATTATTTTTTACATTAAAAAAATCTGGATGATTTTTCTTATATTCTTCGAATTCTCTGATGCAAGTCGCGTAATCGTTCAGTTTTCCATCTCTGTCCTGATACATCCATCCCTTGGTGATGTTATAACCGCAACTCCAATATCCATCGGATGTATTGTGTCTTGCCCAATATTTTGGAGCAATGCAGTATTTAAGATTTTCTGACAGCCAAGCGGGGAACCATGGAAAACTTGAATTAGAAAGGATTAAATAATACGCATTTTTTATTATGCTGTAATCTTTTCCAATGCTGAAATGAAAAACATCATAATTTGGAAAGAATTTCTTTGCTTCATATACATCATCCGTGATTACAACAAACTTGAAATTCTTATTTATCTTCAGCATATTATTCACAGCATCTTCCCAGTATTTTTTGTTCAAGTACAGGTCTTTATGTCGCGCGTATTCTCCACCTCGGAAGTTTATCACGCAAATATTATCGTCCGCATAATCATAGCATTCATATTCTTGTTTCACCCTTAGCCATTCTCTAATCTCCGGCTTTCTGTGCTCAAAATATTTTTCATCTTGCATCAGGCCGTCTATTTTAGTATTGGGTAAAACATTGACAAGATTTTTATCATACAATCTTATATCAGATCCATCAACAGGGTGGATTATCTTCTTTTCATTATAATAATAATTTATACCCTCTGGTAGTTTTGTTGGCGGGCCGCCTTCGGGACCCTTGCCTCCAATTATTTTTTTCCCGAAATCTAGGTTTAAAAAATCAATTCCTTTAAATAATTCTCTATTCATAATGCCGAAATCATAGTCCTTATCTGCGGCTATGGTTCTCGTGGCAACATAACAAAAAAGCTGATTTCCTAACCCTTGACCTTTATACATTTCAGTAACTAACGAGTTGCCTATTTCAAAATTTGGATAGCAGGCATTTTCGCCTATTGTTTTATGATACACAAAAGTTTTCAGACCTTTATTTTCCGGCAGGGGCATTTCTCGGCCGAATAATAGCGCTTCTTCAAAAGGAGCGAATTTACATCCATGCTTTTCAAAAATATGCCTCATATTCACGCAAATATAACCGTCTTCATTATAAAATCCATGAAAGGGTTTCCATTCCATTCCTATCTTCTTTGGTAATTGCAGGAGTTTTTTTGATCTCAAAGATACACTGTTGCCAACTCTTTGGATTGTTCCATTAATATCTCGATAGGAAAAATTATCTGTTGGCAGTGGAAAAGGGGAGCCAATAAAATCATATTTTAACCATTCTTCTCGCCACAATTGCGGTTCTCCCACTCCTCCATCGTGGTGTATCAGCAGGGCAAAGTCAGTATCTATGTGGTCTCCTAAATCAAATACAACAGCTCTGTTCCATTCATCGATGGTATTTGTGTTTACAATAATATTCTTTACAGCTCCGAATTCTATCCCTTTTGAGCTATAATCAAGAGCCCTTTGTTGCTGGTCCCTATATCTCTCTGATCCAAAACAGCATAAAGTTACATTAGGAAGCTTTATTTTACTCATAATCCTTTGGAATAAAAAGCCCGGTTTCTTTCATATAATCATAAATGCTATTTGGCTCCACATCCGGGCAAGTTCTTTTTGCAAGTTCAAACATCGTCTTTCTGCCCGTGCCCAAATATTCTAATTTACATGTTTTTTTATTCCATTTTTTTATTCTTCTTGCAAGTAGTTTTGCGATGACATCTACATAGTCGCCTTGAGTGTATTGGTCCTTGTACGCTCTTGGGAAAGGGAAGGGATTGGGCTTAAATAAAGTTCTAATGATTAGATGATTGGGATGTGTTTTCACTACTTCTTCACCCAGTTTTTTGGTTACAGCATATACACTAATGGGGTTATGGGCGTATTCGGTAGATATAAATACAAAAGGAATATCCTTATAATGTTGCACAAGATTAAATGTTCCATAAACATTCGCCATAAAGCATTCTTTTTTTTCTTCAAATTCAGCTTTTTTTACATTTGTATAGGCGCCAGCGTGTACGATCAAATCATACTTTTTCTTAAGCATAATAAGTTTCGTGAAATCGAAGTCTTTTTTATTCAAGTAATCTCCCTTGAGATGTTTTTTTAATTCTGTAGCCAGTTTTCCATCTCCGCCAGTAATTAAAATTTTATTTCGCATAAAACTCCTTTACTTTTTTGATAATGAATTTTACTCCTTTATTAGTTAAAGCGTCGTGAACCGGCAAGGTGAGCAATTTTAGCCAAACCCTGTCATTTACTGGCAGAGGCCTTTTTACCGCTTTTTTCCAGTAAGTCATTTCCGACAAGGGTTTGAAATGAACCGAGGTTACTATATCGTGATCCGCGAGAAACTCAGACAGTTCGTTTCGGTTTTCGCATTTCATCGTGTAGTACTGGACTGTGTGGGAGTGCATGGGTATTTTTATTTGGGGCATATTTTTGAATGCCTTATTATACATGGATTCTATTTCTCTTCTGCGAGCATTTGTTTTCTCTAGTCTGCGCAACTGACCCAATCCCACAACTGCCTGGGTATCTGTCATATACGCCTTAATTCCTTGGCTTTGGATAATATCATAATCCCAAGTGTACTTTTTACCCACTGCTCTTTCATATGTTGATTTTTCCACGCCTAACCATGTCAGAGTACGTAATTTTTTGTAAATTTTTTCATCATTCGTGGTGATGGCTCCGCCGTCCCACATTGGCATAGACTTAACGGCTTGAAAACTCCAAATGGTTATGTCTGCATCCTTACCTGCACCGGGGGTGTACATTGCGTGCGCGGCATCTTCGATAATTAAACCTTTGAATTTTTTTCTTATTCCTTTTATATCGGCCAATCTTCCGTGCGAATCAACCGTGATTATGGCTTTTGTCTTTTTTGTAATAACTAGAGACTTGGGGTCGAGGCAAAGAGTGTTAGGGTCAATGTCGGCAAAAGTTACATCCATATTATTCCATTCCCCAACTATAGCATCAGACACAAATGTCATCGGAGTAGTAATAAGTTCACCGCCCTTGATATTATAAACTTTAAGGCATAAATCCAATGCCGAAGTTCCAGAATTTGTTGCCACGCAATATTTTGTTCCCACATATTCCGCGAATTTTTTCTCAAACTCCAATGTCTTTGGACCGAAACCCCACCAGCCGGAATCTAGCACTTTTAAAAGTTCTTTCTTCGTTCTTTTATCTATTGTTGGTTTTAATACAGGTATCATGCAGATTATTCTACCACAATTTCAGCCAATAGAATAGCTCTTTTTTGTATTTTTTTAGCATATATAAATACTCTTTTTTCTTAACGAAATTGGATAAAATATTTGTAACCTGATGTTCACTTATTCCTATTATCACATTTACCTCATTTAAAATGTTCGGCTCTCCATACTTGTCGTGCATTCGCTTGTAGTAATCACAATCCAGCAACCAAGTCATATTCTCATCGAAGAGTAAAGGATTTCCATTTTTTATGGCTAGGACCGAAGGAGAGCCAAGGGTATTTTTACCGTAATATATCTTTTTATTATATTTTGGATAATGTGGATTGTATCTATGTTTATTGTCATCATGCTCACATCCTGTAACCAACCAATATCCTTTAAAATTTTCTACTATTCTTTGGAGAGAATTCTCATTTGCCAAATAGTCGTCCATGTATAGAATTTTTATAATTTCTCCCTTAGCATTCTTAATCGCTTCATTTGTATTTTGAGCTATGCCTTTTCTTGGATTTTTAAAATAGTTTATATTCAGTAATTGATACTCGGAATTTTTACAAAGATTTTTTATAATATCATCTTCTGAATTATCGGAAACAACCACTTCAAAGTCTTTGAAGGTTTGTTTTTTTAATATATCAAAACTGCGAGTCAAGACTCTTTTGGCTTCTCCGCGCATTTCATAAGTTGGAATACAAATGCTTAATTTTATTTTTTCCATTTTTTATTTTTATACCACGCAATTGTCTTTTTTATTCCTTCCTCAAATGATACTGAAGGTTTCCAACCCAGTTCTCTGGTTATTTTTGAGTGATCCATCGCGTAGCGCATATCGTGTCCCTTGCGGTCCTCCACAAAGGTTTTTAGATTTTGTGGCTTATCTAGTAAATTTAAAATAGTGTCAGCAATCTCCACTCCATTTTTCTCGGAATCGCCACCAATACAATATGTTTCTCCGATTTTGCCTTTGTGAATTATTAAATCAAGAGCCACACAGTGGTCAATGACATAAAGATAATCACGGATAGCTTGACCCTTGCCGTAAATGGGGAGGGGCTTATCTTCAAAAGCATTTGTTATAAAAAGCGGAATTATTTTCTCGGGAAACTGAAACGGTCCGTAATTATTCGTGCAGTTTGAAATAGTGGCGGGGAAATTATAAGTTTCAAAAAAAGCCCTAACTAAATGGTCGGAACCGGCTTTAGAAGCAGAATATGGAGAACGGGGGGAGTACGGGGTAGTTTCGTTGAATTTTTCTTCTAAATTATTCAGAGATAGTGTGCCGAAGACTTCATCGGTAGAGACGTGGTGGAATCTTTTAATATTTAATTCTTTCGCGACTTCTAGCAAAATTTCAGTGCCAATGATATTGGTCTGGATGAAAACCGCCGGTTGGTCGATGGAACGGTCCACATGCGATTCCGCCGCAAAATGAACAACTGTCTGGCATCCCTCCATTGCTCTTTCAACAATTTTCCTATCGCAAATATCGCCGTGAATGAATGTATAGTTTGGATTATTCTCCACTTTTTTTAGGTTTTCTAAGTTTCCGGCATAGGTCAATTTGTCTAGATTGACGATTTTATAATCAGGATATTTCTCCATTATATAAATAATAAAGTTGGAACCTATAAACCCTGCTCCGCCTGTAACTAATATTTTCATAGAAAATTTCTAAAAGTTAATATCGCAATCCTTTAATAACGGCGCATTTCGATCCCTGTCTATCAAAAGAGGATTCGCGTTGCCCCAATCTATGCCGATCTCGGGATCATCGAACCTGATGCTTCTTTCCGACGCCTTATCGTAATCATTGTCCACTTTATATTGAAATAGGGCGTTATCAGTCAATGTTATAAATCCATGCGCAAAACCTCTTGGAATAAAAAGCAACTTTTTATTTTCCTCCGAAAGTAGAGTGGAAAGCCATTTTTTGTACGTTGGTGAATTTTTGCGCAGATCCACGACAACATCAAGGACGGCGCCCCTAGTGCAATAGACCAGCTTGGCTTGGGAAAAAGGATGATTTTGGAAATGAAGGCCCCGCAAGATGCCTTTTGTCTTGCTCATAGAATGATTGTCTTGAATAAATTCGGTATTTATTCCGAATTCCGATAGCTTTTTCTTATTATAAGACGCGACAAACCATCCGCGATTATCTTCAAAAATATCCGGTTCGATTATCAGAACGCCTTTTATCTTTGCTGGAATAATTTTCATGCCATTCTTATCCTTTAAACTATCTATTTTTTGTAACTCTCCTCGGCCACCCGCATCAGATGCTGTCCGTATTGTGATTTTTCATATTGTTTTGCTGTTTTCATTAATTTATTGTGTCCAATCCATCCGTTCTTGAAGGCGATTTCCTCCAGCGCGGCAATTTTAGTATTTTGTCTTTCCTCGACAATTCTAATGAAATCATTTGCATTCATTAATGAACTGATAGTGCCAGTATCCAACCAAGCAAATCCCCGGCCTAACAACTTAACATCTAAATCACCAGCTTTTAGATAAAGCTTGTTTATGTCAGTTATTTCCAATTCCCCACGGTCGCTTGGTTTGATTTTCTTTGCAAAATTAATCACTCTATTGTCATAAAAATAAAGACCAGTAACCGCGTAATTGGATTTTGGCCTTTTTGGTTTTTCTTCAATGGAAGTAACTTTCCCTTTTTTATCAAATCCAACAACGCCGAATCTTTCCGGGTCGTTAACATAATATCCAAAGACAGTTGCACGGCCTTGTTTTTTTTCTGTTTCTTTTAAAATTTTTACTAAACCGTTACCGTAAAAAATATTATCACCCAGAATCATTGCCACATTGTCTTTGCCGATAAATTTTTCGCCGATAATGAATGCTTGAGCCAGCCCATCGGGAGACGGCTGTTCGGCATAAGACAATTTGAGCCCGCAATTTTTACCGTTACCTAAAAGTTTTTTAAAATCCGGCAAATCGTGGGGTGTGGAAATAATCAAAATTTCCCTGATCCCTGCTAGCATCAAGATCGACAGAGGGTAAAAAATCATTGGTTTGTCGTAAACCGGCAGCAATTGCTTGCTCGTTGCGAACGTTAGCGGATAGAGTCTGGTGCCGTTCCCGCCTGCCAATATTATGCCTTTCGTGTTATTTTTCATCGGGGATAAATATACCAGTATCTTCCATTATAGTATAGGTTTACTAAAATTTCCACTTCATTCTTCTCCGGATAATTAGATTAAAAGTAATTTATTTACCGAAAATTTCCTGTAATTCTTTTAAAATTGTTTTTTTCGTCATCAATACAATTGAAAAATAGACTACAGAGGATATTACGATATTTGATATCACATCAATTCCAAACTTTTTAATCATTATAATCACCAAAGACATAATGAAGGCGGGCAGAACTACTTCTTTTAAATTAGGCAATATCTCAAAATAATTTATTTTTTTCATTTTGCCCCAAATAACATAAGTCACGATTATGCTGGAAATAAGAGTTGCGAAAGCCGCTCCCGTTATGCCAAATTTTGGGATCAATAAAAAGTTTAAGGATATGTTCATAAGCACACCGAAAACATTTGCCAGGACCAATTTCTTTTGTTCATTATATACAAAAATAGCATTTACTAATAAAAATAGAGGGAAAGAAGCCAGTAGCATTATCATTAGTATCCGCAATACTGGTATTGCCGGAATGTATTCCAGACCAAAAAGGAATGGAATGATTTGATCCGCTAAAATCAGTCCGCCAAACGCAGTCGGTATTCCTATAATCATAAATACCGAAAGGGTTTTTTCTAAGACTTCCTTAAATTTCAAGTTGTCTTTGTTTGCCAATCTCGACATTAGCGGAAGCGTGGCTGTTGCAATCATTGAAGGGATTATTAAGATGAACTGATGAAATCTTTGAGCGGCTGAATAGAGACCGATATCCTCCGGTGTCTTCCAGATACCCAGCATATATATATCGGTATTTCCCATAATGCTGCCAATCAGAGTGACAATAGCCAGTGGCATGGCTGTTTTAAAAATACTCTTCACCGTTTCTATATTGGTTTTTGTAATAAATTCCAATATGTTATTTTTTATAATCAGCGTTATTAAAATGACGCTGATTCCGCTTCCCACAGCGTAAGCTATCGCCACCGATACCGGCAGAGGATTTATTTTTATTAAGACAATGCCCAATACTAATATTGCAAAATTCATGATTACTTTTATAACCATTTCTCTTTCCATTTTTTCAAGTATTCGGTTTGCGGCAAAACCTATATCCCGGATTGAATCAAATAAAAAAATAAGACCGATGATCGGGAATAAAATTTTTGCTTCTTCTATATTTGATATATACGGACTTACAAAGATAACCAAAATAACGCTAATTACCAAAAGAATGCTTTTTAATAATAAAGCCGCAGAAATAAAAGACCGGTAGTCGTTTTTCTGCTGAGTTGCGTCTCTGGTGATGAGCGAACCTATGCCTATATCAGAGAAAATCATTAACAAAGAAGCAATGGAAAGCGCATAGGCAAAAATTCCCCAGCCATCGGCTCCCAGTTTTCTGGCGACATATATAATCAAGCCCATTTTCAACAAACGTCCTAAGGCCTCTCCGGCAAAAAGCCAGAAAGTGTTTTTGATTATGGTTTGTTTGGGACTAGTATTTAAAAAAAGAAATTTTCTAATTCGCTCCATGTTTAATAAGTAAATATTTTTGCTATTGTTTTGAGAACAATTAAAATATCAAAAAAAATATTCCTGTTTTTTATATAGTAAAAATCATATTTTAATTTTTCTTTGGCGTCATCCACCGAAGAACCGTATTTATAATTCACTTGAGCCCAACCAGTAAGTCCAGCTTTCACGGAATGTCTTAAGTCATAGTAAAGTATGTCCCTTTTCAGTTCGCTTACAAATTCCGGTCTTTCTGGTCGGGGACCGACAAAGGAGATATCCCCCCTTAGAATATTCACCACTTGAGGTATTTCATCTATATGTGTTTGTCGCATAAATCTGCCAATTGGCGTGATTCTAGAATCATTTTTATTATTTTCTGTCCACATAGCGCCTTTTTTTTCTGCATCAATATACATGGACCTGAATTTATAAATGGTAAATTCTGTATCGTTTAAGCTGATTCTTTTGTGCTTGAATAGTACAGGTCCCCTGGAGGTGATTTTAATTAAAATCGGGATAATGACAAAAAGGGGGGAAAAGATCAGAATTAACGCTAAAGACAATATCACGTCTAAGGCCCTTTTCGTAAAATTAAAAATAGTTCTATTTCTACTCAGATAATCTACCACTTCTTCCTTTTCTATTTTTTCAGTTGGAACTTTTTGAAATATTTCCGTATAAAAATTATTTATAGTATACACGAAGACGCCTTTTTTTATGAGAGTATAAATTTTATCGAATTCTTTTTCTGTAATTGAATCTATTACAACCAAATCAGGATCAAGGTTAATTATTTCGCTTAAATCAAAGCAACTTGTTTCTTGTATAATTTCGTAGCCAATATTTTGATTTTGTTTTAACTCTGCGATCAAGCCGTTTTCTCCCTCACTTATGATGATTATTTTTCTGTTGATTCCCTTTTTTGCAAAATATCTTTTTATTAGTATTCTTAAATAAAAATCACTAATACCAAAAATTGCCGTGAATAAAACTAGATTTGTCTTTGGAGTTAATTTAAAAAAATCTCCAAATACATAGAATACCAGAACAGAGAGAGCAAATGAAACTGCCAAGCTTTTCGTAAAAGAATTAATAAATTCCGTTATGTTTTTGTTAAATCTAAAAGAATATAAATTAAATATATAAAAACTAAGTAAAAACAATAAAATTATTATAGAAAACGGAATAAAGTGGGCAGTTATTTGAGAATAAAAATCATTTCCCCCATACCTCAGAAAAAGCGTCAAAGAAAGAGCGCCAAAAGCCACGATCAAATCAACGACAAAGATGAGAAACATCTTAAATTGTATTAATAAGCCCTTCACTGCTTTTTACATTATAGTATAATATTCAATATGATAAAAGGATTCACTTGCGGGCCGATGGATTTGTTGCATGCAGGACATGTTTTGATGCTTAAAGAATGCAAAGATCAATGTGATTTTCTGGTTGTGGGGCTTCAGACCGACCCAACCATTAATAGACCGGAAAAAAATAAACCGATAGAAACTATGGAAGAAAGATTAATCCGACTCCGGGGCTGTAAATATGTTGATGAAATAATTCCATACAATACTGAGGCGGATTTATATGAACTATTAAAAAAAATTGATATTGATATTCGTTTTATCGGAACAGATTGGAAGGGCAAGCACTTTACCGGCGATGATTTGCCAATCAAGATAATTTTCAACACCCGTGAACACAATTTTTCCTCCAGTAGTTTGAGGGCTAGAATACTTAATGGTAAAAATTGAAGAGGTAAATAAGCAGGAGCCATTTTTTTCATTTTATTGTATAATATAGTCAAAGCATGTTTGAATTTTTGTTTAAAATTTGGTACATGATAGCAGTGTTGCCCTTTCTTCTTTTTCATGAGGGCAACAAGCGACTTACTGATTTTCTAAAAAAGAGAAATATATATTCGGGTTGGGACGTCTGGCACTCCCTCCTCGTGGTTCTTATTATTTTATTTGTTATTTTATGGTTTAACGGATATCGTTTTTAATTATGGTCCATTCGACAAACTCAGGACCATGGTGATAAAATAGAACCATGGCGACAAAGCATTTTTTTAAAATTTTAATTATTTTTATCACCATGATAATTATTGGATTGATTGGGGTTTTCTTGGTGAATTATATTGATAAAGGGGGTAATGGGAACCTCTTAGATAATATTGGAGTTGCAAAGTAATAGAATTATGATATAGTGGTTTTACCGCAAAGAAAACAGGTTTGTCCCGTGGTGGGACAGGTAAATCCTGTTTAGTGGGTCGATAATACTAAAATCTTTCAGATTAAAGTATAAAACTTGCGGCTCTCGAGCCGTTTTTTAATTTAAAAAACAAATTATGTTACAAAAATCAAAAAAAGAAGAAATGATAAAAGAGCTCGATAAAGCGATCAAAGAATCCGCCTCTGTTGTTTTCGTGAATTTTCACGGGTTGAAGGTGGGCGAAGAAACAGCATTACGCCGAGATTTGAGAGATCAAGGAGTGAGCTATAAAGTTTCTAGGAAGACATTGCTTGCTCGAGCGCTCAAGGGTAAAGCTGAAGGAGAGATTCCAGAACTGAAGGGAGAGATCGCGATTGCATATTCCAAAGATCAAACTTCCGGGGCTCGCGAAGTCTACAATTTTCAAAAAACCCACAAGGGAATTTTGAGTATTTTAGGGGGAATTTTTGAAGGGAAGTTTGTCAGTGGAGAAAGAATGACAGAGATAGCCATGATTCCAAGTCGTGAAGTTCTTTATGCGCAATTTGTGAATCTCATCAATTCTCCAATACAACGGTTCGCGGTTGTCTTGGATGCTATAGCAAAGTCGAAGAATTAGAAATTAATAAAAAATTATTATGGATAAATTTAAAGATCTTATAGAAAAAATAGAAAAGATGTCCGTGCTTGAATTACATGAACTTGTGAAGGCGCTAGAGGAAAAATTTGGCGTCTCCGCTGTAGCCGTCGCTGCCCCCGGACCTGGCGGTGCCGCAGGTGCGCCTGCCGCGGAAGAACAGAGTACTTATACTGTCGTTCTAGCATCTGCTGGAGAACAAAAAATTGCTGTTATGAAAATTGTGAAAGAAGCTTTGGGCCTCGGACTTAAGGATGCTAAGGACCTAGTCGATGCCGCTCCAGGGAATCTAAAGGAGGGAATGAAGAAAGAAGAAGCGCAAGACTTGAAGAAAAAGATTGAAGAAGCTGGCGGAAAAGTGGAATTAAAGTAGAATATACCTAATGAAAACTGCTCTGATATCGGTCTACGATAAGACGGGTATTGCCGACTTTGCCAAAGAGTTGGTTGCTTTAGGCTGGAAAATAATTTCTTCCGGCGGTACGGCGAAGTATTTGTCAGATGTCGGCATCGAGGTGACAGATATTGCGGAGATCACGGGCATGAAACCTATTTTAAGCCATCGAGTGTTGACTCTACATCCTAAAATTCACGGAGGATTATTGGCTCTAAATACGCCAGAGCATTTGGAGGAATTAAAAAAAAATGAAATTCCGTGGATCGATATGGTTTGTGTAGATTTATACCCACTAGAAGAAGAAATAAATAATCCAAGCGCGACAAAGGAGTCTGTGATAGAAAAAACAGATATGGGGGGTGTGGCCTTGATACGTTCGAGCGCGAAGGGCAGGCGTATTACTATCTGCGATAAAGAAGACAGAGCAAAAACTATTGAGTGGCTGAAAAATGGAGAACCCAATCGTGAAGAATTCATAAATAATTTATCAGCGAAAGCTGAAGCGCTGGCGGCGTGGTACTGCTCTATCTCAGGGAAATATTTAAGCCAAGGTGTACATGAGGGAATTTTTGGAGAAAAGGTTTTGGCATGCGCTTATGGGGAGAATGCATATCAAAAACCCGCTAGCTTTTATAAAATACCAAGGGGAACCCTTGGTAAAAAAGATCAGCTTACAATTTCTGACTGGGTTCTTATTGCTGGGAGTCCATTGTCTTATAATAACATATGCGATTTAGACCGGATGCTACAGACAATGACGCACATCGGCGCTGGCTTTGAAAAGAATTTTAATAAAGTTCCAGATGTTGTAATTGGGGCAAAACATGGAAATGCCTGTGGGGCGGGAGTAGGAGAGTCTGGTTTGGACGCAGTCGACAAGATGCTATCGGGGGATCTGCACGCAATCT
Organism: Candidatus Nomurabacteria bacterium RIFCSPLOWO2_01_FULL_39_18; assembly: GCA_001787005.1. Lineage (GTDB taxonomy): Bacteria > Patescibacteriota > Minisyncoccia > Phycocordibacterales > UBA9973 > UBA9973. The sequence goes on along the minus strand of MFUV01000013.1, from coordinate 3,454 downwards.
TTGGCGGGTGCGTGATGTTGAATTTTCCAGTAGATGAGAAAATTGCCGAAGAATTAATTCATAAATTTGCAGGCGATGGGCGACGACTTTTGGATTTAGTTGCTGCGCCGTCCTTTACACCAGAAGCCATCGAGATTCTGGCTCGAAAAAAGGGGAAATGTAGAATTTTAGTAAATAAAAATATAAAAAAAGCTGGTTTGGATTCACTAGACAGAAGTCCAAGATTTCGTTATGTGCGGGGTGGATTTTTGACCCAGCCGAACTATACTTTTGTACCAGACATGTCAAAGTGTCTCTTTGACACTAAAATTATTAAGGATATCATCTTGGCTTGGGCTGTGGGATGCACTTCAAACAGCAACACAGTAACTTTAGTTAAAGACGGAAAGCTTCTGGGTAATGGGGTGGGGCAACAAGACAGGGTTGGGGCGGCGAATTTGGCTATCCTCCGTGCTGGAGATAAAGATTTAACCGGAGCCGTGGCATATTCCGACAGCTTCTTTCCTTTTCCTGATGCCCCGGAAGTTTTAATAAATAAAGGAATAAAAACTATTTTTTCCACTAGCGGTTCGATCAATGATGAAAAAATAGTGGAGCTTTGCAAGGCAAAGGGTGTAAATCTTATAATGCTTCCTGATTCGGAAGCAAGAGGATTCTACCAGCATTAAAACTTTTCACTTGTTTTTTACGAGGAAAGCATTATAATGCAACCTATGGAAATTTTGGAAAAAATATTAGGCAGTGCGGCCAGAGTAAAGATAATGCGTCTATTTCTGTTGAATAAAGGCAAGGGTTTCAAGAATACAGATGTGGCGAAGCGGAGTCGAGTGAGTCCTAATATCGTCCGTCGAGAGTTGAGGTTGTTGGCCTCCGTTAATTTCATTAAGAAGAACTCCTCAACCTCCTTGGAATGGTTTTTTGATCCTCTTTTTAAATATGTTAGCGAATTTAAAGAGCTTTTAGTTAGATCTGATACTTTCAATAAACAATCAATTTTAGACAGTTTTAAAAAGGTTGGGAAAGTTAAGCTGATTATAGTTTCTGGTGTTTTTACTAAAAATGATGACAGTCGGGTAGATCTATTGATAGTGGGAGATAAGCTCCGAAAAGCTGGGATTGAAGAAGGAGTTCGGAAATTGGAAGCCCTAATAGGGGTAGAGCTCATTTATGCTGTTTTTGAAACAAAAGAGTTTATTTATAGGCTAAATATGTATGACAAACTTGTGCGAGATATCCTTGATTACCCCCATGAGATTATTCTGCAGACCAAAGAGTTATCCACACAGGCTTTAAAAAAGGCTTAAAAATTGGTATAATGTATTGAGCACTTTATAAGGTCGAAACTTTAAAGGTCTTTATTAGTTAACGGTTTTTTATTGATTATGAATAATATTTGGTTTACATGGGGTGACGTTTTTAATTCATCACTTCAAAGTTTGTGGTGGGGTTTTATCCAGTTTACGCCTAAGTTTATAATAGCAGTCATATTATTTATCATAGGCTGGCTTTTAGGTAACGTTATCGCTCGAGCTCTCGAGCAGGTTTTCAGCGCCTTGAAAATAGATATGCTTTTTAGATCTATTGGGGCGGATAACTTCTTTAGAAAAGCAGGAATGACTCTGGACTCTGGATATTTTATCGGGCAAGTGGCAAAGTGGTTTGTAGTTATTGTTTTCCTCCTTCCTTCGCTTAACCTGGTTGGGCTTAATGATATTGCATCTTTCCTAAAAGATGATGTGCTTGGATTCTTGCCAAGAGTCATTATCGCTGCTTTGATTTTGATAATTGCTACAATTGTTTCTGAAGCTCTTTCGAAGACTGCTACAGCTACAGCGAGGTCTATGGGCTTAAGTTCAGCCAACATGCTTGGCGCTGTTGCGAAGTATGCCGTCTGGGTATTTGCTTTTATCATCGCGCTCGGACAGCTGGGTATTGCTGATTACTACATGAGTGTTCTCTTCACTGGAGTAATAGCCATGTTGTCGATCGGGGGCGCTCTCGCTTTCGGCTTGGGTGGTAAAGAGGCTGCAGCAAGATTTATTTCAAAGGTTAGCGAAGAGGTATCTGATAAGTAATATTTTCAGTATTTTCTTCAGTTTTTGCAAAAAAGATGTCAACAGTTGACATCTTTTTTACTTTCGACTATACTCTACCTATCAGTATGAATACCACAAGAAACAGTTTACCCAGTAGTAGATCCGCGAAAGCGGGCTTACTACCGGGTTTAAAAAGGCGGCACTGATAAGCAGACTTCTTTTTTGTCTGTAGGCCGCCCGAAAGGCGGTTTTTTGTTTGGAAAGTCAGGATGGTATGAAAATTGAAAATTAAATTCTTGCCCCAGTAATTAGAAGGGTCTTTTAATTGGAGGCAAGAGCAAGCTCTGAAAAATCTTTGATGCCCGAGCGGTCGGGATAGAATTTTTTTTGAGCTTAGAAATGTGGTTTTCAAATTTCTTAACAGGAAATTTAAGGGCGTACGGTGGATGCCTTGACTAAAAGTGGCGAAGAAGGACGTGGCGTTGCTGCGATAAGCTTCGGGGAGGTGCAAAGCAACCTTTGATCCGGAGATTTCCGAATGGGGAAACCCTGTCTCGTAAACCGAGATAATTCCGAGCGCAAGTTCGGAAAGCAAACCCTGGGAAGTGAAACATCTCAGTACCAGGAGGAAAAGAAACAAATATGTATTTCCTAAGTAGCGGCGAGCGAAAAGGAAGAAGCCCAAACCCCTCACCCAGACTAGCGTTGTTGCTACAAGTCTAAAAGATTTTGTAGTTACGCGAATAATTTTCTCAATTTAATTTTTGGTTAATTACGTTAATAAGCAACAGGCTTGTAACGCTAGTCTGGGTGAGGGGGGTTGTAAGATGACAGTGTAGATTTATCTAGGAGAGTCAAAAAATAAATTATTAGTTGAAGTTGCTGGAAAGCAACACCGCAGAAGGTGATAGTCCCGTAAACGAAAATAATTTATCT
>MFUV01000013.1:0-412 GCA_001787005.1 Candidatus Nomurabacteria bacterium RIFCSPLOWO2_01_FULL_39_18 | reverse complement strand
GATAGTGAACTAGTACCGTGAGGGAAAGGTGAAAAGCAGCCCGATTAGGGCGGTGAAATAGACCTGAAACCGTATGTCTACAAGGAGTCGAAGTAGGTCTTCGGATCTACAACGGCGTGCCTATTGAAGAATGAGCCAACGAGTTTATTCATACTGCTGGCTAAGTCGGCTAAAACGACAGAGCCATAGGGAAACCGAGTGTTAATAGCGCGAAATTATAGTAGTATGCATAAGACCCGAAGCCAGGTGAGCTTGCCATGAGCAGGATGAAGTAGGTCGAAAGACTTATGGAGGTCCGAACGGGTATGTCGTACAACGCATTCCGATGACTTGTGGTAAGGAGTGAAAAGCTAATCGAACCTGGTAATAGCTGGTTCTCTCCGAAATAGCTTTAGGGCTAGCGTCAAGTGTT
>MFUV01000012.1 GCA_001787005.1 Candidatus Nomurabacteria bacterium RIFCSPLOWO2_01_FULL_39_18 | reverse complement strand
GAAAATATTTAAACGGCATGATACCGGTCGAGAAATTACAAAAGTACTTATCCACAGTGTCACCCTTGAAGGGTAACTAAAGGCTATGCGACCTTCGGCCGATATTGTATTGCTTATAACTGATTCTGTGAAGCTAAGGCGAAAAGCATAAAATATTTTTCTAAATCTTTAAGATTGCTTCTGTATTCTCTTCCCCCAAGCACCGCATCAGCAAAAACTTCTCTGGCGCGATCAAGCTCTGTCCGGCGATTGCCCCAGCGCAGATCAGCTTGAGTAAGATCGAATAGATCCATCGCCCGAGTCACCGCTCCCCAGAAAGACTTTTCATCTTTACCTTGCCATTTAGCGGCGCGTCCTACTTCGCTTCCGATGTTGCCGAGCTGTTGCAGAAGAGTAAGTGATTGCCATTTTTCTTTAGAAACAGTTTTCATAATCTACTCTATCAACTTACTAATAATTTGGCGGATGCTCTCCTTTATTTCTTGATTTTCAATGCCACGAATCCTATTTCCAAGATTGGGTTTTAAGTTAATCATCGAATCAAATTCAATAAAATCATCTCCCATCTTTTCTAAATATAAGTTTATCCCCCATGTGTCTTCTCCTCTTGAATTTTCTTTTTCGATTAATAGAGATTGGATATCGACATGCAATTCACCGCCGACCCCCATAATTCCTTGTTTTATATCTACTACCGCTTTAATGATGTCGCCATATTGCTCGTGGGCAAGGGTGTTGAGTTCAATCCGACCTATTTTATCTTTTACAATTCTAGTTTTCATAACATTATTTTAGCATTAATTATTCACTTTTGGTCGATATTGTATTGCCTCTAGAATATGATTCGCCTCGACCTCCGGAGAATTTTCTAAGTCAGCTATCGTGCGGGCGATTTTGATGACTCGATGATACGCTCGAGCGGAAAGTCCTAGCCTCTCAGCGCTATCGTCCAGCAAGTCTCGCACTTCTTTTTTTAATTTCACTATGCTCGAGAGATCTTTTACCCCCATCTCGCTGTTAGTGGCTATTGCTCTGCCTAATTTTTTATATCTGTTTTTCTGAATCTCGCGCGCCCGAGCAACCCTCTCTTTTATTTTTTCACTCCTCTCCCCTGTCCCTTCTCCCCCCAACTTTTTATAATCCACATTTCCGACCGAGACCCATAAATCAATCCTGTCCATTATCGGACCCGACAATTTTCTTTTATATCTATCTAGGTCGGAGGGTTTGCAAATACAAGCTCTCTTTTTGCTTCCAGCATTACCACACGGGCAGGGGTTCATGGCCGCGACGAGTATGAAATTCGAGGGGAAAATCGCCGAGCCTTTGGCGCGTGAGATTGAAACGATGTTATCTTCGAGCGGCTGGCGCAGGGACTCTATGACTCTTTTTTCAAATTCTGGAAATTCATCTAAGAACAAAACTCCTCGATGTGCCAGCGTTACTTCCCCGGGTTTGGGATATGTTCCCCCGCCGATGAGCGACACATAAGATGAAGTATGGTGCGGAGAGCGAAACGGAGGAAAACAAACGAGTTCGCCAACTGTTGCTCCCGCCACAGAATGTATGCCAGTAATTTCTAACACTTCTTCGGTGCTCAGGTCTGGAAGCAGTCCTGAAAATACCCGAGCCAGCATTGTTTTCCCTGTGCCCGGCGGTCCATACATGGCGATGTTGTGCCCGCCGGCCGCCGCAATTTCGAGTCCCCTTTTGGCGCCTTCTTGCCCGCGAATATCGGAAAAGTCCCCGCCTTTCATTTCTTTTTTATAACTTATTTTGGTCCTGGGTTGGGGAAGTATTTTTCTATTAGATCGAAATCGTGGAAGTCCCATTTCATCTTCGTCATCATCTTTATCTGAAATTTTCTGCTCATTTATATGCGCAATAACTTCTCTCAAACTCCCGGCGCCGAAAACTTTTATTCCTTCCACTAGCGCCGCCTCGACTGCATTTTCTTTGGGCAAATATATTTCTTCAAATCCTTTTTTCTTGGCTTCCTCGGCAAGCGGGAGCGCCCCGCGAACGCTTCGAAGCACACCATCAAGCCCGAGTTCGCCCAGGAAAATCTTTTTCTCTGAATTAAATTTAATTTCTCCTGCTGCTTTGAGATACGCGATGGCAATGGCTAAATCAAAAAACGGTCCTTCTTTTTTCAAATCCGCTGGCGAAAGCGAAACAATTATTTTCTGATTTTGCGCTTTAGGAGATTTGTAACCGGAGTTTTTTATCGCTCCGCTAACTCTGTCTTTCGACTCATCTACCGCTTTGTCCGGCAATCCTACAAGGCTGAAAGCGTGCAGCGTCCCCTTTGTGATATCCACCTCGATAGTTACGATAGCGCCCCGGAGAAGATTCACTTGCGCTGAATAGACTTTTGCAAAAGACATAAAATAATTTTTTTATCCTTCCATGTGTTTCTTGCAAGTTCGAGCCGCGGGGTTTGCTTCGAGCCGTGCCATTTCAATATCTTTTTTACACACTTCGCACCTGCCGAAAGATTCCCTATTCAATCCTTTAAGCGCTTTCAAAATATTATTTAATCTGGGCTCGAGCGTTTTCATCATGGAACTTCTCGCTTCAAAATCCTCGAACCTGTCCGCCATATCATTCTGGTCCGACTCCGGAAATTTCACCTCCTCTGGCGTCGCCTCCCACTCCCCCGTTTCTGGATTAAGCTTGCCCATATCCCTTAGCTGTTCAAGGAGCGTATCTTTTTCCGTTTCTAGCTTTTCTTTAATTTTTTTCTTGTCTATCACAGTACCCAAATCATAGCATTTTAAATATACAAAGCAATTAGCTTAACCCAGTTGCTGTTTCGGAAAATACTGCTAGTATGAGGACGCTGATGGATTTTTTGGCTTTGATTTTTAATGTTTTTGCTATATAATACACTTTATGGTAACGATAATTCTTGAATTAGACCCTAACAACATACTAACAAACTTTACTAACAATATAGAAGTTATAAGTGGTTCATATACACAAATAGCTACTAAATCGAATTTAGCCACAATCGCAAAGAAGGATCAAATGAATACTGGAACATTACCTATCGCATTTGGTGATAGTGAAAAATTCCAGACTGAAATTTCTTTACTAACTTCTATTATTTTTTCTACAGCAGATGTAATAATGTTTGCAGAAAGTTATGGAGATATCACAACCGGGACAGCGGAATTTTTATATGAACAAAATTGTTTTCAAAAAAAAGAAAGCTACGAAATCTATAAAGTTACCCACTCTTATAAGTTGAGTTTAAAATTAAAAAAATTATTTATGTTATGCCAAATAAACGATGCCAATATTAGATATTTATTAAATAATGTCTTTTAGTCTTCAACAAAAAATAAAAGAAATTCGTTCCTCGATTGTTGCTGTGGGGTATAGCCCTGGTCAGAATCAAATTAATATTTCCGGGAGCGGTTTTTGTATCTCAGACGACGGAAAAATTTTGACCTCTGCGCATGTTTATAATCAAACTCCTCCGCAGTTTCAAAATAAAATGATGGCAATGGTAATGAACAAACAAGACCCAAATGGATTAGAGCATTACATATGGCTCTCTATATTTTTTATTAAGAAAGACGATCAAACTGATGTAGCGTTATTTCAAATTGAAAATTATCAAAGCACTCTTCTAAAGAAAATGGAACTTGGGGATTCCGAAAAAGTTGAAGTTGGCGAAGACACTTACTTTATCGGGTTCCCATACGCAGCTCAACTTATCAAAGATGGCATGGGAATCACTCTTGTTGTTAATAAGGCTATCGTAAGTAATATAAAACAGGATGGAGTTAACCCGAGCCATCCAAGAAATTTTATAATAGTGGACGCTATTAGTAATCCCGGAAATAGTGGTTGCCCATTAATTGACATAGAAACCAATAAAGTTATTGGAATAATGAGCGTTGCATTTCGTATAAAATCTCAGGTTTCTGAATTTGAAAAACTGGACATCAGAGAACCTATGCATATTGCAGGCGCAAGACCCATAAATTTAGCAAAAAGTATTTTATAAAATAAAAATAATTTCTTCTCATCTACCTAGCAAGCCGTAAACAAAATACCACCAACTAGAACGACGTTCGCAAGAACGGTTCTTGCGAGTTAAAAGTTTCTTTTTAATTCACAAAGGTTTTCAAAAAATAGACTTAAGTGTATAATTAATTTATGGAAGAAAAAATGTCAAGACAAGATATTGTTAAACAGCCTCTTCATTCAGCAATAGAGAGGGCAGCGAGGGAAAAAGCAAGAATAAAAAATGCCTTATTAATGTACTATGGTCAAATGGAGGAATCTGGTGAACACAATCATATTATTACAAACAATGAAGCACAACAAATTCTAGGTGTGCGTTCTCGTAGTCAATTACAAAGTTTATTACGGGGAGTCTACGGCGTCGGGGATATCAATGATGTACTCGAGGCCACAAATCTTCCTTTTAGTACAAGAAGTAGACGATAGGATCATAACCTCGCAAGAACGGTTCTTGCGACACCAAATTTTTTATATTGGGTTATCTTTCCCCCCTCCCCGAGCTTTTTCTAAATCATACCCAGCCTCTCTTGGAAATTTAACGGATAATTGTTGGTAATATTCGATAAGTCGATCCAATAATTGTGGATTTTCTATAGGCAAGTAACCACTTGCGGCAACACTGTCTTCAGTATCGCCATGCATTAAGCTCGCCAATGTAGACAAATGTCCATCTTTAACCCTTACATAACGACACTTATATCCTCCTTCCCCGCTCCTTAGTTCATCAAGTTTCCACTGAGCGACTAACTGAATATCTTCAGGTGACCATGTTGACACTGCATGTTCAACTACTGGCGCTATTCCCTTTTTTGCTAAATCTTCTGGTCCGTTTCCCATATTTTAAAAATATTTAAATGATTAATCTATCCGACCCTAATGATAGGATATCATGTTTTGCAATACCATTCAAATGAGGCAACGTCCTAAAGATAATTCTTGCCATTCTGAAATTTATGGTATAGTTGTAGTATTAACAGTTTAAAAGAATAAAAACAGTTATGCTTCCCAATAATTCATGGAAACCCCCGGCTCCACCCGTACGCGAGCCTGTTCCAAATACAGTTGTTGAAACCTCTCCGGAGGTTGAGGTTATAGGTCTTGTAAATCGGCTCTTAAATCTTGAAGAAAACAGACTGGAAGGAGACGAAGCCCATGGCAGTACTGGCTCGGAAATGGATCATTTAGAAACGCAAATTGCTGCTCTCAAAACAAAAACAAACTTCCAAGCCAATATAATAGCCGAAGTCTTAGTGAAATCTAATAACTTTTCACCCGAAAGACAAAAAGCAATCATGGAAAAAATATTTCCCTTACTTAACCAACCAGGGCAAATTGAAGCCATACTAAAAGAGGCAGTCACACCTTAATCTATCACGCCCTTCTTAAAAAATGTTACAATAACCACATGCATTGGTTTTTTATAGCTTTGGGAGCGCCGTTTCTCTGGGCATTGGTCAATATTTCCGACCAATATCTAGTTGCAAAATATTCCACTGGAAGACGCGGCTCTGGCGGGCTAGTTCTTTTCTCCAGCCTGATTGGAGTCTTCGTGGCAGTCGCTATCGGCATATTTACTTCGGGTCTTTTCGATATACCTCTTCAAGATAAAGTGCTTCTAATTGCCACGGGTGGAATAATGATTGCTTGGATTATTTTTTATCTGCTTGCTCTCCAGATTGAAGATGTTTCTTCGGTTGTGCCGTGGTTTCTAACAATTCCAATTTTTGGTTATGTTTTGGGATATATTTTTCTGGGTGAGACGCTTTCTGTAGAGCAATTGTTGGGGTCATTGGTCATTTTGTTGGGTGTATTTTTAATATCAATCGATTTTTCTAGAGAAAAAAAGAAATTGAAATGGAGGCTAGCGCTGTATATGCTCTCCTCCTGTCTGCTAATCGCAGTTGCTGCGATAATATTTAAATATGTGACCGTCAGTGAAAATTTCTGGATATCTTCTTTCTGGGAATATGTCGGGCTTGGCGGTTTCGGCATTATTATTTTTCTTTTTGTGCCTAAATATCGCAGAGAATTTATCTTCATGAATAAACAAGGCGGGGAAAAAATTTTTACCCTCAATGCCTTAAGTGAAATTCTGAACATTGTCGGCAACCTCTTGGCAAGCTATGCTCTCTTGATCGCGCCGGTGGCCTTGGTTTTCATGGCAGGCTCCTTGCAGCCAGCAATTGTACTTTTCTTAACTCTCTTTGCCACAAAATTTTTTCCAAATATTGCAAAGGAAAATCTATCGAGGCGAGTATTGCTACCCAAAATTGCCGCTATCTTCATCATAATCATAGGAAGTGTGATATTATTTACATAAAATGATTCCTGAATTCCCTCATTTTAAAAAATTAGAACTTGCAGATAAGAAAGATGTCGAGAAGTTCACTCAAAAATATCCGCCCTACTCGGATTTTAATTTTGTATCTATGTGGTCCTGGGATATAAAAGGAGAAATGCTCCTTTCGACTTTAAACGACAACCTCGTCGTTCGTTTTACAGATTATTTGACGGGAGAGCCTTTTTATTCTTTTTTAGGGAATAATAAAGTAAATGAAACAGCTGAAAAATTATTAGGACTCTCAAAAAAAGAAGGATTCAAACCGATGCTTAAATTGTTACCAGAAGACTCTATAAAAAACATCGATATTTCTAAATTCAAAATACAAGAAGATAGGGATAATTTTGACTATATTTATAGCATACCCATTTTGTCGGAGCTGAAGGGCGGTATTTATGAGACCCATCGTAATTTAATCCATCAATTTTTAAAAATCAATAAAGACTGGGAAGTAAGGGTTATTGATTTTCGTGAAATTTACAATAAAAACAGCATTCTTTCTTTATTTACCCAATGGGCAAAGAACAAAGGAGATTCCTTGCTTTTAGAAGAATATAAAAATGAATTTCTTGCTCTAAATAAACTACTATCAATAGAGGATACAAAAAAAATTAATTTGGTATGTTTTGCGCTATATGTTGAAAAAAAATTAGTTGGTTTCATTATTAATGAACTGGTCTATAATGAATATAATATTATTCATTTTGAGAAAGCCGATGCGTCTTATAAGGGCTGTTATCCTTTTCTAATGCAACAGAATTTGAAAAATTTAAACAACTTCCATGTAAAATATTTAAATTTTGAACAAGATCTGGGCATAGATTCCTTGAGATTTACTAAAAAAAAATTTCATCCGATCTCTTTTTTGAAAAAATATTTAGTAACAAAGTAATTTGCATACTTTATTAATAATTTGGTAGAATTAACCATATATGAAATCCCTTGGTATCGGTTCGGGTTTGGCGAAAAAATCAGCAGTGGTTTTGTTTGTGGCACTCTCGGCGTGGTGGGTAGTAATTGCCCTTATCTGGGACAATCAACATGCGGATGCTAACTTGCTTTGGGCCGCCTTGTACCAGCTCATGGCTGTTTTGGGTGTAGTTTTTGGATTGTTTATATCTAAATCATGGGGCGGATTCAAAAGTATAGTCGGTAAAACAATCATTTTTTTCTGCATTGGTTTATTATTGCAAATATTCGGTCAAACAGTTTTTAGTTTTTATAATTTATTTTTGAAAATTGAAATTCCCTACCCTTCTTTGGCTGATTTGGGCTATTTTTTAAGTATTCCTTTTTATGCTTACGCCACGATTCTTCTCGCCAAAGCTTCTGGAGCAGGTCTTTCATTGAAATTTATTAATAAAAAAATACAAGCAATAGTTATTCCCCTGGTTTTGTTAATTGCCTCTTATATAGTTTTCTTAAAAGGTTACGAGTTTGATTGGTCAAACCCGTTGCGAGTCTTTCTTGATTTCGGATACCCTTTGGGACAGGCATTCTACATTTCCTTAGCTCTTTTGGTTTTTGTTTTGTCAAAAGATTTTTTGGGTGGAATGATGAGACCTAAAGTTTTGATTATTTTATTTGCCTTGGTTATACAGTATATAGCGGATTATAACTTTTTATTGCAGGCATATAATGAAACCTGGGTCAATGGTGGATATGGTGATTTCATTTATCTTGTGGCGTATTTCATAATGTCCATTGGCTTAATAAATTTGGGCGATGTATTTGAAAAAATTAAAGAAGAAAAATAAACTCCATGAATCCCTCATCCCAATTAACACAAATTCCTATAAGGATAATTAAAGAACAAGAGCTTATTATTGGTCCCTTGGCCTGGGAGGAAGCGAGCAGAGTGTCTGGACTTGTGATTGACCAGTCTCGTAATTCTGTGTCCTTTAGTGGTGATGGCAAAGATGTAATTGATCGTCTCGTAACCCAGTATGAAAGAATTTTCGGTAAAGCATCCCATGCAGTATGTCATGAGGCCGTTCAAGATATAGTTTCTCAAATGCCACCCGATGAAGTGCCGTCTAGTCTGAAATAACCCTTATGCTAAATAACGACAGCTCCATTGTTTCCCCTGAAGAATACAAAAAAATCACAGAGGAACTCTATAAGCGAAATCTTGAATTAGCTACGCTCTACAAACAAGTGGATAGCTTGAACAAGGAACTCGGAGTAGCTAACGAAAACTTAAGAAATGTAATCAAGCAAAGAGAATCCTTGGAACATCTTATCACTCACAAAGTTAAGGGCGCGTTTACTCGCTCTAAATACATTTTTGCTGGGATTTTGGACGGAACTTTCGGCGAAATTTCTCCGGAAATAAAAAAAATAGCCAAGCAGGGACTCGACTCTGACGATACGGGGATAACAACGGTAGACTTGATTTTAAACGTTGCCAATATGCAGAAAGGAATAGTTAAGTACGATATGAAAACTGTTGATCTGAAAGAAATAGCCCTAAAAATAATAAATGAGAAAAAGGATTCGGCCGAAGAAAAAGGGATAAAAATAGAAAGCGAGATTGGGGATGATACTTACAATGTTTCGGGTGACGCATTTTGGCTGAAAGAAGTGACCAATAATTTAATCGATAACTCCATCAGGTATACACAGAAGGGTGGGATAACGGTGAGACTCCAAAAGCATGATGATAAAGTTTTGATCACTATCAAAGATACGGGCATAGGAATAAACGAAGAAGATAAAAAACACCTTTTCACCGAAGGTGGACGGGGTCAGGGTTCAACAAGGATCAACGTAGACAGCACAGGCTATGGACTTTATTCAGTCAAGCTAATAATCGAAGCGCACAAGGGACGGGTCTGGGCAGAGTCTCTGGGCGCGGACAAGGGTTCTACATTTTATGTAGAACTGCCTGCGGTATAAAAATTACTTTTCCACTTGGTTCGAAGCCAAACGAAGAATTATTTCTTGCGCGGCGGGAGAAGTATTGGTGATAACAATTGAATTATCATCGGCAAAGATATACATCATCACTGCTCCTTTGTCCTTATCGTAAAGAATACGCGCATTTTTGTTTGCCACAACGCCATTTTCAAAATCTTTGGTCAGAAGATACTCTGTCTCGCTTGAAAGATTTACTCCAAAAAATTCGTGCAGATCAAGAAATAACTTATTTTCCCAAACCCGCATGCTCTCGAAAACATCGGTAATGGAACGTACCCTAAGCAATATGAAAAAATCTTTACCCGCCGAAGCTTTGGCGGAGACGGGCCCGTCTGAAGGTATGATAAGTTGTATTCTGCTGTTTACAGCACCCATCAGAAAATGACCCTCCACATAGCTGCTTCTGTCGAGCGGGTTCTTTGATACAAAGCTGCCTTTTATGAGCTCAATGAATCTTTTGAATCCTACAACTTTTTTATTCTCAACCAAATACATCCCCTCCACTCCCCCAGTTTTCACTGCTGTATCTAGCACAGCCTTATGAACGGCTTGAGCTATTTTTTCTTTATTAAATCCAGAAATTTCTATAAAATCACTCCTATCGTAGTAGATGAGGGGAGTGAATTGTTTTTCTATTTCGACAGTATTAATATCTTTTTTAAAAAATAAATACAACAAAAGGGCCGAGGTCACAAGTATGAGCAGCCCGCCCACAAACACGAAAATTTTGTTTCTTTGGGCCTCTGGAGACACTTTTTTCTTCTCGATTTCATGTTCTTCTTCTTGATGTATTATTTTTCTGATTAATCCTCCTTTGTCATCTTCAATCGCCTTTGCCATATCTTCGGCATAAGTTTCAACATTTTTATTTTTTATTTCATCTGCCATATTTATTTATTAAAATATATTAAGTCTTTCTAAAAAAATCTTTATCCGCCTCTTTGATTGATAGGCTGATCTTGCCTCTTTCCGCATCAACTTTTATCACCTTGACTGGCACTATCATGCCCTCTTTTATTATATCGCTAACTCTCTCTACGCGAAATGGAGCAAGTTCGGAAATATGCACCATGCCATCAGTTGAGGCATTCAACCTGACGAATGCCCCAAATTCCGCAACTTTCACAATTTCACCTTGGAGCATGTCCCCTACCGCATATTCATGCGTTATCTCCTCGATTATATCCCTGGCTTTTTCCGGAGAACCAGCTTTGCCGGTTAGATACACTGTCCCGTCATCTTCAATAGTTATCTCCGCTCCGGTTTTTTCTTTAATTTCTTTTATGATTTTGCCGCCGCTACCGATGACCATGCCTATCTGATCTGGCTTAATTTTGATCATCAATATTTTAGGCGCGTTTGGAGAAATATCTCTGCGCGGAGCAGAGATCTCTGTATGAATTTTATCAAGGATTGAAATTCTTGCATTTTTGCTCTGTCTCATCGCTTCACCCAATATCTTTATCGGCACACCTTCTACCTTTACATCAAATTGTATAGCCGTGATCCCTTGTTTCGTCCCCGCAACTTTAAAATCCATGTCGCCATGATGGTCTTCTGGCCCTTGGATGTCAGTCAAAATTTTATATTCATCGTCTGATAAATACATGAGCCCCATGGCCACTCCCGCAACAGGAGCTTTGATCGGCACTCCGCCATCCATAAGCGCAAGTGTCGCAGCGCAGATTGAAGCTTGGGAAGTGGAACCATTTGAAGCCATTGATTCAGAAACAACACGCATGGTGTATGGAAATTCCGAGGGCGATGGCAAGACCATGGAGAGCGCTTTTTCTACGAGCGCCCCATGCCCGACTTCTCGACGATTTGTAAATCCTGCCCTGCCTACTTCTCCGCCGGAGTATGGTGGAAAGTTGTAGTGATGCATAAATCTTTTTTCGGTTTTGTCTGTCATACCATCAACCATGTGTCTGTCTTCTGGACCACCAAGAGTGAGCACAGAGAGTACATGCGTTCCTCCTCGATAAAAAATTCCGGAGCCATGGAGAATTGAAGAAAGCCCGCCAGCTTTCGCATACAAGTCGCGAACTTCATCCATCGCCCTGCCATCAGCCCGCTTGTTTTCTTTGACCGCGCTCTGGTGTAGGATCTCATTCTCTGTATCGTCGAACAAATGATCCTCTGGGGCAAAGTCCTCTCTCTCCGGATATTTTTCTTTTACCATTTTATTCCAGGTGCTGTGCAATTCATCAATTTCCCTCTTGCCCGGACCGGAGAATATTGCTCCCTTCATCTCTGGTAAAATGTTCTTTTTAAATAATTTTACTGACTCTTCGTCTATTTTTTCTTTTTCTATTACTCTTTTTTCCTTGCCTATTTCGGCTGCGATCTTCTTCTGGAAATTTTCTAATTTAGCTATCTCGGCGCTTGCCTTCTCGAGGGCATCCTCTAAATCTTCTTCTTTGGCTTCTCTGGCAGACGCTTCAATCATGTTTATTTTGCCGCCCTTCCCGCAGACAGTCAGGTCAAATTCATATTGCGAGCCTTCTTCGCGAAACTTAGGAGAAGCATTTATTCTAAACCCTTTTTCGCTGTTCTCCCCATTGTATTTACCGATACGAACTGCTCCAATCGGTCCTGCCCAAGGAATATTGGAGACTAGGAGTGCCAATGACGCCGCATTTATTGCTAAAATCACAGAATCATTATCATCTAACGAAATGACTGTAGTAATGACTTGTACTGCATGGCGGATATTTTGGTCGAAGAGCGGACGTAGGGTTCTGTCAATAACCCGGCTTGCCAAAATCGCATCCTCCGACGGCTTGCCTTCTCGTTTTACAAAGCGGGAACCAGAAATTTTCCCTGATGCGTAAAATCGCTCCATGTAATCAACTGTCAAATTAAAAAATCCTAGACCCTCCTGACGATCTTTGGACATGCAAGCAGTCGCGAGAACTATCGTCTCGCCATACTTCAACATCACTGAACCGTGCGCTTGTTCTGCTAAATCCGTGAAGGAAGCGGTCAAAGTTTTGCCGCCAACTTCAATCGTGTACTCTCTTTTTTGCATATTATATACGAGGCTCGTATCCAGACTACAGTGTTGTTTGACAACTTAACAAATAAGTTGAAACAGTACTTTGTGTCTAGAGGCGAACCCGATTAACTAGTAAACCCGCCCGAACGTACCGTCCGGTACGGGCAGGTTATTTTTATACTAGCATTTCAGGACCAAAAAGCAAGAAAAGTTATTTTACTCCGATTAAATATTTTCTGGGATTCTCGGAGAGATCAATGAAATCGTCCACTGCTTCGCGGAGTTTCGAAGAAGTTGATTTACCAAAAGAAACGATTTCTACCTGAACCCCAAGAGCTTGTAAATATTCTACTAATGGCACGAAATCTCCGTCACCGGAGGCTATGACTGCACAGTCAATTCTGTGCGCCATTTTGATGGTGTCCACTGCCAGCCCCACATCCCAATCCGCCTTCTTGTTTCCACCGGCAAAAACCTGTAAATCTTTTGTTTTCGTTTCGATGCCAAGCTTGATCAGCGCTTCAAAAAAATTTTTTTCATCCCCTGCCTCGGTAGTTATAACATAAGCCACTGCTCGAACAAGCCTTCGTCCGTCAACCGCGTCCCTCAGGACTGCGCCGAAATTCACTCGCGCTTTATATAAATTGCGAGCACTATGATATAAATTTTGCGTATCGATAAAAACACCGACTCTTTGTTCTTTATGTTTTATGACTGTCATTGTATTAGTATAACATATGAGAAAAGATTTTTGAATTTTAGAGACTTGCGAGCGCGACGGCGCGAACACGAGGAATTTTTTAGTAAAAAAATATCCGTGCTCTAAAATTCAAAAATCTTTCCGCCCTCTAAGCGAGATCAATCTTCTTCATTAGCGCATTGTAGCGGGGCTTGCTTTTGCGTTCTAAATATTTCAAATGAGTGCGCCTGTCTGCCACCATCTTAATCAGCCCCCTTCTAGAATGATTATCCTTTTTGTGCTTTTTTAAATGCTTCGCTAGCTCTGAAATTGCGGCAGAAATAACGGCCACCTGCACCTCTGGGGAGCCAGTATCCTTCTCATGTATCTGATTTTTCTTAATAATTGCTTGCTTTTTTTTAGTTGCTAACATGCCTATTATATTAGCATAAAACTGCTAAAATTGCAATCCATGGGATGTCGCACAATATTTGGTATAATTACCATATATGGCATCGCTGAAACAGCTTAAAACTCAATTTCTAGAATACAACGAAATAGAAAAGGGGTCGGCGCTCCGCACGATTGAAAATTACGATCACTATTTAACAAAATTTATGGATTTCGCTGAAAAAAACGGAGTGAAAAATCCAGAAGATATAACTCAAGACATCGTGCGCGACTTCCGCCTTTTTCTCAATAGACAAAAAATAAATTCAGATGGAGACACAGTGTCCAAACGAACGCAAAATTACTATATGATCGCCTTACGCCGATTTTTGAAATATCTGACGAGACAGGGAATCAAGTCTCTATCCACTGACCAAATCGAACTCGCAAAAATCGGAGAACATTCTCTCGACCTTATTACTCCCCTTGAGTTGGAACATCTGCTCACTGCCCCAAAGGGAAATGACATCAAGTCCCTACGAGACAAAGCAATATTGGAGCTTCTTTTTTCAACCGGACTCCGGGTGGCTGAGCTTTGTTCTCTACCCAGAGACATCATTACCAGCTCGGATGAAATTTCCGTACGCGGCAAGGGCGGTAAAATACGGGTGGTGTTTCTTTCAGAAAAAGCTCGCATAGCCTTGAAAAAATACTTAGCCGCCCGGAAAGACATGGAAGAGGGTTTATTTATAAATTTTGTCCCTCAAAAACCTACAGCAGAGAAAGTTAGTCAGACAGAAAAAACAAAAAAGAAAAAGTACAAAGGAAAAGAATACAACAATCTTGATCGTCGTTCTATCGAAAGAATTGTCCGTCATTATGCGACTATCGCTGGCATTTCTAAAAGAGTAACTCCTCACACCATGCGTCATCTTTTCGCCACCGACCTACTCTCAAATGGAGCCGATCTGCGCTCAGTCCAAGCCCTCTTGGGTCACGCAAATATTTCCACCACCCAGATCTACACTCACGTGACCGATAAACATTTGCGAGACATCCATAAAAAATTTCATAATAAAAAATAAAAGATATAATAAACAAATGAAAATTATCAGTTGGAATGTAAATGGCATTAGGGCAGTACATAAAAAGGGACTTTTTGTGCCATTTATAAAAAAATATCAGCCAGACATCATCTGTCTGCAAGAAACAAAAGCCGAGCGGAATCAAAGCGAGGTTGATCTGCCAGAATACGAAGAATATTGGAATTCCGCGACTCGACCAGGCTATAGTGGCACAGCTATTTTTGTGAAAAAATCTCTAGGAGAACCTATGTCGGTCGCCCTAAGCATCCCTAAAGAAATTGTAAAAAAATATAAATTACTAAATGATGGCTACGGAGACCCCAACACAGAGGGTCGAGTTATCGCCCTCGAATACAAAGATTTTTATATTGTAAGTGTTTACACTCCTAATGCTAAAGACGATCTTTCTCGTATTCCGCTCCGCCATAAAAAATGGGACCCCGCCTTTTTAGAGTATATGAAAGATCTAGAAAGGCAGGGCAAGCCCGTTATTTTTTGTGGTGATTTAAATGTAGCTCATAAAGAAGAAGATCTCGCTCGGCCGAAAGAAAATGAGGGCAAAAAGGGGTTCACTATGGAGGAGCGCGAAGGGATTGAAAATATAATTAACGCTGACTTTGTAGATACTTTTCGTATTTTTACAAAAGGATCGGGGCATTATACTTGGTGGAGCCACTTTGCTAACGCTCGCGCGCGAAACATCGGCTGGAGGATTGATTATATTTTTGCGAGTAAACAATTGACGGAAAAAGTGAAAAGCGCAAAAATTCTACCGGAGGTCATGGGCTCAGACCACTGCCCTGTAATGCTCGAGCTTTAAAAAATAAAAGGTAAGGTTTTTGAGGGGTTTTGAGGCTGGCGAGCCGAAAACTTCAGGTCATTCGACTCTGAGAGTCTCAGACTCGATGAGATTTTTTAAGCTTCAAAAAATCCGTACCGGTAAAAATCTTATCTTTTATTTTTTAATAATGTTATAATGGTCGCATGAATCACACCAGACTGGACCAGCTTGCAGATGGAATTTTTGCGATAGTCATGACTATTTTGGTTTTCGAAATCAAAGTTCCAACTATTTGGGGACCCATAAGTAACCCAGAGCTTTGGTCTGAAATTAAAAATCTGCTTCCTCTTCTGCTTTCCTATATTCTGAGTTTCACATTGCTTTTCACTTATTGGCGAGCCCACCATTTTTTTGTTTCTATTTATGCTAAAAACATAGATTCTATGCTGACCAATATCAACGCTTTATTTTTTATGTTAATAAGTTTAATTCCCTTTTCGGCGAGCATTCTCGGACAGTTTAGCAGTAATGAATTATCCGTCATAATCTTCGGCACGCATATAATTTTAATTGGTCTTTGTTTGTACTGGATACGAGTCTATGTGATATATTCCGAGCATATACAAAATCCAGAAATAAGTCATCGGGAAATTCGTGGAAGTACGGTGCGTACTCTTGTGCCCGTAATTTTCGCGATTATTGCCATTCCGCTCTCGTTTTGGAGTATAAAAATTTCTCTTTCCTTGTTTACCCTGGCTGTTATCTTTAATCTTTCTTCTTATAGCACAAGACTTTTTGAAAATATTTTCTACCCCAATCAAGATTAAGTTTTTTTCAATTCACTATCCAACCTTTTTGCTTCAGCCCAAGAGAGCTCAAAAACTTTTTTCATGGCATCGGAAATTTCATGTGACTCGATAATAATACCGAGTTTTTCTTTCCAGGAGGCAATCATTACTTTGTCGTCATAAATATTGATTTCCGGTGAAAAATAATACTTGTCAGCTGGGACGATAGCTGTCTCCCGCATTTGCTCTTTGTTATATGTGCTTAATTCAAGGCCCGCCTCGGTATGCGGGAAAATAGCCCGAATGCTTATGCCTTTCTTGGCCCGACGGTAAAAATATTCCGGAAAGTACCCCGGCAGAGCATTTTGCATATCATCGTAAGTTGCATAGGCTCTGATCGGTTCGTGGGAAGTCAGGGTGTCTTCATAAACCCTCTCCAAGCCTTCCCTGCCTTCATAGAATAAAACTTTCGGTCGGTCGGCAACATTGTGCATGGATCTTAATTCCGGAATTATCTTCCTTGCTTCTTTTATATATGCTTGGTCGCTTTCGATTTTTTTCACCAGCAATTTTTCAATCTGGTCCGGTGACTCGGCCACATATTCCTGCTTCGGCTCTTTACCGGAAGTTTGCACGAGTTCTTTCGCTTCAAGCGAAGCGAGGACGTGGTATCCTGTAGGGCGATTAATTCCGGCTCTACGAGAAATCTGGGTAACCGTTCCCTTCCCTAATTCCAGAAGCGCCAAATATACCAAAACTTCCTTTTCAGAAAAACCGATAAATTCTAGAGTCTTCACCAACCTTAAATTGTTATCTGACATATTTAGAATATACCACAAAGCCCTAAAATTTGTCAACACCTATGAACAAAATTTCCATAAAGAATAATTAACCTTTTAAAATAATGAGTTTTCCACATTTTTTTGGTGATATTACTTGACAATATTTAAAAATTTGCTATACTACACCCATGCAAAAAACCTGTAAAAATTGCAAAAAAGATTTTGATATCAGAAAAGAAGATCTAATTTTTTACGAGCAGATAAAGGTGCCGCCACCACTTATGTGTCCCGACTGCCGAATGCAAAGGCGGATTGCTTTTAGAAATGAGAGAACGCTGTATAAAAGAGCTTGTGATCTATGTAAAAAAGATGGTATTTCTATTTATCCAAGCAAAACTCCATTTCCTGTTTATTGCCATAAATGTTGGTGGGGTGATGGTTGGGATCCGACTATTTACAAAATGGATTGGAATAAATCACGACCATTTTTAGAACAATTTCTTGAATTAAAAAATAAAATTCCCCGCATTGCGCTCCTGGTGATAGATAGCATAAACAGCGACTACACCAATAATGCCGCCGAAAATAAAAATAGTTATTTGATTTTTGCGGCAGAGAATAATGAAGACTGCATGTATAGCCGGCTTATTCACCATTGCAAAACTGTTCTAGATTGCGTTTCTGTCTATGAATCAGAACTTTGCTATGATTGCGTTGATTGTAAAAAATGTTTCAAGTGTCTGTTTTCCGAAAGATTGCAGGACTGTATCGATGTATTATTTTCCTTTGATATGCGCAACTGTCAGAATTGTATTCTTTGCGCCAACGGACGTAATCTAAGCTACTGTATTGAAAATATTCAATACACCAAAGAAGAATTTGAGAAGAAAAAGGCAGAAATTTTAAATTCTTATGAATCCATTGAAAAGGCAAAAGAAAAGTATAAAAAATTGCGCGCTAACGCAGTAGTAAAATACGCTTCATCGGTAAAGTGCAACAATGCCACCGGAGACTATATGTACAACTGCCACGACGGGGTAAACCTCTTTGATGTCCGTAATTCAAAAAATTGTTCTTATGTATCTGATGGTGAAGATCCAATCGACTGCCAAGATGTAAATAACATGTATTTCAATGCGGAGCGCTGTTACAACGTAATGGGTTCACTACAGAGTACAAACTGCATATGTTCTGTCTATGTCCTGTACTGCAATGAAACATCCTATTCCGATAGTTGCTATAATTGCGTAAATTGTTTTGGTTGTGTAGGACTTAATAAAAAAAATTACTGTATTTTAAACAAAGAATATGGAAAAGAAAAATATCAAAAAATAAAAGAAGAAGTCGTTGAGCAATTAAAAAATGAAGGAATATATGGAGAATTTTTACCTCCTGCTCTCTCCCCTTTCGGCTACAATGAAACGCTGGCAAAAGAATATTTCCCAATGGATGAAAAAGGGGCGGGAGAGAAAGGCTTTAACTGGCAGAACGAAACAAGCGGCACCTATGGCAAAGAAACAATAAAAGAAGAAGCGATGCCAGAGAGTATTGTAGACGTGACGGAAGATATTTTGAAAGAAGTTCTAGTATGCAAAGATTGTAAGAAAAATTTCCGCATCACCAAGTCTGAACTGGATTTCTATAAAAGGATGAATCTTCCCCTCCCGCACAAAGACTTCGAGTGCCGCCACCAAGACAGAATGAGCAGAAGAAATCCGAGAAGACTCTGGCACCGTTCTTGCATGTGTGAACTCAAAAATCACCCCCACGACGCGCAAAAATGCGATGTCGAGTTCGAAACTTCCTACTCCCCCGACCGCACGGAAACTATTTATTGTGAGACTTGTTACCAGCAGGAAGTATCTTAATTTAGCATTAGTACGCGACCGCTTGTTATTGCTAAAATCTAATTTTCCTTTCTAACTCCGTGTTTCTCATGGAGTTTCGCAACTTCTTCTTCTTCCAGTTCTTCTTTTTTTTCTTTTCCCCTGTCCCCGAGAGCTTTTAGAGCGCCGTCAGGTAAGGCTTCTAGGGATTTAACCAGTTGAGATAGGTGCTCCACTGTATTTTTCTCCGGCGCATCGAGAACTTCCTCAAGGAGAGCATTCAAAATCCACCCCATTCTGGGCCCGGGTTTGATTCCAAGTTCCTTTATCATAAATTCTCCGTTGATTTTCAACTGTCCGACAGATATCGGATCTCGGAGAGCCTCTTCAATCATGGCGAAGTACTTGCGCAAGCGATAAGGCGCTTCTTTTTTCTTCATTCCTACTCTGTCGCACTCACGGACATTCATTAAAGCCCAGATATTTTCTTTCCCAACTTTTGCAATGATTCTACGCACGGCAGAGAGCGTAATTAATTCTGTATCCGAGAAAAACATATGCTTGCGCACAAGTTTTTCTACCAGATCAATTTCTTTTTTGGGAAATTTTAATCTCTCCATTATTTTTTTTGCCATTCTGGCGCCTACCACTTCATGGCCGTAGAAAGTGTATTTCTTTTTTGCGGAGGCGGGGCGGGGAAAGGCAAGACCTTTTTGAATTCCTAAGGTCTTGCCTTGAGGAGCCCCTAGTTCTGCCAATCGGCGAGTTCTTGGCTTTCCAATATCGTGAAAAAGCGCAGAAAGTCTTGTCTCCATTTGCCAATTCTTGTCAGCCGCGTGCTGTAGAGCATGAAGCAGGTGCTCCCAAACATCATAAATATGCTCCCCCAATTGCTCGCACCTCATCCCCTCTTCCAACTCAGGAATAATGTTCTTTAATAATCCAAATTTCTGCAACATTGCAAGACCAGCGGAAGGACTCTTCGACATAATTATTTTCTCAAGTTCATCGCGAATTCTCTCTTCCGAAATATTTTTTATTAATTCCGAATTTTTTATAATACTTTCAGTTGTTTCATACGACACAGAAAAATAAAACTGGCAAGCAAATCGTACTGCTCGCAACATTCGGAGCGCATCTTCATTAAATCTTTCATCGGGATTCCCAACTGTCCTGATTGTTTTGGATTCAATGTCCTTTATACCATCGAAGAGATCGACAAGATGTCCTTTAGAATCTATAGCTACGGCATTTATCGTAAAGTCTCTCCTTTTTAAATCATCCTTCAGGTTATCACTAAATTTCACCTCATCTGGATGCCTAAAATCAGTGTATTTTGCTTCAAGTCGATACGGAGTCACTTCTACAACCAAATATTCAGGTGTTTCACGAGTAACACTATCATTAGTTGTTTCACGGGAAACATTTGTCTGCGTAGATATGTAAACTCCCACTGTTCCAAAGGTGTTCTCATATACAGTCTTCTCAAAGAGACCCGTAATTTGTTCTGGTTTGGCATTTGTAGTTATGTCCCAATCCTTTGGTTCTCTGCCCATAAGTAGATCGCGAACACAGCCACCTACTAGGTATGCCTCAAAACCAGCTCCTTCGAGCGTATCGGTTACACATGAAACCTCTTTGGGTATTTTTTCTATTAAATTTTTCTTTAGTGGCTCCACTTTGTTGTGCACCCGGAGGGATTCGAACCCCCAACGACAGTTCCGAAGACTGTTGTGATATCCATTTCACTACGGGTGCAAAATTACTTAATAATATTACGATTATACACTATTCTTTATATTTTACAAAAAGAACTCACGTGATATACTTATACAGTATGAGACACGACCAGCCACAAGCATTTGAGCTTAGGAAACAAGGAAAAACATATAGAGAAATTGAGAAATTGCTTGGTATTTCACGAAGCACTCTTTGTGAGTGGTTTAGGAACGAGAAGTGGTCCATATATATTAAAAAATCAAATATAGAAAACAATACTAAGATCAGTACGATCCATTTAAAAAAATTAAACGAGGCTCGCAGATTGATGCTGGAAAAAAAATACGGACAAGTGGAAGAAGATGCTGTAAAAGAATTTGAGGTTAATAAAAATGACCCCTTATTTATGGCAGGATTAATGGTTTATGCGGGTGAAGGAGATAAAGCCAATAGATACAACATAAAATTAGCAAATTCGGAATTCTACTTACATTTAGTATTTATGAGCTTTTTAGAAAAATTTTTAAAAATCAAAAGACAAAATATCAAATTTTGGCTTTTATTATATCCAGATCACGATATAGAAAAATTAATTGGTGTCTGGTCCGATAAATTAAATATACATAAATCCAATTTTTACAAGTCACAAGTAATAACGGGCAGAGAAAAAACAAGGAAATTGCAATACGGGGTTGGTAATAGTATAATATCCAGCGTTGCTTTAAAGAAAAAAATACTGAAGTGGCTTGAAATATGTAGGGAAAATTTTAGTAAACTTGAACCGCGGGTATAGTTTAGTGGTAGAACGAGTGGTTGCCAATCACTAGGTAGGAGTTCGATTCTCCTTACCCGCACAAACAAATTGTGTCCTTTATTCATTTTCAGTATCTAATTAAAATAAGTGTATTCTGTGGAAAACTGTGGATAACTATGTTGGTAATGTTTATAAAGGACATAGTCAAAAATTGTCTCTTATCTGAATTATGTCAAAAATATGTTGTAAAATAAGGATATTTTAATAAAAGACATAAAATTATACTAATTGTTTCACGTGAAACATGTTTCTTGTGAAACTAGGATATCTTTGATAAATATACAGATAAAATGCCAAAAGTTTTTACTTCAGAAAAACAAAAAATAGGGGAAATCGGAGAAAATTTGGCCGTAAAGTTTCTCGTGAAACATGGTTTTTCAATTCTAGATCGAAATTATACTAAAAAATGGGGTGAAATAGATATAGTAGCTGAAAAGACTAATAAGTTGTATTTTATCGAAGTAAAAAGTGTTGCTAGAGATAGTATTAGGGACATTACTAATGAACTAAGTGAACATAGACCAGAAGACAATATGCACCCCTGGAAACTGAAACGATTGTCACGGACAATCCAAACTTACCTTTTATCAAAAAAGTTTGATGAAAAAGAATGGCAAGTGGATTTGTTGGTTGTATTTCTTGATTTAAAGAACAAAAAAGCAAGGGTAAAAGTGGTAAGCGATATTATTTTGTGACCTGCCCAGTAGTAAATTTTGCTAAAAACTTCACGACAGGGTATACTTTTCAAATAGTTTTTTGCGTAAAATAACGTTAAAACGGGCTGTAGTATATCGGTTGTACAAGTGCTTTGGGAGCATTTAGGCTGGGTTCGACTCCCAGCAGCCCGATAGGGACGAGCAGGTAAGTTGGTAATAAATTATGGATCCTTTTTCCCTAGACAAAATTACTAAAAAAACTACTCCGACTAGTGATGGCACATTAGAAAGTGACGCAGGAGTAGAACAGAAAACAACTCTTCAGAATATTGCCCTACTTCATCGTGGTATAAAATCATTTAATTTAATGCCGTTGGTAGATTCTTTAAGGGATGGAAGTTTTAATTTTGATTCTCCTATTGCAAACAGAGAAAGGGAATTTACGAGATGGAAAAGAGAACTTTTTGCTCTAGGAGCATATTTTACAGAACAAGTTTGGCAACAAATGGAGGAATTTCAAAAAAATACTCCACTTGCTATAGCTAGATATGAAAGACAGTATGGTATGCAACCAATCTCTGTGGAAGATTTTAAGAGAGAGCTTGCTTATTTACATTCAAGATATGAGAAAATTGAAAATCTAGCAGAGAAAGCAAAACACGCCATTCAGTTTCAAGTTCATATTTGGGGTGAAAAAATGTATGAACTTAGAAGAGACTTTTCGGGGGGTGAATCAAAGAAGAAAAAACCGCCTGAACTGTTGGCATATACCAGATGTTGGGACATGGTTGCGGGGGGGGGACTTGCAAGCATAAACACCAGCGTTGAATGGCAATTACATGCAGCGTTGGATAATGCAATGAAAGTTATTTGGGGTCTTCATAAAATATTACCAACGGTCTATAAAAATAGTATGGGGAAAGAACCAAACAGGGCAGAATTATCAACGTTATGGACAAACAATATAAATTTAATTTTAGCGCTGGCTTCTGCTGATCTAGAAGTTTTTTTTAGATTAAAAAAACTTATAACTCACGAGGAACAAACTTCGATACATTCATATGATTTTAACCCCAATCAGTTTGAAATTAGACAAACCAATGGAAGCCCTGCTTTAGAAATAAAAGATTCTGTATTCTCTCAAATACCTCAACCCTTAGTTATAAAATCAACGGAACATTTAGGTTGCCCAGCTATGTATGCAAGAGCTTCCGGTAAACAAGATGTCATGAGAGCTTTATATTTTTGGAATATGCGTTTAGCGGAAGAATTTAGCTTCCCAAATGAATAGTCCATATCGAGACCAAGAGATTCTCAAATAGAAATTTTTATGTATAATGCAATATACTGGCGGGATTAGTTTAATGGTAAAACGTCAGTTTTCCAAACTGAGGTTGGGAGTTCGATTCTCCCATCCCGCACCAGTAGGGAACTCATCGGTTTTTTGGAAGCCAAAATGCGGGACGCGCGAA
>MFUV01000011.1 GCA_001787005.1 Candidatus Nomurabacteria bacterium RIFCSPLOWO2_01_FULL_39_18 | reverse complement strand
ATATGAATTTTACACGGTTACCCTTTGTCACCCCAATTTTCCTTTTCTGTAACCTCATAAGGGTAACTGTACACATAGTTGTCTCGATAGTTGTATACTCAATAAAGGAGGTGAGACCCCATGCACAGGTGCTGTCTGTGTGGTCGGCGATGGGCGTGGTTTCACCCCATCGCCGAAGTCCGCCTGTGGTGGCACAGGCGGTGTTGGAGAAGATTCCATGCTTAGGCGTGGGAAAAGGGGGCGGGAAATAAAACTTTCGCCTTCTTCTTTTTTTACTCTATTTATTCCTTTTCCTTTTTCTTCTTTTCTCTCAAAATTTCTATGAGTTTGTCTATAAAAATAGGCAGAGCGTGGGCAAGAAGGTCATGATCATCAATGTTGGATTCGATCATTTCTATATTTTCTTCCAGATCGTCGCGTTCTTTATCAGTAAAATCCAAATAAATTACTTGGCGTTGAAATTCTAAAATGTATGCTAACAACTCCTTCGCAATTTTCTTGATATTAATTTCAGTATTATTGGCGGAAGTTTTAATTTTCTCCAACACTCGCACTGAGTCGTCGATAGTGGCATTCTCTATTTTATTTAAAGTTTTACTTATTCCTCCGGGGGCGTAAGCGCCCAGAGCTGTTTCGTAATTTTTCTCTGCTTGATCAAAAACTTTATATGAGTAAGAACTGTACGCGTTCCGACCGGCTTCCCTTGTAACTTCTTGTGCCCAAGTTGCTCGATCTAAAGAAGTTGAAGATGCCCATTTTTCATACCAATTGTATCTTTTTCTTAACTTTTCGAGAAGTTCTTCTCTGGCTAAAAAATCAGGTCCGCTTGTGTCGATTCTTTTCATTTCGTTAGCTATCAACTTTTCAATCTCAATCAAATCTTTCCAGACCGGTCTCGGTTCCTGTTCTCCGAATGGTTGTAAAGTTTCCGCCATAAATATAATTTACCATAAAATTTGATATAATACTCAAATGAACATAATTCGTCCCAAATCTAGACAACCAATGCCCACACATGCAAAGAGAGTTTTTAAAGGAGTGCTTTTTGATGTGTATCAATGGGAGCAAGAACTTTTTGACGGAACGAGGGTAATATTTGAAAAATTAAAGCGTCCAGATACTGTTGTCGTACTGCCGGTATTGCCCGATGGAAAAATTATTTTGACAGCGCAAGAGCAACCTGGTTATGAACCTTTTATCGGTGCCGTAGGGGGCAGAGTGGATGAGGGAGAAGACGTGCTTTCGGCCGCCAAAAGAGAATTATTGGAAGAGAGCGGATACGAAGCAGAAGAATTTATTCTTTGGGTTTCTGGACAACCTGTAAGCAAAATAGATTGGGCAGTATTTACTTTTATTGCCAAAGGACTGAAAAAAGTCGCAGACCTCGACCTCGATGGAGGAGAAAAAATTAATCTACTTCCAGTTGCGATTGATGAACTTATAAATCTGGCGACAGATGGGCAAAAAAAGTTCGGCGACAAAGAAATCTCTGGTAAATTTTTCGAAGCCAAAGCTGATCCAAAGAAAAGAGAAGAACTGAACGAACTTTTTAAGCCTTAAAAAATAAATAAAAAATTCTGCTATAATGGGAGCATTCTCTGATGAAAGTTAATTTTTCAAGAATTTTGCATTATCTATGGCCTCACATGAAAAAACACTGGGTGTCCTTTCTGCTGATATTCTTGAGCTATGGTGTAGGTATAACCCTTGATGGTCTTATAAAGCCCTTGGTCTTCAAGTCAATCATCGACTCATTCTCTTCTCCACTTGCTCGGGACATTATTTTAAATCAAGCCCTACATTATTTTTTCATCATGTGCATCATTGTTGTTACCCACAACTTCGGGTTTCGTACGGGAGATTATGCGGCTTCATATTTCGAAAGCAAAGTCATGAAACGTCTATATGACTTTACTTTTGAAAAACTATTACAACATTCTTACCACTTTTTCTCCAATAATTTTTCTGGAAGCATCATCGCCAAATCGAGAAGGTTGACGAGGTCTTTCGAAACCCTCATCGACATTTTAAGTTTCCAGATTTGGTTTTCTTTTGTTACCTTATTGGGTATTGTTTTTATTCTTTCTTCCAGAGTTCCAGCGCTGGCGTACGCTTTTTTAGGTTGGGCGGTATTTTATGTTTTGGTGACTTTCCTATTTATCAAAAAAAAGACGCCCCTAGATGTTGAGGAAGCGTCTGCTGATTCCTTGGTAACGGGGCGGTTTTCTGACGCCATTTTAAACATTTTAAATATAAAGATATTCAGTAGCGACAAAAAAGAAGAATCTCATTTCAAATTAGTTACAGACGATGAAGAGAAAAAAAGAAGGAGAGCCTGGTATTTCGGCAATTTTCAAAACATTGCGCAATCCGCAATGATGGGCGTTCTGCAAATCGCTGTGCTTTATTACAATATATATTTTTGGTACGAAGGGAAAATATCATTAGGCATGTTTGTCCTCATCCAAACTTACATGTTTAATTTGTTTGATATTCTATGGGGGCTCGGCAGATCTCTGACTAAAGCGATGAAAGTGATGACCGATATGCAAGAGGTAATTAATATCTTTGATACACCCGTTGACATAGTTGACCCCAAGGGGCCCGAGAGGTTGAAAATAGGGCAGGGGCATGTCGTTTTCAAAGATGTTTCTTTTTCTTACAAAGGAGGAAATTCAGTTTTACAAAATTTCAACCTTGATATCTCTCCGGGCGAACGGATCGGACTGGTGGGGCACTCGGGCGCAGGCAAATCGACGATCACCAAACTTCTTCTTCGTTTTGTTGATATATCTGGGGGAAGCATTCTTATCGATGGACAGAATATAAAAAACATCACGCAGAATGACTTGCGCTCGGTAATTTCTTTCGTACCACAAGAGTCAATCTTGTTTCATCGAACCATTCGGGAAAATATTGCTTACAGCAGACCAGGAGCTACCGACGAAGAAGTGGAAGCTGTTGCCAAGAAATCTTTTGCTCATGATTTCATAATGAAGTTCCCCAAAGGTTATGATACCCTGGTCGGGGAGAGGGGCATCAAGCTCTCCGGCGGAGAGCGACAGCGCATAGCCATTGCTCGGGCCATGCTGAAGAATGCCCCTATCTTGGTCTTAGACGAAGCGACGAGTTCGCTCGACAGTGTGAGCGAAAAATATATCCAAGATGCCTTCGATGAGCTTATGAAAGGGAAGACGACGGTGGTTATAGCGCACCGGCTGAGCACCATTTCTAAAATGGATAAAATCGTGGTCTTAGAGAGTGGCAACATCGTGGAAATGGGGAGCCACAAAGAGCTTCTAGAAAAAGGAGGAGTGTATGCTGGTCTGTGGGGCCACCAAAGCGGGGGATTTTTGGAGGAGTAAAGGATTGTATGTATAATACAAATATCAATTGAAGGATTTTTATGAAAGAAGAATTACCAAAGAAAATAGAACTAAATTACAGCGAATTCGATGAAAAGATTGCGATGCAAGAATCTCTCTTGGCCGAACAGAGGGCGAGGCTGAAAGAGGTTTTGGAAGATCAAATAAGAAATGAAGCCGAAATAAAAAATATACAAGAAGGGAATTTACCCCCAGAAGAAAGACGGGCTAAACTTAATTCCTTGATGATATTAAAGACGGAGCTAAAGTTTGATGTTGTATTCCTTGAAGATGTAATTCAAAAAAAAGAAATTCATATTCATAGGCTAGAAAAGAATAGACAAAAACATATAGAATTTCTTGAGGGAATAGAAACAACAGGTTCTGTTAACTAATAAAATATTTAAAATTAACCCAAAAGCCTATCTAATTTTATCTTTTTAGCCTGCTCAGTATCGAGATTACTCTAGTTCGGAGTTATCCACAGCTAGACTATTGACAGGTGAACGCTCGTTCACTTATACTAAATACAGTCGAGTGTACCCCTACCCAGCCTCCCCCTACAGTAGGGGGAGGAGAGAGGAGGGGGTAAATTAGAAATTTAATCTATAAAACATATGTCACAAACACAATATTTAAAAATGTTAGAAAAGGAGATACAAAAAATCAACAAAAGAATTGATTTGAAAATTCTTCAGGGGCAGGCTTACTCCAAAGAGGCGAGAGACCACAAGTTGCTTCTACAGAAAGTTCGCTACCATACTAAGAGAAGTTTTGCTGAGAGGATGATCCATTTATTCTTCCGTAAAGATATTTATCCATCTCATGCGTAATTTATACCAGACAAAACTAGAATCTTTCTATTCACAAAATAAAAGAATGCCCACGTATTCTGAGATGACGAAGCTCTTTGGCTTCAAATCCAAGAATGCTGTGTTTAAGGTGGTAGAGAAATTGAAAGAAGCGGGGATGGTGGCGAAGGACCACTTGGGCAGGCTTGTCCCGAGCAAAATTTTCCAGGAAGTACCAATGCTTGGGCTTGTCACCGCCGGGTTCCCGGCGACAGTCGAGGAAGAATTGGCTGACACTATAAATCTAGATGACATGCTTGTCGGCAAGAAAGAACTGACTTATATGCTGGAAGTCGACGGAGACTCGATGATCGATGCGCATATCGAGAAGGGGGACATGGTATTGGTGGAGAAGGCGAACGTCGCTCAAGATGGGCAGATAGTTATAGCCGAAGTAGATGGAGAATACACCATGAAATATTTCCGAAAGTCAGGGCAAAAAGCTTGGCTTGAACCCGCGAATAAAAACTATAAACCAATTTACCCCGAGCATAGCTTGAATGTAATAGCGGTGCTGAAAGCGGTGATAAGGAAATACTAAAATACAAAAACGCCCCAGGGCGTTTTTGATTTGCTGTATGCTTATCTCGCGAGATAAATTTATGCAATAGTATCTTTCAAACCTTTTGCAGGTCGGAATTTTGGAACTTTCTTTGCAGCTACTTTGACTTGCTCTCCAGTCTTTGGATTGCGAGCCATACGAGCAGCGCGAGCTTTTACAGAAAAGATTCCAAAGCCAGCGATTGAAACCTCACCACCCTTCTTTAGGGTATCGATGATAGCGTTGAACAATCCATCGACAATTTCCTCAGCTTGCACCTTTGTGCCGCCGAGTTTTCCGTGTACCCAGTCAGCTAATGCTTGTTTATTCATATTTTTAAAAGTGATTTTTGTAATATTTCGACCAATTTACCCATATAATTACTACCCTGTAGTCTCCCCCCATTATATATCAAGGGTTTTTTAAGGCAAGGGGCTACCAAACTACTTCTCTTGATGGAAAAACCGCTCGAAGCATTGATAGGAAGACTGGAAATTGAATAGGCCACAACAAAAGAGCGACGATTGGTAAATTTAGAAAGCGGATATGGTCAAATGGCCAATTGGCGAAAGTCCAGACTTGAAATGGGGTATTCGCGAATTCTATTACAATGACAGCTACGGCATTGGCTATGAATATAAAAATAATTGGCCACCAGTTGCCCGATAAAATGTCGTGTGTCAGAGTCTGTTTGTTTTGCCTGAATCCTATATATTCGAAAATACAAAAGGTAGAAACAAAAAATGTTATAAGTATATAGAATCGAAAAGAAAGGGAGCTGTACATTCGAGTTATCAATAAAATATTCAAAATATATCCCGCAATACCCAAAACAAGCTCACTTTTCATCAGTAATACATATATTTTTCTTGATACGTTAGATCCAGTAGTCACTTTCTTATGTCGCATCACTAAATCTCTTACAAATTCATAAAGAATATAAAGTAAAATCGAATATGCTACATAAGCAAACGGAGCAATAGACAGATAGACTTTTAATGACCAGAATGGGTAGTGCCACAACTGTGTAATAAACACACCAAATCCATCTAAAAGCACGCAGAATAATAATGAAATTGCGATGATAAGGAATAATTTTCTTTTTCGCATGTGCGTATCAGGAATGATGGTATGCCGAAAATACTTTCTTTCAAAGAAATCAAATAAGCAGATCATACCAATCCAGCTAATGCCCAGTGGTAGGACAACGAACCAGTTGTAGCTGCCGAGGAAGGATACCATCCACAGGATGGAGAAAAGAAAAATAAGGCTGCCTAAATAGAACTCATGATGTTTTACGAATTTCCACATTTTTTCGATTTTTTACCTCGCGTATTCTATTATTCTGGTCTCCCGGATCATCGTCACTTTTATTTCTCCTGGATATTTGAGCTCTTGTTCTATCTTCATCGCGATGTCGCGAGCCATGAGTTTGGCTTCAGCATCGGAGATCTTCTCTGGTGTAACGAAGATGCGGATTTCGCGTCCGGCTTGCAAGGCATAAGATTTCTCAACTCCGGCAAAAGCATTGACCAGGGCCTCGAGTTCTTGAAGTCGCTTTAGGTAATTTTCTACTGAATCACGACGAGCGCCGGGCCTGCCGCCAGATATTGCATCAGCTGTTTGAACAATAATTGCCTCGATTGTTTCATAGGGATAATCTTCATGGTGGGATTTCATTGCCGTGATGATTTTTTCATCCGCTCCGAATTTTTGCAAAATTCTAATACCTATCTCGATATGCGTGCCTTGCACTTCATGATCAAGCGCTTTGCCAATGTCATGAACTAAAGCTCCTGCCTTAGCTATCGCCACGTCAGCACCAAGCTCTTCGGCCAGCATGCCGGCAATGTGCGCCATCTCAATAGAGTGCTGAAGTACATTTTGACCATAGCTAGTGCGGAAATACAATCGTCCGATAATGGCAATGATGCGCGGATCAAAATTGAATATTCCGCATTCATAGACCGCTTGTTCGCCCTTCTCTTTTATTATTTTATTTATTTCTTCTTTGGCTTTTTCTACTAGTTCTTCGATTTTAGCTGGTTGGATGCGACCGTCCAAGATCAAGTTTTCAAGCGCGAGCCTGGCGACCTGTCTTCTGATCGGATCGAACGAAGAAATGACAATGGAGCCAGGAGTGTCGTCGACGATGAGCTCAACGCCGGAGGCTCGCTCAAAGGCTCTAATGTTCCTGCCTTCTTTTCCGATTATTTTCCCTTTGATTTCGTTGTTGGGGATGGACACTACGGTTGTCATGAGCTCGGAGGCCGTACTTGAAGCCAAACGCTGAATGCTCGTGGCTAAAATGTCTTTCGCCCTCCTGTCCAATTTTTCTTCATTGCTATTTTCAAGCTTTTGTATTTTTACCAAGATGTCTTCTTCGTACTTTTTCTCAATATCTCTCAATAATTCTTCCTTTGCTTCTCCTTCGGAGAGTTTGGCTACCCTTTCTAATTCAACTCTTTTATCTTCTTCTATTTTTAATACTTTCTCCTGAATTTTTTTCACTTCCTCCACCTTCAGCTTGATATTTTCAACTTCCTTATTTACCTCAACTTGGCGCGCATCCAAAAACTCATCTTTCTTAATAAGTCTTTTTTCTGTTTCCTTGAATTCTTGCTCTTTCTTTTTTTCTTCCTCCTTTAACTCTGCTAATTTTCCTTCAGTTGTTTTCTTTGCTTCATCGATGATTCTCTGCGCTTCTTCTTTCGCGCTGACCATCATTTGCTTGATGTCGATTTCGATTGATCGTCTTTTGCCCAGCGCGATAATTAAGCGAAGATAATATCCAATTCCAACACCAAATAGAAGCGCTCCCGCACCTATCAGAATTATTATTAATGTCGTACTCATAAGCTTGCGAAGTCAGCCTACAAGAACATGCCGCTATATTTGCAGTAGGATTTCTTTCGAAAAGACTTTAGTAAAAATTTTATTTACCCCGCCCTCGCGTGGGAAATTTCTCTTTAAACACTTCATAATATATGGACATTCCTATAAACCGATGTAAATTAAACGAAATAAATTTGTAAATTTCAACTTTTTCAGTATAACAAATTACTTTTATTTTGTCTATGTTACAATAGTAGCATGCACCCTGGGATAGAATCATGGAAAAATCTTGTAATATATGCCTTTAACGCCTTTTCCATTCCACTGCTTTTTAAGACCCTTTTTTCTCCGTGGAAAATGGACAAAGATACCACGGGGTCCCACCTTTCTTTTATAGAAAAAGCTGTTTTTCTAATCTTTTCACGAATTCTGGGTTTTGTGGCTCGCACCGTTCTCATTATTGCCGGATTGATTTTTTCTGTTTGCATTATTCTAACTTTTCCCATCTTTTTTCTTTTACCGATAAAAATTAGTCGTGATTATCTGCAAAATTTAAAAAGTGTTGGCGCATCACTTTCATATGGTGATACTTATACTCTGAATGCCCACAGCCACGACGTTATAAGCTTTAAATCACAGAAAATTTACGGTAAAGAAAAAGCACTACGAATGATTGAACGCGGATTATCTAAAGATACAAACCACAACGTGCTTTTGGTAGGTGAGAACGGAGTCGGTAAATCAACCTTGATATCATATCTGGGGCATTTAGGGCAGTCAGGCTTGTCATTCCCCGGCATTCACCATCATCGAGTCGTCGAACTGCTTGTCGAAGGACTTTCTGTGCCTTTATTTAGTAAATGCCTAGAAGAAGCGGCATCTGCGGGGAATGTAATTCTTGTTATTGAAAACATTCATGCTTATGAAACTTTATACGAAAGCCTCCTGCCCTACTTAGAGAAACCCCACTTAGGTATTATTGTTACAACTGATTTATCAAGCTATGATCAAGTGCTTAAAAATCATTCGGAATTTCTTTCCAAATTTGAAAAGGTAGATGTTGCGGGGGCGAATGAACAGGATACCATTGCCATTCTTACCGACAGCGCTCGCCAGCTTGGGATATCCATCAACAGGGAAGCTATTTTAGAGATTGTACGGCTGGCGGATCGTCTGATAAATAATCAGCCAGAGCCGGCACGATCCCTTTCGATTTTAGAAGAACTTAAAACGCTTCGCAAACCAATAAATATTCTAGATGTGCGGCAGATTGTCTCCGACAAGACCAATATGCCGGTGGGGGACATCGGAGGAGATGAAAAGAAGGTGTTGATGGGGCTTGAGGCCGCGATGAAAAAGAAAATAATTGGACAGGACGAGGCTGTTAAAGATGTTTCCGAAGCGCTGAAGCGTTTGCGCACAGGTATTGCCGACCATAGCAAACCCGCCGGAAGCTTCCTATTTCTCGGTCCGACCGGTGTCGGCAAAACTTATACAGCGAAAATTTTAGCGGAAAGTTATTTTGGCAGAAAGAATGCAATGATTCGCTTTGATATGAGTGAATTTTCTCTATCAGAATCCGTAAATTTATTTACCGATAGACTTGCGGCGGTCATAGAAGAAATGCCACTTTCTTTGGTATTTTTTGATGAGTTGGAAAAATCCAATGTCCTAGTTCGCAACCTTCTTCTGCAAGTACTAGACGAGGGTCGCCTTACTCGCAGTTCGGGGCGGGAAGCGAGTTTTAAAGATGCTATTATTATCGCCACCTCAAATGCTGGGAGCGCGGAAATTATAGAAAATCCGCAAATTGAGAAAAAAGTGCTAGTTAGTCATTTAATACAAAAAAATATTTTCGCGCCGGAATTTTTAAATAGGTGGAGCAGTATCGTACTTTTTAAACCGCTTGACTCGAGCGAAGTCAGAAAAGTGACGTCTCTGATGCTTACTGAATTTGCCGAGCGTCTTTTAGCGGATAAAAAGATCACACTAGTCATCACCGATGCGTTGATCAATAAAGTTTCATCTGCTGGTTTTGACCCGGAGTTTGGGGCGAGGCCCATTAAGCGAGCCCTGGAAGAAATAGTTGAAAATAAAGTAGCTGAATATATTATAGCTGGCAATACAGGCGGGAGTATTAAAATACTTTAAATTTGGTCTGACTTTTTAATCGGAACTTTGGATTTGGTAACTATTTCATCAATGATTCCGTATTTTTTTGCTTCCTCGGCATCCATAAAGAAATCTCTCTCCACATCTTTTTCTATCTGCGGGAGGGATTTACCGGTATTTTTCGCGAGCAGTTTGTTTAAATTGTCTCTCGTTTTCAGAATGTGTTTCGCAGTAATCGCAATATCCGTTGCTTGACCTTCCACACCACCGAGTGGCTGGTGAATCATCACTTCAGCATTCGGCAAAATATATCTTTTGCCCTTTTTGCCGGCGGATAAAATAATTGCTCCGCCAGAAGCGGCGAGCCCGACGCAAAAAGTGGAAATATCCGGACGAACATGATTCATAGTATCCACGATTGCCATAGTGGAAGTAACAGATCCACCGGGAGAATTCACATAAAGAAAAATGTCTTTTTTGGCATCTTCGGATTCCAAGAAAAGAAGCTGAGCAATCACAATATTGGCCGTGTGGTCATCAATCGGTCCGCCTAAAAATATGATCCTCTCGCGCAGGAGCCGCGAGTAAATGTCGTAAGCTCGCTCCCCAAACTGTGATTTTTCGATGACTGTAGGTATAAGCATATGTCCATATTATATCTAATTTGAAAATTTTTCAACCCCGAACCATAGCAAGCTTTGTACGGGGCAGGGTTTTCCACCTGCCCCGCTGTGGCGGGGCTTGTCTTCCTTTTTTAAAGTGTTACCATTCTAAACAATGTGCAAAGAAGCAAAAAAGCTAAATACTCCCCGAACCCACATTTACAATATTCCCGTTTTTATTTTCCTAAAGACCCCCTCGAGGGGTTATTTTTTTACCCAAAAAACTTATGTCTAGCATAGAAGGCATCATTGTAAATATTGATGGGCAAAGGAGAGGTCGGATTGAAATCGATCAGGAGACTGGACTGATTACAAAAATTTCTGAACCTACTGGGGTAGCAGATGTAGTTTTGGAAGATGAATTAATTTTTCCAGGTTTTGTGGACCTGCATGTCCATGCACGTGAATGTGTAGACCACACCCAAGACTATAAAGAAGATTTCAAGACTGCGAGTGAAGCGGCGATAGCAGGCGGAGTGGTAGCTTTTGCGGAGATGCCGAATAATCCAACTCCGCCGATAGATGGCCAAAGTTATAAGGCGAAAGAACAATTAACTAAAAGATCGGAAGTGGAAATAGTTCTGTATGCCGGAATTGGAGAGAATACCAAGCCACTCGCCACAGCTGCGCCTTATAAAGTTTTCATGGGTCCTT
The DNA here is from genome assembly GCA_001787005.1 of Candidatus Nomurabacteria bacterium RIFCSPLOWO2_01_FULL_39_18. Classification (GTDB taxonomy): domain Bacteria; phylum Patescibacteriota; class Minisyncoccia; order Phycocordibacterales; family UBA9973; genus UBA9973. The sequence goes on along the minus strand of MFUV01000011.1, from coordinate 17,228 downwards.
CTGTGGGGACTCTTTTTTTTTATTCACTCGAAGATTTAGAAAAAACCTTAGTGCAATATCGCGGCTCCTGTGTGAGCTTTCATTGTGAAGATCCAAAGATTTTGGAAGAAAATAAAAATGAATTAACTCACGACAAGCGCCGACCCAAGGAAGCGGAAATCAAAGCCATCGACTTTGCACTCACGATGATTGAGAAATATAATTTGCAGGGGAAAATTTGCCACTGTTCAACTAAAGAAGGAATAGAGAAAATAAAAAACGCAAAAATGCACAAATTAAATGTGGTGGCAGAAGTTTCACCCCATCACTTATTTTACGATACCAAAAATCTAACCGAGGAAAATAAAAATTGGATGCAAATGAATCCGCCACTTCGCACCACAGACGACAGAGCATATCTGATAGAAGCTTTGCGGGAAGGTACGATAGATTTTCTAGCTACCGATCATGCCCCCCACACCGGAGAAGAGAAATTGAAAGGCACTTCCGGCACACCCCAGCTTGATACTTATGGATATTTTACAACTTGGCTCATGAAAGAACATAACTTTACCCCCGAGGCAATTGCGAAGGTTTGCAGTTACAATCCGGGAAAATTTTTCAATCAATTTACAAAAAATCGGTACGGAAAAGTGGAAGGGGGTTACGCGGGCTCACTCACTATCATTGATTTAAGAAAATCCACAACGATTAAGAAAGAAATGTTAAAAACAAAATGTGGCTGGTCACCATTTGAAGGTGTAACTTTTCCGGGTAGTGTCGTGATGACAATAATTAAGGGCAAGAGATTTCCTATATAAAATTTTTCCTCCTACGCCCTTCCCTGAGTACAGGGCGGGACCCCTCGGAGATAAAAATTTCATAAAGGAAATCTCTAAAATAAAATGAAAAAAAATAAATTATCAAAATTAATCTTGAAAGACGGCACCGAATTTATTGGGGAAAGTTTTGGCGCTTCTAAATCTATCTCAGGGGAGGTCGTTTTCGCGACTGGAATGACAGGCTACCCCGAAGCCCTGACGGATCCTTCGTTCCAGGGGCAGATTTTAGTTTTGACGTATCCTCTGATCGGGAATTATGGTGTGCCGGATAAAAAATTTTGGGAATCTTCCAAAATCCAGGTGGCAGGACTAGTGGTTTCCAGTTATATAGATACCCCATCGCACCATGCGATGCAGATGACGCTCGGGCAGTGGTTGCGGAAGGAAGGTATACCAGCTCTCGAGATCAAAGACACCAGAGCGTTGACACAGAAATTAAGAGATGAAGGTGTAACTCTCGGGGAAATCATTATTGGTGGCAAGAATGTTCCTCTGAAAGACCCAAATTTGAGAAATTTGGTCGCTGAAGTTTCTACTAAAAAGATTTCTTCATTCGGCAATGGTAGAAAAACTATTGTGTTAATAGACTGTGGAGCAAAACAAAATATAGTCCGAAGACTCGTGGCAAGAAAATTAAAAATTGTGGTAGTGCCGTGGAATACTGACGTGACAAAATTAAATTTTCCAGTAGATGCTGTTGTGATTTCTAATGGACCCGGGGATCCGCAAAAAGTTAACAAGACAATCAGCAATATAAAAAAAATTATTGAGAAAGAAATTCCAACTCTCGGTATTTGTTTAGGAAATCAACTTTTAGCGTTAGCATTAGGCGGTACTACTTATAAGCTCAAGTTCGGCCATAGAAGCCAAAATCAACCTGTCGTTTTAAGCGGGACACCCGCCCGACTGAACAGTCGTTCGGGCGGGAGAAAGTGTTATTTAACAACCCAGAATCATGGTTTTGCTGTTAAGAAAATTCCAAAGGGTTTTAAAGAATGGTTCTACAATGCTAATGACAATACAAACGAAGGCATTATTCACGAAACCCAACCTTTTATGTCCGTGCAGTTTCATCCAGAAAGTTCGCCCGGGCCACTCGATACCGATTGGATTTTTGATTATTTTTTTAAAAAAGCGAAAATATATGGCACAAAATAACAAAAAAAAGTTAATGAAAAAAATTTTAGTGCTTGGCTCAGGCGCACTCAAGATCGGAGAGGCAGGGGAGTTTGATTATTCCGGCAGTCAAGCGATTAAAGCCCTTAGGGAAGAAAAAATTAAAGTTATTTTAATAAATCCCAACATCGCCACATTCCAAACTTCCAAAACACTGGCGGACGAAGTTTATTTTTTACCAGTTAATGATTATTTTGCGGAAAAAGTTATCGCTCGCGAGCGGCCAGATGGTATTTGTCTTTCATTCGGAGGGCAAACAGCGCTTAATTGTGGCTTAGAACTTCACAGGAAGGGTATTTTAAAAAAATACAATGTAAAAGTTCTGGGTACTCCAGTGGAATCTATTACTTTGACCGAAGATAGAGAAAAATTTGCCAAACACTTGAGAAATATTGGCATTCCCATTCCTCCATCTGGGGTTGCTGTAAATATCAAGAAAGCAAAAGCTGTAGGACGTAAAATCGGCTTTCCCTTAATGGTTCGGGCCGGTTTTGCCCTAGGTGGGCAGAAGTCCGGGGTAGCCGTGAATGAAAAGGAATTAAAAGAAATCGTGAAAGGAGCGCTGGCGATATCTCCGCAAGTGTTGATTGAAAAATATCTTCATCACTACAAGGAAATTGAATATGAAGTTGTTCGCGATTCATTTGGGAACACGGTTACAGTTTGTAATATGGAGAATCTAGATCCACTCGGTATCCATACCGGAGACTCTATCGTGGTAGCGCCGAGCCAGACATTAAATAATGAGGAATATCATAAATTACGAGAAGCCAGTATTAAAATTGTAGAGAGTTTGAAAATAGTAGGTGAGTGCAATGTGCAGTTTGCGCTCAGCGGATCAGACTATTTCGTTATTGAAGTTAACGCACGGCTTTCTCGCTCTAGCGCTCTTGCCTCTAAGGCTACTGGCTATCCGCTCGCATTTGTGGCGGCAAAACTTGGGCTTGGCAAAAGCCTGCTTTCTGTAGAAAATAAAATTACAAAAGTTACGCAAAGCTTCTTCGAGCCCGCTCTCGACTATGTAGTCGTGAAAATTCCAAGGTGGGATTTATCGAAATTTACAGGCGCACACGAGCAAATCGGTAGCGCCATGAAATCGGTCGGAGAAGTGATGGCAATTGGGCGAAGTTTCGAGGAGGCGTTGCAGAAAGCAGTGCGTATGCAATCAGGGCTCCTAGAAAGTGTTACAGACAACAGCTTTTCAAACGAACAGCAAGTAAAAAAATTTTTACACATTCCAACACCCAGAAGATTATTCGCTGTAGCTCGGAGCATTAAAGGGGGAGTAAGCGCAGAGGACATTCACAAGATAACAGGAATTGATTTATGGTTTTTGTACAGAATAGAAAATATTGTAAAAACTGAAAAGAAATTTCAAAAAAATAAAATTTTAAATAAAGAAACGATACTCGAGCTCAAGCAAATTGGCTTTTCGGATAAAAAAATAGGAAGTTTATCTGGGAAGACAGAAATTCAAATTCGCCAATTGCGCAAAAGCATGGAAATTGTTCCATCAGTTTTCGCCATTGATACGCTAGCCGGCGAAGTGCCAGCCAAAACAAATTATTTATATCTGACATATCACGGAGCTCATAATGATGTGTCGCCGATCGGGAAAGGAGGCATCATCGTCTTGGGCAGTGGGCCCTATCATATCGGTTCTTCCGTTGAATTTGACTGGTCTTGTGTATATGCCGCGATAGCGCTAAAACGGCGTAAAAAATATTCAATCATCATTAATTGCAATCCCGAAACTGTCTCTACTGATTATGATATATCAGACAGATTGTATTTTGAAAATTTGTCTTTCGAAACGATCGCTGATATTTCTGAATTCGAAAACCCTTTCGGACTTATTGTTTCTGTCGGTGGGCAAAGACCCAACAACCTTGCCAAGCAGCTTGCCCTAGAGAATTTTCACATATTAGGCACCAAAGCATCCGACATCGATCGAGCCGAAGATAGAAATAAATTCTCTGCCTTACTGGATAAATTAAATATTCTTCAGCCCAAGTGGACTAGTTTTACCAGCATGAAGCAAGTGCTTAAATTTACGAAGGCGGAAGGCTTCCCAGTTTTAGTGCGGCCCTCTTATGTATTGTCTGGGTCTGCGATGCGAGTGTGCTATGACAAAAAACAATTGTTTAATTTTGTGAACAAGGCGGCGGTACTCTCTCCTGAATTTCCGGTAACCATTTCTAAATATGTAGAAAATGCTAAGGAGCTTGAATTTGACGGCGTGGCGCAGAATGGCGTGTTAATGATTTATGGAATCTCCGAGCATATCGAGAATGCCGGGGTGCATTCGGGCGATGCTACTATTGTGTATCCGACCCAGAGGGTCTATGCTTCTACGGAATTTCAGCTACGCAAAATTGCGAAAAAAATCGTAGCAGAACTTAAAGTTACAGGGCCGCTCAATATCCAATTTTTAGTAAAAGACAACAGGCCCTTCGTGATTGAAATAAATTTGCGTGCCAGCCGTACCTTTCCTCTTTTATCCAAAGCGATGGATGCCAATTTCCCCGAAGTGGCAGTCGACTCTTTCTTTAATAAAGCAAAAAAACTTCATTTCCAATATCCCAAGGGGGTGGTCGTAAAGTCGCCCCAATTTTCCTTCTCCAGATTGCTTGGCGCGGACCCGATATTGCGGGTAGAAATGTCTTCGACTGGCGAGGTGGCTTGTTTCGGGCGGGATTATGACGAAGCACTGCTTAAATCTATCCTAAGCACCAATAAATTTTATTTTAAAAATAAAAATGTTCTACTTTCTCTAGGTGGCAATCTTAATAAGGCAAAATTCTTGGATACAGCGAACACTCTCATTTCTCTCGGGTATAAAATTTTCGCGACCAACACCACTGCCGAATTTTTTAAAAATAATAAAATAAAATGTAAAACTGTGCGCAAGGCATTCGAAGCAAAACCCAATGCTCTTAACATAATTGAAGGCAAAAAAGTAGCTTTTGTGGTAAATTTAAGTGTAGAAAATAAAAATGGAGATTTTATCAAAAGTCGACGTGATACTGACGGGTTTCGCATACGTCGAGCCACAGTCGATAACCAAATACCGCTATTTACCGATTTGCATTTAGCTCGAGCTTTCATTAAAGCTCTCTCTAAATATGGCATCGATGATCTAGAGATTAAATCTTATAAAGAATATTTACATTAGATTATGAAACATATACTGTCATCTCTACAATTCAAAAAAGAAGATCTAGAAAAAATATTAAAACGCGCGTCTGTCATGGAGGGCCAATGCAAGAGCGGCAAGATAAAAAAACTTTTAGAAGATAAAATAATTGCGTGCATTTTCTTCGAACCATCTACTCGGACACGTTTATCTTTTGAAGCAGCAGCGCTCAAACTAGGAGCGAAAGTAATTTCGGCAGAGAATGCCATGGAGAGCTCTTCTGCTTTTAAAGGGGAAAACATAGGAGATACCACTAGAATACTCTGCTCTTATGCAGATGTTGTGGTTATTCGTCATCCCCAAGCGGGTGTTGTCGAGGCGGTGGCTAAAATTTCTACGAAGCCCATGATAAATGCCGGCGACGGCGCCAACCAGCATCCCTCGCAGGCCCTACTTGATCTCTACACGATTAAAAAAGAACATGGACGGTTGAGCAATTTACAAATCGCTTTCGGCGGAGATTTATTGAATAGTCGCACCATGCGGTCTCTTGTGCCGCTACTTGCGTTTTATCTAAAAAACAAATTTTATTTTGTTTCACCGAAAGAATTGGCCATATCTAGAGAGTTCAGGAATTATCTGACTAAAAATAAAATCTCTTTTGAAGAGACAAGTAATTTAGAAAAAATCTTATCCAAAGTAGATGTGCTTTATATGACACGAGTGCAGAAAGAGCGGTTCGCCAGTAGTAGAACTTACGAAAAAGTAAAAGATTTATTTATTCTAAAAAATGCCCACTTAAAATTCTTGAAGAAAAATGCAATCATAATGCACGCGCTACCCAAAGTAAATGAAATAGAGGCAGATGTGGATCTTGACTCTCGTGCAACTTATTTTCGTCAAGCCCAAAATGGGCTGTATGTCCGAATGGCGTTGTTTCTATATGTCTTTGGCTTGTAATTATGTAAAACCATTAAATTTGCTTTTTTATAACAACCTATGATAAAATACAGATACTAAACTTGAAAGGCATCCTACATGGGTGCCTTTCTTCGTTTCTGCTTTATTTTTCCTCCCTTTTTATAAGCTCTCTCAAATACACAAAATCTCTAAAATCACTGCCAGCAAATTGCTTTATCTCTTTAGCTGTTCTCGGACCTCTCGCAAGTATAACTACTTCTTTCTTGATTTCTTTAAGGTATTTTAATAAAGGCAGAAAGTCGCCATCCCCAGAAAGCACCACAGCTCTTTCAAAAGTATCTTTTTCTTTCATTAAGTGGAAGGCCATATCAACATCGCAGTTAGCTTTGCGTTTTGTTGTGCCATCTTCTTGTTCGTACATCTTTACTGGTTTCAAGAATAAGCGGTAGCCGAACCCCAAGAGTTTCAAATAGAAACGAACTCTTTGTAAATGCCTACCGACAAGGAGCAACTCTGCCTCATTAAGTTCTTTGCTTTTGTTTTTAATAAGGTCCAGTAGATAACTTTCAAGTTTAGCAATCGGGACAGTGTCATCTTTCTGATAATCATATTTGAAATTGTGTATCTCAACCCCGCCGAAATAGAGTATGCGATTTGCACCGTATTTGTCTTGCAGATAGGCGAGTAGTTTTTTATAGTCAATTTTCCAGCCCAAGCTCTTTTCGCCACCATAAAAAAGATTTGAAGCATCTATAAAAACATAAGTTTTCATCAAGGGGATTATAACACTTTTCCCACCTTTTACTTCAATCGTTTTGTTTGACAGATGGCTATAAAGTATAGTATAATATAAGGATATATAGTTCTTTAAAGTTGCGAAAAAATAATTCGCCATGGCTTTTAGCCTATAAAATAATTTTTTGTAAGTTAAAAGCTATGGTGGCGGATAGTCGTTATCTAGCAGAAAAGGGGCATAAGGTACAAAAACGACGGCCTAATTTCACAAAATATCGTCCAATTTCTCTTCACTCGGAGCGATAGTCGAAGCTAAAAATATTGAGTTCAATACTTTCTCCGTGTGTGCTCTTGAGAGCCCTCGATGCACTCCAATAATATCCCTGATGTGAAAGAAATGACCCTCTAGGGTATTAGTAGTTCTCGCGATATTCTCGTCTTTTTCAAAGGTAAACAGATACGGAAGAAACCGCATAAGCGAAAGAACCGCTTTGTGAAGCGGTTCATGAGTGAAGTCGGATTTTCCTGTTATTGGATTGATTGTTTTTTCATTCAGGAATGATTGATACTTTGATACATATTTCTTAAAGTAATTTTTAAATGTATTTCCTTCGGTGTAGTGTAAAGTTTTAATTAAAGCAAAGAGTGCAATGCCTGCTTCTAGAATTGGTTTCCGAGTCGTGCCATGAACCACAAGACGCTCCATATGCACATGGCACATCTGAAGCGGAATGTTAGAAAAGGCAATCCTTAAGCCACCAAATCCGTCTCCAGCCACGGAAAGAATGGTGTAGCCCAAGTTTTCTAAATACGCTCTGCCTTGCAAATATATTCCAGTGGTTTCACTCTTTGCAAAACCCCACCACAGATTCTCTTTCCTTTTTGGATCTCGAAAGCAGACTGTGCACCAGCTCCGGTCTTCTTTCCGCTCTCCAAAGTAGAGAGCGTCCACGACCAAATTAACAGCTCTCGGTTCATGAGTTTTCTTCCGAGCATGATATTGGTTGAGAACATTTTTTAATGTTCTCTTGTCTTGGTGGTGTTTTTCTTTTAATTCTCGAAGTGTTTGTTTTTCAAATACATACTCATTCCAAATCTTTTTTTCAAATGATGTTTTTTCTCTTCTCTCGTTTCTAAATCTTCTTCCGCAATCATTACACGAATAGGTTTGCAACCCTCTTTCTCCTCCTCTTTTCTTAGTGTTAATTGAACCGCAATTCGGGCACTTTTTGTGTTTTTTTAGTCATGATAGCTAAAAGTTAGCACTTCTAGCCATATGTAGCAAGGGTGAATGAGTCAAAACAGGCCGTCGTTTTTGTACCTTATGCCCCTTATTTGGGCTTGTTGAGTCATGGGAATACAAATAAACTGAAAATCAGTTTATTAAGCTAATTACTGACTTTCCAAGAATTGGAATATTTTTTCATTAGTCAAAACATTCTCGGCATGCATGCGGGCGCGCTCGGGGTCTGCATCTTTATAATGTTCCAGGATTTGCGCTACTTCTTTTGCAACCTGCTCGGGCGGAGCGGTTTTTCCTTCAACTTTGGCAATTTCATTTAATATAAGACCAAGTTTGGCTTTCTTTTCGCCGTCATTCCTGAACTCTTTTCTTAAATCTTCTTTTGTTTTGCTGAGGTGTTTTAAATAATCTTCAAATTTCAACCCCATAGCGGTGATGTCAGACTCCATTCTATGCAGAATTTTATCCAATTCAACTTCAATTAAAATTTCTGGTACATCAAACACACTCTCCTCCATTATTTTCTCAATAATTTTCATCCTCATTTTTTCTCTTTGTGAATTTTCCTTTTCTAATTTTATATTTTCTTTCAATTTGGTTTTAAAGTCGGCAATATCTTGAAATGGTCCAAGAGATTTCACAAATTCATTATTGAATTCTGGTAGTTCTGGCTCTGGAACTTTACCCCCCTCACCTTGAACCCCCTTGTATTCCCCCTTATCAGGGGGAAACCCATTTGCCTCCCCTGATAAGGGGAGGTTGGGAGGGGTTGGGGAGGTCTCGAGAGGGGTTCTGTCCTTCATGTTTATCTTGGGTGCGCGGGATTTTCGGATATCTATAATAGTATCTTCTAACTCCTTATCTGAGACTTCAAGGTCGGACCTTTTTGAGTTCTCAAGGTCCGACCTTAGAATATTTTTAGCTATATTTTTATAGTCGGGAAGTTTTATTTTGGGCAATACCACGGTTTTGATTTTAAAACCCAGTGGATTCTTACGGGCCAGCTTCGTGATAGAAATTTCTGACCGGCTAATCGCATCAATTTTCTCTTGCTCGAGAATCTTGGGGTAGCGCTCGTTTAGAGCCATTTGCGCCATTTCTTCCAGAATACTGATTTCTGGAATCTTCGATTGTAAAATATTTTCTGGGACTTTACCCTTTCGGAATCCATCAACTTCCAAATTTCCCCCAATTTTTTTTAAGGCTGGAGCATAATAAGCTTCAAAAAGATCAGCGTCCAATTCTCCTTCTATCTCCACTTCGCTTTTAGGGAGTTTTTTGACACTTATTTTCATCTTTGTTAGATTTCACTATCCAAACTTTCAAGATCGATGCCATTCACATCTGCCTCAAGGCTGGCAGTATCATCGGGAGTTCCAGATGTTTCGATGCCCCCCGGTACTGCCGGTGCTGGCTCTTCTTTCATGCTACTTTTCCAAAAATAAATACCACCGAGTACCAAGATAATAATTATAATTATTAAACCTGTTAAAGCGCCGTTTGATTTTTGTTCTGGTTCCATATATTTATATAACTAATTTTATAATAAAGTTTTTATTGTGTTTCTTCCCCTCCATTTTCGTCATTGTCTTGAGCATCTTCCACTCTTAGATTTTTTATTTCTTGGATAGCCTGATGAAGAGCTTCCCTTGATTCTTTTAACAAATCTTTAGCTTCTCTGATGCCGAGCTTTATCTTTCCGAAAAGTTCAGGGGTCATATCACTGCAATCATCCGGTACTAAGCCTTTAGTCTCTGCCAATTTTGCTTTTGCATCGGCTAATTTCGCTCTCGAAAGATCTAAAGCTTCTTCCGCCAGAGTTGTGTCTTTGCCGTCAGACTCTAGTTTGTCTATTATCTCGCCAACTTTTCCTTGGAATCTTTCAAGTTGCGCGATGACAACTTCAAATCTTCTTGTAATTATTTCCTCTACTTTTTGGCAGAACATCTTCTTCAGTTCAGCCCTGGTAGTTTTCCATTCTTCTTTTCTGGATTTTAACTCTGCCAAAAAAGTTTCCCTACTACTCTTTAGACTACTCAAAAAAACTTCTCTCCTTGTCTTCATTTCTTCTCTCCATTGCACTCCGGATCGCGATGGGGACTCTCTTCCTGTATCTTCTGCTCTTACTACACCAGCTACGGCAAACACTACCAATAAAACAACAAATAAACTAATGTATTTTTTCATATATTTTTGTGTAGAAATTTATAATAATTTTGACCTATCCCAATTATACATCGATTAGTCAAACTTCTTCAAGTAGATATCTTTATACCTCTCTCCGCATTCGTTAATTACTTTTATGGCTTCCGTCTTGTCAAAAAAGCCCTTGGTTACGCCCGTCCCCGGCTTTTTGAGATATTTAATATGTTCCCAAAAGTAAGTGGATTCCTTTTTAAATTGTTCTCCCAAATCGTCTACAGATTTGATGTGTTCACTCCTGCGATCGTCGGAAAGCACGGCAATGATTTTATCATCCACTTCTCCTCCGTCTTCGAACTTCATCACGCCTATTATGCGAGCTTCGACTACACAGCCTGGTACGAGTGGTTCAATTACATTTACTATTTCAATATCAAGCGGATCACCGTCATAATCCCAAGTTTGTGGAATTGCTCCATAAGCAAATGGGTAAGCGAGAGATGAATAACCCACGCGATCGAGTTTCAACTGTCCTGACTCCGTTATTAATTCATATTTATTAATACTGCCAGAATTTATTTCAATAATAGTATTTACTACGTCACCTTTTCCTTCCACGAACGAAGGAAGAACATGCAGAAGGTTTAGCACTAATTTTGAAGGCTTGTGATTTATGTTGGCCATGAAGAATTAGTTAAAAGTTTTAAAGTTATTACGAAAATGCTGGAATCTTTATTATTATTTCAGATGGTCTTTTCCCGCCAATTTGAGAAGAGGCATCAAGTAGTTCTATACCTACGATTTTCCCATTTTTGTCTAAATCGGCAATTAACCTATCCGCCAAGCAAACAGTTTTTGCAATTTTACTCTTTTTGAGATATATATACGCCGCATCAGCGATTTTATCATATGTTATTTTCATAAATAATATAAAGTTATTATTACTATTCTATTAATTGTCGCCTTGTAAATGATTTCTAAAACTTTATTTCCTACCCTACCCCTAACTCGGATTGCGTTTTTATATGTTGGGGATTTGTAATCCGGATTTTTAAGAACTTGTTTAATATATGATATTCTTACATTTCTCTCAATAATTCTTATACGAGCGTGACGTGTAAAGGATAATTTCATTTATAATACAATATATCAAATAAAAAGCTCTATCGCAATAGCTCATATCATGATATTGTTTAGAAGAACACTATGAAAAGCATGGAAGGACCTAAACTAAGAGGAAAAGTTTTAAGAGGACTAAAGAAGGCTTTAGTTGTTGGACTGGGCGCTCTTTCTTCGATTTCTGCCCAAGAAGCTCGTCCCCACCCAGATCTGAAAAAAGATAATCCACAAAGGCAATATCTTGCAAGCAAAGATCTTTATTTAAGAAAAGTTATTGAAAAAGTTAAGAAGGACCAAGAAGAGGCAAGATTGCATAAAATTAAAAATCTTAATTTAGAATTAGCGTCTGGCCAACTTATTTTAAAAGAAAAACATGATGCGGGAGATATTGATGGTGAAAATGGAATTCTTCGATATATAAAATATCTAACTGATTTACTAAAATATGAAGAAGAAAAAAAGCCAATGGAAGTCACTCCGGAAAATTTAGCAGATTTTGATCCAGAAATAGCAGAGCGGGTACAGGCAGACCTCGCCCGTATTCCTGAAGAAGTAGACGATGCATATAGAAAATATGATAAACAACATGGCTGGCTGGCTGGGATTGTTCACTCACAAGCTTACGGGGATAAAGCAATGAAAAATGAGGGGTTAAATGAGGAAGAAGTTAAACACAGGCGCAGGGCTATTCTTGACGACATTACATTGAGTGACCAATTTCATCCATTACCAGCAAGGGTCCAGGGTAAGTTAGATGACGATGATAATAGTGTAGTTCGCTTTGGGTCAATGCCACCAGATGTTCAGGCTCATGAAGATGCGGAAAAATATCAAGACACACCTCTAATCATTCATGAAAAGGAACATATTGTAACTAGGGGGAATTATCTAATATCCCAAAAAGCTAAAACCCTTTATGAAAACGCATTTCAAGCGGATAGCAGTAATCGTTTTTTTAGTGAATATATATCTTCTCCTACCGAGCTTGATGCTCGCAAGCGTTCATTTGAGTACGATCTTGAAAAGTACGGAGTGTGGAAATATGGTGAAGTATTTACGGAAGAGCACTTATCGAAAGCTTTAGAACTAAGGAATGCAGGGAAACTCTCTGGAGACTCTCGTGAATTTCTTAAATTCTTAAAACATGAAAAGATTCCAGAAATAATGAATACCATTGCCGAGAATAGAAGTTCTAGTCCTAATGAAAAAACAGAAGTGTAAATCCTTGCTCGCAAAAAAGATTTTTATTCACCAGCCGTAAGTTCAACTTTCCTTTCAATAGGTTCAACTTTCCTTTCAACATTCTCTTCTTCCTCCATTTTTTTCTCTACTACCATCGTTCCGTCGCCCTTGATGTCTATTCTCCAGCCGGTGAGTTTGGCTGCCAGCCGTACATTTTGTCCTCCCTTGCCGATAGCTAGAGATAGCTGATCGTCCGATACTTCCACCGTAGCTTTGTGTTCCTTCTCATCGATTTCAATAGATAAAACTTTTGCCGGAGAAAGAGAATTAGTAACAAAAACTTTTGGATTTTCTGACCAGGGAATTATGTCAATCTTTTCTCCCCCCAGTTCAGAGGTGATAGTATTCACTCGTGTTCCTTTTTGTCCAACACAAGAGCCGACCGCATCGATATGCTCATCATTTGAAAATACGGCAATTTTAGAACGAGCGCCAGGCTCTCTGGCGACTGACTTTATCTCTACAATTCCATTCTGGATTTCTGGCGCTTCTACAGCGAAAAGTTTTTCGATAAATTTCGGATGAGTGCGAGAAAGGCGTAGATTGATTCCTCTTGGCGTATCTTCCACTGAATACAGGTAGGCCCTTACACGATGACCTCGCTCCCAAAATTCTCCCGGAATTTGTTCTTCGGCGGGCAAGATGCCCGTTGCGCGGTTGAAATCGATATAAACATTTCCTCTTTCGACTTTCTGCACTACACCAGAGACTATTTCTCCCTCTTTTGTACCGTATTCATCTATGATAGATGTGCGTTCTGCTTCACGAATTTTTTGGATTATGACTTGTTTAGCAGTTTGAGCGGCGATACGTCCATAATCATCTTTTGCATCAAGTGGGAAGATGATTTCATCATTCAATTCCACCCCCTTTTTTATTTTTTTCGCATCTTCTAGCATTATATGATGTTCTGCGTTGAAATGGACTCGCTCGTCGCCAGTTTCATTCACAGAATATTCTCCACTCGCGCCTGACTGCGTAGACAGGCGCGCAGGTTTTTCGCTGTCACTAGCCCCTCCGATTATCGCGATAGTTTCATCAACCACGATTTTTACCTGGAAAAAGTCGGTTTTTCCAGTTTCGAGGTCAAACTTCGCTCTTATAATCTGACCCTTTTTGCCGTAATCTTTCTTATAGGCGGCAGCCATTGCCTGTTCTATGGCTTCCAGTATTTTTTCTTTTGGAATTTTCCTCTCTTCTTCTAATTGTTCCAGCGCGGATTTGAATGTTTTTAAGTCTAACATAATTATTTTGTTCACCAGATAGAGGTTTAGCCTCTATCTAGAGTCTAAAACTCTATCTGGTTGTCGCTTATTATTTTATTAAAAAAAGCCCTGTTGCGACAGGACTTACACACGACCAAGCATATCACAAGTTCTATTTTAACGCAACATCCCGCTCCATTTCTTCATTATCCACAGACCATTGCCCCCTGTGCATATTATAGTGTTATACTATATTCGAATGCATTTTTTATTAATATTAACCAGTAAGTGATTGCATTACTATCTCACTAGAATAATTATGAAAATTCTTAATAAGAAGCAATTTAAATTTTTATTGATAATATTTTTTGCTGTTTTCTCTCTTCTGGTTAATTTTAAAATTGCAGATGCTGGTTTCTGCTCTCTTGTTCCTTCAGCGGGGAATATTACTTTACCCGTAAACTCGACCACACTGACCTGGTCCAACGGGGGAGGAAGTGTGCAAGGTACTTATGCGGAGCTTCTTTCTTCTGCTCTTCAGTCTGAACCCTGGCCCGGATACAAATTTCCAGCTACTGGAGGGTCTCAAAGCATGACAAGTTTGGTCGCAGGGCACCATTCTTATCGTATTCGATGCGATTATTTTGGCGAACCTCCCATGGAATCCGTGGCAAGTGTGTATGTGAATCATAGGGTTACCCTTACCGCTTCGCCAAGCTCGATGACCTTGCCTGCAAACTCAACCACATTAACTTGGTCAATGACCAATGGTTCTGACAGTAGAAATCTTCCCACCAGTTGTACCGCTTCAGCATCGCCTGCAAATGCAAGCTGGACGGGGTCAAAAGGAACAGCCGCTACAAATTCTCAAGTTGTAACAAATCTAGTCGTTGGAACAAATAATTTTACTATCACCTGCCCGAAATCAGGTCTAGCAACTTCTGTGTCAACGGTGGCGGTAACAGTGACAGCTCCCATCCCCACCACCCCAACCGGTCTTACTACTACTGCCGTTATTGCGGCCTGCGGAACTGGTAGAATCAATATTTCTTGGAATGCATCTTCCGGAGCCACCAGCTATCAACTTCGCGATGGCGCTACTCAAATCTATTCAGGATCCGCCACCTCTTTTGCTCACACTGGACTGGCCGCAGGTTCAAGCCATAGCTACAGTGTACGTGCCACCAATGCTACTGGCTCGTCAGCCTATTCGAGTCCTGCTACTCCTGGGACAGCGCCGGCTTTGTGCGCAGTTCCTTTGCCCGACCTCACCGCTTCTACCCCTCCCGAGAATTCTGCCACAGTAGGTGTTCCACAAACATTCACCTCCACAATTTCAAACAATGGCACAGCTTCTACTGGAGGAAGCTTTACAAATATGTTTCAGACATCCACATCTTCTGATGGCTCTAGTGGCGTTGTTGATTACCCAGTTAGTCCTGCCATGTCTGCTCTTGCCGCCGGAGGAAGCGCGGGTACCTCAAAATCTATTACATTCAGCGGAGCAGGTACAATATATGTACGCGCTTGCGCAGATAAAAGTTCTGCCGCAGACGTTGATGGAGTAATCGATGAGTCAGATGAGAATAACAACTGCAGTATGAGTACTCCCTGGAAAGCCGTGACGGTGGGAAGTGCGCCGGAGCCTATTCCTATTGTCTCCATCAGTGCAAACCCAACAAATGGAACTGTAAATGCCGTCAATCCGGCTCTTACCTGGAGCGCGACAAACAGCCCGACCTCATGTACGGCCTCGGGCGATTGGTCGGGATCAAAACCAGTCAGTGGAGCAAATATATCTCAAGGAGTTCTTACCACGATCAGAACTTATACTTATACTTTAGTTTGTTCCAACGCGGCTGGAGATAGCGTGCCTCAAAGCGCGATAGTCATCGTAAGTGGCGGTGGAGCAGTACTTACTGCCAGCTCAACATCGATCTATTCCGGTGATTCAATTACTCTGACTTGGTCTTGTCCGGTAGCTGATACTTCTGCCTTGGGTACAAATTTTAACACGAGTGGCGCCGCATTCGGCACTATTTCTATAATGCCTGCCGCGACAACCACTTTTGTACTGACATGCGGTCCATCAGGGGCGACAGCGCAAGTTACAGTTACGGTAAGGAAAAAGCCTATTTATCAAGAACAATAAAAATTAGAGTATTACAAATAATTATTAATTTATCTAACCCCATTATTTATGCAAAAAGAACAAGTTTTGGTTGCCAGCGAACATAGTCTCTCTCTGAAGATTTTTCTTTTAGTGGTGACTGTTTTTTCTGTTTTGATTTTGGTTGGGTTGCTTCAGTCGAAAACAGCCAGCGCTCAGAGCAATTCACGTCCCTGTTCGGCTACCAACTGCGGTGGTTGCGCTCTACGTCCGTCAACGGAATGCGAAAGCGTTCCGAATGGGGCCTGCATGTATAGCGGCAATACGACGATAGGTTTCGCATGTGTTCCTAATCCGGCAGGGTATGTTCAATACTGTAACCCTAATGCCGTAGGCACAAATGTTATGGTCGGATGCGTGTGGCAGGACTTGAATGGCAATCATGCAAAAGATGGCGCAGATAGATTAGTTGGTCCGGCTCGGCAGAATCCTCCTTATGTTCAGACCGGTATCGGCAAAATGGGGCGCTATCAAGTTCTTGGTTCTTGGAATTTTTCGAGGCACAATTATCTTGACTGTTTTGGCTACTTTAACGGTGTATGGGTGTATGGACACAATCCAGATGCCTGTGCTATTTGGAATCAATCCAAGCATCCGCTTGCCGTTTCCGGAGTACCGGGATGGGGCGAGAAGGATGAGGTTCCAGATTCCATCGGTATCTGGAATGGCAATTTTACTTTTGATGCCCGAACTTATTACTTCCGAGTTGTGGGCACATTTGAACATCCACGCAAGCTATTCATAGACGGTCGACGAGTAGATAATGATGCTAGTTTATCAGGCAGAAACTACATTGTATCCGCTAAAAAACTCATGACTGCTGGAGTGCACAAGCTGACAGTAGAGTATGCTCAAGCCAACGATGCATCGCTCGATTTTCTTATTCAATCAATCAATCCCACTCTTAACATTACTCCCGCAACCGCTTCGGTGACAGCGGGTCAAACTGCTTCCTTTGTTGCTAATTTTGACCCAGACGGCACTAGTCAGTATGGCAATAGTCATTATGTCAGCAGTCCGGTGCAGGATGTTACGGCGACTGCTCTCTGGACATCGAGCAATCCGATAGTTGCTTCCGTAACTTCAGCTGGACAAATCAGAGGGTTGAAAGCCGGCACAGCGACCATCACTGCTAAATATCCTCTCACTCACAATACACTCAATAACGGCCTTGAAACCATGAATGGCATCAGCGACACTTCTACTATAACAGTTCTTCAATCCGACCTCACCGCATCTGCCGTTACTCCAACCATAGCCACAGTCGGCATCGCTCAAACATTCTCTTCTACCATTTCTAACATTGGTACTGCTACCA
>MFUV01000010.1:158234-203743 GCA_001787005.1 Candidatus Nomurabacteria bacterium RIFCSPLOWO2_01_FULL_39_18 | reverse complement strand
TAATCATTGGTAACCATTTTCGTGAGGTTACGATACCTTGGTTGGTAACATTTTTGGTGAGGCCATTCGCGACCTTGCTCCATCCATGAAATTCTGCTACAATTTAACGTTACTTGAGTCTCGAAGTTTATCTTATGCGTTACAAACTATATGCCAAAACTGAACAAGCCTGGGATGCCATGCTTGATAACATTAATCAGGCGAAAAGCTCCATTTTTCTCGAAATGTACATTTTTTCGGATAATACTTCCGACACGCATGATTTTGTGGAAATACTAAGGCAGAAATCTGTTTCTGGTGTTCGAGTCAAGATTATTTTCGATTCATTCGGGAGCGGAGGAGGGTTGCTCGATAAATCTATTATCAAGTTAAAAGATGCCGGGGTTGAATTGTTCTTTTTTAAAAAACTTTTCCGTTATACTCATAGGAAAGTGCTGATCGTCGACGAGAAGGTAGCTTTTATCGGGGGAGTCAACATTAATCAATTTTTCAAAAAATGGCATGATCTTCACATTAAAATTGAAGGGAAAATTGTAAACCACATAATGCGGTCATTTGCTCGTATTTATAAAAAATGTGGTGGTCGTGACCCTTTTGTTTTGCAATATGACAAGTCAAGACTCATCCAGAGAGGGAAGATTTGGTTCTTTGAGCATTTTTCTAATCGAGGTCCTTTTCGTTTGAAAAAATATTACCGCAATAAAATAGATTGTGCCGAAGAAAACATCTTGATCGTTACTCCTTATTTCATGCCAAATCGGTGGGTTATTCATGCCTTGAAGAGAGCAATCAAGAGAGGTGTAACCGTGGAAATTATCATGCCCAAGGTGGCAACCAATCCGAAGATAGCCAATTGGTCCAATTATTTATACATGAGAAAACTTTATCCATCGGGGGTAAATTTTTTTTTAACCAATGAAATGATTCATAGTAAAGTGATGCTAGTGGACGGACATGAGGGGATTCTAGGCTCACAGAATGTTGATGTCCTTTCTTTTGACGTTGGCATGGAATCTGGTATTTTTTTCACCGAAAAGAAATTGATTGATAATCTTGAAGAAGTTATCTTGCGCTGGAAGGAAGATTCCGTAATGTTTACTCCAAAAATGAGCAACAATTATTTTTTTGATCATTTAGTTGACTTCTCGCTTAGTACTTTTGAATACATAGTTAAATTTTTTAACCGCCTCACCACTTAGTGTTTATCATCCTAGTCAGGTGGGCGAAGCGATGCGCGAACGCGCTCATTGTGCCTCCGATGACGAGCATTAGAACAACTTGTCCCAGAGAATAATGGAAAACAGGGTAGGTGAGGATAATAACCCCCAAAATATAATCTAGCTGATCCCAAGGTATCCAGCTTTCCCCTTCTTTTTTCTCTACTCTTCTTTTGAAATATGATTTTATTAGATCTCCCGCGAGCGCTCCGAAAGAAAATAAAAAACCGACTAAAATTACATAGCTTGTATTTTGCATTTCTTCAAAAAAACCTTTGTTTGCAAGGATATAATAGGAAAAAGTCCCGACAATGATTCCTCCCGCTAGACCGCGCCAAGTTTTATTTAGTCCAAAAATTTCCTCATTTATTGGTTTTCCAAATTTTTTCATTCCTCTCAGCAAGACCGGAGTCATGTTGGCAATCATGGCTGGGAGCAAAAACATGAAAGAAAAATAAATATAATGAATATTATAAAATCCAAATACCAACATCAATATCGCGTAGCTATAACACCCGGCGATTAAGTCGTCGAGAATTATCAGTGTGGGGGTTTGCACCCATACTTTATCTATTGTGCCAATCGGCGAGATCAATTTTAAAATATCAATAATGCGAAAAATAATGAAGCCCAAAATAGCAATGAGTATTTGTCCCGTTAGGGTGAAATTCAAAATAGAACTAAGTTCAAATAAAAAAAAGCCGACAAACCACATCCCGATCCATTCATCGATTACAATCCATGAGTAATCACTCTCTCCACCACCTTTTTGTGTTTCGCGAATTGCCCAAAACCCGAGCGCTAAAAAAACAAGAAAGAAGATACCATAAATAGTTTTATTTAAAAAATGGTAAGATAAAAAAGAAAATATCAAAGACAAAAAACTTCCCAGCGTCCCAGGAAATTTTGTTTTTCTGCCCAGCTCGCACAACGTTGCTATGCGAGCCGCTATATTTGAAGACAGAGATTCTGTCATAAACTAGCTATTCTTAAAGTGGTGCGAGTATATAGAGGCATAGGTGAGCACCATGGTTGCAATAATCATAAAATACAAGATGACATCTGGGATGAGGCTTGTTGTTCTCGAAATTATCAATACTGGTATCAAGAGTGCCTGAAAAAGCATTTTTAATTTTCCTATCCTGGTTGCTTGCTTCTTATGGTCTGGAGCTTTTATCGCTCCGTAAGCTAGTATTGATTCACCGAGAACGATTGAAACTGTCAAGAGGTTTAGCCCGAAGGGGATGAGCAAGAAGATGATCAACATTTTGTCGCTTAATCGGTCTAGCATTCCGCCAAAGGCGTGGTCGCTAGGTCTTTTATATATCTGGCGCGCGAGCAAACCATCAAAGAAATCAGTGGAAATAACGAGAATATAAAACACAAGCGTAAAAGCAACGAACGTCCCGAATTTACCGGAGATAGATTTGGACACAAAAAGAGCCAGCCACGGCGCCGCGAATATTCTGATATAAGTCAGTATGTTGGGTGTAATGCCGTATCTGCTATGTAAAAACAATACAAATTTTTCGAATATTTGCTTCATGCTCCGGGGGTAGGGATCGAACCTACGACCAATCGCTTACACTTTATCTTCTATTACTAGAAGTGTGGACTATATCATATCCATATTCTGAAGATAATCAGAACTTAGGATCAAGGCGCTTCGTCCCGCAACTTGCAGAACTACTCCAAAATGGATAGTCTCTACACCTTACCAGCTCTTTTTGCAAAAGGGCTGGTCTTGGCTCGGGATTACCCCATAAGGGCTTCCCCGAATTCACCTTGTTTTTCAACCTATCTTTTGACAGGAAGCTGCAATTTTTCACAGGCGATCGCTCTACCGCTGAGCTACCCCGGAATGTATTTAATTAAACGAAAGAACTTCCATTATATTACCAGAAAATGACGAAAAAACAATGAGACCACAAGGTAGTTTTATACGTCTTTGATTATTTGGAGCGGTGAATGCAACCGGCCCAACAACAAGGTCGGTGCGCTCCTTCCACAAGCTCCGTGCGCAACCTCTCTATGTGATTGGTCCGTGTCTCCGGTTTCTTGCAGGACACAACCCAGCATATCCATTCATTCCGCGCAAGAGGTGTGAGACTTCTCCATACTGCCAAAGCTTTAGGGGCGGAAACAAGCGCCCTTCGCAAGTCTGCTGGCACTTTATGCACTACACCTGTGGCGATTGGTTTTTTGGTCATGAGGTTATTTTATCAAAAAGGATTATTTTAGGTAATACCCTTCGAATATCCCAAGTTCGGAACCCTGTGTTATAATGGCGGTGTATGAATAAAATCACTGTTTTATATTTGTTTAGTGGAATAGGAATATTAGACACCCTTTATCTCATTTATCACAAACTGAAAGGCACCGATGTCGCATGTTTCTTTTTTCCAAAGGAATGGTGCCGCAAAGTGCAATACAGCCCAATGAGTCGGACTTTTGGAATTCCAAATTCTTATGCTGGTTTTGTAATGTATGTAGCAATATTAATTCTAACCTCGCTCTACGCTAACAGCTCAATCTCATTTTGGCCCATACAGACGATTGTGACTTTTGGCTTCTTGTTTTCAATATACTTCACTTACGTTCAGGCATTTATCCTAAGAGCTTTCTGCACTTGGTGTATCGTATCGGCAATTAATTTTATAGTCATGTTTTTAGTTGCTTGGTTCTAAAGAAGTATGTGGCAGGTTAATTGCATTCCAATAGTAGAGCGAAACTCACTACGGGACAAGAAAAATTATGAAAAAAATAGTATTATTAATAATAGCCTTAGCAGTTTTAACTTTGATTATTAAAACAAATGACAAAAAAGAAAATAAAAACACCATGACAAATTTTATAAGCATCGATGCCATTTCCCACGCCAGCATGATTTTGAATTGGGACGGAGTGGCGATATATGCCGATCCTTCTATGTATAAAGTTGGCAAGGCGAATATGTTTGCCAATAAGCCCTCTCCGGACATCATTCTACTTACGGACATACATCAAGATCATTTTAATATTGAAACTCTGAAGATACTGACCAAGGAAAAAACCATTATCAT
This sequence comes from Candidatus Nomurabacteria bacterium RIFCSPLOWO2_01_FULL_39_18, assembly GCA_001787005.1. GTDB lineage: Bacteria > Patescibacteriota > Minisyncoccia > Phycocordibacterales > UBA9973 > UBA9973. The sequence goes on along the minus strand of MFUV01000010.1, from coordinate 199,464 downwards.
AGGACCCAAGGCGGTGGCGGACGAAATACCTGAAGATCTTAAACCCAAAATTTTCGTGATGAATAATGGCGAGATGGCAGATCAAGCGGGATTTAGAATCGAGGCCATGCCTATGTATAATCTTCCAGAGAGAGATGAGGCCTTCCATCCAAAGGGCAGGGGTAGCGGGTACATCATTGAGAGGGGTGGTATGCGCGTTTACATCTCCGGCGACACATCGGGGATTCCAGAAATGAGGGCGCTACAGAACATTGACATGGCTTTCGTTGCGATGAACTTGCCCTATACAATGAGCGTGGAAGAGGCGGCCGATGCAGTACTCGAATTCAAACCCAAAAAAGTGTATCCGTATCACTACAGAACCCCGGAAGGTTTCAGCGACGTGGCAAAATTCAAAGAAATAGTAAATGGCAAAAATCCTGAAATTGAGGTCATTCAACTGGAATGGTATCCATAAATAACGGAACTTCATTTTTTAACAATTTTTTGGTAAAATTTCTAGTATATATTCTAAAAAAGATATGTTAGAGAAACCACACAGAGATGAAGCTTTTGGAAGGATAGTCGATTTGGATATTTCACCGCTTGAATATTATAAACTAGTCAGTAATTTTAATTTGCTAATACAGCACGAGCTGACGGAAAAATTAAATCAAAACAAAGAAAGTTTGGGTACGATTGTGACGTTTATAACGCCTGGTAGCGACGCACGATTAGAAAAAGGCTCTTTTATGTCGCCACTTGAAGTTATAGCAGTTACTAATACAGATTTAGATCTTGATGCATATAGACAATCCTTAATTGAAGTTATAGAAAAAGTTTCTCCAACAGTAGTGGCAAAAATTATAGAAATGAAAGGACCCCATTCTTCTTTAGTTACTGCCTATAATAATAGATATCAACCCGGAAGAATTGCTGACAGTCGTCTGATTTACGGTTCGGAAAATGTCGCAAAAGAAAACAAAGTTAGGTTGGGAAAAGAGATAATAAATCTGCGCACAAGCGAGGTGGACAAAATTTCCTCCTTAAAAAGAGATGCCCGTAAGGTAATAGAAAAAGGTGGTAACAGGATCGCTGGGACGGATGCAATTCATTTTGATCTCCAGACAGGAGCTATGTTCTACAATCCCGAAGCATATCAGCTTTCTTTTAAAGTTGGGCCACTACGATTAGTGCAAAATACCTTACTTGTTGAGGAAATCAAGCATACTCGTCGTGAAAAGGATGCGAATTTTTTAAGTACTCTGGATTCTAGTATCGTGGGTAGGTTAAATCAACTCTCTGATGATCAAATGATAAACTTGACACGAGAATCAGTTGAGGAAGTTGCAGAACACTATGCCTTCTTTTTAAGACTTTACCATAGGAGTGAAAGAGCATATGCGCAAAATAAACAAATAGTTTTGCAACTTACACCGCAAGAAATCACCGATGTGGCCAAACGTTTACAAGCATTGTCCGCGCTTATGGAAAAGTTTCAAATACATCCACCCAAACAGTCAAGACTGCGTATCTAATTTTTAATTCATACTTTATTTATATTTGCTTTTAAAATTAATAATTTTTTGGTAAAATAACAGGGATGGAAAATTTTAAATTTACAATATTCGCGATTGTTGGCTTAGTGGCGGTAGGTCTCCTCGGATATTGGTCTCTGGTCAGCATAGAGTCTGGCACCGAACACGCAGCGAGAGAGAAGATAGAACAGCTTCAAAAAGAAAACGAAGAATTAAAAACAGAGGTAGAGAGTCTTAAAAATGAGCTTAGTCAATATCAGCCAGAAGAAAAGCCTGCGCCAAGCGAAGAGCAAAACATACAGCCGGGAACGGTAGCGCCGGTGTATGAACATCAGGTTCTCATAGACGAGTTAGAGAAGCTTATAACAGACAATGTAGTTATTAAGCTCAAATCTCGTGGCACCAGAGTAGGCACTATTCAGAAGTTTCTGAATATTTATAATGGTACCTCAAACAGGGTGGACAACGACTATGGCGCAAGTACACAAAAGGCGGTAATGGGATTCCAGAAGGCGTCAGGATTGCCCTCTGATGGGGAAGCAGGCAAAACAACTTTTGAGAAAATGATCGAGTGGCTTAAAAAACAATAAAGCTTTCAGTAATGGGTTTATCTTAGAGTTGCCCTTGCTTGCTTTTAGTATATAATAGTACAAGTAGTCCGTTAAAATTCAGTCGGATATTTAATGGCTTTTATTAGTAGATTAATTTTCATTTTATGATAAATAAAAATTTAATGTTTGGTTTGTTTGCTTCTATACTTGTAGTAGCCGGAGTGGTGGGTATTGGAGCATTACCGGCAGAGTCGCTTTCAATCTCTTCCGGTCCCGGATCACCATCTTTGGGCGGTGTAAGCCCTATGATTCTTAATATTGGGCCGAATGGCAATGTTCTTCTGCGCGGCGAGGTGGTGGGAATCCCAGACTCCGATTCTCTAACTGTCAAAAGCTGGGGAGGCAATTGGACTGTGAACAAGCTTCCAACCACAAAAGTGATGAGTTTGAACAATGCCCTGACTGATTTTCAGGAAGGGGATTTCGTTGGCGTGCTTGGGACTGTTCTGTCCGATGGAAGTTTCGAGGTTGATGCCAAGATAATCCGCAAGTGGGGAAGGAAAATCGATCATGACCATGATGGTATTTCTGATGAACAAGATTCCGATGACGACAACGATGGCACACCGGACAGTAGTGACCTGAAGCCTCATGATCATGACAATGACGGAGTGGACGATGACCAAGATTCCGATGACGACGATGACGGAGTGGACGACAGCACAGATGGGAAACATGGAGATCATGACAACGATGGCATCCGGGATTCGCGGGATAGGGATGATGACAACGATGGCATACCCGACACTAGCGACTTAAAACCTCGCAATCATGACAACGACGATAAGGATGATGATGAGGATGAGGACGATGATAACGACGGCGTGGACGACGATGAGGATGAGGACGATGATAACGACGGTGTAGACGATGATGAAAAGGACGACGATGACAACAGCGGTAGCGGAAGTGGCAACTAAGCTTAAGCTCACGTTGCTAAAAAGACCATCTAAAAGATGGTCTTTTTAGCTTAATCCCAACTCGTTTGACTTTCGCTGTTGGGGGGGGTACAATTTAGGTATTATTATTTAAATATAAAAAATATGAAAACAAAAACCGAAATGTTTAATTTAGGGTAAGATAAAGGCAAAGATAACCCAAATTATGTTGTAACGCACGGGGAAAGACAAAGAGAACGTGGACGCAATCCATCTGCTTCTTTTGGGGATATTAAAAATCCAAGGGAAGCTCTTTCGGTTGCGCAGAAAAAGCTTGCGCAAGAACTTGATTATGAAAATCAATATACTTCTATAGTGCAAAGTTTAAGAGAAAATAAAGACAAAAAGGATGTATTCACTGGTGATTATAATAAAATCGTTGACGAACTTTTAGGCATAGTACTTCCAGAAAAAGGTGGCTCACAAAAAGAAGACTCATTGACGGTTGAAGATAGAATAAGAATTATAGCAAAAGTTGTTCAAAAAACAGGATTAGGGGAAGAAGAATTGAGAGAAATAAGAAATGCGGAAATGCTTAAAAGGCAGAACCCTGTATACGGAAAAAAATAATTCTAAATAATATGGATAGACGAACATTTCTAAGAGAAATTACGGGGGACGTTGTTAAAGTTGCTGGTGTTGCTATCGGTGCTAAAGTTCTCGAGGGAGTTGCGCCTGGTCAAGCTAGAAAAGATATTTCAGAAGAGTTAAAGGACATCGAGCCATATATCAAAGAGCAACTTGACGAAATTGAAAAACGCAGAGTGGAGACTGTGAACTTAATCAAAAAAGAAGAGATATTTTTTGAAGAGTATCTAAAGGCAACCGAAGATACTAAAAAACGCGCCATCATGGCATCAATGAAAGGTGGTGCTGTGTTGATAAAAATAAATCTGGACAATCTTGAAAAGTTCTCAGAAAGGGAAGTCAAGCTCGTAGGGATGGATATTGAAAATAATTTTAAAAATAGAGGTCAACCAATGGGCGAAAGAGAACTTGCAAAAATCGATTCTCCTATGGCAACCGTAGCCATGCACAGGAAAGCCGATGAGGCACTAAGTGAGATAAAACAAAAATTGGAACCCGGGAGAGCAAAGATGAAAAAAATGGGTATAGATTTCACTAATGTGTCGACTGAAATGAAAGGTCAACCCCGTGCCCCGGGTAAGGGTCTTCTAGATAAACTTTAATTTTTTACATCTCTCACCAATTAAGAGCCCCCATATATTTTTCCAAAGTTTTTGGAAGTTTTTCGATTTTCCTTGATTTGCTCTTTTTTGCAAGATTTGATAATATAGAGTTATGAATCTGATGACAATAACAACCAAAAATCCAATTTCCAAAAAATACTCTGTGAGTGTTGATTTGTCTGCGCTTGAAAGGATTGCCGGTTCACTTGGTCTTTTCCAACCCAAATTTCTGAAGGATTTAAGTCAGTCTATCCGTGAAATGAAATCCAGAAAGCTGGTAAGAGGGAAAAATCTTAGAGATTTTAGGTAATTGTTGTTATGAAGATATTTTATACGAAAAAGTTTGTTTCTCTATATAAAAATCTTCCTTCCATTATAAAACTCAAAGCAGAAAGACAGGAAAGAATTTTTCAAGAAAATATTTTTTACCCATCACTCAATACAGAAAAGTTGATGCCAAAGAAAAATAATCTTTGGAGTTTTCGTGTCGATGGAACATATCGAATTGTTTTTCATTTCGAAGGAGATTCTACGACTTTTTTATACATAGGGCACCATAAGGATATTTACAGGTTTTTTTGATTTAGGGTATAATATAGCTATATAGCTAGATTATTATTAACAAAAATTATATGGCAAAACGAGGCACAACACTTAGTCCAAAAAAGAAATCAAGACGGTCTCATAAGACCAAGAAAAGGCTGGCGATCAAGCGAGCCATGCTTGCGAAAAAGGCTAGATAAGGTTGATTAAACGAACACCGGAGAATTTAGGAAGTAAAGGGATACTCCGATTAAAGCCATTAGCATTAAGCCCATTACTAGATGCTTGGTGTGGTGTCTTTGATATTCCTTGGAGACCATGAGCATCATTGCCATCAAGATCAATCCCAAGATAGTGCTATAGATGGTTTTGATCGCATTGGTAGGGCTTACAATAAGGCGTGTATACCAGGTGGAGAGAGGTTTATTTTCTCCCGGGTTCAAGCTCTCTGGTATTGATTTATCCACTAAATCTATATTTTGCGCGACGACAAATTTGGCTGTAGGTTCATCCTTCTCTTCGATTATTTTGACTGGCACCACTTTTGGTGTTTCTACCTTCGGTGTTTCTGTTTTAGAATTTTCAGCCGAAACGCCAGCGACTTCTGGCTCTAGCTCCGCTCCAGGTTTCACTAGCGATGCGGTGGTTTCAGATGTTACTGTATTTGTGTTTGTTTCAGGCAATGCAAATGCTATAGGTTTGCCGAAATATTCAACAACGAAAGTCGTGTTTCTTCCTTCAAAGGATCCGTCTAGAGCCATGATACCCATTTCAGTAAAACGAGGGCTAAGCACATTGGCTCTGTGGGTAGGGGAATCAAGCCAAGCCTTCTCTACCCTGGATGATTCTCTGAAGTCTATCGCTAGATTTTCTCCAGCATACACGAAACTGTAGTTGGCTTTCGTCAGCCAATACCAAGGAGTAACGCCGGAAGGACTAGTATGCGCGAAATAGCTGTTTTGTATCATATCTTCCGCTTTCATTCTCGCGGCATTCTCGAGGGTGTCGCTCCATGCTAGATCGGGCATTCCTTCAATTGCGCGGTCTTTATTAGTGAGGTCAGCCAGAACGCCCGGATACACTGCTCCAGTTAAATTGAGTTCTCGTATAATCTCGAAGTTATTCTGATTGAAATAAAAAAGGACCACGATAAGTACGGAAAGGAGGGCGACGAATTTCTTTTGAAGCAGATGCGGGACATTTCTATTCTTTTCGTGGGGGATTACCGTATGGACTACTTTCTCTAAGAATTTTAACATCTTTTAATTATACATTATTTTAGGCACAGTGTCAATATTATAATAACATCTGCTGATGTACTAATTTTAAAGTATTTGCAGGAATTACACAACACAAAACCCCTCCGACTCAAGCCGGAGGGGTTTTGTGGAATAATCTTTCCCGGATTTACAGATTTATTGCGTAGCAGAAATAACAGAAGCTACTGGAGGAGGAACTTGACCTGGGTTCTGGCTCCAGTTAATCAAGTCCGTTGGAATCGGCAGAATAACATCTGGGCAGATTGTATTCTTAGCTTCGACTAAAGTCGTCTTATAGAAGATGCCTGTTGGAAGCGTTAAACCCCAAGGAGCTAGGATTCTGTCTTTCTTTGCTACTTGGAAAGCTTTTACGGCAGCTTCAGTTAGGGGACCGAATAATCCGTCAACCACAAGCCCTGAATTCAGGTAGCCATTCAATAAATCTTGTTGCAATATCATAACTTGGCTCTGATCATTCTTGTATCCTTTGCGCATGTAGGTGTCCACATTCCAAGTGCAGAGCTCTGTCGTAGCGCCCAAGACTCGACCTTGAGAGGTTCTACGGCTTCCTGAAGTGGAGGTTGTCGTGTTATTATCATCATCATTGCCTTCGTCATCATCGTTTGCATCATATGATTCAGAATTATTCGGGTCATTGTCGGTGTGACAGCCAGGATCAGCGGAATCTATAAGTTCATCATCGTCATTATCACCTTGGTCAGAACACTGTGTTACTTCTTCTGCCGTATTTGTGAAGATGCAGGTAACTGTTTCATCTCCGCCAAGACCGATAGAAGCAGGATTGGATTCATCTGAACAGACAGCACTCGCGAGATCCCATCCCTCTGGCACAATTTCAGCAAGCGAGTAAACTCCAGGTGTGAGGCCAGAGAATGTCTCTGAACCTGTGCCCTGTACTGTAGTGATCTGGATTAAGCCTTCTACAAAATTATTTTCAAAACTGAAAGTATCATCTTCGCCTTCAACATTTTTCACTATAACGATAGTTCCTGTTTCTGGTTCATTGTCGTCATTGGTGATAGTACATTCTGCAGACTCTCCCAATGCTAGGGTGATAGTGCTGCCTTCTTGAGTGCCACCAATGCAGAGCCAGTCGCTCGCGGTATAGCCGTCGGGACCACTTTCAGAGAGCGTGTAAGTGCCAGCATCGAAGTCATCGCCACTTGAGGCGTTACCTTCTCCAGAGATTGGAGTTGGGCCAGAAGCAGTGAGTTCCCAAGCAGAAGCGCTTTCATCTCCATTGTCATCATTTATAACTTCTTTGTCTAAGGTTAAAGATGGCGCGATGTCATCGTTTACTATAGTACAAGTCGCACTTTGACCGATAGATAGGGTAACAGTATTGCCAAGAACGGGTACTGAATCTTTAACACAAGACCATTCACCTGCTTCGTAGCCATCTGGACCGCTTGTCTCAGAAAGTGTGTATGTATCTGCTTGGAAAGTTTCATCGCTTATAACTCCTCCCGCGCCAGAGATATTTGAAGGACTTTCGTTATCGCCATTTGCAGAGAGTGCCCAGTCTACTTCATCTGCGTCTCCGCCGTTGTCATTCACAACTTGTTTTACAAGTGTAAGAGATGGCGCAACATCATCATTCGTAATGGTGCAGACTTTTGTGTCGCCAACATCGAGTGTTACATTTCCATTTTCATCACAGTCTCCGCCGATAGTACCTTCGTAGCCTGATACTGGACCTTCGCTTACAACGTAGCTGCCAGCTTCTAGCACATTGCTATTTCCGCTTGTAACGATGTTTGCATCAATATAAAGTGTGAAGTCTGCGACTTCAAGCTCTCCGCCGTTGTCGTTGGTTACAGATTTAATAACAGTGAGCCCAGGCGCAACATCGTCATTTGTAATGGTGCAAGTCGCATCTTCTCCAGGAGAAAGGGTGATAGATCCATCAGCCGCGCAGTCTCCGCCGATAGTGCCCACATATCCATCAACTTCATCTTCACTTATAGTATATTCGCCTGCATCAAGAGAATTTTCAGTACCGGAAGTTACTTCATCACTGTCAATATAAAGGGTAAAATCTTCGGCATTTAATTCTCCGCCGTCATTGTTTTCAACTTCTTTAATTACAGTCAAAGTTGCTTGGTTGTCGTCATTGACGATAGTACAGTTAACTTCTTCTCCAAGAGCGATCGAGAGAGAATTGCCTTCGAGTGAGCCGCCAGTACATTCCCAAGTGCTTGCTGTATATCCAGCAGGACCATCCTCTCCAAGTTCATATTCTCCAGTTTCAAAATCATTTCCACTTGTGACACCGTCTGTGCCTGAAAGATTAACAGGTCCAGTTGCGGAGAGAATAAAGTCTAAAATATCATCAAACAAATCTCCGCCATTGTCTTGCACAAGTTCCTTGTTTAAAGTAAGAGATGGCATTTGGTCATTATTGGTTATAATGCAAGTTTTTGTTTGACCGAGAATAGCTGTGACATTGCCATTTTGATCGCAGTCTCCACCCCACGCCCCAGCCGTGTATCCGGGGATGTTTGTCTCGCTTGCTACATGAGCGCCCGGGTTAACTGCGAATGCAACCTCATCTGAAACTGCGTTACCATCAACTTTCAAAAGGAATTCGTTAGCACTTGCTTCTCCACCGTTATCATTTACAACGATTTTATTTATAACAATGTATGCTTGCTGGTCGTCGTTGGTGATCGTGCAAATTTTGTTTTCACCCGCTAGAAGTGTGACGGAACCATCAGCATCACAATCTCCGCCCCATGCTCCGGCTGCATATCCGGCTAGGCCTGTTTCAGAAGCAGTGTGAGCTCCAGCAGAAACTGTTTGAGCAGATGCCCAGGGAACGTTCCCACCATCAATTTTTCCTTGAAAGTTAGCAGTGACTGCTGTGCCGCCGTTGTCATTGGTAACTGTTTTTACTAGGGTAAGGGTCGACGGCAGAGGAACATTGTCATCGTTGGTAATCGTACAAATATAATTATTTCCAGCAACAAGGGTTGTAGCACAATCCCCGACAGCTCCTGTCTGCGTATAACCAACGAGAGCGTCTTCACTTACTGTGTAGATCCCTCCATCTGGAGTAATAATAAAATCTTTTCCTGTCTCAGATCCGGATGTTGGACTTGAAACCCCGTTGCCACCATCTGGTACTTCAACATTTGAAGAATTTTTAACATGCATGTTGAAATTAGGAGCAGTAGCTACTCCACCATTGTCGTTTACAACATGTTTTTTGACAGTAAGTACAGCTGTTGTCGGTGGAGTAGCGCAAAAAGTAGTAATTTCTGCATGAGCATCATTTCCACTATTGCTTCCGTGATATAGAAAAACTCCAAAAGTAGTAGTTACTTGCGTTGGGGTGTGTGTTGCGGTGAAAGTAAATGGATGATCACCTCCACTAGGAAGATCTATTGTAGTTATAAATCCATCTCCCCAATCAATATCAAGGTGGTATGGTCCTCCGTTAGAACCCTCAATTCCATGACCAGTGACAGTAATAGCACCGGCGATACATGTGCTTCCTGGAGGGTTGCCGTTGATGGTATCAATAAAGACTGATCCATTATCAGCTAAAGCAAAGTATGCTGGTACAAAGAGTGCAAGTACAAATACAAACGAAAGCAAACGAGATAATATTTTTTGCATAAATTTTAAAAAATAATCTTATAAAATACGACTTTGTTGATAATAATTTATGAAATAAAACCTTCAATTCAATGCAGAGCCTAGCACGATTTTCTAGATTTGTCAAACAATTTAGCGCCAAGGGTGGATATCCTGTGGATATCAAAAACCCTGATTTTTATGTCAGGATTTTTGGTAAAAATGCCATATTTTTAATAAAGAATATTTATTCCAGTGATATCCGCGGGAGCTAAGTCTCTCTTTTTTGTTTCTCCTTCTGTGCCGTATCCATACATTGTCACATCAGAACAAGAAGAATTGTAAATGTCTTTCAACCCCATGCTGTGTCCGAGTTCGTGGATAGCGATGTTCCAGAAATCCATTTTGCCAGTTTCTATGAGAGCATCTTCTGTCCACTGGAAGTTTGTATTATAAATTTGATCCCAAGCAACAAGCTTTCTATTGGATGTAGGTCCTCCGAAAATTCCCCAGACTACTGTCACTGCAATTGTGCCACTTTCAAGTGTTCCAAAAGAGACTTGATTTTCATTGTCCAGGGTATATGGGTCAACGACTGGTCCGATACCCAGACTTCCCGAGCCTAAAATATTTTGATTCACAGCGGCAGTTTCCCAAGTATTGATGCTGTGCGTTAATCTATCAAGAAGAAAATTTCCATCAAGCCCGGCGCCTGGAAAAACTTCCCAATCTTCTACATTTTTCCACTTTGCTCCGTTTGCCATTACTGCATAGCACGTCGTACTGCCTTTCGGTTTCGCGTTGCCGCCCCTTGCTTGCCCGTTTTTTTTATGCACGATGGCATAGCCTTGTACTAATTTATGAGACTTCATATCATATGCCTCACCCAAGCTAAAGACATTGGGTGTGACCTCTATCGCATTAGAAGGGAGCTTAAAACCTTTGTCGGCAGGTTTCGCAAACGTCAAATTAACGTTTAAAATTAAAGATAAAACAGAAACAAACATGACTATTTTTTTCATAAATTGTATTATACATCTTTACGTGAATGGAAGCAAACGCTGGTTAGGCACATTCAACCTCTTACTTACGACTATTTTTCCATTTCAATTTAAGTCCTGATTGGAGGAAAATATCCGCTTCTCTAGCAGTCACTTCAGAATCCAGCAGTTTAGAATAAGCATTCACCCTTTCTCCCTTTTTCTCTTTCTCTTCTGCCTCTTTTAGAAATCTCTTGGCTTCTTCCAGTGTTTTGTTCGTGTCATCAATAATTCTTTTTCTCCCCCGAGATTCATTGTTAATATTAAGATCGAGATTTTTAGAAGTTCTGTCAATTATGGACTGCACTGCATTTTTCTTTTTAGCATATCTATTTTGTATTTTAACATCATCGTTCTCTTCGATGCTTTCTTTTTTAAAAGAATTTTTTATTTTACTGGCGTTTGCCTGCGCGGATTTTGAAATTGCGGTATTTTGAATTTTCTCATTATTTTCTTCTGCATTTTCTTCACCCGCGCGAATGATGTCTAGGAGCCTCGCATGCGCATTCATCCCAGAATGGAAGTTGGTAATAATTTTATTATTTCTTTCTTCGTCTTCCTCATTTTCGGATGGCTTGATTTTGCCAAGATTTCTCTCCAGTGATGAAGTATGAATCTCTAAGAGATCGGTTAGTATTTTTTCTTTTTCAGCATCAAGCTCTCCGCGGTCGGCCAGAGTTTCCGCTTCAATCAAGCGCATCATGGCGAGAGTGCTCTCATACTCTGCTTTGCCCTCTAGGGAAAAAGTAAGAGAGTAGGAAATCGGCTCAACGATATTTACTTTCAGCGGATAAAGAGCACTTCCTGGCAAGCTGTCGAAAGAAGCGTAAACTGCTCCACCACCGCCCAAAATGAGGATCAGGCAAGAGGCAACTATGTAAGATAACAGGCGATTATTTTTCTGTATTAAAATTATAAACGAACTAAAACCCCAAGGGCTCGGTATAGGTAGGGCGGGGGAATGAAGGATGTTCTCTAGCGCGCGCCCTCTTTCCTCTCTAGTCATCTTGATCTTGCGAATTTCTGCTATCCCGGTATTTAATTTTGCATTTAATTTTTCTTCTTTCATTTTCTTATTGTTCCATTTTATCGTATCCTGTTTTCTTACGCAGTTCCAGCAACCCTCTATTGATCCGGACTGACGTTGCGTTGGCGGTAATGCCCAAGATACTTCCTATTTCTCCAGGGGAGAGACCTTCCACAAAACGGAGGTAAACTGGATACTGATAAGACGGATCGAGGTCGTAGAGCTTCTCTAGGAGGTACCTGCCTTCTGCTCCGAGCTCTGGGCTACTCTCTATCGTTTCATCTGGCAAATCGTACCCTGTCTCATTGTTATTGCTCATGAGTCTGTCTAGGGAAAAGCTTTTCTTCTTGCGATACCAGTCAATTATCAAACGATGGGCTATTGTGAAAAGAAAGGCTCTACAATTCAATATTTTTTTTTCTTGAGACAGGGTTTGCCACAGGCGCAGGAAAGTTTCCTGCATGATATCCAATGCCTGTTCACGGTTGGACACGCGAACCAAGCAAAATCGGAATATAGTATCTGATTCATTTTCATATATTTCTTCAAATGTGCGACCTATATTCGTTTTCATATGGAAAGACGTACAGGCAACCTATTTCTTACTGTGCCCTATAATCTAAAAATACAACAAAAAAATTCTTATGTCCATGTAAAAATACACTGATAAACGCTGACGAACCGCTCTTTTAGAGCGGTTCGTCTAGCTTGACACTAAACTATTTCAATTTAGTCGTCGTGCCTGTGCCATTTCAAATGATTGACATATCTTATGCACTGTCCTTGATTTCTGAATGAAGAATTGGTGAAAGTTTTCCAACCACCCTTTTTGCATTCTTTTTTATTCTGCGGAGTGTCGTTATCTCCTCCTACTTCCGTTACATGAATTTTTACCATTTGACTATCTCTCAAGCTTCCATCCGAAACTCTTACTTTGAATTTGTAAGTTCCTGGGCCTTGCGCTTCACTTGGTGTCCAAGCAAAGACCCCTGTTGAAGAGTTAATGGATGAACCACTTGGGTTGCCAGTGAGACTGAAAGTTAAGGTAGCACCGAAGTTCGCATCAGTTGCCACGGCAGTAAAGTTATGGAGAGACAGCTCAGGAATAGTTCTCGGGGTAGTAATGGCATCTAGAACTGGGGCTACGTTCGTGGGCGTGTTGTCCACGGTAATCTTGTGGACATTTCCTGCGCCGTTGCTCCAGTCTGTCATCGCGAGCGTGGCATCACGCGCGCGAACTCGGACATAATAATCTCCCTCGGCTGAACCCACCGTAGAGATCTCCGAGATTCCTAACCAGCCGCTTATGAAGAGGTTGGCTGTATAAGCCGCATCAGAATACGACTCATACTGATACTCATAAGGAGCCGTTCCCCCTGTGGAATCCGCCCAATCGACTTTGACGAACTGTGCCGAGGTAATTATCGCTCCATTAGCTGGAGAGGTAATAGCTGGCACCGACGTCGCAGCTTGTGCCACCATGGCAAAGCCTAAGGCTAAAGCTGTAAACGTACTTCCAAACAATGTTATTTTTTTCATCCCGTTTAGAAATCATCCTATTCGTACATAATTTTGTAGATATATAAAAATAGTTGATTATTGTTAAGCTTATAATTTCCTCCCGTTATGTAAATTTCTAACGGGATTCATATAAACCATGACGTACAAAAAAGGGAATTCTTACCTTCCTGTATCATTTTTCTGTGGTATAAATTTTTGAGTCTTTTTACATATAAATCAAGGTCAACAGATTTACGGTGTCCAGCTTGAAGTGCCAATGCTGTACCACCAGCAAGATACCATTTGCCAGAAGAAAAGAATTTCATATTAATACAATGCAAAAAAGCATTTTTAGTAACTTGCGGGAGAGTTTCAAAATGAATATCTTTCAAATCTATTTTAGTACCAGTGACCATAAAGCTTTTGATTTAGGGTGTACTTGGCTTCGCGGAAGATTCATAACATTTCTTATCTCACTTTTTGGGTAATTTTTAATGACCCAGCCCACTTCATTGGGCCTGCCAAATTCAAGCACGCGCTCTATGACGTAGCGTGCGTTTTTTTTAAATCTATATTTTTTACATCAGTGTCCCAAAACAGGGATTGTCTAAGTTTCATACGTCCATTATATCATATTTCTCGCATTTTTCCTAAACCAAAAACCACCTTTTTGTGGTGGTTTTTGTGCAAATCAAATTGTTACGTTGATTTTACCAAATGTTACTCATCTGCAAGCATCTTCTTAATGTCTGCGTGCAATTCAGGTGTGTCTTCATGGCCATGGTCTTTTACGGCATGATGCACTGCCAAAGGCACTACCTCTGCCTCACTTCCCGATATGCACACCGAACAATTCTTCTCACTTGGAAATTTTCTACAATCTGCTATTTTTCTTTTTTCCATATTTTTTAAATATTAACTAATAATATGTTGGTCATTATATCATTTTTCAATACAACAGTCGTAGGTGGATAACTTTATAAACAAAAAACCCGCCACTTGGCGGGTTTTTTGCGATTATACTGAGCTGTGGGGAAACTACGGAGTCGTTCCAACATTAGTTGGAATCTCGTAGAAGCGAAGTTGAGCCAACTTTAAGCCATCATTGTTGTAGCTCCAGAAGTAGTTATTCAACTCGTTATCAAACAATCCCTCACGTACATCGCAAGTTCCATCACCGTCTGTGTCTAAGCAGAGAGTGAGAAGTTGCTTACTAACATTTGTGAAGTTTGACTTGCCTGTTCCGCGTACAAGAACTACATTTTCAGTTGAGCACCAGGTGTCACCAGCTACATCGTCGTAACAAGTAGTTGCTACAGCCGAACCTCCTGGTTTGCCGAGAGCCCGAGCGTAGACACTGTATGCAGTTACGCCATCGTTATCTGGGTCAGGATTTGGAAGCTGAAATGTTGATGGTCCGTCCGTACAATTTCCATCAAGCACCTGGAAGTCGCCGATCGAAAGGTTTATCTTGCAGTTTCCCACAAGTGGCACAAAGATACGATGACCATTTGAACCAGTCATATCGGCAGTTTTGCCTTTCGAGACTCCAATAATATTCAAGTTGTAATGCGCACCGCTTGGTGCGCCGTTGCCAGTCGCGCTACTTACTAGTGGCATAAATGCTATAACTAAAGCCAAAACAGCTAGAACCAAAACACTTACTCCTATTTTTATACTTTTTGTCATATTTTATTTTTGCGAGGATTCTGACTTTTAATCACAAACACTTCACCCCTCACCAGTGAAGCATTTGTTGTTATTTAATAATTTACTAGTTAAGAGGACAAGGATCCTGCAATGCTTCATACTCTGCCTTAAGTGCATTGTATGCATCCTTTGTGCCTGGAAATACTCCTTGAAAATCTGATATTACATCGCCGGCGGTACCTGGGTAATCAGGAATGCTGTCGGCATTTAATAACGCACCTGTGATGATTCTTCCAAGAGCATTGATTCCTCCTCCGCCTTGACTTAATACATCAACAAGAGTCATACCAGGAAATACTGTTTCATCGAACACAGTGTCGAAGAGATCAGTAGGTCCGTATATATTATACGAATCAAAGTGCTGGTCTTGTTTCCAGTATCCTGGCGAGCAACCTTGAGTTGCTGGAGGGGTAAAGGTATTTGTGAATGTACAAGTTACGGTTTCTCCTGCTTCAAGCTGTATATTGTTTACTGGAGACTGATCACTACACGTAGCGCTTGATAGACTCCAGTTAGCTGGAAGATTCACTTCAGCCACTGAATATGCGCCAGCCGCTAATGCTCCGCTGTCATTTTGATTTCCATCTGTCAGGTTAAAGTTGTTGCCATAACTAGGATCAAATTCAAAACTCTGCGGGTTTCCATCCGGATTCGTTTGCTTCACTATGATTATGTGACCTGGATTTTCAGTATTATTGAACACACATCGTACTGTTTCTCCCGGTTCGACAGTAAAATTGGCAGTACTACCATTACCAGAACTATTTTGGTCATTACATACAATTGAACTCAAAGTCCATCCTGTTGTAGCGCCTTCTGTTACCGAGTATTGTCCTGCCACGACATCTTTACCCTCTACTCCATTATCAACGAGAGAAGTAACTATCTCTCCGGTAAATCCGAATGATTGCGCGCTTCCTGCTGGAGTAGTCTGCTTTTCAATTTCAATTCTGCCACCGTTCAAAGTGTTTGTGAAAGTACAAGTCACAGTTTCGCCTGCGTCAAGATCAATTGCGCCCGGCGTACTTTGATCTCCTTGCTCTGTGCTATCGCAGTCAGAAACGGTTGAATAAGCCGGGTTTGCTGTTTCGGCAACATCGTATGCGCCAGGAACAAGACCGCTGTATGTCTTTGTGTTGCTTAGTTCATCAACATTATCTCCGTCATCTTCCAATGAGAATGCTCCATCAGGAAGAGTATTTGTAGTGAAAGCAAAATCAGTTTCATCATCTGGTACGGTGTTTTTGATTATAACTATTGAACCCGCCACCCAAGTTTTCTGGTTGCTGATGTCATGAGCTCCATAGCCATTAGTTGCAACAGCAACGTTTAGCCCACCCACATTTACTGTACCGCCTGCATTGACAGTTCCAACTCCAGGAGTTGGAGAATTTATCTGTACTGTACATTCTCCATTTACATCCGTTGGACCAGATGGACCGCAAGTGCCTCCTGTAATAGATCCCGTGCCCGTGATGCTTGAGCTAATCGTTACACCAGAAGCATCTACCCATCCTACTATACCATCATTCTTTTCTACGAAAACAGTAAACGTATGGGGAGAATTTACAGGGTTTGTTCCAGATTGAGAGATTGTAATTCGAGCATCCACCCAAGTCTTAATATTTGAAATATTGAATGCGCCATTACCATCTGTTGCAACAGCAATATTAATATTGCCGATACCGACTACAGCTGATGCATTTACCGTAGATTGTCCTGGAGTTGCTGAGCTAACAATGATTGTACACTGACCACTAATGTTGGTGTTACCAATAGTACACGTTCCTCCAGTGATGCTTCCAATACCAATCTCGGACTCAGCAACATCTTCATTGCTGGCCGCAATCCAACCACTACCATCATTTCTTTCTACAGTCACAGTAAAAGTGTGAGGATCGTTTACAACATTAGTGTCAGTTGTGCCAATCGAGATTCGAGCAGCCACTACCGAAAGTGGCTCGCAAGCACCTACTGAAGAATTGTAGTCAGCATCACCGCTGTAGGAAGCCTGGAAGGAATAAAAACCAGGTACCAGTGGTCCTTGAGAAGAAGAAGGATGAGCTATACCAGCGACTAAAGGAATGTCAGTACCTGAAGCCACCGAATCACCAGTACACTGACTTGATCCTGTGTAGAATACAAAGTCAACATCTCCAGTTGGAATCGGACCAGAAGTGGCTGGAGATACTGTGGCTTTATCATGAACAGTTGAACCCGCAACGACTGAAGTAACTACAGCTTCTGAGGCATCGTGGATTTGAGTAACGGTTGTAGAATCGAGTTTTACAAATGGTGTAGCTGTAGGAGTAGTGGCGCCGACCGGCGTAACGTCATTATCACCAAAATGAGATGTTCCTTCTGCATAAATTGCGGAAGCATCCAGGTCCCCATCTATACCAACGTCAGCACTGTTAACCACATAAGGTGCCAAAGCGGAATTAAACGGAACGCCAAAGCTTACTAACGGAACTAGTCCGCCATCTACATCAACGGAGGTGCTGTTAGGTAATGTGATATCAAGGTCTCCACCCCCATAGTTGCATTGAGGTGGTCCAACATGAGTAAGGGTTGCTTTGTAATATATTGTGTCTCCGGGACTGGCAGAAAACACAGGTGTTGTACCGTCAACTGTAAATACTCCTAATAATAGGGCCGGACCAGTTGAACTACATCCACCTGGATCAGAGTGTGCATTTGCTATATTTATCACAACCCCAAACAATGCAATCGCGACTAAAACTCCGAAAGCTAAAACCTTCATACTCAAACTCATATTTTTTATTATAGATAACATTTTTTTCTAAAAATTATTTTAATAATACAAATTAATAATATTTTTCCATATTATCGCCAATATGGAACTCGCTATGGTTAAGACGAACCAGGGTTAATTATATTTCATTTTAAAATTCGATGTCAATCAAGTTTTTGTGTATTAAAGGTGGATAAGTCCAATAGAAAAAGTAAAAGACATCTACAAGGCGTTGCCTTGTAGATTCTATCGGACACAGTATGTCTTTTATCGGACATAAGTCCTTTATAAAGGACATGAGGTGATAAATGTCCTTTAGAAATCGATAGAAAGCTCCAACTCAAACAGCCCTGATAAAATCAGGGTTTTTTGGGTAGAGTATTGATTAAATATTAAGAGCTACAGTGGTTGCCCCGGGTATCGGTGCTGGGGTGTTGTAGACTCCAGCGCTCCAGTTGATGAGGGGAGCAGGAATACCTAAACCAAGGTCTGGACACATGATATTGTTCATTTCTGTTTGAGTCGTGAGGTAGAATATGCCAGTTGTCTCGTCTATGCCCCATGGTCTTAATACTTTATCATTATGGGCAAGCTGGAAGTTTCTAACAGCGGCTTCAGTCAGGGGTCCATATACCCCGTCTGTTACAAGACCAGCATTCATGTAGTTATTTAAGAACGTTTGCACCTTTACCACTGCAGTTACATCATTTTTATAGCCTACTCGAAGGTACTTTTCCACATAGATACCGCAAGAAGTCTGTTCGCCCAAAACTCTTCCATTCTCCTCGTCATTATCATTTCGAACATAAGAATCAGCGTTATTTGCGTTGCCGTCAGAGTGACAACCTGGATCATCTTCATCTATTAGAGTGTCTTCAGGGTCATTGTTATCCCTGTTGTCATTACACTGCCTAGTGCGTCTTCCGCCTCCGCCTCCGCCTCCGCCACTATTATTTTCCGGGGAGGCAACATCCGTTTCATCGTTATCATTCGCATTATATGAATTTGCATTATTTGCATTTCCATCAGTGTGGCATCCAGGATCATTCTCGTCTACTAGTGTGTCTTCAGGGTCAGCATTGTCTATGTTGTCGTTGCATTGTGAATTTTCCACTGCAGGATTTACCGTAATTGTAACTTCATCATCATCCGTAGCGCCGTCATCATCTGTAACAGTCAATTTGAAAACATAAGTGCCAGCCACAAATCCTCCTTCTACCGCTGGAGACACAACATCTGCGGGATTAATATTTGAAGGGCCTGAAACAAAACTCCAGACGTAAGATGTGATTGTTCCATCCGAATCAGTACTATTTTCTCCGTTGAATTGAACTAAATTACTTGGAAGTGTAATTATTTGGTCAGGACCAGCATTAGCGACAGGGGAATTATTTCCGCCTCCGCCTCCTCCATTTGCAGTTTTACAAATACGAATGTGAACTGATCCGACATTCTTGGCATAGCTTCCTTGAAGCTCACCGATGCCCCCGATGGCGTTCACGATGAAATTAAGAGTATCGCCATTCTGCAAATCTAGATTTACACCCACTCCTCTTGCGCCGTTGGCAACCTTCGTTCTGCTTAGATCATAAGGAGGATCAAGGAGGAGAGAACTGATACTCGTCAAGGCGTTAGAAACTCTCTGGCCTCCGAGAGGCATTGTAACTGGTTCAGTATCAGGACCGAAGGCTACGGCTTGATTTTTAACTATGAAAAGCGAACTGCCGTGGAATCGAGCTTGGCTGTCCGTCGTCCAATTGCCCCAAGAATAGTTGCTATACTCCGAATCAATCAAACCAACTGGCGAAGTCATTTCAACTTTGAAAGTGCCATCTCCTAGATTGTTAGTATAAGCTACGCCGTCTTCATCAGTGGCCGGGAGTGTAACTTCTGGGCTTCCTGCTGGGCAGACAGAATTATCTGGAACCTCTGCTACGTTGAAGGCTACACAATGAAAGCTCATTTCAGGACCATCGCCTTGTTCGAGGTTGTCGTAATTTGATACATCATTGTTGCAGTACATTTCAGCGGAAATGTTAGAGCCCGGAAGATTGCCTGTCTCTCCTCCGAAGGGGATGTAACCATCTTTTAGAACTTCTCTTACCCAGAAATGCCAGACATCTTCAGTATTAAATGTGGTTGTCAGGACTCCATTTGCGTTTGTTGTGCTAGGGATCGTTATCCATGGTAGAGGGGCAGGACCGACAAAAGATCCGCCTGGATCAACAGGAGCATTTTGAATATCTGGTCCCCAATATATAACTTGAAATTGCCAGTTCGGTTCGAGGCGGCACTGCGGGTGACTTGTGATGAAGTCTGTGGCTGTAGTCGCGCCGATCGATACATCAGCCCCGCTCCAATTTGGAAGATCTGTCTCATTGGGGCAGACGATTTTTGTCATCGTGATGGATTTGGTTCCTGGAGCTGGCGCATTTGTTTCATCATTATCGGTCGGGTCATATGTTGCGGCATTATCTGGATTGCCATCAGTGTGGCAACCTGGGTCATTTGTATCTACGAGATTGTCTCCATCATTGTCTTGATTGTCATCACACTGTGGAATCGGCGCATTCGTTTCATTGTTATCATCCGGATCGTATGATGCCGCATTATCTGCGTGCAAGTCCGTGTGACAGCCCGGATCATTCGCGTCGGCGAGAGAATCTTCTGGATCATCGTTGTCCACAGTATCGGAGCACTGAGGCAGTTGCGGCAATGAATGACACTTCACACTGACACTATCTATAAACATTCCAGTACCTGTAGGCACGAGTTCTTCGCTAGTGTCAAGGAGCGCGAAAGCAGTGTTGGCAGTCGTAGCAACGTGAGAATATTTTTTTGTTTTCCAATCTGTATTTGTCAGAGAAGTACCGTCAGCAGAGACTGTCCCTAGAACAGTATCGTTTGCGAGAATACTTGTTCTGTTGTCGGCTAGAGCGATGTGAGGTCTTGGAGAGTAAGCAAAAGATATTTCGTAAGTAGCGCCTGGGATCGTGGCTATGTTCTGAAGTACTCGCTGAGTATCACCACCATCAATCTCGGCATATTGAGATCCGCTGTGCGCTAACCATGGAAGATCGTCTTCAGAATAGCCAGCTTGTATTTCAAGACCATAAACTAATGTATTTGATGTCCAACCCAAACCAGGAGTATCCCAAGGGAAAATAGTCCACTTTTTAGAGTCTGTTACCTCCACGTCTTCAAAACCACCATTTTGGAGGAGTTCAACGTTTGGGTTGCAAATTAGAGTTTCAGTATTTTCTAATTCAGCAGAGATCACTCTGTGAAAACTGAAACTCATGAGAGAAAATAACAAAACAAATACGACTATTCTTGTAAATTTTTTCATAAATATTTAAATAATAATTTTTATACGGACTTTTAATAATAAGATTAAATTAGAAAACTGAAAAGAAAAACACAAACAAGTTCCAAACACTAAGTCGTTCATGAGTAAAGATTATTACATATACACAGAAGGACGCTACCATAATATGAAATATTTGTCAATTGACACTGTGTATAAGGTGTATAAGTCAAGATATAAAGTGAAAAACGTGACCGATTAAAAAATGCCAATTTCTATAAAGGACATTATCAATGTCCGATAGAATAATGTCATGTCCTTTAGAATTATTGGTTAATTTTGTCAAAAAAATTTGCTTTTACCTCTAATTTTTTGGTATAATATAAGTATGGATAATATAAAGAATAATCTTTGGATTTTGGGGGTTGCTTCGCTTATTTTTTCCATAGTGTTTTTTGTGTCGGCGCATAATTTTTCGAAACAAGGATCATTTGTCGAAGTGAAAGGGCTCTCGGAGAGGATAGTCAAGGCAGATGTTGCTATCTGGACAATGAATTTTGAAGTTAAATCAAATAATATTGATTCACTTTATGCTGACATAGAAAAGAATACTTCCGCGATAAATACTTTTCTACAAGAAAAGGGTTTTGAAGCTTCTGAGATAAATGTTGCTCCAGTTAATATTTATCAAGATACATACAGAGACGCATTGTTCAGATATAACTCCAATACGCAATTGTCTGTCTATACTAAAAAAGTCGATCTAGTTCGATCTGCCTCTAAAGATACTTTGCTTCTAGTTAAGAGGGGAGTTACCTTAAATCAGAACTCCATTGAGTTTCAATTTTCGGATATCAATAGCATCAAACCAGAAATGCTCGCCGAAGCCATCAAGAATGCCAAAGCGTCAGCCGAGCAATTCGCAGAGGAGTCTGGGTCAAGCCTAGGCGGCATCTCTCGAGGGAATCAGGGAGTCTTCGACATCACTGACAAAGATCCCGGCTCACCTGAATACAAAAAAATACGTGTAGTTTCCAGCTTGAGATTTCTATTAAAATAATAAATTATGAATGAACTGACGGTTGAGGAGAGGCGTGTAATTATAGAAAAGGGAACAGAGCCGCCCTTCACGGGCGAGTATGAGAAGAATACCGAGGGTGGGACGTACGTCTGCCGTCAATGCGAGGCCCCTCTTTATACATCAGAGCAGAAATTTGAATCCACTTGCGGCTGGCCTTCCTTTGATGATGAAATATCTGGCGCGATAAAGAAAACTCTAGATGCAGATGGTGTGCGCACAGAAATAACTTGCGCCAAATGTGGCGGACATCTAGGGCATCTGTTCCAGGGCGAACACCTGACTCCGAAAAATATTCGTCATTGCGTGAATTCAATATCAATGAAATTCATCCCCGGGAAATAAAAAACAACAATATACTCCCTTATTCGTACGAATAGGTAAATAGACATTAGGGTGGTATAGTATTAAGCATGAAGGATTACGAAAAAATATTAAAAGCTTTAGCAAATCGGCGACGATTGCAAATTATAAAGTATCTAAAGGATAAAAAACTTGCTACGGTAACTGCGATTGCGGAACATATAAAACTATCATTCAAATCTACTTCAAAGCATCTGGCTGTTTTATTTGGGGCGGGGATTGCGGACAAGGAACAAAAGAATCTTTCTATGTTTTATTTTGTGACTAATCCTTTGCCCAAATTAGCAAAACGGATCGTTGATCTTATTTAAGAATATTTCTTCTCTTCTTTGTATTTACCTATTCGTACGAATAAGCCGATGGCTTATTATTGGAAATTATGGTATTATTTGAATATGAAATCCAATATATTTATTTTTCATGGAACTGCCGGGTATCCGGAAGAAAATTGGTTTCCCTAGATGAAGCAAAAATTAGAAGAAAAAGGATGTAGAGTTTTTGTACCTAAATTTCCGACTCCAGAAGGACAGTCGCTTGATGCTTGGTTTAAAGTTCTAGAAGATTACCGGCAATACATAGATGAGAACAGTATTTTTATAGGGCACAGCCTTGGATGCATGTTTTCCCTAAGAGTGCTTGAGAAGCTTGGGCATAAAGTAAGAGGAGTATTTTTAGTTGCTGGAATGGTAGGCATAAAGCCAATAGTCAATTATACAACCGACTATGCATTTGGCGGATTTGATTTTGATTTCGAGATTATAAGAAAAAAATCAGATCATTTTACTGTCTTTCACTCAGATAATGATCCTTACGTGGGTCTTGCTAACGGAGAAAAATTAGCAGAGTATTTAGGTGTTTCTCTTACCTTTATTCCTAATGCTGGACATTTTAACGCAAAGGCAGGGTATTTGACCTTCCCTGATTTATTGGAAAAGGTTAAAAATATTTTATGACTAAAAAAATTGTACTAGCAGGAGGGTGTTTCTGGGGATTAGAAGATCTAATCAGGAAACAGTCGGGGGTGGTCGATACGACCGTCGGCTACACGGGCGGAAATGTGGAAAATCCGACATATGAGAATCATGAGGGTCACGCGGAAGCCGTGGAGATAGAATATGACGACGAGAAAACTTCTTATAAAAAGTTGCTGGACTTTTTCTTCCAAATACATAATCCAACAACATTGAACCAGCAGGGCAATGATAGGGGAACATCTTACCGTTCTGCTATTTTCTACGGCAATGAGGAAGAGAAGAAAGAGGCGGAAAATTTTATCGACATTGTCAATAAATCAAAAAGGTGGAAAGATCCAGTAGTCACCACGCTCGAGCCTTTGACAAAATTTTATCCGGCGGAAGAGTACCATCAAGATTATTTGGAGAAAAATCCAGGCGGATATACTTGCCACGCGATATATTTTGACAGCTATCTGTAGGGTAAAAGTTTTTGAAATGAAACTTTTACCGGTACGGACTTTTTTCTGGTGAAAAAAGTCCTGAAGTTCTCGGCTCGTCAGCCTCGAAACCCCTCAAAAGTTTCATTTCAAAAACTTTTTGAACTAGAACTTTGTTCCACGAAGAAGCATTTTCACAAGCAGATTTAGCTCGATCGTGGCGACTCCGACGACTTTGTCAGCTCCGCCGTAGTATAAGTACAAGAGCCCCTTGCGCTCTATCACGCCGCAAGGGAAAACCACATTATTCACTATGCCAACTTTCTCGTAGGGTTCTGTCGGTTCGAACATCGGGTCATCCGTGCGCGCGAGGACGAGGGTCGGATCTTTTTTATCAAGCAGTACGGCGCCGATGCGGTAAGTGTTGTGATTCTTGGAAATTCCATGGTAGAGGAGAACCCAGCCATTTTTAGTTTTAATTGGCGGAGCGGCAATGCCGACTTTAGCGCTATCCCATGAGCTGACCTGCGGACCGAAAACGCGGATGCATTTTTTAACAGTATCAACTTTGAAATTAAGAGAATGCAAATAGTCTCCACAAACTTGATTACTGACCCTGTGTAAAATAAAATAGCCCCCTTTAAATTTCTCAGGAAAGATGCAAGTATCTTTGTCGTCAAAACCGCCGGGAGTTATTATCAAAGGTTTCTCCCAGTTCCAATTGTGAGCGACGAAATCTTTCTCACTGATCGAAGTGACAGCGACGCGGGGCGGACCAATGCCGTCAAACGCGGTGTAGAACATATAAATATTTTTTCCTATTTTTGTCAGGCGAGGATCTTCGCAACCGGAATTGCCTCCAGCAATTTTTTTTGTTTCGAAATCTTCACGCGGTATGTATATGGGGTCGGGCAGTCTCTCAGAAATCGTTATTCCATCGCTAGTTTTAGCATAACCAATAGTGGAAGTATTGTCCTCCGAGAGCGCGCGATAGAGGATGTGTATATCCTTGTCGAGCCTGATTGAGGCCGGATTGAATGTCGCTTTAGCTTCCCAAGGATGTTCTCTGATGGGTGAAATAATCGGATTAGTTTTTGCTCGTCGGCACTGCCACCGTAACATAGTCTTTGGATGAATTGTTCCCAGAAGGTCGGTGAGACTAACGTGTGCTTTGCAGGTGGTTGTGTCGGCGGCGCCGTAGTAGATGGTAAGCTTGTCGCCATGGAGTGTCGCTCCGCTCGGGAAGACTATGTTGTTGACGTGTCCAAAAAGTTCATAGGCCTCATTGGGCGCGACGATTGGCCCTTTCGTATGCCCGATTACTTTTTTAGGATCAGCTATATCTAAGAGGAGTGCTTCAATGCCGAAAACACGTTCATTGTTATCAGGGTGGGGGAAGTAGTTCTGAATGTGTGAATATATTAAAAGCCAACCACTTTTTGTCTTGATCGGAGAGGCGCCGACTTCGATGTGGTCATACGAAGTGCGACGTGGATTGATGACATACTTATCTATATTGGCATGCCATTTCTCCCAGAATTTTGGATTCCAGAAATCCTCCACCCTATCGGCTTGCGCGATCGCAATTTGCGTTCCAGGTCCGTCAGTATGAGCTGTCAAAATTAAAGTAGCTTTGCCCCCGATGCGTTCACTGAAAAGGGTTGCCGCCTTAGCGTTGAAGGTAGTGACTAGGTGCCGTTCACTTACTTCCTTTAAATCTTTCGATACTGCCACAGCGACCTTGATATTATCGGCAGAAAAAGGATAACCCCCGAGAGCGGTGTAGAAAGTGTAATAACGTCCTTCAAAGTATGTTATTCGCGGATCTTCACAACCAAACTTTTCCCACTCCATAACGGGCGCGATGAACTGCCTGCGTTTTTCAAAATGTGATCCGTCTTTGCTCTCGCCGATGCCGATGACTGAAATCTGCGAAGGATTGCGCAACGAATCTGTAGCTGAAATTGCTCTGTATACGCCATAAAATATCTTACCGACTTTTATGACGCTCATATTGAAAGCAGCTGAGGCTTCCCAGTAATGACCTTTGTCGGGAGTTAATATCGGATTGTGGTGAGATCTTTTTACAACGAACATAAAATAATTAAGGTTCAATCTTTCTGCTCTTTAACTTCACCACTCGGTGACTTATCAACTCCTCTAAAAATTTATCAAGGTTTACAGTTGCTACGCAAGAAACCTTGTCTGCGCCCCCGTAGTACACGAACAATTCTCCATCTTTGACTATCGCTCCACAAGCATATATCACACCACCTTTGTAACCTTCATTCTCATACCATAAATCAGGTTCCAAAATCGGCTGAATTGAATCGCATAAAACTTTGCTAGGATTCTTGGAATCTAAAATCATTGCATATAATTTGTATCTACCGGAATCATTTTTCTCAATGGCATGATACAGGACGAGCCAGCCATACTTTGTTTTAATGGGAGCAGGTCCAGCTCCTCGCACAAATTTACCGGAGGCTGTCCATGAAGCTTCCTTATTATGGACGCTGTGTATGAACTTTCTGCCATCAAGTTCATCAAGAGAATCAAAATAATCGATCATGATGTTCGGCGAAATACTGTGTAATATCGCGAACTTACCATTTATTTTTTCTGGAAAAAGAACCCAGTTTTTATGCACTTGACCTGGCGGAGAAATTAGAACCGGACCTTTCCAATTGTTGAAACGCTTTGCCAGAAAATCTTCCAAACTGATCGAGATGAGCGCGATGCGGACTGAACCCCATCCATCAAACGCGGTATAGAGCACATAGACCCTATTGTCAATGAGTGTCATTCTTGGATCTTCGCTTCCGCCTCCCCATCCGCCTCCAGAACTATAATCAATCGATGGCAGTGTTGTGTCATACTTAAGGCCGATATAGGGGAAGTAAGCAGGTCGGGGATAAGTCTCATTGATGGTAAAGCCGTCAATGCTGTTGGCATAACCCAAGACAGAATTGTCGCTGTCTCCTATTGCTCTGTATAAAATGTGTACTTTGCCACTAGAGTAGATCGCTGTCGGATTAAATGTGGCTTTAGACTCCCAGGCATATGGTCGAGGTTCAATGATTGGATTGCGCGGAGATCTCTTTAATTCGGATCCGACTTTTCTTGTTATTTTCCCCTTTACTGTTGTTTTCCTTGTGGTGGTCTTCTTCAGAGCGCCACGAACAGTAGTTTTTTTCTTACTTCCAATGGGCCCGCTTTTTGCGGATACTTTTTTGGTCTTTGGTTTTTTATTTTTTGGCGCGACCATATTTGTCTTCATAGCGAATGATGTCTTCTTCGTCAAAATCTCCAGTAGCTACTTCAACTAATATCATACCAGATAATCCCGCAATCCACCTGTGTTTAGCGCCGACTGGAGCACAATACTCAGCGCCCGGAGCAACGTCGTATTCTTTATCTTCAATAAGAACTTTTCCATCACCCTCCACAATATGCCAGAATTCTTCGCGTTTAGTATGACTTTGCCAACTTGTTTCTTCTCCTGGTTTTACTCGATGAACTTTTACTGTTGAAGGACTGTTGTAAGTTAGCTGTCGAAACTGTCCCCATGGACGTTCTATTGTGAAGGGTTTGAATTCCATTGTTTAATTATACTCTTCTTCATTTTAATGACAAGATTTTCTGCATTAAAATATCCGCTGGAAGGAACTTTCCCTCCAAGGAAACATAGAATTTCCCTTTTATTCTACTTTTATCGGCTGAAATCGGCGTTCCACTCGCTTGCAAAAGTTCATGATCATTATAATTGTCCCCTATGGCCATAACATTTTCTTTCTTTAACTTAAAAATTTTCATGACCTTACGAAGACCGACAGCCTTGGTTTGATCTTTTTTTATCAAAATGTCGTATGCTTCACCGTTCCAATGAGTGGTAAGATTTCTTTGAGTCTTTACGATTTTTTCAACCCCCTTTAATTTTTTAGTGCAGTGCATGGTGATGATAAATTCTTTAGGTTCGAATCCTTTTACATTCTTATTTTTAATCGCAGTCTTTTTAAGTTTAAAGAACATATCTTGCAAATGCTTAAAACTGTTCACATGCTGGTAGATTTTTCCTTTATACCAAGTAGCGCTACCGCATTCATATGTCAGACTGACGAAAGGTAATATTGATCTAAACATTTCTTGGAGCATATAAAGTCCTCTACCAGAACTGATATTTATCAAAAATCCTTTTTTATATAATTTTTTTATCTGCTCTATTTGTTTTGACGCGATTATTTTTGTTTCAAGAGTAGTGATATTCCCCGCCTGTTTTATTTTAGTACCTCTTGGAACAATTACTCCATCAACGTCGAAAACAATCATTTTTATTTTGCTTAGATCTTTTTTAGATAATTGATTTAAGGGTTTCATTGTCTATTTATTCTTCTTTACGTATTCTTTTAATAACTCCGACGAGCTTCTAATTTTACCGCCCTTCCCGACATTAAAAACTCGTCTAATCCCCAATTTTTTACATAATTCAATTTCTGGATTTAGGGAAGATTTAGGATCTTTGGCATCTTTCACATTTCTGTCACCTCCATTTGCAAATATATGTGGACGAAATTTTAATAATTCTCTACAAATGCTCATATCTTTCGGATTTCTCTTGTGGCTTGAAATTATCACTTCATCGACATGGCGGAAAGAAGCTATAACTTCGGCGCGGTCCTCCGCGCCCATAAAGCCATGACCCTTTTTTTTGCGAATCCAATGATCATTGTTAATAACCACTACCAATTTATCTCCCAGTTTTTTAGCTTCTTTGAAAAGTCGAGTGTGTCCTGGGTGTATAGGATCGAAACCGCCGGAAACCATTACCACCTTGTGATTTCTTGATACCCCTCTCTTTTTAATAGATGGAGCCATAGGGAGATTATACTATATATTTGTAAATAATAAAATGATAGAATATATCAATGATTGAATGGATAGAATGGTTGCGGGTGTTTATAATAAACCATCGATCCCTTGAATATATTATCATCTTGGGAGGGGTAATATTCGGGGGAGAATTTGCCCTGTTTGCTCTCGGCTTTCTGGTGGCACAGGGGGTCTTGCCCGCCTTTTCTGTTGTCGTATTAAGTTTTCTTGGGTCTTTTCCTCCAAATATTTTGTGGTTTTTGCTTGGCAAAACAGCTACAGTAGAAAGAATAATTAAACATCGTTACGCCAGCACTATATCGATTATTGGAGAGGCGGTAACTCGGGCGAGCCGGGGGAACCATTTTATAGGCCTTATTTTTGCCAAATTTATTGTTGGAACCCCAGTTGTATTAACTACATATGTACAGAAAACAGACCTTTCATTTTGGCAGTTTATTTTTTATGAAACACCGGCCATTGCCCTGTCTCTCCTTATTCTTATTTCGATCGGATATCTTTCGGGTCTTGGGTTTACATACTTGGCGGATATTTTCAATAATATTTACGTAGCAATAGGATTTATCTTGCTCATAATGGCCATTATCTTGGCGGCTCAGTCGTGGCTGAAAAAAAGATTTACGGATGTAAAAAATTAAAAATTATAGTATAATCTAAGTATGCAGATAAATTTACAGGGCAAAAATATGGAGTTAACGGAAGCTATTAAGGGTTATGTTTTAAACAAAGAAACTACCCTGGGCAGGCTCCTTGAGAAGGCTGAAGAAGCGGGAGGAGAAGTGGCGGTTTCTTTTGAAGTTTCTAAGGCCACGAATCACCACAAATCAGGGAGTGTTTTTCATGCTGATTGCTTGATTAATTTAAAGGGCGAGAAATTTTACGGGAGCGCTGACGAAGAAGACCTATATCAGGCAATAGATAAAGTAAAGGAAAATCTCTTCAGAGAAATCACTAAAAATAAAGATCGCAGGCAAACACTCTTCAAGCGTGGAGCGGCTAGTGTGAAAAAAATGCTGAAGGGTCTCTCCAAGCGTAACCCGTTCACTTCGAAATACTGATTTTTTGAAATTCCTCCCAAGTTATCTCTTTTTTACCTTCAGGCAAAACTTTTTTGATGATGAACTGGTTGTTTTCGAAAACTGCGTCAGTAACGATAATTCTCTTGCCATTCTTGAAAAAGAAAGTACGAGGCCAGGGGGCATAAGCGCGGAATTTACGCCAGTTTTTTACAGGGTCGCCTCTGGGATCAATTTCTCCATCGGCTTTTGTAATTTTTTTTACACAAATGGCTGCGCTGTGGTCTTGTTCTTTCGGCTTTATTTTACCAGCGATAAATTCTGGAATAATTTTCACTAAAAGTTCTCCACCTAATTTCGCCAAAGATTTTTCTAGATCTTGAAGCGATTCATTTCCTGAAAGGGGGATTTTCTCTTGCGCGAGGATTGGTCCGTGGTCCATTTCTTCATCAATTTTTATGACAGTGACGCCTGTCTCCTTGTCTCCATTTAAAATAGTTGACACGATAGGGGAGGGTCCGCGGTAGCGCGGCAGAAGCGAGGGGTGAATATTGATAGCCCCATACTTTGGAAGATCCAAAATTTCTTTAGGAATTATTTTTCCATAAGATACCACCACAAAAAAGTCAAAATCCCCCTGAATTTCTCCTTTACTTAATTTCTCTGGCTGAATAAGCTGGATATTCTGTTGTTTAGCCCATAATGCGGTGGGTGGCGGAGTTATTTCTAAATTTCTTCCTCGTGGTTTATCCGGGTTGCTGATAACGAGCGCAGGGACGAAACCATTTTCATGTAACTTTCGAAGTGTGGGTACGGAAAGCGGTTCTCCACCAAAGAATGCAAAATTAATTTTAGGCATGTTGTGGTTGCTCTGCTTTTATATCTTTTGCGTGGTCGATAAAGAGAATGCCGTTTAGATGATCTGTTTCATGTTGGAAAATCTGCGCAAGCAATCCCGATGCGCCCCTTGTGAATTTTTTACCAGTTTCATCATAAGCTTCGACAGTCGCTTTTGTTGATCTAAAAGTTTTGCCATAAAGCGGGCGAACAGAGAGGCAACCCTCTGGCACCCATGTCCTTTCACGGGAGAGTTTGGAAATTTTCGGGTTAATGAAGATTAGATTTTTTATTTTCGATTTAACTTCTACTGCATCATTCTTTTTTTTCTCCCCAGACATTCTTTCCTTCCTATTGTTCAAGAAGTCTTTTTCAAAAATTTTTCCAGATACGACAAAAATTCGGAGCGAATACCCGATTTGCGGCGCCGCTATCGCCACTCCATCACTCTGACTAGCCAGCGCCTCCCGCATTTCTTTCAGCACCCTTTTTGTTTTTATTGTTTTAATATCTTTGAGATCGACATCCTTGGCAATTTCACGAAGAACCTTTTCTTCCCCGCCTGCAACGCTATGCGTAGCATTGCGGGCAGGTTTTTGATTGGCTTGTAAAATTTTTCTAATCATCTCTATTTATTATAGTTCCTTCAAATATTCTAGAAGTTTTCCTAATTTCACAGTGTCCTGGGAACGATTGCCCATATTTCGCACTATTACGGAATTATCCAGCGCCTCCTTAACTCCGAAGATTATGGCGTAGGGGATAGAGAGCTTTTCGGCAATGGCTAATTGAGATCCAAGACTATCTTTAGAAAGTGATTGGGCAATGGGGATATGCGCCTTGCGCAATATCTCGATCACATTCAGGCTTTTCAATTTTGCCTCAGAGCCAAGCTGGATAAAATAAATTTTTGGTTTCTTTAATATGCGGGGTGCGAGCTTTTTATACCAGGGAGATGCGACTATTCTATCCACTCCAATCGAAAATCCCACGCAAGGGACATCTTTCTTTGAACCTATTTGGCGAGCCAGATAGTCATAGCGTCCGCCGCCCGCGAGGGCCATTGGCGCGCTCTCTTCACTGCCTGCTTGCTCGATAATTTCAAAAACAGTGCGAGTATAATACGAAAGTCCGCGCACCAGATTTTTATTTAAGTTATATTGAATATTCATTTCTTCCAAATATTCCAGCACTTCCTTAAAATGTTTCTTGCAGGAAGGGCACAGAAACGAAACCGAGTCCGGAGCCCCTTCATTTATTGCGATTGTTTTCTCTTCTTTGGAGTCCAGGATGCGGAGCGGGTTTATTTTTAATCGTTCTCGATCAATGGTCGACAGACTATTTATGTGTTTCTTGTAATAATTTGTTAGTTCCCGGATGTATCCATTGCGACATTCTTTATCGCCGATTGAGTTTATATCTACCGAAAGATTTTCTGCTCCGGCTTCTTCCAAAATACTCATGCAAGTTTTTATAATCACCGCATCCATGATGCTTTTTTCGGATCCCAACGCGTCCGCATCAAATTGCCAGAATTGCCTGTAGCGCCCCTTCTGGGGCTTGTCATGCCTGAAAACTGGACCAGAATGGTAAAGCATTACCGGCTGGGGCAAAGTTTGCATACCGTGTTCAATATAAGCCCGCACTAATGGCGCAGTATGTTCGGGTCGCAGAGCCAAATGGTCTCCTCCTTTTGTCTTTAGTGTATACATTTCTTTGTCTACGATGTCTGTGCCTTCTCCTATGCCCGTGGTAAAAATTTCTTCGTGTTCCAGCATCGGGGTTTCGAGCGGTTTAAAGCCATAATACACGGCCACTTCTTGCGCCTTTTCAAAAAAACCCTGAAAAGCATAATACTCATCATTCATCAGATCTCGCATTCCTTTGGGCGAGGATATATTTGACATCTTGCTACTCTTTTGTGCTGTTTTTGTATGACGCGTCTTTTTCATTTTTATTCTGATTGTTCATATTGACCAGGAAAAACGCCAATATTTTTTATTGGCAATAAGCGCAGAAGCGCTTTTCCTGAAATTAATTCTCTTTTGACTCCTCCCCAGTATCTTGAATCCGAGCTAGCGGATCTGTTGTCGCCCATGACAAAATATTCACCGCTCTTTATTTCATAATGTGTATTATTATTATTTGCAGTATTTTTTACAAAAGGCTGATCAATTTTAAATCCATCTTTATGTAAAGCGTTCGTTATGGTTATGACGCTACCCTTTATGTCCACTGTTTCATTTGGAAGTCCAATTATTCTTTTTATAAAAAATTTTGTGGTATCGTTGGGGTATTTAAAAATAATAACATCGTATCTCTCGGGGTCATTTAATTTGTAAGATAATTTGTCTACCACTAAATAATCTCCATCCAAAAATGTGGGAACCATCGAAGCTCCCGAGACGACGAAAGGTTCCGCTACTAGGACGCGAATAGGGGCAACAATAAGTAAGGCCAAAAGTGCAAAACGTACAAGTTCCCAGAATGACTGCTTGGCGGACTCCGATTTTTCTTCCGGCTGCTTTTTTTCTTCGACTATTTCACCTTCCATACACATCAATATATCACACAAAAGTCTTGA
Source organism: Candidatus Nomurabacteria bacterium RIFCSPLOWO2_01_FULL_39_18 (assembly GCA_001787005.1). GTDB lineage: Bacteria > Patescibacteriota > Minisyncoccia > Phycocordibacterales > UBA9973 > UBA9973. The sequence continues at coordinate 166,306 of MFUV01000010.1, read as the reverse complement.
CAAGGCGAGAAAGTTTGTTGCGTAGTTATAAATTCACCTCTCCCAACCCTCTCCGAGTCTCGGAAGGGGCGAAGGGTGAGGTTTTGTGTTATTATGTAAAAATGAAAATTTTAGTAGGCTTAGGGAATCCTGGCGAAGAATATGAAAACACAAGGCACAATACTGGACGTATCGTGGTCTCTATGATTGAAAAAAAATGGGGTAGCGAAAATGAAAAACAGAAAATAAAATTTCTTATGCCTGATACCTTTATGAACAATTCAGGGCGTGCTGTGGCACCACTGGTGAAAAGCAAAAAAGATTTGAAAGATCTGGTGGTGGTGTACGATGACATCGATTTGCCACTAGGAAAAATGAAAATTTCCTTCAATCGATCTTCGGGCGGGCACAACGGACTTGGTTCCATTATCAAATCATTAAAGAGTCAAGAATTTACCAGAATTAGGATTGGAATAGCTTCCGTAACTCCATCTGGCAAAATTAAAAAACCGAAAGGGAAAAAGGCGGTGATTAATTTTATTCTCGGAGAATTTAAAAAACCAGAGCTGGAAATATTGAAAAAGCTTTCAAAGAAAATAACCGAAGCGGTCGAAGTTATTTTTTCTGAAGGCAAAGATAAAGCGATGAGTATGTATAATTAATGTTGTTATTGTCTATACAATCTGTCCCTATCTTCTCTGTCTTCCTTCTGTTGTTCATCTACAAACTTTCCTTCTCTCTCGTCTAGGGGAACTCCTCCTGCTCTTTTTTCTCTGATGCTTTTTACTAATTCCGCATCTGTTCTAAAATCTAAATCATTCTGTGTTGGCGCAGAACTTATTGGTTTTTCTATTCTTGGTTTCATTTTTTTTATAATTATTAATTAAAATTAAACTCTTTTTATATATTTTTCTTTTTGTTCTTGCTCCCAAAACGATCTAGAAATTCCTCCCTTGACATAAAAGCAAATCCGGGCTTTATGAATATTTTGTTTAAGGGAATGTTTTTCTTTTTGTATTTATACCTTATTTTTCTGACAGAACTATTTATAAATTTATTCTCATTATCAATGGTGAAACCTAGAGCTTTGGTAATAAGGTCAGGATGTTCGGTTACAACCCACGAGGTTGCTGTTACGAGCTTGATTTTTTTAAATCGATCTTCCTTTTCTAACATTTCGGCCAATTTTTCTAGTCCAGATCTTGCTAGGGATTTTAAATTTACTAATGGTTTTTCTTGTTTTGATTCTAAGTGAATACTTATTTCATTATCGTCTTCTACTCGGCAAGATACAACTTCATTTAGATCAAACCATTTTTTGGGTTCATCTTCCTCCATCAATCTTTCCATTGTTCTATCCAAAAATGATGTTTTCCCTTCAGGCATAGTTAAATGCTACCAGAAGAGGATTTTATGAGCAAGTATCCTCACATTCCCACATGTCTGACATGTGGGAAATGATATAATAAGGTCAAGGTCATGGCAACAAGAAAACATCCTTTTGTTTCCGGAGAGTATTATCATATTTACAATAGAGGGAACAGTAAGCAAAAAATTTTTCTAGATAATAATGATTATCGTCATTTTATAAAATGTCTTTTTGTTTGTAATACATATAAAAACTTTAAGTTTCGTGACGATATAGTCGATGTGAAAATAGACGCCTTTGAATTTGTTAGGGGGGAACTATTAGTATCTATCGGCGCATGGGTTTTAATGCCAAATCATTTTCATATTTATTTAACAATAAATCCTAAAAATTCCCACATGTCAGACATGTGGGGGAAGAATCAGATTTCTGAATTTATAAGAAAGCTTTTGACTGCATATTCTAAATATTTTAATGCAAAATATAATCATAGAGGCGGTCTTTTTGAAGGTCCATTTAAGTCTGTGCTTGTTTCAAAAGATGTCCAAGCTAAGTATCTTTTTTCTTATATTCATTTGAACCCGGTGAAATTGATTGATAGTAAATGGAAGGAAAATGGTATAAAAGACAAAAAAATCGTTCTAGAATTTTTAACTAACTATAAATGGAGTAGTTATCTTGACCACAAGGGGATTGTTCGTAGAGAAAATTCTATCTTAAATCTTTCTGATTTTCCCAAGTATTTCAATAATACTGATGACTTCAACAAAGAAATTTTTGATTGGACTGGCTATTCTCCACATGTCTGACATGTGGGGGTGTGGGAGATGCAGGAGTCAAATCTCCTTCACCGCTTCTATGATAATGCTTTTTTCGCCTTGGCGGTTACTGACTTTGCCGGAGAGGGCGATGCATTTTTCGGGGGCTAAGATATCGATTGATTCTTTGAAGATTGAAGGAAAGGCGACAGCTTCAATAGAGCCAGTCAGGTCTCCGATTTTAAGGAATGCCATCCTTTCATTATTTTTCGTCACGACTTGCCGGACAGTTTCTATGATTCCGGCGATGGTTACTTGCATGCCATTGCCCATCTCCTCTTTTATTTTTTTGACATTCATGGTTCTACTCTCGAGCTTCTCGCGCAGACGGTCGAGAGGATGGCCAGAAATATAAAGTCCCAACAATTCTTTTTCCCACAGAAGTTTTTCTGCTTGAGTTGCTTTTGATGCATCTTTTAATTTAAACTCTGGCGCTTTAACCTCTGTCATTCCGCCGAAAAGAGAAACTTGATTCTCATTCTGTTTTCCGGTTTCGTGATTGTATTCGAGCATTCCTTCAAGGTTCGCAAGCATTATTCCTCTGTCACCCCAGTCGTCCATGCTTCCGGACTTTATCAGTGCTTCCATAGATTTCTTGTTTAAATTTTTATGCTTGATTCTTTCAAGGAAATCGGCAATTGATTTAAATTTTCCCCTTTCTTTGCGTTCGGCAATTATGGCATCCGAAATATCAGTTCCCAAATTTTTTATAGTGTAGAATCCAAATCTTATTTTCTCGCTTTTATTGTCTTCATTTATTGTTGTGTTGGGTTTGCCGGGGAGACAGGTGAATCCGCCATAACTTTCATTGATGTGCGGAGGCAGAACCGAAATTTTCATATTTTTACATTCATTGATGATTGTTCCGATTTGCTCTACGTCGCCACTCTCGGCAGTTAATATAGATGCCATATATTCCACTGGATAATTTGCTTTCATGTAGGCCGTCTGATATGCCACCTTTCCATACGAAGCTGCGTGAGCCTTGTTAAAACCATAAGCCTGAAAGGGTTCGAAAAGTTTCCAGAGTTTCTCGGCAAATTCTGGCGTCTGGCCATTTTTTATTATCCCTTGCGTAAATTTTTCCCTCTGGGCGGCCATTTCTTTTGGAATTTTTTTACCGACAGCTTTACGAAATTTGTCTGCTTCTTCCCAGTTATAGCCGGCAAGTTCTATGGCCGAGAGGAGCAGGTCATCTTGGTAGACAATGAGTCCGAAAGATTCTCCCAAATATTTTTTCATCCTTGGGTCTAGATATTTCACAAGTTGCGGGTTATGTTTGCGTTTGATGTATTCCGGAATAGTCTCCATCGGTCCTGGTCGATAAAGGGCAACCATCGCGTTAATATCATGAATACTTGTCGGTTTTAATTCTTTTAGATACCTGGTCATGCCGGCGCCGTTTAACTGGAACAATCCTTCCGTCTGGCCATTAGAGAGTAGGGTGAAAGTTTTTTTGTCATCAAGCTCTATACGATCTATGTCGATATCAATGTTATAGAATTTTTTTACCAAGCTAACTGCATCAGCTAGAATCGCTAAATTGCGAATACCCAATATATCAAACTTTAGCAACCCTACTGTCATCTCTCCTCCAGCGTTAGGGTCAAGAGCATACATATCATATTGGGTGATTATGTCCTCACCTTTTGGATCGTATTGCAATGGTACGTATTCGGTGAGAGGTGTGGGTGCCATGACGACGCCGGCGGCATGTACTGACACATGGCGTACGCAACCCTCGAGTTTTCTCGCTAAATCGATTATTTCCTTTGTATCTTTTTCGTCTCTATAAGCGGCTTTTAATTCTGGAACTATTTCCATGGCATGGTCTAGTGTCATGGGCATGCCTTGCGCGCCAAGCGGAATCATTTTGGAAATTCTGTCGCCGACGGTATAGGGGTGAGCAAGCGCACGCGCTACATCGCGCACGGCGCCGCGCGCCATCATCGTGCCGAAAGTTCCAATCTGGGCGACTCTGTCTTCGCCGTATTTTTTCTTCATGTATTTAATAATTTCATCTCGGCGATTATCGGCGAAGTCCATGTCTATGTCTGGTGCGGAGGGACGATAAGGATTTAGAAAACGTTCGAAAGGAAGTTTGTATTCGATTGGATTTATATTTGTTATACCAATCAAATACGTAACCATTGAACCGGCTATTGAGCCACGAATTGCGTAAAGAATTCCACTTTCTCGGGCATATCGTAAAAGATCTCCCACTACCAATAAATAAGGTGAGAAACCTTTCTTAAAGATGACCCCGAGCTCGTATTCTACACGTTCTTTTATTTCAGCTGTTTCTTTGAGTTTTAGCCGCTCGTAGCCTTGTAACACCAAATATCGCAGTTCTTCATCCGGAGTTTTACCACTTTCGATCTTAAAATTAGGGAAAATCCATTTACCAAGTTCCAGTTCTAGTTCGCACATATCTGCTACTTTCAATGTGTTTTCGATCGCTTCCGGTGTGTCTTTAAAAAGCCCAATTGCTTCCTCGGGGCTTATAAAAGAGTAGTCATCTTCGCCAAAAGAAAATTTGTTTTCATCTTTTATATCAGAGTTTGTTTGGATAGAAAGCAATGTGTCATGAGCCTTGCTGTCGTCCAAGCATGGATAGTGCGAATCAATAGTGGCCACAAGCGGGATATTTAATTTTTTACTAAAGGCAATAATGCCTTCGCGGACATGCTCGTCGTCCGGCATTTTGGAATGCTTTTGAATTTCTAGAAAATAATTTTCTTTGCCGAAAATTTCTTGATGTTCTTTTATTATTGCTTCCGCCTTTTCTTCATCTTTGTTGGCAAGTGCTCGAGACAACTCTCCGCCGAGGCATCCAGAGAGGGCTATTATCCCGCTCGAATATTTCCGTAAAATTTCTTTATCCATGCGGGGCTTGTAATAATATCCTTCTAGGTTGGAAATCGTCACAAGCTTCATTAGGTTTTTGTAACCCTGAAGATTCTTTGCCAGGAGTGTCAGATGGTATCTTTTATTGTCTATACCAGGATCTTTATCTAGTCTCGTGCGATTTGCTACATACGCCTCCACCCCAATTATTGGCTTTATTCTCGCCGCTTTGGCCAATTTATAAAATTCAATAGCGCCATACATGTTGCCATGATCGGTCAGGGCTATGGCAGGCATGTTGAACTTTTTAGCTAAATCAACTAAATCTTCAAGTTTGGAAAGCCCGTCTAGCAAAGAGTAATGACTATGCGTGTGTAAATGTATAAATTGTTGGTTCATATATCTAGCGAGTGGGTACCTGCCCCGTAGGAAGTACTCTTTCCTTCGGGGCGCAGATGTACGAATTTTGCTTCTTTTTCCTTTTTTTGATTATACACTTTTTCTTTATTTTTGGTATAATTAAGTCATGAAAAAAATCAAAGTTGGCATAAACGGTTTCGGACGGATCGGCAGAGCATTTTTTAAAATTGCCTGGGAGAGACCAGAGATTGAGATAGTGGCGGTTAATGACCTCTCTGATGTTAAAAATATGGGATACTTGCTTAGACATGATACGGCTTATGGAGAATGGAAACATCCCGTACGAGTTGAAAACTCTAACGGGACGGGAGATAACTATATTATTATTGATGATAAGAAGGTGAAAGTTTTAGCGGAAAAAGATCCCAAGCTTCTTCCGTGGAAAGATCTAGGTGTTGATGTCGTGGTGGAGTCTACCGGATTTTTTGTAACCTATGAACAATCCAAAATGCATCTTAATGCCGGTGCGAAAAAAGTTGTCATTTCTGCTCCAGCCAAAGACGAAGATGGAACAGTTATGGGGGAGACGATTTTGCTCGGCGTAAATGAAGATAAATTCGGTACCTGTGATGTAACTTCCAATGCTTCATGCACCACTAATGCGGCTAGTCCTCTTATCGCAATTCTCGATGAGTCACTTGGAATTGAAAAAGCGGTTCTAAATACGGTTCACGCGCTGACCAACAGCCAGCCGACTGTTGACAGCATCAATAAACATAATATGCGAGAGGGGCGAGCAGGCGGTCACAATATAGTGCCCACATCTTCAGGTTCAGCTATTGCGGTGACGAAAGCATTTCCAAAACTCGAAGGACTTTTTGATGGTCTCGCTATGCGGGTGCCGATGATAGCGGGGTCAATCGCGGATGTTACCTTTATCTCCAAGAAAAATACTACCGCAGAAGAGGTTAATGAAATTCTTAAAAACGCTGCGAAAGACAAAAGATGGAAAGGGATTTTTTCCGTGACCGAAGAAGAGCTTGTATCGAGCGATATCATAGGCAGTCCTTATGGGTGTATTGCAGATCTAGGGCTCACTCGCGTGGTGGGAGGCAATTTAGTAAAAGTTATGGGCTGGTATGACAATGAAATGGGGTATACATATACTCTGGTGGATCATGTCATAAAAACTGGAAATACTATAAAATAAGTTTTTGTTGTCGGATATATTTTAATTATAAAATACATGCGCCCTGATCAACTTTAACTAAGCATTACTTAAATCAATGAGATGTTTTTTGAGAGTTCTTTGAATTTGAATAATTATTTTTTCACGAGAAGTTGGTTTACTTCTGGCTATGCCTTTTGCAAAATTATACAGATCTTCGTTACTCATTCTTATCCACTTTCCATTTTTGTGGCAAAGGTAAAGCATAGTCATAACAGCTATTCTTTTGTTACCATTTTGAAATGGATGATTTTTAATTACAAAATAGAACAAAACACTAGCTTTTCCGATAAGTCCTTTATATAAATCTTTCTTATTAAATTGCATAAATGGAGTTTCGATGCAGCTTTCCAGTATATTGGGGAATCTAGTACCAAATTCTGGAATGGGCTCATTGTAGGTCATTAGCTTTTGTGCGAATGAGAATGCAACATATTCTACTTCCTTTACTGTAATTTTTTTTGTTCTCATTATTCTCTACTTAACTTTTTGAATGCCTCTCCGTATTCTTTTAATGCTTTATCAATTACTTTTTCTATCTCTTTTCTTTTATGGGTACCAATCGTTGTTCCTAAGACTTCTTCAATAGATTCATAGGGGATAACATAATTACGTCCAATTTTTTCAGCTTTTATCTTACCAGATTTTATTCGCCTAAAAATCTCCACTCTGCTTAAGTGCAGTATATTTGCTACCTCTTGAGTTGAATACATATTTTTATTCATATATTTGTATGGTAACATATGTTACATTACAAATCAACTCCATATTTAAGGATAAATCATAGATTGCTATTCAAAGTCCATCTTGGTAAAATATAAATACTATGAAAATATTTGTTGGTACAGATCATGCGGGCTACGTTTTAAAGGAGAAGCTTGTTTCATCGCTTAAGGCTCAAGGGCACGAAGTTATAGATAAAGGAGCTTTTGGGTATGATGAAGGAGACGACTATCCTGATTTTGTTATACCAGTTGCCCGTGAAATTTCAAAAGACCCTGATAATGCCAAGGGTATTATTCTGGGGGCTACAGGAGAGGGAGAGGCAATTACCGCGAATAAATTTCCTCACGTAAGAACAATAGTTTATTATGGCAAGTCGCATAGCGTAGTCGATGATGAAGCCGATGTTCTGGTTCGTTCCAGGGAGCATAACAATGCGAATATTTTATCTTTAGGGGCTAGGTATTTCACGGAAGAAAGCATGATGAATGCAGTTAACCTTTGGCTCAAGACTCCATATAGTGAGGGGGAAAGACATGTGAGACGATTGGCAAAGATAGACGCAATAAAAATTAATGATTGAAATAATTCCGGCAATATTGCCGAAAAATTATGAAGATTTTAAAAATAAAATTGCATTGGTGCGCGGAGTTGTTTCTCTCGTTCAGATAGATATCTGCGATGGGGTTTTTGTGCCGAGTATCACGTGGCCTTTTTTGACAGCCGGGGAAAGGCCAGACCTTGAGAA
>MFUV01000010.1:142561-158209 GCA_001787005.1 Candidatus Nomurabacteria bacterium RIFCSPLOWO2_01_FULL_39_18 | reverse complement strand
GATTTTAAACGAAGAAGAAGGATTGCCATTCTGGGAAGACATTGATTTTGAACTTGATTTAATGGTGAGCAGTGCGGTAGAGAATTTCGATATTTTTACAAAGCTTGGCCCAAAGAGAATTATTTTTCATCTTGAGGCCAAAGAGATACAGAGAGATTTAGAAGAATTTAAAAATTTTTTAGAGGGGATAGATACTTATGCGAGAGATGTGATAGAAATAGGTGTGGCTATAAGCCCCAATGAGCCAACGGAGCAAATCTTTTTGCTCATTAACTGCATTGATTTTGTGCAAGTAATGGGGATTGATTATGAAGGCGTACAGGGAGAAAAATTTGATCCAAAATGCTTGGAACATATAAAAACTTTAAAAGAGAAGTTTCCTGATTTAATAATTTCAGTTGACGGGGGAGTGAATTTTGATACGGCGCCCGCACTAATAAGTGCGGGCGCCAATCGCCTCGTCGCCGGCTCTGGGATTTTCAACACAGATGATATAATTGGGGCAGTGGAGAGGTTTAAGAGTCTCTAAGCAAAAAGATCATTGTCTGAGGCGCCATAGCTACGCATTAGTTTGTAAGCTTCGTATAGTTTTTTAAGTCCTTCTGGCTCAAGTGCCCAGACTTCTGACCAAGATAAATTTTCTTCCCGTTTCCTTTTCTGCAGTCTTCCAACCATATTGAGTAATGAACTAGCTAATTCTCCATGACTTTGTTCAAACTCTAAATAGAATTTATGGGCTCTACGATTTTCACCCATGCCTATGATTTTTTCCGGGTGTTCTTTTCTTATTCTTTCATATATTTCGTATAGAACATCCTCTGGATCATCTTTTTCTGTATCAACAAAAAAATAAGAAACAAAATTATTATAAGAATTAGCAAACTCTTCAAAACTTAGAATAGGTTTTTCCTCTGGCCTAGATAGGTTTTGCGGTGGTCCAGATGGTGGTTGCATAATGATGTATTATAGCACTTCCTTTGTTTTGTAAATATATATAGTTAGGAGTATAATTAAGATAATGTTCTTATCTGATACTAAAATAAAAGAAACTTTCAGAAGTTTCACAAAAACGGTTCTTGCGAGTTTGGTGAATATGAGGAAATTCCTTATAATTTTCACCGTGTTGTTTACCCCGATTATTTCCCATGCATTTCTTTCATTTAATACACCTTTTTCTGTCGATGTTTTATTTTTCATGGTAATTGGTGTTTTGGCGCCAGTGTATCTTGTAAACTTTTTTACTTTTCACTATCTCCTGCTCTCTACAACTTTAGTAGTTTTTTATTTCCTTATCGGATGGTGGTTGGATCGAAGGGTTGGAAGCATGATTTGGCGCATAGTTTTGCCCCTGATAATACTTATCAGAGTTTACTTTAATTATCAATTTTGGTCTTTGGTTTTCATAAATATAGCCGGTGTGGTACTGACCCTGTGGTTTCTATACTGGATTGGTAAAAGAATAGATATTTCTAGGTCTAAAAATATCTATAAATGGATTTTACCTATAGGGTATTTGTTTATAGGAGCTTTACTAGTTCTTTACACCATAAATTTTGAATAATATCGAGTTTAATCTCATTGTAAATTCAATACGATTCACCAAGTAAAATAGATAATCATGAACAGAGTTAAATTTTTAAGAGATGATATTCAAACCTTCTTATTGTCATTTGATGATTCTGTCGTATCAAAAATAATAAATTCTCTGGAACTTTTAGATGAGCTAGGTGAACAAATTAGACCTTCCAGATCTAAAAAAGTGACAAAAGATATCTATGAGTTAAGAGTATTTACTGACCTGTCCGTAAGGATTTTCTATACTTTTCACGGAAGAAATATTTGGATATTACATGCTTTTGTCAAGAAAAGCCAGAAAATTCCAAGAAAAGAGCTGAGAATAGTTATCAACAGGTTGAGGTATTTGCGATAAGATAGCATATATGATATCATCATAATATGAAAACATTAGCACAATTTAAAAAAGAAGCATTTAAGAGACCAGGTGTAAGGAGGGCTTATGAGCAAATGCAACCAGAATTTAAAATTATTCGTAAGCTTGCTTTGGCTCGCGCAAAAAAGGGATTTTCCCAAAGAAATCTGGCTAAAAAAATTGGCGTAACCCAATCAGCTCTTGCTCGTTTTGAAACTGGCAACACCAATCCGACTCTTTCGTTTATTCAAAAAATTACAAGTGGTCTTGGTTTGAAATTAGTAGTTAAGTAAAATGTGGCTATAGTCTACAATGGCATTTTTATCTGATACTAAAATAAAAGAACTAGAAATTAAGGCAAATGACATTCGTCAAAGTATTATCGAGATGCTACTAGCGGCGGGGAGTGGACACACGGCGGGGCCGCTCGGTATGGCGGATATTTTCACGCTTTTTTATTTTCATATTTTAAAACATGATCCCAAGAATCCAGACTGGGAGGAACGAGACAGACTTGTGCTCTCCAATGGCCACATTTGTCCGGTACTCTATGCAACCATGGCGCACGCGGGATATTTTCCGCTTGAGGAATTGAAAACTTTGCGCAAATTCGGCACCCGGCTTCAAGGGCATCCGCATCGGGAATATTTGCCATATGTTGAAAATTCTTCAGGACCCCTCGGCGCCGGGCTTTCACAAGCTGTCGGCATGGCGCTTGCTGACAGAATGGATAAAAAAGATGCAGATAGATTTATTTATTGCTTTATGTCAGACGGCGAACACGATGAAGGAAATACTTGGGAAGGGGTAATGCTTGCAGGAAAAAATAAATTAAGAAATTTGATTGCTATTGTAGATAGGAATAATATCCAGATAGACGGCTTCACCGAAGACACAATGCCACTCGAACCGCTCGTAGACAAATGGAGAGCTTTTAATTGGCATGTGATAGAAACATCAGGACATGATTTTCGTGCTTTAAATGAAGCGGTGATTGAAGCGCAGGCGGTATTCGAGAAGCCGACAGTTATCATCTCACACAATATTCCCGGGCGTGGTGTGCATAAATTCGAGAGGGATTATAAGTGGCACGGTTATGATCTGAATGGCGGAAAAGCCAAAGAAGATTATGCCAATGCGCTGAACGAATTGCGGACATTGGGCGGGAAAATAAAATCAGAGCACCAATAACTTAGTAACTTAGCGGTCGGAGTACTAAGTACTATATATCCAAAGCTTTTTTCCTCTCCAGTGTGTTTTTCCATGATTCTATTGCAAATTGCAGATACTCTTTTCCATCTTTAAATTGGGCTGATGCCATTGTTGTATTACAGAAACCTTTCTCATTTTTCGTGTATTCCTCTAGACTTGATTTACTCAATTTAGTGGTCGAAGCACCAAGTGGGTTACGATTGTTCATATTTATATATGCACTCAAGTGTAATAGATATCTGTTGTCCTTAATATGTTTTGACTTAAATTTCCCCTGAAAAAGTGCCCCACTTCTTTTATATTTTTCATTAAAGTATCTTGTGTACCCACCAATTTTTTGCATGAATTTTTCTACCCCTTTTTCAATTAAGGGGGTAACTAAGAGATGGAAATGATTTGGATTTACACAATAGGTTATAATTGAAACTAATTTTTCAAACTTAGCGGTCGGAGCACTAAGTTTGTTTTTTGCGAAGGATAGTTGGTAAATACTTCCTATTTGTTCAGTAGTATTAAATTCTTTCATGCTTTCTAAAAAGCGATCCAAGTCATATTCATCAACAATCGTTTTTCTTTTATCAACACCTCTATTGTATATATGATAATATTCTCCAATCACGAATTTATGTTTTCTCATGCTTAGATTATAACATTTAGTAGTCGAAGCACCAAGTAATGAAAAATAATCGTAGTATAATAAATTTATGTTAAATCCAAATTTAAAATTAAATCCGAAAATTTTCAATGACGATGTGGAGCAAGTGAATATCCGAAAAGGTTTCGGAGAAGGATTGGCGGCGGCGGGAGAAGCCGATAAAAATGTCGTGGCTCTATGCGCGGACTTGACCGAGTCTACGCAGATGATCATGTTCGGGGATAAATTTCCGGAGCGATTCGTGGAAATCGGCGTGGCGGAACAAAATTTAGCGACGGTTGCCTCTGGTATGGCGGCGATGGGAAAGGTTCCATTTATTTCAAGCTATGCAATGTTCTCTCCCGGCAGGAATTGGGAACAAATAAGGACGACGATAGCCTACAATGACAGAAAGGTGGTGATAGTGGGTTCACATGCTGGTATTTCTGTCGGAGCTGATGGTGGCACGCATCAAGCGCTTGAAGATATTGCTCTAATGCGGGTGATGCCGAACATGGACGTCGTCTCTCCTTGTGACGCCATAGAAGCGAAAAAATTGACGATTGCGCTAGCTAAAACAAAAAAGCCAGCCTATATTCGCCTGCTTCGAGAGAAAACTCCAATCATAACTACTGAAGAAACTCCGACGCAAATCGGAAAATCAGAAATTTATTGGATGCCTGATGTAGGGATCGCGCAAGTGGGGATAATCGCGACCGGCGGACTTCTGTATCGCGCGATTATTGCGGCGAAAGAATTAGAAGCGGAGGGCATAAAAACAAAAGTTATGAATCTTTCCTCTATCAAGCCGATAGATGTGGATGCGCTTATTGACTTGGCGAAGGAAACGAGAGCAATAGTAACAATCGAAGAGCATCAAGTTATGGGCGGGATGGGAGGAGCGGTGGCAGAAGTTCTGGCGCGGAATTTTCCTGTGCCGATGGAATTCATCGGGGTGCAAAATAAATTTGGTCAATCAGGAAACCCCGAGGAGCTCATAGAGCATTATGGTATGGGTAAGAGCGCGATAAAAAAAGCGGTGAAAAAAGTGCTGGGGAGGAAATAATTCTGACCTCACCCAACCCTCTCCTTGCGAAGGAGAGGGCAGAATACAAAAACGATGGTGCTTGTACACAATAACCAAAAATTAAAAGATCGAAGACGAGAATTGCGTCGAAAATCAACCAGAGAAGAAGAAATACTTTGGTCAAAAATTAGAGATAGTAAATTAGAATATAAATTCAAAAGACAGCACAGCATCGGAGGATATATTCTTGATTTTTATTGTTCTGAGTGCAAGCTGATAATTGAGATTGATGGTGGATCACACACAAAACTAGAAGCCATAGAGTATGATAAGGTTAGAGATAGATATTTTAGCGAACTTGGGTACACTACTGTAAGATTTTCGAATAAAGAAATAAATAGCAAAATCGACGAAGTCCTAGCCGAAATTAAGAATTATTTAGTAAATTGTAAATAAATATGAGTCGAATAAATCCGGAGGATGTTGTTGATTTCTATAAAAGTTTAGAAAATCTAGGAATCAAAATTTGGATTGACGGGGGTTTTTCGGTTGATGCTCTTTTGGGTGAACAAACAAGGAAACATCTAGATTTAGATATTGCTATTAACCAAGAAGACATGGTGTCTCTTGTTAGGTTCTTGGCGACAGAGGGATATAAAGAAATAAGAAGAGATAACGAATATAATTTGGTTTTTGGTGACAAAATTGGCCGTGAAATAGATATACATGCTTTTATTTCAGACAAGGAGGGGAATATTGTTGGAGGGATTATGTATCCTACCCAATCTCTTACTGGTTTGGGAACAATAAATGGACATCTTGTTAGATGTATTTCTCCGGAACACATGGTTAAATTTTTAGCCCAGTGGGTGCATAAGCATCCTCACAAATATTTATATGTGATTTCTTCTTTGTGTCAAAAATTTAGCATAGAATATCCGAAAGAATATATTGATGTAAAAAAATTATATTAAAAAAGTTTCGAATTTTCTCCTCTACTTCGCAAGGAGAGGCTGGGTGAGGTCGAAAGTATGGTTAATTTGTCTCTTTCGCTTTATAGTCTGCCGGCGCATTCTTTAGATATTCTTCAAGTTTTTCTCGAGAGAGAAGTCCTTTCTGCGCGCCGACTTCCTGCACTACGGACATGGAATTTATCGGTCCCCAAGAAAGCGCTTCGGAAAGATTTTTCTCCAAGGCAAGCGCGGCAACAACAGTGGAAGAAAATGCATCTCCGGCGCCGGTGCGCTCGTAAGGAGGCTTCGGATCCGGATAAATAGGCATAGAAAAATAATTTTCTCTATCATACGCGTAAGCGCCCCTCGGTCCGTCTGTGATCACCACCATCTTGGGTCCGAGCGAACTGATTCCAGCAAGCAACTCTTTGATATCGGTAGTTTCTTTGCCTAGAATTTTTTCTGCTTCCTCGACATTACAGAAAAATATTTCTGTTTTTTGATAAAGCCGCGCGAGTTTTTCTTTACCCAATTTTATTTCGAATTTCCCAGGCTGAAAAGCAAATTTGATTTCTGGATGAGCTTCCAGGTAATCGGCAACGATATAATGGAAAGGGAAAGCCCTTTCATTTACTGAACTAAAATAAATCCATTTTGGCGTTCCGATGTCTGGAAGATTATATTGGTATTCTTCATGCTTGATTAGAATAGTGCGCTCTGCTTGATACCATAAAACGTAGTGATAATTAGTTTTTTTGCCATTATTCACCTTTACAAAACCTGTATTTACCCCGTCATTTTCTAGAGAATCTAAGCAATCTTTGCCGTTCTGGTCATTGCCGATATTTGTAACAATTGAGCTCTTAAGTCCCAATCTGGCGGCAGACACGGCGGCGTTTGCCGCGTTGCCGACAGCATTCATTACATAAATTTCTTCATAGGGAACTTTGTCTGCAAAAGGCAGGCAAAGCTCATAGCCCTTAGTGTCAGGCTCTCCATGAACGGTCGCGTCTTTCAATTTAATAAAGGCGTCTATTACTGTATCCCCAATCGCTAAAAAATCTATTTTTTCCATGATATGATTATAACAACAAACGAGGAGCATAAACAAGTTTACTTATTTAATGTCCGAGTGAAGTTGTTATATAGTAATCTATATAGCAATAAATGAGGATTAAAGACAAATTCATGAAAAAGATAATTATTTTCTCAATAATCTTTTTTCTTTCGTACCATTTTGCATTTGCAGGTATTGAAATAAGTGAAATCATGTACGATCTCAAAACTGGGAGCGACGAGGGCAGGGAATGGGTTGAAATTCGCAATAATTCTGACACCCCAGAGGATTTATCTGCTTTTAAATTTTTTGAAGCTGATACAAATCATAAATTGACAGTATTCCAAGGCGATGTAAAAGTGGGGGCGCAAAGCTATGCGATAATTGTTTCTGATCCCATAAAATTTAAAATAGATTGGCCGAATTTCGGAGGAACTATTTTTGATTCCAGTTTTTCTCTAAGTAATAGCGGAGAAGCTCTGGTTTTAAAAGAAGGAGATTTGATTGCCGATGAATATATTTACAAATCAAGCTCTGGCGGAGCAGGAGACGGGAGGTCTTTGCAAAAAATAAATGGAGTATGGTCAGGGGCGACACCAACACCAGGAACAGAAAATAAAATTTCTCCGATTCCCGTTGCTCCTTCCCCAACCTTACCCAAAAAAGAAATAACCACTTCTAAAATTTTTGCCGAAAATCAAATTGAAACAAAAATCGAAAAAAGTGTTGTAGAAAATTTACCTTCCGTTGTTTTGTCGGAGGAAAAAATTGACCCAACTGACACAAATTCATACCTTTTTATTTCTCTCTTGGTTGTTCTTGTGGCCATCGGGGCAGGTTCAGTCTATTTTATCCGAAAAAAGGGGAAAAAAATTGAAAAAGGGGAGGATTTCGAACTCCTAGATTAGAAATTTTGACTTTTTGGGAAATCTATATTCAATAAGGTTTTTTGGCGTCTGGAGTTATCCACAAATACGCCCCAAAATCATTTTTTGTCCTTTTAAAATATGATAAAATTTGGTAGTAGAATAAATAAAATATAAATGAAATTAATAGATAATAAATTAGCCAAATACTTAAGGCAATTGAGCTTTTTGGGTGTGCGGTTTTTTATTATAATTCTTCTAATTTTTGGTCTGTTTCCGACATCAAAAGTGTTTTCTGCCACGGGTGTTCCCGAGATAATAAATTTCCAAGGGCGACTTTTTAATTCGAGTGGTGATTTGCTTGGCGGAGAAGCTGGAACGAACTATTGTTATCGTTTTTCTATTTGGGATGTCGCAACAGGTGGCACCGTGGGTTCAAATCAACTCTGGCCAGCAAGCACACCGACGACCATGACCATACTCACTCGGGACGGAGTTTTTGACGCAAGTATCGGGGGTACGGGCGGAGACACACTTACTTATAATTTTCAGGACAACGACACAGTATATATAAATGTCGAGGTCGCAGCGCAAGTTGCGTCTTCGTGTGTTGGCGTTACTTTTGAAACACTTAGTCCACGACCGCAAATAGTTTCATCGGGATTTGCCATCAATTCCGGGTCAGTGCTCGGATTTGTTCCTTCACAGACTCCAACAGGTAGCCAAATTCCAGCATTGTCATCGGGCAACCTTACTTTTGGTGGAGCGTCTACTATCTCAACCGCCGCGGGAACGGCTTTAACACTTGATTCTGGAACTACTGGCGCGCTTAATTTGGGTACTGGCAGTAACGCTAAAACTATTTCTATCGGCACAGGCACAGCTGGCAATACCATAAATATCGGAACAAATAATACCACTCTAGATACTATCAATATCGGTTCGGCCTTGGACGATGTGGCAATTACCGGAGATCAATGGAGCATTACTAATACTGGAGTTCTTACCGTTGCCTCTTGTGTTGGTTGTGGCGGTGGCGGTGCCACATTAGACAGTGCTTATACTACTGGAAATATAATTGGAACCGACAGCGGCAATAATGTCATTATTAATTTAGCCGAAGTCGCCACTCCAACAGAACTAACAATTAATAATTTAGACACAGCAGGTACCAATTCGGTTCAGATTGACAATAGTATTGCTTCAGGCACACTCACAAATGGACTACTGATCGAACAATCTGGCGCAGGCACAATGACCTCTGCAATTCAAATTGCCGAAACTGCCGGGACCATTACCGATGGTATTTTAATTACAGGAACTCTTGGCAACATTCTTAACTCTGCGTCAATCGATATAACTGGAGCTGGAACGATCACAGGAGCAACGGGCATTACAACAACTGGTATTACCTCTACTGACACTCTCACTCTTACTAGCACCGGAACTCTTAACGGTTTAGATCTAATTGATACCACAACAGAAGATACACTTGAAGCGGCTATAGACATTGCTGGAGATGTGGATGGTACTGGACTTACTGCCGTCGACATTGATGAAATAGCTGTAGAAACAGAATTAGAAAGTGTTCTTGACCTGGAAAACTTGCAAGGAGCAGTGACAGATGGACAAGTTCCCAACAACATTACGATTGATCTAGCTTCATCTGCATCTGATTTAACTTGCACTGATTGTATCAATGCTACCGAGATTGAAGATATTTTTATGTTGAACTCCGGTGACACCTCAACCGGCAATATTACTATTTCTAAAGCTGACCCTGCTTTAATTTTTGATACTGTAACTGCCATTGATACTGATTTTTGGATGGGGGTTACAGAAGACGCCGGAGGAGATGATAACGATATTTTCCAAATTGGAGACGGCACTACTCCGGGGACGAACCCATTTTTGACGATTGATACTTCAGGTAATGTGGGAATTGGGGCAACCGTGCCCACTGCCATGCTTGACATTGCTGGTAAATTTTTAGTTACTTCTGCTGGTAGTATTTCTGAAATTACAAATGACAGCAATGCGAACCTAAGCGCTATTACTCTCAATTTAACCACAAGTGGCACTGCTTTAGTTGCCAACAACAACGCTGGCATAAGTTCGAATCTTCGTCTAGCGGCAGGATCGGGAGCCAGCTCTTCACTATTCTTTCGAACTGGTACTACTGATCGTGCAGTCATAAATGGTTCCGGTGATATGGGCGTCGGCACTACTAGCCCCGAAGCCCGACTGGAAGTTCAAAATTCGGAAGGTATTGATGCAATTATAGCTTTAGACGCAGACGACGGAGACGATATTCCAGATACATGGTTTATTAAATCACTGGCTGGTGATAATTCATTTTCTTTTGCTAATGATCTCACCGAAGTTGCCAATCTAACTTCTAGCGGAGCTTTGCAGATTGATAGCGACCTGACGGTCTCGGGTGGCGACATTACCGGCGGCAATTCCGATTCAATCGATGTGGCGGAATCAGCCGATGCCACCTTCACCTTTATCCGCAACACTAGCGGCATTGTTACTCTAATCGGAGCCGATGATGCCGGAGCGGCGGATACGGTTTATGACACGACTGGAGCCGGAGCCATTACCGTCGGTTCTGCAGATGTGACCGCCATTACTCTTTCCACCGATGGCACGGGAGACAGCACCGATGTGGTTCTGCCGACCGGAGCGGTGGAGAGCGGAGAAATCCTGGACGACACCATTACGGCTGCCGATTTGAACGCCACCCTCTCTTTGGCCGATGGCGACCTGCTCGACCTCGATGCCATTAACGTATCTTCAGCCACCGAAGGACTCTTCCTGCCGCAGAACGCCACCGCCTGTTCGGCCGCCACGGCGGAAGGACAGATCTGCTGGGATACGGCCGGGGAGGATCTCTACATCGGCAACGGCACCGCGGCGGTGCAGATGAACGGGGGAGCCGTCGCCTGGAATTCCATCACTAATCCGACAGGGGACTTGACGCTCACCATGGCCGCCAACAATACTACTTTCAACTGGGATCCGACAGCGGACTCTGCGGAGACAGCCTTCCGCATCAACTATGACGGGGAAGACACTCTGGCCGGCGGAGATGTCAATCAATACGCTTTCTACCTCAATCAATCTTCCAACGGCACCGATGTCGATGAAGCCGCCGACGCGCTCTTGGCGATCGACAATACAGACGCCAACGATCCCGTGGAGAATGGCATCGTCTTTCTAGCTACGGCCGCCGGCGGCTTCACCAACGGCATCAACTTTGACGCGGGAGACTTCACTTCCGAGATCATTCTGGAGAATGGAGAATTCATTCGGAACCAAACTGATGAAGTGATTGAAATCGATCCAACCACTCTGACCTTGACCGGCACCACTACCATTACCGCCTCAAGCTTGACCACCATCACCACCGGAGCTTCGGATACGACCATCGGCACCGGAGATGTTGTCTTCACCGCCACCGGCGGAAGTGCCGGCAATGCCGACGTGGATGTGGATGGCTATCTGGAAGTGGGCGGCACTCTCGACGCCAATGGCCAGGTTGATCTGGGAGACGGCGGAGACACTATTACTATCAACGGTTCTGATACGAACATTGCCATTGTGGATGCTTCCACGGTGAATATTGATGGCGACACCACGCCCACCGCAGACTTGGTGGCTCTGGGAGTAGGCGACACCACGGTAACGACTGGAGCCGATGCCCTCTACATTGAATGGTCTGCCGGCAATGGCGTCGATCTAGTGAACAGCGGAATCAACCTGCTCCTCCAGAACAATGGGGATGCCTCCGGAGACATCATGCGCGGAGTCTTCATTGATCTAGCGGCCGCCACCGTGGCCGCTTCCACCAACAAGGCCATTGAGATTGAGAATACCGATCCATGGGATATTGATATTGAACTGCAGAATGACGAGTCGATTGACAATGTTACTGACGGCATCGTCAACGTGACCGCCACCACTTTGCAATTAACCGGCACCACCTTCACCGGCAACGGGGCCACTACCTATGACGCCGGAGGAGCCGCCGCCATCGTCATCGGCAGCGGGGACGTCACGGCCATTACCTTGACCACGGATTCCACCGGAGACGCGGAAGTAGTCCTGCCCGACGGTTCGATCTCTGGAACAGAAATCCTGGACGACACCATTACGGCTGCCGACTTGAACGCCACCCTCTCTTTGGCCGATGGCGACCTGCTCGACCTCGATGCCATTAACGTATCTTCAGCCACCGAAGGACTCTTCCTGCCGCAGAACGCCACCGCCTGTTCGGCCGCCACGGCGGAAGGACAGATCTGCTGGGATACGGCCGGGGAGGATCTCTACATCGGCAACGGCACCGCGGCGGTGCAGATGAACGGGGCTGTTTCCACCTCTCTCCAATCAGCTTACAACACCGCTACCATCGGACTAATTGAAACCGATGCAACTAACCCAATCCTCTTCACTGAAACTACCGCTGAAGTTCATGGCACAGTGGACATATTGCAAATTACTTCTAATACAGCCACGGGTGGAACTAATGCTGGAGATTTACTACAGTTAACAATGGATGCTGGTGATGCTAACGCTCTAACAGGTCATGGTATTCATATGATCATTGATCAAGACAGAACTACTGGCAATGCTATCTTGATCGAAGATGATCAAGGTTCCCCTGAAACCCTTTTACAACTAACAGATGATGGAGCCCTAACTCTCGGCACGATAGTCGGAGCCACTACAGCTGTCACTATTACGGACACTGGCTATACCAACGCTCTCTCTATTGGAGACAACGATATTACAGGAACGACTTTTGACTTGATCGGGACTACCGCTACTATCAATTTCGAAGACTTTGATGTTGATGCAGATGGGAATGTCGCTCTGACTTCTGATGGTGGTACCACAATGCTTACACTCACTCCTTCCATTGCGCAAACAGCGGACATTATTTCCGTCAATGCTTCTGCAGGTTCTGGAATCTCTACCGACAATGTAGATGGTATGTACATAAATATTGAAGGGGCGGATGGTACTTCTACGGATGTCGCTGGAGTCCACATCGATTTTGATCCAATCGCAGGTTCATCTGATGATACTTTTGTAGGATTGTTAGTAGATGAGATTACTCCGACTGCGGGAATAGAGAGAGGCGTTAGTATTGGAGACGGATGGGATTCAAATCTTTTCTTTAATGATACTACTACCGTAGTTCAAGTAATTGATACTGGTAGCATTGCCATACAAGACAGCGCTGGCAACGCCATTCTATCTTTGCAGGATGTGGGTGGATCCACCAATCATGTTTTGACCGGTGATTCTGATACGGGACTTGCTATCAGTGGAGCAACTACTGACCTAACTACTGGCACTGATGAAACTCTCACAATTGTTCCAAATGGTACAGGTGATACATTATTTAATATTGATGCTGATACTAATGTTCAGTTTACAGCAACAGCAGTACCTGCTGTAGACATGGTGGCGATTACTAATGCTGGGCAAGGAATCACGACAGCTGGAGTTGAAGGATTGTCCATCACTTATGTTGGCGGAGCGGCAGCGGTTGAGTCTAGTGGTGCAAAAATTGACTTGACACCTGGCACCACAGCGGAAGGTACCTGGAACGGACTCAAAATAACAATGAATGCTACTGGCCCTGTAGCGAAAGTTGTGGAAAACGGCATCAAGCTTGAGGGACCAACTAGTATTACCGATGGTGGTATTGCGAATGCGATCGATATTTCCAATGATGACTGGACAACTGCAATTAATATCAATGAAGCCAAAGTAGCTTTCAATACTCCTTTCGGCGGTTTGGGTAAATATGAAAACCAAGTCGTTCGCTCCGAACAACTCGATAATGCCTCTTGGGCGATTGAAACTTCTGGCGTGACTGTCGCTGCCAATGACACTGCCGCGCCTGACGGCACCACGACCGCAGAGAAATTAACAGACAATGCGACTGCCGGAACTCGAATTTCACAATCAGCTACTGCCAGCAACTCAGAAACTTGGACTTTCTCTGTTTGGATTAAAAACAGTAATGCCACAGGAACCATTGAACTAGAATTACACGATAATTCGCTGGCGGGGGCATCTGATACTAAATCAATTACGATTGCATCTCCTGATACGGACAATTGGCGCAGATATTCTATTACTCACGCGACAGCTGGCTCAGGTGTTACAAGTATTGTTCCGGCTATTGATGTGAACCAGGCAGGCGGTGGCACCGCCATCTATGTCTGGGGCGCGCAATTAGAAAAGCAAGTTTCGCCGGGCGTCTATCATAGAACTATTGCCACGGCGCTCACATATCCTGGCAGTCAGGGCTTGGTGGTTGATACCAATCTTAACAATACCACAGCATCCGGACTCGTTTATGGTTCAAGATTTATTAATTTTGTGGTTAGTGGCACTGCAGGTCAGCACGATGGTGTGTTTATTAGAAATCAAGATGATACTTCTCTTACAGGCAGTACGCATGTGGTTCGCGGACTTCATGTTCAGGCCTGGAATGGATCCAATACCAATGGCACAAACATTGGCGTAGATGCTTACGGTAAAACGTTTGGTATTTCCGGTACGACGGATGCTCTAGCTGGTGCGCAGTCCACTCCAGCGGCAGTCTTTGCTTATCTTTCCAATGGTACCGCTACAAGTACCGGTAATGCTATCCGTGCATACTCCGATACAGCTACAGGCGCGACGCTCGTGTCAATTTTCCAAGAGACTGCGGCATTCACAGGCACCGGATTGATGATGGATATTGGTACCACTGGCGGTTTTGCTTCTGGTAATTTCTTAAGCTTGAAAAATGCCGGTACACAGCTTGCCCATATTGATGCGCAGGGGAATCTCTTCGTCTCCCTTCGCCAGCCATCAGGCAACGAAGGTGTTTGCCATGTAGGCAATGATGCGGTTAATGATGACGAGCTTACTAGTTGCAATACTAACCCGGTAGCTGACTATGCCGAATATTACCCAATTGAAAGTGATGTTACTTATGGCGATTTGGTATCACTTGGAACAGAAGATGTTACAACTAATGACGGGGGACTTACCATTAAGCAATTAATTAAAACAACTCTAGCTTATGATAGCAATGTGATTGGTGTAGTTTCAAACAATTATTCTGACTTTTCATCCACTGGCTTGAATATTGAGGAAGTTGACAACCCAATGCCAGTTGCACTCTCTGGGCGTGTGCCAGTTAAATTTAGCAACGAAAATGGAGAAGTAGAACCAGGAGATTTTCTGACTGCGTCTGGAACAGTCGCAGGTGCCGCGATGAAAGCTATGGGACCTGGATGGGTCATTGGACAGGCGCTAAACGATCCACAAGATGGTCAAGTTATGGTATTTGTTCAGGGATTTTATTATGATCCAGGCGCAGATTCACTTCTAGCAGATAATGGCGGACTGAATCTAAACAC
This sequence comes from Candidatus Nomurabacteria bacterium RIFCSPLOWO2_01_FULL_39_18, assembly GCA_001787005.1. GTDB lineage: Bacteria > Patescibacteriota > Minisyncoccia > Phycocordibacterales > UBA9973 > UBA9973. The sequence goes on along the minus strand of MFUV01000010.1, from coordinate 143,097 downwards.
GACTCCTGCCGATGAAACAGAGAATTTACTAGTCGTAGAGTCGAATGACTCCGAGGTCTTTACCATCAACGCTCGCGGGCAGGCAACCTTCACAGGAAATATATTTATTAAAGATGGTTCGTTTGCCGGAAGCGCTACGACTGACGAAGAGGGGAATAAAGATATTACCTTCACTTACCATCTGGGTACGGGCAAGCCGGATGTTCAACTGACAGTAGAAGGGGAGACGCCAGCCCTCGCGCAGATTGCCGGATGGACTAAAGACACGGAAGAAAACTACACCGGATTTAAAATTAAAACATTTACTCCGGCAGGAGATAATATTTCGACAACAGTGCATTATCTAGTGGTAGGAAAGGAAACAGGATATCAAACGAGCGGTGCTGTGGTTGAAGTGGCGCCCGGAGACGAAACATCGATACCAGAAATTATTCCTCCCCCAAATACTGCACCAGATCCTGAACCTACCCCTCCACCAGAAGAAGAACCAACACCTGACCCTGCACCAGAAGAAACTCCACCAGCAGAGGAACCAG
>MFUV01000010.1:0-142513 GCA_001787005.1 Candidatus Nomurabacteria bacterium RIFCSPLOWO2_01_FULL_39_18 | reverse complement strand
ACTCTCGAACCAACTCCCCCAACTCCAGCACCAGAAGAAGAACCAACACCTGACCCTGCACCAGAAGAAACTCCACCAGCAGAGGAACCAGCTCCATAAAAAAACTCTAGCTTGAAACTAGAGGTTTTTTATTTCCTTTTTAACTTTAAATAGTTCTCATCCTCATAATTTTTTTAGGAATGTTTTTGTCAACAAGCGGAAGCTTTATTGTGAGCAATCCACTATTTTCTTCTACTTCTATTTCTTTTGTTTTTATTTCATTTGGGAGATCAATCGTACGAGAAAACTTCCCCCAATATAATTCTTGCAAGTAACTTTCTACTAGGTCTTGCCTAGCAGAGAAACGGGTACCTTCTATCGTCAGAGTGTTGCGGGTGGCGAAAATGGAAATATTTTTTAAATTTACTCCGGCGATAAATGCTTTTACAATGAGAGAATCATTCGTGCGGTATCCGTCCACCATAAGCATAAAATTTGCTTCATCCATATCAGACTGTGGATAAGTTTTTTCTTCGAGAAATGAGCATACCAAGGGTTCCCCTTGGTATGAGTTTTTTGGGTGCTCTAAATTGCTAAAATATTGCTCAAAAGAGGAGACATTTTCGGGGGATACGAGTTTTATAATCTCCAATATTATTTTTTCGTCCGCTACATCTGTCAAATAAAATTTTCCATCGCTTGCCCGCATTTTCAGTTGGTTACATTTACTAACCAACTCATTTTGCCCTTTCTTCTGTGAGTTTTTTAGGCGATTTTTAAAAACTTTCCAATAGTTGCGCGGATCAGAACTTAAGGTGGTTACATCGATGATATCCACTATCGAAAAGTACCATTTATGGTTTTGGTCATCCCATTGTCTACGGATTGAGTCATGTTTGATTGTTTGAGCAGTTTCTTCTTCCATTTAGTATACATATAGTATATATCAATCTAGACATCTTAGACAATTAAAATTTTGAAGATCTACCATAGTTTAAAAACATCGAATCCACTATACATATAATGTACAACTGGTGTATAATTATAGCAATTATGTTTTTGCGGATGAAAAGAAAAAAAAGTGAAGTGAAAAAAATAATCGCTTCCATTATTATTTTTTCTTTTTTGCTTGTTGCCATTCCTGTAAATAAGGTTTTAGGTTTTTTCGCGGATTTAGAACCGAGACTTAAACAAGACCTTGCTTGGGGAGTATTGGCTATCAATCCAGACAAAGCCAATTATAAAGTCGGTGAAACTGCCAAAATAGAAATGGCCATCCTCGACAACGAAGGAATAATGGATTGCGGGGCGGATCTTCAGCTAGAAATAAAAAATCCAGATAGAACAAAAAAAATATTCAGAAGCCAAGACGGCAGTTTGAAAATAAATCCAGAATGTTATAAAAAAGAGAAAGTAGAGAAACCGGATTTTGAACTAGATTATTTGCTTTCGCAATCTGGAACATATGAGTTGAAGCTAAAAGCAAAAACAGAAAGAGGAGAGAAGGAAATTGTTGAATACATCACGGCAGGCGCATCTGCGCCTTTTGAGGTACAAAGAAAAGCGCCAACCAGAATTGTGCCGATGGAGAATTATACTGTCTCGCTTATTGTAAAAGCGAATAAAGATTTCGAAGGAGTTATTGAGGAGCAAGTGCCTTCTTTTTTCAAAATCTTTCAAGCACCGGGGAGTTTTAATATTCCAGAAAATCCCGAAGGCTTGAAAACTATCAGCCTTGGGGTTAAAAATGCAAATGGACTTTCGGAAGGCGACTCTTCTGCTACGCAATCAATAAAATATTCAGCGCATATAAAAGCGGGGCAGACTATTCAACTGGATTATATTTTTTACAGTCCATCCGTCAGCCCCGGGTTTTATTTATTAGGGCCATTAAAATTTTATCCGCTCGAATCTTCGGATCCAAATTATTCCGAACCCCGATCTTGGCAGATTGCGGTAGACGCGACCACGACCCTGCGGCCCAGCGGCGATGGCACCGTAACCAGCTGGGCAAGCGTTGGCACTGGGACTGGATGCGGCGCGACGCCCAATTTATATCAGTGCATAGACGAAGATCCAGACAGCAATGACGGCGACACTTCGGCTCTCACCGGGCCGAACGCGGGCGACGGCACATCCTATATACTGCTCGGTGACACTCCTGCGGATTTTGTCAGCGCCAGCGCAGTGACCATAAATGTTTCCCACAGGGAAAACGGCGGCGCTAACGATACTATCGCCATGACTTATACCATTGTGCAAAGCGATGAATCAACAGCTATCACCGCCGGAAACGGCCCGACCACGGTTACCGATGGCGCTAATTATGAAGCGGGAGGAGGAACAGTTTCGGTAACCGGCACCAATACGAAAACCGTTTGGGATGGCGCCAGAATGAAAATTTTTCAGAACTGGACTAAAAACGGCGCAACAGATGCAACCTCAAGGGTGAGAATTTCTGCCATTGAAGTCAACATCACTTATGTTTCTAGCATTTACTCTGGCACAGCCTATGACAGTGAGGGCGGCGCGGCGCTGGCCAGTAAAACTGTGAACATGTATAAAAACAGCGCTACCTCTTTGGGCTCGGCGACTACTGACGGAAGCGGAAACTGGAGCATCAGTGCTTCGTCTTCTTTCGCTTCGGGCGACATCATTACATTTTATATTGATGGCGATGCTATCGACGCCAATACTGTCATAGTTTCGGATGGAGCAGGTCAAAGCGATGTCAATCTCTACGGAGGTGTTTTGGCAGTGCGAAATGATTCAGGAAGCGGTATTACAAACGATAATTTACTGACAGGTCAAGTTACAGATGAAGGAGATATAATATACGGAGTTCATCCTATATCAAAAGGATTGACCGTGAATTCAAATATAGACCTTCATGTCTGGACTGGAGACACTTATATTCCCGGAGCCAATATCACGACTCAAGGCACAGGCGATATACATTTGGATGACAGCTCTATAGCGACATTCAACAATGGCGCAACTATCACTGTTGCTGATGATATTGTGGCAGATACCGGAGCCACTCTTAATATAAATACCGGTACCACTGTTGCGGGCGACATTACAACTGCCGGCACGGCGACTATTACCACTACTGCAGGCACCCCGACTGTTACACTTTCCGGTTCATCCGTGGCGCTCGGCGGCGGTTCGAATACTCTAACTTTTTATAATTTAACCGGTTCTGGATCAGGCGCAACCTTTACGGTAGATTCCGCAATTGTCACGAACAATAGTTTTACCCCTGGATCAAATACTTGGAACCTTACTACTTCTGGCACTCCGCTTGCTGTTGCCGGTACCTTTACCGCTGGAGCTTCAACTATAAGTTTCCAGGGTTCTAGCGCTACGACTATTCCGGCTCTGACCTATTACAATCTCGACTTAAGCCCGGCATCGGGAAGTCCGACTTATACCATTCCCGCGGGCAACGATGGTTGGGATTTATCCACCGCGTCATTCTTACAAGCCAAAGATGTTTCTGCGGAGAGTACCGCCAATGGCAAAGATGTATTCTTTAAATCAGATGGTACCAAGATGTATACTCTAGAGAGCGGCGCAGTCAATGAATACAACCTCTCTACCGCCTGGGATGTCTCCACTGCTTCGTTTCTTCAAGTTGAAGATATATCCGCGCAAGGCAGTTTTACCTACGGTCTTTTCTTCAAGTCAGATGGTCTGAAGATGTATGTAGGGGAGGATAACGGCGAAGTGCATGAATACGATCTCTCCCCCGCCTGGGATATAAGCACCGCCGCATTTGTTCAAACCGAAGATTTAGATCCCGCCAACACTCTTTCAGCCGATGCTTTATATTTCAAATCAGACGGTTTGAAGTTATATGCGCTTGATTATGGTAATGATAAAGTTGACGAGTATGATCTTTCCCCGGCATGGGATGTAAGCACCGCGACTTATTTGCGAACCAAGAGTGTCACAACAGAAGAAATAAATCCCGAAGGCATGTACTTTAAATCTGACGGCACCAAAATGTATATATCGGGAAATACAGGAAGCGTCTATGAATACGATCTTTCTTCCGCCTGGGATGTGAGCAGCGCTTCTTTTTCTCAAAGCAAAGACGTCTCTGGACAGAATACTGTCCCTTACGGTATCTTTTTCAAGTCTGACGGTGTCAAGATGTATGTGTCCGGGGTAACGGCGCCTGTTGAGGTTAATGAATATGATGTTGACCCAGCCACCAGTAGCGCCGTTACAGTTTCCAACGATCTGACTCTGGGTGGATCTGGCAATGTTACATTTGATCTAAACACCAATGATCCGGTTTTAGATATCAACGGGAGTCTAACCATCGGCAGCGGCGATACATTTTCCGCATCCAATAGCGCCGCTACCACCATCGCCGGCAGTTTTACTAACAATGGCACGTTTACCCATAATAGCGGCACCATCACTTTTGATTCCACCGCGCAGGCAGATATCGGCGGAAGCGCTTCCACCACTTTTAATAATTTCTCCGTTACGGGCATCGGCGCGGCAAAGACAATTAAGTTCAAACATCATACCAGCAATGTTCCGCTCTATTCTTTTGCCGGAACTTTTACAATCACCGGGACATCGGGCAATTTAATTACCATCACCTCGGACGACGGGGCCAATCCGTGGCTGGCGGATTTTGCCGTGGCTCAGCCATCATCCGTTACCTATGCCAGTATTGCTTACGGAGCTTGCTCTACTTCGGAGAATGTGACTCTCGATGCGACTTCCACTAATGGAGGCAATAATGGAACTTGCTGGATCTTTCCAGCGGCCGCTACGGTTTCCGGCACTACCAATGCGGCTGACTCTCTAACGGTGCGAGTGGCAGTCAATGGATCGCTAGCGGCTCAAACCGGCACGACCAGTGGTGGCATTTGGTCCATTTCAAGCGTAAGCGTGCAGTCCGACCAAGCCATCACGGTTTTCCTGACCGATGGAGACGGAGACATTGCCGATTCTTCGGAAGCGACCGCTGTGGCAAAATATGACGGCACAGGAGACATGACTGGAATTGTTCTCAATACAAATGTTCTATCGGTCGGTTCGGTGGACGACAAAAGTCTGACAGTGGCGGATCTAGATCTGTATGATTGCAATGCTGATGAAGATATTATGTACGCTGGTTCGGTTACAGCGCTCGATGTCCAGGGTTGTTCCAATTCTTACTCGGATGAAACTATTCAAGTCGAATCCGGAGACACTTTGACCGTTGACTCGGATGAAACTCTGACTACGGACAATGCAGTTATCACTGGAACACTTACCCAAACAACCACTGGGATAATCACAGCCAGCGGAAATATAACTCAAACTGGAACATTTAACGGCGGAAGCGGAGCAATAAGCGGGGTAGACCTCGCTATTACTTCCGGCACATTTACTTCGACTTCCGGTACGCTCACGTTGAGCGGCAATTATTCAAACTCTGGAACTTTTGCCAACAATGGCGGGACGGTCGCCTTTACCGCGACGGACACAGGCAATACTTTGGGCGGAACTTTATCCGGAACTTCTGATTTTAGCGCTTTAAATTTTAATGGTTCGAATGGAGAGTGGACGCTTGGAGCTAATCTTGAGACAGACAAAGCTAGCGCCACAGCTCTTTCCGTCTCTCTAGGTACTTTGAAAAACGGAGGATTTTCTATTACCGGCAATGGAGCGTCGGACACCTTTTCAGTTTCCAACGGCGCATTTTTTGAAATGTCCGGAGCCTCGGCATATCCGGCAAGCTTCTCTACTTATACTTATGGGGCCACTAGCACGGTCTCTTATTTTCAAACCAATGGTCTCACAATTACGAACGCCACTTATGGACACTTGAATTTAAAACCAGCTGATGTTACGCCCTTAGTTTTACCGGGAACTCTTAGCGATATTGCCGGGAATCTTACCATTGGCGATAGTACCAATGCCGGAGCGACAGGCACTGCGAACAACCCGAGCTTCGGAGTGGCTGGAGTTTTGACTATTGCCAGTGGCGCGACTCTTGCCACTGGCACGGGGACCATTACTCTCTCTGGTTCGGGGACGCCTTTTGTTAAAACTGGAACCTTTACTCCAACAGCCGGCAATACCATATCCTATACTGGGACGAGCGCCACGAACATTACGGCCGCAACCTACGACAATCTGACATTTGCGCCTAGCAGTTCCGCGACATACACACTTCCTGGGTCTAATTTAACTTTGCGCGGGAATCTTGCTATCGGCGTAAACACAACTGTAACCACCGGAGCCGGGACGATTATCTTTGCCAAAGGTGGGACGCAAACTTGGACGGATAGTACAGCTGGAGTGCAAGATATTGGAACGGTTCAAGTTTCAGTAAATGGCACGCCCACGACTCTTTCAACTTCTTCGAATGTTAAAGCCTCATCTGTCACAGTTGATACCAGCCAGAATCTTGACATCAGTTCTGATACTTTAACATTGACTGGGACCGGCCTGACTTTATCCGGAAGCAATACCTTTACGGTAACAGGAAGCACGGTGGATTATTCAAGCGCTTCGAGTCCTACCATTGCCAATACTACGTTTAATAATTTAACAATTAGCGGAACAATCAGTAGTGGCACGCAGACTGCGATAGTGGGCGGGACTTTCAATGTTACGGGAACTTTCACACCGGGGGCCGGCACGATCACGGTGAACGGCGGCGGAGCGATTACAAATTCCGGCACTCTGACATTTCAAAATTTGACCACTGCTTGTTCATCTACTTCTGTTACTGCCAACACTTCTTTCACGGTGGCGGGAACTTTGACTAATGGCGCGACTTGCACTATTGCTCCAAGCTCCGGCAGCATCACTCTTTCCGCATCAGGTACGCCGTTCGTAAATTCCGGAACTTTTACAGGCAGTGGCACGCATACGATGAATTACATCGGCACGACTGCGACCAATGTTGCGGTCGCTACTTATAATAATCTGGGTGTCGGCTCGACATCCGACAGCACGGCAGTCACATATACCCTGGCTGGGGACGCTACAGCTGCGGGAGGCATAAACATTGGTCATGCCTCCGATGGTTCTTTCAAAGATATTTTAGATTTATCAACTAGAACTTTGACCCTATCCGCCGGAAGCGGTGCTACTCCTCTCAATATCACGGCAGGAGGCACATTTACCGCGAGTACCTCGACAGTGGAATATACCGGCACCACTTCTAATGTTACCGCTACCACATATAATAATTTAACTTTAGGCGGCACCGGCACTTATACCATGCCAGCTACGAATACAACCTTGCGAGGGAATTTGGTCATTACTTCTGGGGCAGAAATTACTACCGGCGCTGGAATTGTTGTATTCGCCAAAGGGGGTGGCGGTACTCAAACTTGGACGGATGATAACGTAACATCAAAAAGTATCGGAATTGTGCAAGTTTCCGCCAATGTCGGTGCGACCACCCTTTCAACCTCATCGAATGTTAAAGCCACTTCCATAACAGTTGACGATTCACAGAATTTAAATATTAGTGGCGATACTTTAGAATTAACAGGAACTTCTTCACCACTTACCTTGTCTGGATCCAATACATTTACAGTAACTGGCAGTACGGTTACATATTCTGGCACCACTGCGAATGTTACGGCCACAACATTTAATGATCTTACCTTGGGTGGAACAGGTACTTATACTATGCCTTCTTCTGCCATTGTGGTTGGTGGGATGACTACTATTTCAACTGGCGCGACAGCTACCACAGGAACGGGGGCTTGGACTCAGACCGGTAGCTTGGTTGTAACGGGTACTCTGTCTGGAACTGCCAACGGTACGATAACCGGAGCGGGGGATGTTACAGGAACTGGAACTGTTAACTTAACCACTGCCGGGACTTTTGAACAGCTGGTGGGCGCCAATCAAAATTTCGGACCTACTGGTTCTAATGATTGGAATTTTGTTAACCTGACTTTCGGCAGAACTGCCGTTACTCCAACGATTACCACCCAAGTAGGCGGTACGGGCAATGTTACTATTTCTGGAACACTCAACATTGGTAAAGCAGGTGATGGCGCCGCAACCGTATTAGATCCCGGAGATATTGTCTGGAGCTTATCAGCCAACGGCACCCCGCTGGTTTTCAACGCTTCTAGCACGATTTGTTCATTTGCTACTTGCCCTACGAATACTTCTACGTTTAATTATACTTATCCCACTGGAGCTGGTAGTATCACCGTGACACCAGCTGATTATTATAATCTTGGCGTTGGCACTACTTCTGATAGTAATGCGGCTTCTACTTTTACTCTAGGAGCGGCGACTACAACTACAAATGCCTTGACTATCGGTAACACTGGTTCTACCAATGCCGATATTTTAAATACTTCCGCCGCGAGCAATTTCCCCCTCACCGTTGGCTCTATCACAATTACAAGCAAAGGAACCTTGACTGCCAACAATTCCACTATCACTATCGCGGGTTCTGATGTCGGAGCCACTTTTACAAACGACGGCACATTTAATAAAGGAACTAGCACGGTGGTGGTTGCGCCCGCCTCAGTAAATGGTGTACAAGTTGAAAACATCAACTTCCAAGGAACCAGTTCGACGGATTTTCATAATTTTACATCCACCAGTCCTAACAAAAAAATCAGTTTCAATCAAGGCTCGACCTTCGGCTTTTACAATGATATAACTCTGACTGGTTCTTCGGAAAGTGGTAATATTGTTTTGGATTCTATAGATGGGACCAGTCAATGGACGGTTTATATTGATGCGGGCGCCACCATTAGTTTGAGCTATATAGTTGTGCGAAATTCCGCCTGCGCTCCAAGTACGCAGTCAGTTCCCAAAAGCATAACAATCCTAAACGGCGGCAACAACGGCAGTTGTTGGGCATTTGTTTTACAGGGTATTGTTGCTCCCGGCGCGGAAAATGTTTCAGGAGCAGGAACTCCTCAGAGCGGTGGCGGAAACAGTGGTAGCGGAAGCGGCGGGGAAATCTCTGGCGGTGGCGGGGGAACATTGCCCCAAGCATTTACGGGCAGCGATGCCACAGCTTTGACCACATATGATTCCAATTGGGCATTGCTTGGCGGAAGTTCCGCCTTTGCTATAAACACCAATGCCATTCACAGTAATGCCAGTGCCACAGACACAATGGCGAAATGGAATATTGGCAGTTTCAATGATAATCAATATATAGAAATTACCCTGGGAGCTTTGGCTTCTGGTGGCTATATAGGTGGGGGAGTCAGACTTCAGTCTGACCAAAGCGGGTACGGAGCTTATTCAGATAGCAATACCGCGGTAAAAATAATTGAATGGAATGCGGGTACTCCGACTACGCACTATACTGGCACTGCGTTTTCTCCAGGCGATGTGTTGCGTTTGGAAATTTCTGGAACTAATTTGACTCTCAAACAAAATGGCACAACAGTAACGAATGTGTCTGATTCTACATATTCAAGCGGGCGACCGGGATTGGTTGGATATGGCAACCTCACGGACACTAGAGGTGATGATTTCTATGCTGGTAGCTTGTCTTCTCAGGGTGGCGGTGGCGGTGGCGGAGGAGCTTCAGTTATCAATGCCGCCCCGGATTGGCTACAGAGACTTTGGAATTGGCTTCTTCACTAATTTACTAATTTACCAAGGGTTCACCTTGGTAATACCTCGCTAAAATCATCTATCATAGAATCGTGGTCAATAAGATCTTTTTTCTCCATCGGGAATGGCTTAGGGTTTAGTATTCTATAATTTCCAGATAAATATTCTTGCAAGCTAGAATATGGATATTCAGCAATAAATTTTTTTAGTTTATTTAAAAAACTTTTTGGTTGTGTTTTCCATTCTGAATTTTTTAACTTCGTTGGATTTAAATGAATATACGCATAAATATACATTAAATATTCATTTTTATCTATATGTTGTGATTTAAAAACTCCCTGGAAAAGCCCCCCAACCCGATCATTCTTTTTATTGAAATACATAGAATACCCAGTCTGAAGCTTTAACATGAATTTTGATATCCCTCCCTCCACCAGGGGAGTGAGTAATAAATGAAAATGGTTTGGCATTAAGCAATATGCTCCAATGGCAACTAACGGCTCGCCTCGATCTTTCTCGAAAATTTTCTCAAGGAAAGTTCTAGAAAAATCATTTCGGAATTGTATTATTTCATTACTGTTTGCAAGATATAAAAGAGCTAGAAATCTTTTATAATCAGATATATTTGGGAAAATAATTCTTTTTTCTACTCCACGATTGTAAATATGATAAAACTCTCCGATCACAAATTTTGTTTTTCGTTGCATCTAGTCATCATACCAAGGGTTCCCCTTGGTAGCAACTAAATTTACCAAGGGTTCCCCTTGGTAAATCCTTGGTAGGATTGGCTTCCAAATTAGAATTTGTTATAATTATGGAACCATGAGAAAAATAAAAATACTTATATTGTCTTTTATAATATTGTTTGTGGGCAGTCTCCTTGCAGGGGGATATTTCTACTGGCAGTGGAACACTCTTAAAAACAATCCGGGAATTGCGACAGAAGATGAAAATAAAAAACTGATTAGAGACTTGAGCAAATTAATTTTACTGCCGGATGAAGTGCCAACTATCGCGACAGTTACAGATCCGTCTAAACTTTCTGATCAAGCTTTTTTTGCTAATGCAAAGGTTGGCTACAAAGTTTTAGTTTTTTCGATTGCCAAGAAAGCTATTCTCTACGACCCATTTACACATAAAGTCATTGAAGTCGGCCCCGTTAACCTGACAGAAGAGGAAGGGGGCAGCGCAATAACTCCCAACATAGAGAAAATAAATGAATAATTTATTTGTAAAACATTTATGGATATAAGGAAAATATTTTTTTCAGTTTTATTAGTTGGAGCCGTTGTTTGCTATTTTTATGGGCAAAATATCTGGTTCAAGATTAATGCCGAGGGATACCAGGCAGTTTTCCTTGATAACGGCCAAGTGTATTTTGGCAAGATTTCTGCTAGCGGCCGCTTTATTAAATTAACTGATGTTTATTATTTACAAGCTACCGACTTGCTTCAACAAGCTGGAAGCAAAATTTCGTCAAGTGATCCCAACCAAAAACTTCAGCTAATCAAGCTAGGATCAGAGCTCCATGGGCCAACCGACGCTATGTACATCGAGAAAGATAAAATTTTATTTTGGGAAAATATGAAAGATAATGGCAAGGTCGTGGAGGCGATAAAGAAATATAAGTCCCCGTAGATTTGGGAGTTTTTAAACATTGCGCTTCATACTGCCTTGTTATATACTGAACATTAGCATTAGTTTTATTATAAGTTAATATCATAATTATTATGGATAGACAAAAAATGATAGATAGGGTAGTTTTGTTGATTGCAGTCGTTGCGGTGATTTTCGCTGCATACTTTTATTATCAGTGGAGTTTAATTAAACAAAATCCTCAAGCAGTAACTCAAAAAGAAACAGCCGATCTAGTGGCGAAAGTGGGTCGTTTAGTGATTCTGCCTGAAGGTGAGGTGCCGACAGTGGCCACTGTAGCTGATCCCGAGGCGTTAAAAAGCCAAGCCTTTTTTGCGGGGGCGGCAAAGGGAGATAAGGTACTTATTTATACCACTGCCAAGAAGGCTTTTCTTTACAGTGTATCAATGAACAAAATTATCGAAGTAGCGCCTCTGAATATTGGAGAAAGTCAGAAAACTTCCTCCGCACCAGCTACTCCGTAAAAGTAAAAAATAGTAACTTGTGCTCTGTTCGATATATTGCATAGTATATGAAAAAGAAAATATACTTTAATCTTTTTTCCTGTTTGTTTTTTTTACTTCTAACTTTTACACTATGGGTATCTACTGCTCTTGCTTCTGATTTAACCAGTCCCAGCTTTATCATCCGTGATCCAGTGGTAGGTGTTGGCGGGGGATATGGAACCTCTGGGAGTTTTCGAGTGTTCCAGTCTCTAGATGAGTCGGTTATCGGCGCTTCTTCGTCAAGCACTTTTCTCGGCCGTTTCGGATTTCTTTATTTTCCATTCGTAGAAGAGGAATCTTCACCCGGTAGCGGCGGGGGTGGTGGAAGTAGCGGAAGTGGCGGATCCACAAATACTGGAGTTAATTTTTCTGGAAGAGCATATCCATTGTCTAAAGTAAGTATTCTCAAGGATGGACAATTGGTGCTCTCAACCATAGCGGGTCCGGACAGCAACTTCTCTGCGTCTTTGACCAATCTCGCTTCCGGTAATTATACATTTTCTGTCTATGGCGAAGACAAGAACGGTTTGCGCTCAAGTCCGTTCACCTTCCAGATTTTTATAACTGCCAACATAATCACGAATATAAGCGGTATATTTATTGCTCCGACCATTGCGGTTGACAAGAGCGTGGTCAAGCGCGGAGACAATATAGCCATTTTTGGACAAAGCGCTCAAACTGCCAGTGTCATTATCAGCGTTAATTCTGCGCAAGAATTTTTCGAAAATACACTATCTGACACGAACGGCATCTATTTGCACAATTTTGACACTTCACTTCTTGAGTTAGGATCTCACTCTACCAAATCCAAAGCGCAGAAAGGAAACGAAATCAGCTCTTTCAGCAATACCGTCGGTTTTCTTGTTGGTACAGAAAATGTGCTCGTAGATCCGACGGCAAAATCCGCAAAATGCGATTTGAATGAAGATGGTCGCTGTAACTTGGTAGATTTTTCCATCGCCGCATTCTGGTACAAGCGTCCGCTTAGCGCCGAATTTATACCAAGAGAAATCAAGCATTTAAACGGGGATGGCAAAGTTGATTTGGTTGATTTTAGTATCATGGCCTTTTATTGGACGGGGTAGTAGCCAGATAGAGCTTTAGACTCTAGATAGAGTCTAAAGCTCTATCTGGGGAAAAATTATGAAAAAAATATTAATTCCAATTTTACTTTTATTAATTTTCACACCGACTGTTTCTTTTGCGGCTGAAATATTTTTTGGTGTTGACAAGGGTAGCTTTGCTCCCAATGAAGATTTTTTAGTGCGAGTATTGATGAACACCGAAGATCTGGCAGTCAATGCTATTGGAGGAACAGTCTTATTCCCTAGCGAGCTTCTAGAATTAAAAGAAATTAGAGATGGTAATTCGTCTATCAATTTTTGGATAGAAAAACCACATGATGTCGAGAATGGACAAGTTGCCTTTTCTGGAATAATTACCGGAGGACTTTCTGGGGAAAAAGTTTTTTTGTTTGAATTAGTCTTTCATTCCAAGAGATCAGGGCGTAGCCTAATCCGCTTTGGTGATATTCAAGTTTTACAAAACGATGGCTTGGGTACCAAAATTTCCACCAAAGAAATTCCTCTCTCTCTCTATATTTCCCAAAGTTCTGATGGTTTACAGTTTGATTTAACAATAAGGGACATCGATCCTCCAGAAGACTTCAAGCCTATTGTGGGGAGCGATCCTTCTTTGTTTGACGGCAAGTATTTTATCGCCTTTAGCACAGTGGATAAGGGGGGAGGGATTGACCACTACGAAATACGCGAAAGAAACTTCTGGAGTTTCTGGGGGGAATATGTTGTGGCCGAGAGTCCATATCTCTTGAAAGACCAATCTTTAAGTAAAAATCTATATATCAGAGCAATTGATAAGTCTGGCAATGAAAGAACAGTAAAAATCAAAGCGCAAAATTCATTATTACGCTTCCCAGTCAACTTAATTCTTGGTATACTTCTAGTTATATGCGTCTTTTTTCTAGGGAAAATATTGTCAAAGTTTTTAAAACGGTAGTACCTTTTTTGCTATTCGTTTTAGGACCGCTTGTGGCCAATGCCGCCGCGTTATCCATTAGTCCCTCATCTGGGAATTTTGAAGTAGGGAATCGCGTGGTGGTTAAAGTCATAGCCACTTCTAATACCCCTTTCAATGCCGTTTCTGGATTATTATCGTTTCCATCCGCGGTTTTTTCCGTAGAATCTGTGTCAAAGGCAGGCTCCATTCTTGATTTTTGGGTTACTCAACCGACTGTTTCAAAAACTGCGAACACAATCAGGTTTGAAGGTGTGGCATTGGGTGGTTTCCCCGGTTCCTCTGGCGCTGTCGTTACAATAAATTTACGCGCAATTAATCCTGGGACTGGTAATTTTTCTTTTCAATCAGGGCAAATTCTCGCCAATGACGGAGAAGGCACCGACATCACAGGCAATTTAATCGGCGCGACTTTTTCTGTTCAACAGGCGACAGTTAAACCAAAAACGCCAGAACCCAAGCCCGAGGTAATTCCGGAAGAAATACAGCCAGAACCTACTCTCCGGGCGCCAGAAATTGCGCTTGGCGCTAAGTATGGCGCACAGGCTATAGTCGGTACGTCAGAGTATCCGGGGGCGCAAGCGCTTCTGACCTTTGTCGCAACAGACGGAACAAAAATTTTCATTCTCGGTGAGGCTGACCTGGAGGGAGAGTTTACCCTTCTGGTTCCCTCGTCACTCAGGCGTGGCACCTATAATGTAACGGCAGTGTTGGTCAAGGCGGACAAGACGAACAGCGAGACATCAAATATGATTATTGTAAAGATTGGCAACATATTAGACGATGTCGGCTGGGAGATATCTCTGCTCATCTTGCTTCTGATACTTTTAATACTTTACTTACTGCTACGCATTCACTTCCACCTGGGTCAAGATTTAGATAAAAATATAAAACATGAAATCCACGATGCTGAGAATGTTGTGCATAAGTCCTTTGATATTCTGCGCGAAGATATTATTGATTATGATAATCAGAAATTACCCCTTGCTGAGCACAAAAGGATGACGGGTATCAAAAAAGATATTTCTGAAGCAGAAAAGATAATCGATAAGAAAATTAAAAATATTGGATTTTAATGAAAACACAAATTAAAAATATTTTTTTAGGAATTATATTTTTGGTTTTTTTTACTTCTCCATTTGCTCAAGCTCAAAATAATGAAAATCGCGTGGAAGTTTTTTTATCGCCCCGTTCGGGAAGTTTTGTAGAGGGGACTACTTTTGACGTTCCTATTCTCATAAATACTAACAATAATAGTGTCGAAGCAATAAAAATAAAAATTAATTTTGATAAAGACAAACTCGCAATTGTGCAACCTTCTGGCGGTAAATCGATTGTCGGACTATGGTCTGAATCACCAAGTTATGATAATACCTTAGGCACAGTAAGCTATGTCGGCACGATTGCTGATGGTATTGTTACGGAGTCAGGATTGGTAGCAACCATTACCTTTAATGCCATTAGTTACGGTCAAGCCACAATCAGCGTAAGTTTTACTTCAGAAATACTTTTAAACGACGGACTTGAAACTAGCGCGGTACTTGATTTAGGTAGGGCAGAATATAGTATTTTAAAAAAGATTTCTGAAGGCGTGTCAGTTTTTTCCGAAACTCATCCATCAGAAGGAAAATGGTACAATAACAACAGTCCGATATTGTCCTGGCAAGAAGTTAATGGCGCGAGTGGTTTTAGTTTTATTTTAGACAATAAGCCGTTTACAATACCGGATAATATTACAGATTCCAACGAAAACACTAAATCTTTTGAAAATCTTACTGACGGTTTGTGGTATTTTCATATAAAAGCTATCAAAAATGGTGCGTGGGGAGCAACAGGTCATTTTCTCTTGCGAATTGATACTATACCACCTGCTCCATTCCAACTAAAGGTTAATCATTTTCCTGCCAGCGTTCTTTTGGCCGGAAGAACCCTAGTCTCTTTTTTTACCGTGGACAATCTTTCTGGCGTGGATCATTATGAGATAGGTAGCATAGATAAAAATCAACCAATTTCAGAAGCGCCAGTATTTATTGAAAACAGTAGCCCTTTTCAAGTTCCCCTTTTAGAAAATAGTACTTTAAAAGTGATAGTACGCGCTATTGATAAAGCCGGTAATATACAAGAGAGTTTCATTAACACTGATCCCCCCTTTATAATTTGGGAATTAATCGAAAATAACATCGCATTGACTGCGATAATCGTTCTTATAGCGGTTTATTTAGGGTATTTCTTGGTTAAGAATAGAAGAATTAATCCTTTCAGACGCAAAAATACTCTTGATATCATCGAACATGAAATTGCAGATTATCTCCAAGTAAAAGAAAAAACGAATGAAGAAAATATTCTCGAAAGAGAAAAAATAGCAGCTTTAGAAAAAGGTCTGGAAAATGTCAAAGCGGAAATAGAAAAACAAATAGAGAATCAACCATAAAATGAATTTTTCAATTAAAAAACTTCTGATTTTACCGTTTATATTCATATCTTTTTCTGCTCCCATTTTTCTCTATGCGGAGACGGTCAATGTTGATGCTTCTAAACTTCTTTCTCATACTGATATTTCATTTTCCCCGCGCTTCGGAAGTTTCGAGGAAGATTCTGTTTTTCAGGTTTCAATCCTTGTTAATACGAGAGGAAAAAGTATTAATGGGATTGAGGTAAGAATTAATTTCGACAAAGACAGGCTTTCAATCATCAATCAGACTGGCGGCACTTCTATCATCGGCGTCTGGGTTGAGCCGCCTCGATATGACAATACGCGCGGTACGGCGAGCTATGTCGGCGTGATTCCTGGTGGTATCATCACTGAGGCCGGGCTTGTGGGTACAATTACTTTCAAAGCTAAATCTGCCGGCCAGGCAGTTGTCAGCACCGCTTCCAATTCAAAAATTTTATTAAACGACGGGCTGGGAACGGAGACGATCGTAGGTTTGGGCAGGGCGAATTATACTATTTTAACCAAAGCGCCCGGAGGCGTCCAGATTTTCTCAGAGACTCATCCCATCCAATCAGACTGGTATAATAACAATAGCCCAACTCTCTCCTGGATAAGAGATCCCGGCGTTGCCGGTTTCAGTTTCGAACTAGACAACAAGCCCAATACCATACCGGACAATATAGCCGATGGAGATGAAACAACAAAAAGCTTCGAAAATCTTACTGACGGGCTTTGGTATTTTCACATCAAGGGAAGTAGAAATAATGTGTGGAGCACCACTGGCAATTTTCTCTTACGAATAGACACGGCGCCACCGGCAGAATTCAAACCGGAAGTAAATTATCTAGTTGCGGCCGTTGTTGAAACCGAGAGGGTGCTGGTTTCCTTTTTTACCACTGACAATCTCTCTGGCATTGATCATTATGAAGTCGGCATCATAGACAAAGATCAGCCTCCGACAGAGTCTCCGGCGTTCGTCCAAGCTGAAAGTCCATTTCAAGTTCCGCTTTCCGCCGGCGGGAGGTTGGAAGTTGTCGTGCGAGCTCTCGACCGCGCCGGTAATGCACGCGACGAATCCATTGACGTAAAAGTGCCTTCCTCTATCACGAAGTTTATTCAGGATTACTTGGTTTATATATTGATTGGAATTATCCTGCTGGGCTTGATTATTCTGATTCTGCACTATCTTGTAGGGCACCACATCATTCGTTCTATTCGCCGGGTGAGACAAATGCTAGCGAAGGAAGAGGTAGCCGAAGAAGAAAAAATGTTTCCGCAAACAGACGACATTCCCCAAAACGGAGAAAAAGTGGGAGACATGGAAAAACCGTTATCTGAAAACAACGATAATCCTAATAACTACATAGACCGCATCCACTAGTTTCATGGTATAATTTGGCTATGAAAGTCGCATTGTTTGAGGTTTCAAAAGATGAGCAAGAGATATTTCGTAAGTTGTTTGGCGGTTTGGAAGTTTTTTTCTCTGAAGAAAAATTGAATGAAGAGAATGCTAATTTGGCCAAAGATGCTAAAATTGTTTCCGTTTTCATTAATTCCGAGCTGAAGAAAAATGTTATTGATGCCTTGCCGAACTTAAAGCTAATTTGTACCCGTTCGACCGGTTTTGACCATATTGATGTTTCTTACTGCAATTCCAAAGGAATAAATGTTTCCAATGTTCCAGCCTACGGCTCTTACACAGTTGCTGAATTTACTTTTGCTCTTATTTTGAATCTTTCACGGAAAATTTTTGATGCCAGCCATCAATTAAAAGAAGGGGGTGATTTTTCGATTTCAAAACTTAAAGGTTTTGATTTAAAAGAAAAAATTCTCGGAGTTGTCGGTACGGGGAAAATAGGGAGAAATGTAATCAAAATTGCAAAAAGTTTCAGAATGAATGTCATTGCCTGCGACTTGCATCCAGATATTCCATTTGCCAAAGAAAATAATTTTGAATATAAAAATCTACCGGAACTTCTATCGCAATCCGATATTTTAACTTTGCATACCCCTTATAATAAAGAGAATCATCATTTAATCAATAAAGATAATATTTCTCAAATGAAAAGAGGTATTTACCTGATAAATACTGCTCGCGGAGAACTTGTTGACACTGACGCGCTTATCGGCGCGCTTAAAGAGGGGGTTATCGCCGGGGCTGGACTGGATGTTCTGGAAGGAGAACGCGAACTGAAGGAAGAAATCGAAATTCTCTCCTCTCCTTCAAAGTCTGAAAGGATTAGAGATTACAAAACACTTCTCGAAGATCGAGCCCTGATAGATATGCCGAATGTTATTGTTACTCCGCACATTGCTTTTTATTCTAAAGAAGCAGAAAAAGAAATTATGAAAACCACTGTTGCTAATATTAATGGTTTTTTGAATAACAATTTAACTAACATTATAAAATGAAAAAGGGGCGGATAAAAAATTTCAACGAGCTTGCAATAAATGATAATCGCAAGTCCATTCTTTCTATTGTCGAGGCGGGACTCGACTTTATTGATACGGAAAAAGTTGTTTTTAATTCCATAAAGTTGAAAGATAATATTCTCAGTATCCACGAAGAAAACTTTGATTTATCGAAATTCAAGAGAATAAAGATTGTTGGTTTTGGTAAGGCTTCGTGCCAGGCCGCTATGGCTTTGGAGAGGATTCTAGGCAATAAAATTGAAGAAGGGGTTGTTATAGGATTAGAAAAAACTGTTTGCGAAAGAGTCCAAACTTTTGCTGGTTCTCACCCCAGACCCTCAACGATGAATATTGCGGCAGGTAAAAAAATATATGATATTGCCAATCAGTCGAAAGAAGATGATTTAATTATTGCGATTGTCTCTGGCGGGGGCTCAGCGTTGCTTTGTCCCACCAATGCTGAATGCGAACAGGGAATAAAGCTCTATGATTTATCAATACAATGCGGGGAAAAAATAACTGAATTAAATACAATCAGAAAACATTTATCTTTGCTCAAGGGCGGCGGTTTAGCTAAAATTGCATATCCGGCAACCGTTATTGGATTAATTTTTTCTGATGTGCCGGGGAATAATTTCGAGGATGTGGCGTCTGGACCAACCTATAAAGACGAGACGACCGTTCATGATGCAGAGAGGATAATAAAAGAGCACAACCTAGGCGCTTTTATTTTAAATGAAACTCCCAAGGAAGATAAATATTTTGAAAAAGTTCATAATTTTATCTTGGTTTCTAACAAAAATGCCATGGAGGGAATGAAGAAAAAGTCCGAAGAACTTGGTTTTAAAGCCGATATTATCTCCACGGAATTTTATGATGAAATCGATGAAGTGCTAAAGAAAATTTTTTCAGCCCGAGCGGAAAATACAGTGGTCTTGGGCGCCGGTGAGCCCGGAATAGATATAAAAAATAAAGAAGGAAAAGGCGGGAGAAATATGCACGCGGGGCTAGAAGCGGTTAGAATGAATTTAATTGATCAAAATTCTGTTTTTATATCTTTTGCTTCCGATGGTTTGGATAATACCGATGGGGCTGGGGCGATAGTGGATAAAAATACAATAGAAAAGATAAAAAAAATAGGCCTGAATATTGGCGATTATTTAAATCGTTTTGATTCGTATTCAGTTTTCGAAAAAACGGGCGATATGATTATGACTGGTCCGACCGGCGCGAACGTCTCTGATTTAATGATTTTATTGACTAAAAATGAACAATAAAATTGATAAAATTTTAGCCGAGGAAATAAAGGATTCTTGCGGGGATCCAACCATAAAAGTGACAGTATGGAGCAATGATATATTCGACAGTTTTGCCGTGCCGTCCGGAGCAAGTACCGGTTTGCGCGAGGCGCATGAGTTGCGGGATGGCGATGGAAAGGGCGTCAGAAATGTCGTGAAAAAAATAAATAATGTTATCGCGAAGGCTTTGGTTGGTCAGAATATTTTTAATCAGGGCAAGATAGATAGAACAATGATTAAATTGGATGGAACACCTAATAAGGATAATCTAGGCGGGAACGCGATGGTTGGCGTAAGTATTGCCTGCGCTAAATTAGCCGCCAAAGCGTCTGGCGTCGAAACTTATCAATATTTGCGAACCCTTCGACTGGGTTCAGGTCAGGCGCAAGCAAAAATAAAATCATCGCGCAAAGTGCCGTTTCTTTTTTTGAATTTACTTGAAGGCGGCAAGCATGCAAAAAATAAATTAGCTTTTCAAGAATATCATATTGTGCCCCAAACGGAGAATATCAGAGAAGCAGTCGAAATCGGCATAGGCATAGACAATACTTTAAAAGAAATAATAAAAAAAGAGTTGAGCGCAAACTCGGTTGTTCTGGGCGATGAAGGAGGTTTTATGCCAGAAACAAGCGATGTAAAAAAACCGCTTTTTTATCTTAATCAAGCCATAAAGCAGAATAATTTAAAGGATAAGGCAAGATTGTCTTTAGACGTGGCGGCATCATCATTTTTTGAATCTAATTCATATAAAATTAATGACAAAAATATTTCCAGAGCAGAGCTTATGGGTATTTATTATTCTTTAATCAAAGAATTTAATTTATTTTCCATTGAAGACCCTTTCGAACAGGAAGATTTCGACAGTTTTCGAGAATTAAAAGAAAATCACGAAGGTCTTTTGATAGTGGGGGATGACCTGACTGTTTCAAACAAGATGCTTTTACAAAAAGCGATAGACCGGAGGAGTATTAACGCGATAATTATCAAGCCGAATCAAATCGGCACCTTGACTGAAACTCTTGAAACAATGCAATTAGCGAGGGAAAACAATATTGAGATAATTGTAAGCCATCGAGGCAAAGAAACCGAGGATGATTTTATCGCCGATCTTGCTTATGCCTTCGGCTGTTTTGGTTTTAAGGCTGGCGCTCCCACTAGGCCTGAAAGAATGGTAAAATATCAAAGACTGATAAAGATAGCGGAATTATCAGCCTAAAAAATAATTCAAATTATGACAGAAGAAAAAGAACAAGATTTCATTAAATGGTATAGCGAGGTAGGCATTGCCGATGTTCTGTCCGTGGGCGGGAAAAATGCCGCGCTCGGGGAAATGTATTCTAACTTAGTGCCACTTGGTGTGAATGTTCCGGACGGTTTCGCTATCACAGCCCAAGCTTATAGATTTTTTTTCAAGGAAACCGGGCTGGGCTCTGAGATTCGAATTATTCTGGCCGATCTTAATACTAGCGATATTCGCAATCTTCAAAGCAGGGCAAGAAAAGTGCGCGAAGCGATTCTAAAAGCGATTTTACCGGAATCTCTGCAAAATGCCATTTCGGAAGCATATAAAGAATTGGCGAAAAAATATGGTGAAAATGTGGATGTGGCAGTGCGTTCTTCAGCGACCGCCGAAGACTTGCCGGGCGCCTCTTTTGCCGGACAGCAGGAGACTTATCTTAATGTGCGTGGTATTGACGATGTGCTCATTGCGACAAAGAAGTGCATAGCCTCTCTTTTTACCGATCGGGCTATTTCTTATCGCAAGGATAAAGGATTTTCCCATTTTGATGCGGCTCTCTCGGTGGGGGTGCAGGTGATGGTTCGCTCGGACCTCGCTTCTTCTGGGGTTGCTTTTACTCTTGATACAGAAACTGGTTTTGACAAAGTCATAGTTATAAATGGCATATACGGCTTGGGCGAATTCATTGTGCAAGGGAAAGTTATTCCAGATGAATTTATAATTTTTAAACCCACTTTAGAAAATGGGCATAATGCGATTATCACCAAGAATCTTGGCAAAAAAAATATAAAACTCGTGTATGCGACGCAAAACACCAAGCAAAAACCTGTCTCGAATCTTGACCAGCAGAAATTTTGTTTGACTGATGCTGAAATTACGAAACTTGCTAAGTGGTGTTTGGAAATAGAAAAATATTTTTCCCAAAAACATAATCACTATCAACCAATGGATATTGAGTGGGCAAAAGACGGCAAGACCGGAAAGCTTTTCATTGTGCAGGCGCGCCCTGAGACGGTTCACTCCAGCGAGGACAAAAATGTGCTGAAAGAATATCAGCTCAAGGGGCGAAGCGATGTGCGGGTAACGGGCATTCCAGTTGGCGCAAAAATAGGCATGGGCAAAGTTCATATTTTTAAAAATGCGAAAAATATTATTGCTTTTAAAAAGGGAGAAGTGCTGGTAACGGAAATTACTGATCCAGACTGGGAGCCGATTATGAAAATTGCGGGAGCGATTGTAACGGACAAGGGCGGGCGCACTTCGCATGCGGCAATTGTGTCGCGCGAACTCGGCATTCCTTGTATCGTTGGAACGGGTAATTCCACGAAAATTTTGAAAAATGGAGAAGAGGTGACGGTGGATTGTTCGTCTGGCGAGACAGGAAATGTGTTTAAAGGTATTTTGCCATTTGAGGTAAAAGAGCATCGCTTAGATAAAATTCCCAAAATAGGTACAAAAATCATGGTCAATATCGGTTCTCCCAATGAGGCGTTTAAGAATCATTATCTTCCAGTAGAAGGGGTCGGATTGGGGCGTCTAGAATTTATTATCGCCTCGCACATCCGCGTGCATCCCAATGCCTTGATTGATTATAAGAAATTATCTGCTTCGAGCGCAAAAAGCGCGTATATCCGAAAAACAATTAAAGAAATTGATAAACTAGCTCCCCTTTATAAAGACAAAACGCAATTTTATGTGGATGAACTTGCTTTTGGCATTGCTAAAATTGCTGCAACATTTTATCCCCATGAAGTTATCACTCGCTTTTCTGATTTTAAAACAAACGAATATCGCACCCTTGTCGGCGGTGAACTTTATGAACCGCATGAAGAAAATCCGATGCTGGGATGGCGCGGGGCGTCTCGTTATTATGATCCGAAATTTAAAGCCGCTTTTGGTCTAGAGTGCAAGGCATTGAAGCGCGTGCGTGAAGAAATGGGTCTTACAAATGTCGTTGGCATGATTCCATTTTGCCGGACGCCAGAAGAGGGGAAAAAGGTGATGGAAGTGATGGCTGAAAACGGGCTTGACCGCGGAAAAGATAAATCGCTTAAAGTTTATGTAATGTGCGAGATTCCATCGAATATAATTTTGGCCGATGAGTTTCTTGAGATCTTCGATGGAATGTCAATCGGTTCTAATGATTTAACCCAGCTTATCCTTGGGCTTGATCGTGATTCCGGCATCGTGACCCATATTGCAAATGAAAACAATCTTTCGGTAAAAAAATTAATTACCGAGATTATTCACAAATGCAAAGAGAAAAACAAATACATTGGCATTTGCGGTCAAGCGCCTTCGGATTATCCGGACTTTGCGGACTTTCTGTTATCCGAGGGGATAGAAAGCATATCTCTTAACCCCGATACAGTTATTAAAACTATCTTGGCGCTTGGAAAAAATAATAAACAAACTAATACTGAATAGATTTTGCTCTATCTTATGATATAATCTGCCAATTATGAGTATTTCCGTCGGAATACCACGAATGCAACCCAACTTTTTAACACTAATATTGCCACAAAACAAGTCCCGTTCGAATTTACGATAAAGCTTCCAGCACCTCGTTATCAGCGGAATATTATAAGTCGGGATAAACAAGGGAGGATTTTAAAATCCGCAGCGCCGGAGCCTGAAGGTGTGTAAATTATGGTTTTAAGCCACTAAAACGAGTATAATGCTCTTATGGAAGCTGAAACCAAGGTCTGTCAAAACTGCAAAAAGGACTTTACTATTGAAGTTGATGATTTCGGATTTTATAAAAAAATAAAAGTACCTCCTCCGACTTTTTGCCCAGGATGTAGACTGCTTCGGCGCTTTATACATACAAGCGAGACTGTTTTATATAAAAGAAAATGCAGTTTTTCCGGTAAAGAGATTTTTAGCATGTATTCGGAGGACACCCAGTTTCCTGTTTACGAAACTGATATTTGGTACTCCGATGTTTGGGACCCCTATTCCTACGGCATGGACTATGACCCAAGCCGATCTTTCTTCGAACAATTTTTAGAACTTCAAAATAAAGTGCCTAGAATGTCTATAGTTCGGCAAGGGTTTGCCATAAACAGCCCCTATGCTCATCGCGTCACCGATCCTAAAAATTCTTATATGGTTTTTCGTAGTTCTTATCCAGAAAATTCTTTATATCTTTACAACGGCAAAAAACATATTCTTGATTGTTGTGATGGCTCATGGCTTTTCGAATGCGAGCTGTGTTATGAGTGTGTTAATTGCGCGAACTGCTACAATGTGAAATTTGGCCAAGAGAGTAAGGATTCCCGTGATTGTTCTTTTATTTACGCATGCAGAAATTCTTCGAATTGTGTGGGTTGCGTGAATTTGGTTAATGCGGAGTACTGTATTTGGAACAAAAAGTATTCAAAAGAGGAATATTTCAAAAAGCTGGAAGAAATGAGACTAGATACTTTTCTTGGAATTGAAAAAATGAAGGTTGAATTTGAAGAATTTAGGAAGAAATTTCCACAGAGGGCCATAATGTCTATTAAGTCTGAGAGTGTTTCAGGTAACTGGTTTATGAATAGTAAAAACGTTAAGGAATCTTTCGACTGCGAAAGCGTAAGAGACGGTAAGTACCTATTTATGGTTTTCAACGCTGAGGATTGTATGGATTATTTTGAATGGGGCAATAAGGCGGAGCAAATCTACGAATCCCAGAATTGTGGCATTGATATTGCTCGCCTTTATTTTTGTAATCAGTGCTGGATGGGTGCGCACGACTTATACTACTGCAATAATTGTCCAGGCGCTCATGATTGCTTCGGTTGTGTGGGTTTGAAAAAAGGGAAATATTCCATTCTAAATAAAGAATATTCCAAGGAAGAGTATGAAAAGCTTAAAAATGAAATCATTGATTCTATGAAAAAAGTACCTTATATAGATAATAGAGGTCTGGAGTATCGATTTGGAGAGAACTTTCCGGCCAATTTTTCTGATTTTGCTTACAATGAAACAATTGCGAATTATTATTATCCCCTCACTAAAGAAGAGGCAATTAAAAATGGTTATCGCTGGATAGATAAAGGTAAGAAAAATTACAAAGTCACCCTTAAGGCCTCGGAATTGCCTGAAACCATCAAGGAGGTAAGTGATTCGATTTTAAACGAGGTTATTGAGTGTGCCGAAAAAGACAACCCCAACTCTGTAGGAGCCTATAGAATTACTGAAAATGAATTATCTTTTTACAGAAGAATGAATTTACCACTACCGCGAGTGTGTTTTGATATCAGGCATATACGGCGGATGGATAAGCGTCCACCTTTGCAAATTATCAACCGCAATTGCTCTAAATGCAGCACAGAGGTAGAGACGGTATATCCCGAAAAATACGCACCCATAATATATTGTGAAAAATGCTATCAGCAGGAGGTGTATTAAATAAGCAATAGCTGTGGAAAACTTTTTCCAAAATTGCCGCTTAAAATAAGCCGCGATTGAGAATTGGTGCTTTTCTGCGTTCTCAAATAGCGGCTTTTTAGAACTTATTAAGGTATAATGAATGTATGCCAATAGCTGCTTTGCGAAAACCAAATATAAATATAGTAAATTCTAAAGTAGACAAAGCAGATATGAAGAACCTAAAAAAAAGAGTTTACAGGATAGCATCACTTTTCTCTGGATCTGGAGGGATGGATTTGGGTTTTAAAGATGCTGGGTTCGAAATAATTTGGGCAAATGATGTAAACCACTGGGCTTGCGAAACATTTAAAAAAAACTTTGGTGACCATATTGTAGAGGGAAGTATTACAGCTGTTAAGGATGAAGATGTTCCAGATTGTGAAATAATTCTGGGTGGTTTTCCATGTCAGGACTTTTCAATGATATGGAAGCGCATGGGTCTTAAAACAGATCGTGGAAATTTATACCGACAATTTGTTCGTGTTGTTCTTGCGAAACAGCCCAAGATGTTCGTGGCTGAAAATGTCAGAGGTCTTCTTAGCGCTAATAAAGGTAAAGCAGTAACTCAGATTGTAAACGATTTTGGAGAAGCGGGATATAGGGTAGATGTATATCCTATAAATTTTGCTGATTACGGTGCTCCTCAGCTTCGTCAACGTGTGCTAATAATCGGTGTTCGCAATGATCTAAATAAAGAATTCAAGTTGCCAGCTCCAACTCATACACCAGAAAATTATATTACCGCAAGGGAAGCCCTAAAAGGAGTAGAGAAAATTAGTTTTAATAATGAAAATCAAAATATTGCGCCAAGTACAGTAGCAAAATTACGACTGATACCCCCTGGCGGAAATTTTACCGACATACCAAAAAACTCTCCCCACTATGTAAAAGGAATGATATCTCACGTCTATCGTCGCTTGCATCCAGACAAACCATCGACTACTATCATTGCAGGTGGCGGCGGCGGTACTTGGGGGTATCACTATAAGGAAAATAGGCCTCTTACCAACCGGGAACGTGCCCGCCTCTTTGGCTATCCTGATGATTTTGAGTTTGTGGGGTCCATAGCTGAAGTTAGAAGACAAATAGGTAATTCTGTCCCTCCAGCTGGGATTAAGCCAATAGCTAGGGCAATTAAGAAATTTTTAGATGAATTATAATGATGATTTATAAGCCAAACTTGCATGGAACTTCTTTACTCAAAAATCAAACCTTGCGAGTACGACAATTCTTCCTTTAGTGAGGCTTTTGAGTATGGTGTTGTAAATTCTGACAATATAAAAATAGCTACAGGTTACATTACTGAAGAGTCGCTGCTGGAACTAAAAGCGGTGCTACTTTTTTATAGTGAAGAAAATCAAACTAAAACATGTAGTCTTGTAATTGGAATGCATGGGAGGGAAGGATTTACACAAGCGCAATATGAGGCAGCCATAGATCTTGCAACTTTCTTAAAAGATAAAGGTATAGGAAGCGTTCATGTTTCTACAGCATTTAAATTTCATGGAAAAACTTACCTATTCAGTAAGGCGGAAAAACCTATTCCCGTGTCTGGAATGATGGGGTCATCTAATCTGGGGAACATTCTTGATAGTAGACAGTGGGAAGTGGACGCTCTTTTTAAAGAAGAAAATATTTTATCAGAACTTAATACGTTACACGAAGAATTAATTAAAAAAGCATCAAAAGATATTCTTAATTGGCCTAAACCAGAATCTTTTATTGAAACACCCGATCTACTGAAGGATAGAATTGATGTAGACAAAGCAGATGAGGAGGAGTATCGTAAAATAGAAAGTACTTTAACTGACCGAGTGTTCGATCTTCCTCTTAAAACAGAAGCAAAGAGCAATCTTAATGCTTACTTTGGAAAAGGAAGACTTGCTACCAAAACAGGGGCGATACGTCCTAGACATTGGTATGAAGTAGAGCTTATTGTTCCAATAGAGATAACCCAGGCAGACGGTTATCCGGAGCAGGATTCAATCATTCGTGTTTATACCGATGATGGATGGCAGTTTAATTGCAAAATACAGGGAGATTATGGTAAGAATTTTAGATCAGAGGGTGATTTGAGGACCCTAGGTCGGTGGATTAAGGGAAGGCTCGAAAGGGCAGGGTGTCTTAAGGTGGGTCAGCCAGTTACGCCGGAGGTTCTACAAAAATATGGACGCACTACCATATCACTAAAAGAAACAGCTGATCCTAAAGTATGGTTGTTAGATTTTTCTAGATAAATTATGAGAAAATTTTTGGACAATTATTTAAAACGTGCCGGAGCATCTAACCCGGGTCTTGTTCCTATGTTGGAAAAAACAGCAGAAGATTTTGCTAAAAAACATATAGATAATTTTGACCACAATAGTCATGTATCCGGTTTATTATATGGCCATGTGCAAAGTGGAAAAACAGGACAAATGCTTGCTATCGCTGCTGCAGCTGCCGATAGAGGATTTAAATTTTTTATCCTAGTTACCACAAGCAATGTAATTTTGCACAAGCAGACACTTGAAAGAGCAAAAAATTCTCTAGGAGGATTCATGGCTGGATTCAATGTATTTGGAGAAACGGATGAGGCAGCTTTTTTAAATAGAGGTTTACAGATGCCGACTATGATTGTTCTTAAGAAAGATCCTAACGTTCTAAAAACATGGGCGAATAACATAGCTTCCAATCCAATTTACAAAGAAGAGCCACTTTTTCTACTGGATGATGAAGCAGATGCATCTAGTTTAAATACAAGGGTTAACCAGAATGATCAGAGTACAATTAACAAGCTACTTGAAAAGATAAATAAACAGGCGCCTTCTTCAATATACCTCCATGTTACAGCAACTCCTCAGTCTCTTGTGCTACAAATAGAAATGTCAGGGTGGAAACCTCAATACTCATTTTATCTTCCGCCCGGTAAGGGTTATCTGGGAGGGGATTTTTTTTATGGAGAGGACTCAAAAAATCTAATAGAGACAGAGGACAATGAGCGGGATGATT
The DNA here is from genome assembly GCA_001787005.1 of Candidatus Nomurabacteria bacterium RIFCSPLOWO2_01_FULL_39_18. Lineage (GTDB taxonomy): Bacteria > Patescibacteriota > Minisyncoccia > Phycocordibacterales > UBA9973 > UBA9973. Next base: position 113,998 of record MFUV01000010.1, on the reverse strand, counting down.
TACTAAAGGCGGAACATATTCCCGTAGGGCTTCGTAAAGCTGTCTTGCATTTTCTTATCGCAGCATCCGATTTACTTTTAGGTGACCATAAATCTGTTTGTACGATGTTAATTCACCCAGGGTCAAAAATAAGTGAACATACAACCGTAAGGACAAAGGTGGAAAAATTTCTTGAAGGTTTGAAGACTGATCTAGTCGCAGACTCTTCAACTTTACTTGAACTGGACCTTCGTGATGCATGGGAAGAACTATCAAAAACTAAAAGCAGGATAAAGCCGTTCAAAGCTATTTTGGATTTTCTTCGCGCAGACATGCCCGGAGTTAATATTACAGTTCTAAACTCAAAGGCGCCAGAAGGTACAGCATACGATGAAGGCCTCAACATAGTTATAGGTGGTAATACTTTGGGAAGAGGGGTGACATTTCCAGGTCTGCAAATAGTTTATTATTGCAGAAGCGCTAAAACACCCCAAGCAGATACCTCGTGGCAACATGCCCGTATATTTGGATATGACAGAGATCGTGAATTATGTCGCATATTTAGTCCGCAACCCCTCATAAAACTTTTTCGTGAATTGAATGACGCTAACAATGCGCTTTTTGATACTCTTCAAAAGAAAGGTCCACAAGCAGTTAGTCTTTTGACTCCAAAAGGAGCTCGTCCAACTCGTCTAAGCGTGGTCTTAAAAGAAGAACTTATGATTATTGCTGGAGGAGTGAATTATTTTCCCCTTAATCCAACACACTTAGGTCTTTCTTCTTTAGATAGAATACTCGGTTCAAAAGATCGTGAGGATGACATATCTTTAGCGGAGACTGAAAAAATACTGCATTTAATAAGCGTGGAGAAAACTGATTTATGGAACCAGCATTCTTTTGCTGACTGTGTTGGGACGCTTAAAAAAGGTGCAAAATATCAATGTCGTATGATTATTCGAACAGGTAGAAGTATAAGTAAGGGGACAGGCACACTGTTATCTCCGACAGACCGAGACCTCGGTAATCACTTTAACGATAGAGTGGTCCTAACCCTTTACCGGCTCAATGGAGAGACTAATAAAGGATGGGAAGGAAGACCTCTCTGGGTACCAAACATTAAATTCCCTGACGGTACCTATTTTTACTATCAGCTAAAATAAAATTATAAATGCCAATACCACAATTTAAATACGTTATAAAACCTTTATTGGAATATTTAGCGGATGGCCAAGAGCACTCCTTGAAAGAAGCCGAAAGTTCTTTGGCGATTAAATTTAATCTAAAAGAAAGTGATCTTAGTCAGATGACTCCAAGTGGAAGAATGACTATTTTTAGCAATAGAGTAGGGTGGGCGAAAACGTATCTTAAAAAAGCAGGTTTAGTTGATGCGCCCAAAAAAGCTTTATTTAAAATTACACCGCAAGGACAAAAAGTTTTAGCACAAAAACCAGAAATAATTGATCCAAGTTTTCTAAGAAAATTTTCGTCTTTTAATGAGTTTCAAGGCGGAGCTGATACCCTAGAAAAATCTAACGAAGTAGAAGATTTAGAAGAAAATACTCCGGAAGAAACAATGGAAGCTGGATATCAAAGTATCGTAAAAGAATTATATGCAGAACTGCTTAATAGTCTTAAATCTAGCTCTCCTGCCTTTTTTGAGCAATCTGTCATAGATCTATTGTTGGGTATGGGATATGGTGGTTCTAGGAAAGATGCAGGGCAAGCCATAGGAAGATCTGGGGACGGTGGAATAGATGGGGTTATTAAGGAAGATAAACTTGGACTTGATCTAATATATGTTCAGGCCAAAAGATGGAATGATAATAGCGTGGGTCGTCCAGAAGTACAAAGTTTTGTAGGTGCGCTGAACGGCAAATTTGCGAAAAAAGGAATTTTTATCACAACTTCTAATTTTACTAAAGACGCAATTGAATATGCCCAGCGATTAGACAGCAAAGTTATTCTTATTGATGGAATCCAGCTAGCGAAATTGATGGTGGAATATAATATTGGTGTTTCAACAATCACTACTTATGAAATAAAAAAAGTAGATTCTGATTATTTCTCAGAGGAATAGTTATTTTTATTAAAATTGAACTCACCATCAATAAACTTATTATTTTCACTTTTAATCAAATATTCGAAGTTCAGAATTTATAAACTTCTAACTTCGGTGTTCTGTATTCGTGCATATTGTTTAGATTTTATTTAAAACTTCTCCCTGAGACAAGAATGGGAATTGCTATATTTTTTTACGCTTTATATCCTATGGCGTATTGCCTGCGGAAGTTTCTCATATCTTTGATCCCTTTTTACTTCTATGGGAAGATACTGTATCAATGTTATGTGTTTCCCAGGCGCCAGACTGTAGTTTTCAAGTCTTTTGATAGGGGCATCTGTTCTACGAGAAGGGTCGGCCACGATACTGCGTTAAGTTCCTTCAAGGTGCTACCTGTCGAAGGGATTAATTCACTACATTGCATAGTAATAAACTAGTCCCTTCGAACTTCGAATGCTGTCGAAGTCGCATCAGGGGGAGTCATTTTAATAGCATCCAAGGGATGGGTTGACTCCGCAATTAAGCAAATGCTCCCATAACCCCTCAGGATTCCCGTAACTTAAACTAGAGAAGTCAGTTCTTTGAAAAAATAACTTTTTTCCATATCATAATAAGTTCATTATTTCACAGTCCCACGTATCCCTGTCAACGTGGATAACTCCAACGCCAAAACTCTGGATGCACGTCCAGTTAGTTTTACCGAATATTCGGCATATTTGGTGCCAATTTTACCGAATATTCGGTAATTTATGTCTGCTATTGATTAGCTCTCCACTAATACTTAATCGCCCCAGTTAAGAACAAAGTAATGAAAATCGCCAGAGCAGCAGAAGCCAAAACAACAATAGAAGAAAACACCAATAAATCCCTTCTGTGCTCTCTTGTGGCTCTCCTAGCAGCTTTTAAACCACAATAGAGGGAAAGTAAAGTAAAGACATAAAATCCTACCGCCATTACGCTCAAAACGCTGTAAATACCATTCGTTAGATCTCTTATTTGCGAAAAGGGGTTAAAGGTAAACCATAAAAAAGCAGCTACGAGAAAGATCACGGAGTATAACAGCTCTTTATTCCACTTGTTTTGATTTTCCATATATTTTTAATTACCTGCTAAATAAACTTTTAATACGCCCACCAACAATATCAATACCATTTAGAGTTTGCTTAATATCTTCAATTACCAGAACCTGCCCATTACTACTAAGCTGATGGTTTGCAATCTTATACATCTCTGCATCATTTTGATCTATTCTTTCTTGAGTAATCAAACCTTTCTGAAGTAATTCAACTTCATAATCAGCTCTTTCTTGGCTTTTAACAGAAGAACTACTCTGCACAGATTGTAAGGCATCAGTAAAAAACATCTTTTGATAATTTACCGCTAACGCAGGTCCATACATTCCAAAATCTTCTATTTCTTCATTCGTCGCATTATATTTTTTAAATATTGAGATAAATTCCTGTTTTACCGCTGGAGTAACTTGAATAGTATCTTGCATCACCCCTAGCATTATCTCTCTTATTTTTTCTTGATCTGCTTGGCTAATCTCACTAAAATTGGAATTAACAGCTATGGGGGGTGAGGTAATGTTTTCCTCTGATTTTTTACCGGCATAAGAAATAGCCATAACAATTAAAAAGGCACTCACTATTAATGCTATTATTACTTTTTGTTTATTTTCCATAAAAATTTATTTCGCTTTCTGTTTCCTCTTCTTCTGTTTTACCTTCACGACTAAATAATTTTTCTTTAATCAATGGCCAACATAAAGAAATAATATACGGCCCACCAGCTATTAAAATCATAATATATACATAGCCAGTATCTACAAATTTTTCGTTATAATTCTCAACCATTAATGTTAACAAAACCCCTATAACTAAACACAGTCCAAACCAGTAGCCGGTCCACTTGGCAGGTTCTCCTGTATCTATTTCTTTTTTATTAAAATTTTTCATAATTTCCCAAACAAAAAGCCCGATACCAAGGAGAGCCGAAGCTCTTATGTAGGTTTCCCCACATAACGCAGTGAACGCCCCTGATAACGGGTTTTTTATTGTTCACTGCGATTTTTCACCATGCCATTTCTGGTTTAGGTTACTTCTTATTTAGTTATACCTCTATCATACAACCCTTTTAAGTCACTCGCAAATCGATCAAATTCGGCGGCCGAAATCAAAGGCCATTTTTCTGTAAAATTTTTAGAAATTTTTTTAAGGCCCTTAATTCTAAATTGACGATTTTTTCCAAAACCATAAATGGGTACGTTTACCCCACAGCGTTCGAACTTATAGGGAGTCAAACCAACAACCCCCCGGCACCTCTTTATCTCAACTCCATAAAATACCAACAATTATTTTGTTAAGAAGACAAGGTCGATGTAGGTCTTCTAAGCACAAGCTAGTCCCTTGTGAACAAATTACTCGTTAAGTAAATTATTATGAAATCTATAGGTGAAATATTAAAAGGTCCGGAAGTCTCTAATTACATGGGTTCAGATAAAACTCGTGCTCTTGTAGAGGAAGAGATAGTCCGTCGCTGGGGCCAGAGTGAATTAAAAAACTATGATCCATTGAGGTCCGCGCTTACCTTTAGGAATTGGATTCAGCTTGGGATGGTTCCAAAGAAGGGTGAAAAAGCTATTCGTTCCTTTGTTGTCTTAGAAACTAAAGACAAGAAAGATCCGAAGAAAATTACCAAGCGCATTAAAAGTATCTACCTGTTCTACTATAGACAGGTTCAAGAATATAAAAAACATGAATAATACATTAAACAAAAGAATACTGTCTCCGCTTCAACCCAAGGTTAAGCCGGTGATAGATGTTAGGGGTGAGAATCATCCTGTTAGAGAAGAAGTTAAAAGATTATGTGGAAATCCATTTACTCTTGAGGTCAGTTTCCAGGAAGACACAGAGACGTTAAAAAATCTCAACATTCCTGGACTGGTTGGCGTTCTTTGCACTCTTAAATTAAATGGAAGCTTGATCGCTTTCGGAAGAAGCGTATCCGTATTTTCGAAGTTAAATAAATACTTAGACAGAACCATTTCCTCCAGTATCAACGGAAGTTTTTTATCTGCAACAAACAATGCGGTAAAAATCTTGGAATCAATTCGAGCTAATGGAAGTGAAGAGATGGAAGGATTTGAAGAACCAGAAATGACCGAGAAGCAGCGCCAGTACCTAGATAGGCTGGTTCTAGAACTAGATGATCCAGAGGATCGAGAACGATACCTAAATCAAATCAATTCTGGACTTTCTAGGCAGGATGCGAGTGATTTGATTGCAAGTTTGGTGCCAGTTCGGTAAAAGAAAACGGTTCTGCTACATTTCGTGGCAGGACCGTTTTTTCGTTATCCACACTTCACAGATTATGGGACTGGCGTATAATTGATCCAATATTATATTTTTCGTATAAGGTATCTGGCTATGTGTAAGGTTATGTTATGTGGTTTCAGTAAGACAATCTAGTCTTCTGCGCCAACCTCGTTTTAAAAATAACGATAAATCTCTTTGGATTGAAAGTATTCTTTAAAGCCTCGCTTTTGCGTGGTGGTCGTACTTAAAGAATACTCCACTACGTAATAGCGAGGTTTTTCGTTTGTTTTTTAAAACTATTACTAGTTTTAATTTAAAATATCATGGAAAAAACAAAAGAAGGTAAAATAAAGATAGAAGTTGAAATCGATGAAGTAATTTATAGTGAATTAGAATTTGGTGCTAAGCAAGACAATATATCAATTTCACGCGCGCTTCATCTGATACTCATGAACTGGCTTTTACGGCCTGAAGATTATTAAAAAGTTATGAAAAAAGCAAACAACTATCTTAAAGAATCGGAAAATGACTTAGAGAAAACTCTTTTCGTGTCGTGTTCTGATTCATTGGATGTATGTGCCAGGGTGACCTTTGATTCCTGTGTAGTCGACGGGGTTCAGGTCACTTTCTGGATGGAGGATTCTGAAGATATTGATGGGAAACTAGACTCTATCTTCGATGTTCTCTTTAAAGAAACAATTAAAAATAATTATTATAAATTAAAATAATGAAAACATGAAAAATGAAAATATAGCAAAAATGGGAATAAAGCATGTATCAGTATATGCTCGTGTTTCCACTTCAAATCAGGAAGATCAGAAAACCATTGACGCTCAGTTGTCTGAAGTGGATAAGTATATTAAAGAGAATGAGTTAGTTGTCGTTAAAACCTACAAAGATGAGGGCTGGAGCGGAGATATTCTTGCTAGGCCCCAACTAGATCAATTACGACACGATGCAACAAATAAAATTTGGGATGCGGTTGTTATTTATGATCCTGACCGTCTAGGCCGGGAACTCTTTCTTCAGCAGATTGTAATAAACGAGTTGAAAAAACTAGGTATAGAAATTTTATTTGTGACGATGTTACCGGTAGAAAGCGCTACAGACAAGCTGCTATTTGGCGTGAGAGGTTTATTTGCTGCATATGAAAAGGCTAAAATTGCTGAACGCTTTAGAATAGGCAAGGTAAATCGTGTAAAAAACAATCAAGTTCTTACCACCGTAGCGCCTTATGGATATACTTATATTCCCAATAAAGGTAAAAAGAGCGCAGGCGACTACGATCCCGGACATTATAAGATAAACGATCGTGAAGCCGAAATCGTTAGAAATATTTTTTCCTGGGTTGCTAATGATGGTTTGACTCTCCGTGCAGTTGTTAGAAAATTACATGAACAAAAAATCTATCCAAGAAAAAGTAAAAGGGGAGTTTGGAATACAAGCACCTTAAGTACTCTTTTGCGCCACGAGGTATACATTGGAGTAACGCATTGGGGTGCTTCATTTGCAGTAGTTCCCAAAAAGCCTCTTAAAAATGAAAAGTATAAAAAAATAGAAAAAACTAGCAGAAAGATGAAGCCGAAAGATGAGTGGTATAAGATAACAGTTCCAGTGATTATTACTGACAATAATCTTTTTAAACAAGCCGGAGCGCGATTGAAAAAGAATTTTGCAACTCTAGGTCGAAATAAAAAGAATGATTATTTATTGGCTGGCAAAATTTGGTGTACTTGCGGAAAAAGAAGAGCAGGTGAGGGTCCTCAACGAGGAAAGTATTTATATTATCGCTGCACTGATCGCGTTTATAGTTTTCCACTTGAACCTGATTGCAGAGAGCGTGGCATCAACGCAAGAATAGCGGATAAAGTATTATGGGGAAGAGTGAAAGAAATAATGAGCTCACCAGAACTTCTGCAAAGATACACCGAAAGGTGGATTGAAAATCATAAAGGTTATAAATCAGAGTCAGCTATCAGTGCTGAAGGCACTCTTAAGGAAATAGAAAAACTGCAAGTAAGAGAGGATCGTCTTGCTAACGCATTCTCTAAAGAAGCTTTTTCGCTTGAAAAGTTCAAGGAGTATGTCGCACCCATAAGGGAAGAGATAAGAAAGTTGGAAGATCAAATAATCCAGGCTGATTTGGAAAAAACATCTAAAAATGACATAATACTCCCCGGCAAGGATGAAATTAAAGAATTCACCGCAGCTGCAGCCGAATGCCTCAAAAACTTTGATTTTCAGGCTCGACAGAAGGTTATAAGCGAGTGTCTTTCGTTTTCCATTGCTAGTCAAAAATCATTACAAGTTGAGGGTATACTTAGTCTAAGCGATATATATGTCAAGTTCTTCTCTGAAAATAGGGATTGTCGGTTTACCGAACGTGGGTAAGTCCACGCTTTTTAATGCGCTGACGAAGAAAGGCGTACCTGCGGAGAATTATCCTTTTTGTACCATTGACCCGTCGGTGGGTATTGTTCCGGTGCCAGACGAGAGATTAGAGAAGCTTGCGGCGATGAGCAAATCTAAAAAAGTTATTCCGGCGGTAGTTGAGTTTGTGGACATTGCAGGATTGGTCAAGGGGGCAAGCGAGGGCGCCGGGCTCGGTAATAAATTCCTTTCCCACATTCGTGAAGTGGATGCGATTATCGAAATGGTGCGGATTTTCGAGGATGCAAATACAATCCATGTGCATAATAAAATTGACCCGCTTTTTGATATTGAAGTAATAAATTTTGAGCTAGAACAAGCAGGAATTAGAAAACCGATTCTTTATGTTCTTAATATGTCGGAAGCTAGCGAGAAAAATATGCGGGAAGTGGCAGATAAAATTCCTGGTCCGTACATAGAAGTTGATCCAGTTTTTGGCACTGGACTCGATAGTCTCATCAAGGCAAGCTATGATTTGCTCAACCTAATTACCTTTTTAACCACTGGCGAAGATGAAACTCGCGCCTGGACAACTCGCAGAGGTTCTACGACGCCGGAAGCGGGTAAAGCGATACACAATGATTTCAAAGAAAAATTTATCCGCGCGGAAGTAGTAAATTGGAAAGATTTATTAGATTGTGGTTCACATGTTGCTGCTCGCTCGAAAGGCTTGGTTCGCACCGAAGGCAAAGAATACATTGTAAAAGACGGAGATGTGATAGAATTTTTGATATAAAAAATGAACCAGATAAAAATTTTTTGTTCAAAGGATTGGGTGGACTACGAGCTTCTAGATACGGGTGGTGGAGAGAAGCTGGAGCGATTCGGGAAATACACTTTTATTCGTCCTTATGAAGATGCTGTCTGGCCGAAATGTTCAACACCGAGTGTTCAACAACAGTGGACAAATGTTGATGGAAAATTCTGGAGCTCGAAAGTTGGTGCCAAAGCCGGGTGGCAAATGTCAAGGTTGAACCTTGACACGAAGTGGGAGATGGAATACAGGGGAATTAAATTTTTTGTTTCTCCCACACCATTTAGACATTTGGGATTTTTCCCGGAGCAGGCAAATCACTGGGATTACATAGAGAATAAAATAAAAAACTCCGGCAAGAAAATAAAATTTCTTAATTTATTCGGCTACACCGGTGTGGCGAGCCTATTTGCTCTCAGGGCTGGTGGAGATGTGACGCATGTGGATGCCTCGAAGCAAGTATTAAATTGGACGAAAGAAAATCAAAAATTATCTAGCCTTGATAAAATGCCAATGCGGGTGATAGAAGATGACGCCACAAAATTTCTAGAGCGAGAAATAAAACGAGGCAATAAGTATGACGCTGTGATTATGGATCCGCCCAAGTACGGCCGTGGTCCCAGGGGGGAAGTATGGAAGATAGAAGAAATGTTGCCGAAACTGCTTTCTTTGGTCGGGAGGGTTCTAACCGACAAGCCCCTTTTTGTGATTTTGACTTCTTATGCTACCGATTCTTCTGCGCTTTCACTTAGTTATGCGCTTGCTGAAATAATGAAAGATTTTAAGGGTCAAACAGAAGCCGGGGAGCTCTGTGTCTTGGAAAAGTCGAATAATCGCCTTGTTTCACTTGCCAATACTGCTGTGTGGGGTATATAATTACGGTGTAATTTTATTCATAAACATAATTTATCAGTATGTTTAATTTTGATTATTTTCCATATATTTTATATTCACTTGTTTCTCCGGTCATATTTATTATTATAGTGGTTGGCATCGTCGTATTTTTTATTAATCGTAATCGTAGTATAAACAACATGGATCCAAATCAAATAAAACCAAAAGCTAGCGCCAAAGATTTTTTCTTAAATTTGGGGGCCTTCACTGCATTATATACATTAGTGGGCAGTCTTTTAAGTTTATTATTTAATGTTATCAACACAGCTTATCCGCAAATTACAAATGGATACAATTATTCGGGGGGCAGTCAGTCTATAAGTTGGCCTGTCGCTATTCTGGTTGTACTTTTCCCAATCTTCGTTTTACTGATGTGGTTTTTAGAAAGGGAATATCGGGTTGAGCCGGAAAGACAGAGTAGTTTTACTCACAGAGGATTCACTTACATTACTTTGTTTGTTGCTGGTCTTGCTATCGCCGGGGATTTAATAACGGTGATCTACTTCTTTATTGATGGACAAGAATTGACTACGGGATTCCTTTTGAAGGTTCTGGTCTTGCTTGTTGTTGCTTCTGGTATATTTATTTACTTTATTTCTGACCTCAGAAACAAGTTAACATCAAAATCTAGAAAAATTTGGAGAATAATTTCAGGACTTTTAATTCTAGCTTCAATTATTTGGGGTTTCTCTGTTTTGGGTTCTCCTCGTACGCAGAGGCTTTATAAATATGATGAGCAGAAAGTAAATGATCTTTCAAACATAAACAATCAAATCATAAATTATTACACAAATAAAGGAATCTTGCCGAATACTCTTGAGGAAATGGCAAAAGGAAATTATTATATTGCTCAAGTGGATCCTCAAACGGAAAAGCCATACGAGTATGAAAAGATAAGTAACACTGAATATAATCTTTGCGCAGAATTCAATAAAGCTTCAGACGACAAAAATACTTCCGATCCTTACAGAGGCTTGTATTCCTATAACAGTTTCTCGTGGACACATCCAGCCGATGAATATTGTTTTAAGCAAACCGTAAATCCAAATCCTTATAATCCCAATATCTATCCAAAGCCAGTACCGATGTACTAAATCCTTTTGCAAATAAGCCACCTTTTAGGTATTATGGGAGTATGAGTCCCGTTAGAAGCCGCGGTCGCAAAAATTATAAGACTAAATTAAGTAGTTACGGTTTGACCGCGACCTGCTTCTAAACGGGATGAAGAAGGAATACGACCACAAGAAGATTGAGAAAAAATGGCAGAAAGAATGGGCTAAGAAAAAAATCTACCAAACAAAAAACCCACCTTCGCATAAAGCTACGGCGGGGCAAGGGAAATTCTATATTTTAGATATGTTTCCCTATGTCTCGGGGGAAGGCATCCATGTTGGCCATCCGAAGGGCTACATTGCCACAGACGTAGTCTCTAGGAAAAAAAGAATGCAGGGGTTTAATGTTCTGCACCCCATGGGGTTTGATTCTTTCGGATTGCCTACTGAAAATTATGCCATTAAAACAAAAACCAATCCCGTCGTGTCGGTGGCAAAAAATATTGCTCGATTTAAAAAACAATTAGAAATTATCGGATTTGATTATGATTGGTCTCGAGAGGTGAATACTTCAGATCCGAAATTTTACAAATGGACTCAGTGGATATTTTTAAAATTGCTAGAACGTGGATTTGCTTATGAGTCTAACGAACCGGTGAATTGGTGTCCTAGGGATATGACTATCCTGGCCAATGAAGATGTGGAAGACGGAAAGTGCGAAAGGTGCGGAGCCGTCGTTGAAAAAAAGCCTATTCGCCAATGGGTTTTGAAGATTACTGACTATGCTGACAGACTCTTGGCGGATTTAGACGCCCTAGACTGGCCGGAATCCATAAAGGAAAGTCAAAGAAATTGGATCGGACGAAGCGAGGGCATCATGTACAAACAGAAGGTAAAGGACTTAGGAATTAAAATTGAAGCCTATGATTCTATTCCGCAAACTTTCATGGCACAGACCTTTTGTGTTATTGCGCCGGAGCATCCGTTGGTAAAAAAGTTAATAAAGAGAACAAAATATGAGGAACCCGTTTTAGATTTTGTTGAGAAATTCAAACAAAGAAAAATAAAAAAAGGGTTTGAAACAGAAAAAGAAATTGAAGGAATTTTTACTGGGCGATATGTGGACAATCCTTTCGGCACAGGCGATTTGCCTGTTTGGATTGCAACTTTTGTTATTGCGGACTATGGGACGGGTATTGTTAATTCAAGTGTGCATGACGAGCGAGATTTTGCCTTCGCGAAAAAATATAACATTCCTCTTCGAGAAGTTGTCGAGCCCTTGGTGGTGAGAAGTGAAGGCTTAGATAAGGCGAGAGAGAGCGAACCTTTTATCGAAAGAAATGCAGTTGTTTGCATTATCAAGCACTGGTCAGAGAATAAATTTCTTTGTCATAGCGTAAAAAATACAGATTGGCGGGGTTTTGTAGTAGGAGGGGTGGAAGATGGGGAAGATCCAGTTGAAACCGGAATCCGAGAGATAACTGAAGAAACGGGATATAAAAATATAAAATTTGTAAAACAATTAGGTGGGGTAGTTCATTCCAAATTTTGGCAGGATATAAAAAAGCAAAACCGTTTTGCGCATTTTACTCCTCTTTACTTTAAACTCCAAAACAATGAACAAGGAGAGATAGAACAGAAACAAAAAGATTTTTACGATATGCATTGGGTTTCCGAAAAAGAAGTTTTGGATTTTGTAAGCAGAGAAGATATGAAAGTGATTTGGAAGAGGTATCTCGGAATTAATCAACCAATCATCAAAAATGGCATTCTTACCGAACCAGTAGAATTCAAGGGCAGGGAATGGGGGGAAGTACGCGAAGATATCATTGATTACATTGTGAAAAAAGGATTTGGTTATAGAAAAGTAACTTACAAACTTCACGACTGGGTATTTTCTCGCCAACGTTATTGGGGCGAACCGATACCGGTTTTGCGCGACGGCACTAAAGTTATCCCAGTTAAAGAAAAAGATTTGCCAGTGAAATTGCCAAAAGTTAAGTCTTATAAGCCGACTGGAACCGCAGAATCGCCTTTAGCGAACGTGCCAAACTGGATAAATGTGAAAGTTGGCCAAAAAGTTTTAAGAAGAGAGAGCAATACTATGCCCCAATGGGCCGGTTCTTCTTGGTACTATCTTCGCTACATGGACCCAGACAATAACAAAGCTCTGGTGGATAAAAATATAGAAAAATATTGGAATGAGGTGGATTTATATGTTGGCGGAGCAGAACATGCGACCAGACACTTGATATATGCGAGGTTCTGGCACAAATTCCTTTACGACATAGGCGTGGTGGTGAACAAAGAGCCTTTTAAGAAACTTCAACACGTAGGGCTGATTATTGCTTCCGATGGCAGGAAAATGTCGAAAAGGTTTGGAAATATTATAAATCCAGATAGTATAGTTTCTACATACGGCGCGGATACACTCCGCTTATATGAAATGTTTATGGGGCCATTTGATCAATCAGTGTCATGGAGCACAGACAGCCTAATGGGGCCGAGGAGGTTTATAGAAAGAGTTTGGAAGATTGGACATAAAATAGCTTCGCCGGAGAAGATTTCTTCGCGCTTTACCCTTCCCGGAGTACCGGGTGGGACTTACGCGACTCAGAAATCTTCTCCGGCTTCGCTTGCAAAACTTCTTCATAAAACCATCAAGAAAGTCAGTGAAGACATTGATAGTATGCGCTTTAATACTGCAGTGTCCTCACTTATGATACTTCTAAATGAAATGGAAAAGAGCGGCGTCAGCCTAGAAGACCTCAAGAAGTTTCTACAGATTCTTTCTCCTTTTGCGCCGCATATCACTGAAGAGCTTTGGAGTATGCTTGGAGAAAAGAAATCCGTTCATCTCTCTTCATGGCCGGAATATGATAAGGAAAAAATTAAAGATGATGAGGTCAAAATTGTTGTGCAGATAAATGGCAAAGTCAGGGCGGAGATTATGGTACAGGCAGACGAAAATGAAGAAAGTGTAAAAAAAAAATCTCTTGCCAACGAGGTTATCGCAAGGCATACAGCGGGCAAAGAAATTAAAAAATTTATTTATATAAAAAATAGATTGATCAACATAGTAATGTAACGGGATGGATAGGATTTTTAAAATTTTCAGCAAGGAATATGTGAACATAAATCAAGCGGCGCTTCTTCTGGGGTCTTTTGCTTTTCTTTCGCAAATTTTGGCGTTATTTCGTGACCGCGCTTTTGCGCACTTCATCGGGCCGGGGGCGACGCTAGATGCCTATTATGCGGCGTTTAGAATTCCTGATCTCATCTTCATATCTATTGCTTCTCTGGTTTCTGTCACAGTGCTAATACCATTTATAGCGTCAAAAATACCAGGCGAAAAAATAAGCGAAGAAGCGCGCAAATTCTTAAGTAATGTTTTTACTGTTTTTTTTCTTGTAATGATACTCGTTTCCCTAATAGCCTATTTACTAATGCCATATTTAGTGTCTTTCATTGCGCCGGGTTTTACTGCGATAATGCAAACAAAAGTAGTTATGCTTTCGCGCATAATGTTGCTCTCACCTATTTTAATGGGACTTTCGAATCTTTTTGGGAGCCTTACCCAGCTTTTTCGGAAGTTTTTTATTTATTCCTTAAGTCCGGTTTTTTATAATTTGGGGATTATTTCTGGTGTTATATTTTTCTATCCCCGCTTTGGTATTTATGGGTTGGCCATGGGGGTAGTCCTGGGTGCCTTGATGCATTTTTTGGTTCAAACATTCGCATCCAAAACTCTCGGGTTTACGTTTAAATTTTCTTTTCCTATTAATTTTAAAGATGTCAAACAAGTAGCGATGACTTCACTACCTCGTACCCTAGGCCTGGCTTTTAACAACGTGGCTTTGATTTCTATCATCGCCCTTGCTTCATATCTAGAGAGTGGTTCCATTTCAATATTCAACCTTTCCTTCAATCTTCAATCGGTGCCTCTTAACATCATCGGTATATCCTATGCAGTGGCTGCCTTTCCCACCCTGGCGAAGTCTATCTCTCTTGGAAAAATGGATGAATTTAAAAGTCATCTTAAAGAAGCCGCGCGTGCCATCGTGTTTTGGTCGCTCCCCGTAGTATTTCTGTTTATTGTGGTTCGAGCGCAGATCGTTCGAGTAATCCTTGGTTCTGGATCTTTTTCTTGGGAAAATACCCGTCTAGTAGCAGCATCGCTCGCCATCTTTTCTATTTCAGTTGTTGCTCAAGGAATGATTGCTCTTTTGTCTCGAGCTTACTATGCCAAGGGCAATACCAGAAGGCCGCTTTCGACTAATTTCTTCTGTTCCATTTTTATTATAATTTTATCTTATTTATTTATATATATATTTAAAAATATTCCAATCTTTCATTATTTTATTGAGTCGATGCTGAAGGTCACGGATATTCCCGGCACAGAAGTATTAATGCTTCCGCTTGCGTATTCTTCCGGCACCATTTTGAATTCAATTATTCTTTGGTTTTTCGTGAGGCGTGACTTTATGAAAGGGGATTCCTTCATTACCAAGACTTTTTTCCAAAGTTTGGGCGCCGCATTTTTTCTGGGACTTGTGGCGTATCTATCTTTGAATATATTTTCACCAATTTTTGGCACCACCACATTCTGGGGAGTTTTTCTGCAGGGCTTTATCTCTGGCATCCTGGGTATTTGGGCGGCAATTTTGGTCTTGCATCTTCTGGGAAATGAAGAATTGAAAGAAATAATAAAAACTTTCAAAACCAAATTCTGGAGGGCAAAAGTCGTCGCACCTCCTCAAGAAGGGCTTTGATTTTATTAATTTATCAGCTATCAAATCAATGGGTTATTTAGGTTATTGTACAAAAATACGCTATAGCGTGGTTTAGTACAATTTTTTTGTGCCAAAATCAAAAATCCCAAAAGACTTTGAAATATAGGTTTTTTCTGGTAAAATGGCGAGATGTTTTCGTTTTTTTCCAGAATATTGAAATATGTGTGGCCCCAAATGCGCAAACGGAAGTGGGTTTTTTTCTTTATTCTGGTAGGCTTCAGCTTGAGGACATTTCTAGACAGAATCGTAGTTCCACTCTATTTTAAGAAAATTATCGATATTTTTACGACGGGAATTGGAGATCTGGCGACGACAACGCAAGACATTTTTCAATTATTTTTTATTATTATTGGAATACATATTTTTGTTTTATTTGTAGCCAGAACTGTAAAATTTACCATATTGCAATTTAGTGTTAATGTTATCCGTGACCTTCGTAATTACACTTTTCAGAAAATTGAGCAGAATTCGCAAACTTTTTTCGCTAATACTTTTGCCGGAAGCTTAGTGACAAAAGCTAGGCGTTTTATTGGAGGCTTCGAAATTACATTCGACATATTTCTCTACAGCTTTTTAAAATTTTTTGTAATTCTGGCAGGCGTATTCGCGGTGCTTATTTACCAGTCTCCCGTCATCAGCTTAGTTTTTGGCATCTGGATAGTCGTACATGTTACGATAGTATCATTTTTTGTCAAAAGAAAAGTCGCCTATGATCTCTCTGAAGCCGAGCAAGATTCAAGGATAAGCGGGCGGCTGGCGGATGTTTTTTCTAATATCCTAGCGGTAAAATTTTTCTCTGCTCGCAACCAGGAAATAGTTTCTTTTGGTAAATATGCTGATGAGGGAGCGAAGAGGAGTAAAAAGGCTTGGTTTATGGGAGGCAAAATAGATCTCATCCAGCACATTCTGATCATAATCGTTCAAAGCGTCACCCTTTATCTTATGATAATGCTATGGCTCCAGGGTAAGATTTCTACTGGAACAATCGTGCTTATTGAAACATACATGGTGATGGTTTCTAATGATTTATGGGAATTTGGCAATTCTTTGACTAGATTTATGAAATCGGCTTCTGATATGAAAGAAATGGTTGATATCTTCGAGATAACACCGGATATATTGGATCCCAAAAATCCTGAAATTCTCAAAATAAAAGAAGGTAATATTGTTTTTCAAAATGTTTCTTTCAAGTACGACATGAGTCAAGAAGTTTTATCAGATTTTAATCTCGACATTAGATCCGGAGAGCGAGTGGGTATTGTCGGGCATTCGGGCGCAGGCAAATCTACTATCACCAAACTTCTTTTACGGTTTAACGACGTGACTTCTGGACAGATTACCATCGATGGTCAAGACATTAGGAACATTACTCAAGATGACTTGCGCAGTGTCATATCGTATGTTCCGCAGGAGCCGATACTTTTTCATCGACCAATTAGAGAGAATATTTCATACGGCAAGCCGAATGCAAGCGATGAAGAAATTATCGTCGTTGCAAAAAAGGCTCATGCTAATGACTTCGTTTCTAAACTGCCCCATGGTTATGATACGCTTGTTGGTGAACGGGGAGTTAAGCTCTCAGGTGGGGAACGACAAAGGGTGGCGATAGCTCGGGCGATGCTGAAAAACTCTCCAATACTGATGCTTGATGAAGCCACAAGTTCACTTGATAGCGTCAGCGAATCTTTTATTCAAGAAGCCTTCGGTGAATTAATGAAAGGGAAAACCACGATAGTCATTGCTCACCGACTTTCCACTATTCAAAAAATGGATAGAATTATTGTATTAGACAAGGGGAAAATTGTGGAGGGGGGAACACATAAAGAATTATTGGGGAAAAATGGTGTGTATGCGGAACTTTGGAGCCACCAAACTGGAGGATTTTTGGAATAATGTCAAAGTGTCTCTTTGACACACAAAAAAATGGATTTAAAACACATACGAAACTTTTCAATCATCGCGCACATTGATCATGGCAAGAGCACCTTGGCGGACAGAATGCTCGAGATTACTCATACCATCGAGACTCGCAAAATGAGAGAGCAAGTGCTCGACGTCATGGAGCTTGAGCGCGAGCGGGGGATCACCATCAAAATGCAGCCAGTCAGGATGGAATATGACTTAGTGGTCGAAGCACCAAGTGGTGCTTCGACCACTAAGTATGTACTGAACCTGATTGATACCCCTGGGCACATAGATTTTTCTTATGAAGTTTCTCGCGCTCTAAAGGCCGTAGAAGGCTCTATTTTACTAGTCGACTCCACTCAGGGTGTGCAGGCTCAAACGCTGACTACGCTCAATATGGCGCGCGAGGGGGGCAAAGAAGGAGGCAGGCAAATCATTCCTGTGCTTTCGAAGATTGATTCACCACTTGCTAGGGTATCCGAAGTTAGAGAAGAAGTTATAAAGCTTTTAAATTGTGATCCCGAAGAAATACTATTGGTTTCTGGCCGTACGGGCGAGGGAGTGGAGAATCTCTTACAGGAGATAATCAAACGCGTTCCAGAGCCCAAAGAAACGTATAAAGGGGATGACAGCTTGCGCGCTCTTGTCTTTGATTTCAAATATTCCAATCATAGGGGGGTAATTGTTTTTATACGAGTGCTTGACGGCAAAATCAAGAAAGGCGAAAATTTAGTTTTTGCAATATCGGGCGAGAAATTCAACTCTCTCGAGGTGGGCACTTTCTCGCCCGAAGAAACTCCGCGGGAGCATCTTTCTGCCGGTGATACAGGATACATTGTTACCGGTATTAAGAAACCCGGAATTGCATCTGTCGGAGATACCATTACGATGCTTAGAAATCCCTTGCCGGCTCTGCCTGGCTATATGCAGCCGATGCCCGTGGTCTGGGCTTCAGTTTTTCCCGAAGACGCAGACGATTTTGCCGAACTTAAATTAGCCCTTGGAAAGCTTAAACTCTCAGATTCGGCTTTTTCTTATGAAGAAGAGTCTTCCGGCTCTCTTGGTCGCGGTTTCCGGTGCGGATTTTTGGGAATGTTACATTTGGAGATTATTACCGAGAGGTTAAGGCGGGAATTTAATTTAGAATTAATCATTACCACTCCGTCTATCACCTATGAAGTGTTAATGAAGAATAGTAAAAAGGAAAAAGTGTATTCTCCATATTTTTTCCCAGACGATAGTAATATTGAAACTGTTTTTGAACCGTGGGTGGTAGCTAAGATCATAACTCCTGCAAAATATCTGGGTTCTATTATGCAAATTTTATTTGACCACGAAGCCGAGATTGGAGAGACAGAAAACTTCGGCGACCTGTCTCCTGCCCGCGCAGGCGGGGCGCAGGCAGGCAATCGTTTTATTTTGTCCGTGAAAATGCCGCTTCGCGAGCTGATGCGCAACTTTTTCGATGAATTGAAAAGCGCATCATCTGGCTATGGTTCCATCTCTTACCAGATAGATGATATGAGGATGGCGAATGTTACTAGACTTGATGTGCTGGTTGCCGATGAAGTAGTTCCTGCTTTTTCTAAGGTGGTTTCCAGGAAAAGAGTGGAAATTGAAGCTGAAAAAACTGTTCTTAAATTAGAGAGCCTGCTTCCACGGCAAATGTTCACTTTGAAAATTCAAGGTCGTGCGCTAGGGCGCATCATCTCATCACGCACTCTCTCTGGCATGAAGAAGGATGTTACTCAGCACATGTATGGCGGAGACATCACTCGCAAAATGAAACTTCGTGAGAAGCAAAAGAAGGGCAAAAAGAAAATGAAGGAAAGGGGGCGAGTGAACATCCCCCAAGATGTATTTTTGAAAATGATGAAAAGCGTGGAATAAAAACTCTTTCTTGGAAGTACGCCTGCGACGAGTTTTATCCCAGTCTAAAAATCGGCGAATACAGCAAAATCATGCTAACGATAATCAGAATACTCACGACCGCCCAAATCACCTGTATCTTTTTTTGATGTTTTTTATTGAAAAGCATATAT
Source organism: Candidatus Nomurabacteria bacterium RIFCSPLOWO2_01_FULL_39_18 (assembly GCA_001787005.1). GTDB lineage: Bacteria > Patescibacteriota > Minisyncoccia > Phycocordibacterales > UBA9973 > UBA9973. The sequence goes on along the minus strand of MFUV01000010.1, from coordinate 94,773 downwards.
GGTAATATAACATATCATGAGAAGTTTTCAACAAAAGAGAGGATGGAGAAATATCATGGAATCGTGGCCAGTTTTGTTATTTCTGGGGATTTTGGTATTGATTTTTGCCTGGGGGGTCATTGACCTGACGGTTAAGATGAGAACAACAAGGGAAAATAGAAAAATAATAGGGAATAAAGTGGCAGAGCTAGAGGGGGAAAAAGCAAAACTCTCATCCGATATAGCCAGACTAGAGACAGAGAGCGGGATTGAGGAGAATATTCGGGATAAATTTGGTTTGGCGAAGGAAGGAGAGGGTCTGATCGTAGTGGTGGAAGATAAAGAGAAGGTGGAAGTAGAGGATGAATCTTCTGGTGGGTTCTTTAATTTTTTTAGGAATTTATTTAAGTAGCTGGTGCGGGATGGGGTAATCGAAACCCCGTCTAATCCTTGGGAAGGACTCATTCTGCCACTAAACTAATCCCGCATATTGTTCAACACCGAGTGTTCAACACTCGGTGTTGAACACTGAACACTTACTAGTCTATCCAATCCAGTTCTTCCTTTAATAATTTTGCCGTACTCTCCTTTATAAATTTATTATACTTGTCTTTATTTTTGAATTGTCCACTGATTATATCAAGAACAAGTAATTCTTTAAACCTATTCTTCTTTATAAAATCTTGGTAACTTGACCATGGATAACTACTTTCTTTATTTAACCACTCTTTCAGTTCTCTCGGATTCCTGTGGACATATGAAGATAAATATAAAAGTTGCTCGTTACTCCTTATATGTACTGCTTTATATGGTCCCTGAAAAAGATGTCCCGATTTATTGTATTTTGTATTACAGTATTTGGTATAACCATTCAAGACTCTTTGCATGTATCTAGCCATACCATTTTCCTCGATTTCTTTGACGATTAAGTGAAAATGATTTGGCATTAAGCAAAAGGAGACGAGTTCTACGAACTTCCTTGTAACAATTTCTTGCTCAATCTCTTTATCAATGTTAAACACCGAGTGTTCAACAAATGACTTTACTGGACGATGTATATTTTGAATTGTAACAGGGGATTGAAAGTATAAAATTAGAAAGAGGAATCTTGTTCTATCTCTATTGTCATGAAAAATTAGTTGCTTACTCATTCCACGATTAAGAATATGATAATATTCTCCGGGTGCTATTTTTATATTTCTCATAACCGTATTATATACCTTTATGAAAAATGTTCAACACTCGGTGTTTAACATTGTTCAACATTAGTGTGGGTATTGGGAAAAGGGTTGTTGGTGTGATAAAATCAAATATTATGTCAAAACCAGATAAATTTTCCCAAGGAGCTGAGGGTGTACAATCCAGGGATGAAAAAAGTACAAAATTATTACAGACTTCGGCAGAGAGAGAGAGTTAATTATTAGACTTAAGCAAAAGATGCTTGTTTTTCAAGAAAAAATAGGAGTTACCGAGTTTCAAAAATGGAAAGAGCGGTGCCTAGATATTATCAATCAATCTTATCCCAACCCCCTAGAAAGACAAAAGTATCGATTATGGCATGCTCTTATTGGTGGCACTACTGGGTATGGGGATGTCCCTAACTTTGATTTTCCTGGTGAATGTTCGATCCAACAAATGATTGAAAAACTGCCATAAAAATGTTCAACATCGAAATGTTCAACACTGAGTGTTTAACAGTGTTTAACACTGAACATTTTTTATTTACTTGACAAGTATGATACAATAGAAGGATTAGAAGATAATTTCAGAAAATCAAATGCCAAATATAACACCAGAGGTAACAATTTATACTACCCCGTCCTGCCATTTCTGCCATATGGCTAAAGAGTTTTTCAAGGAAAAAAACGTACCTTATACGGAATATGATGTAGCGAGCGATGCCGAAAAAAGAAAGGAAATGATAGAAAAAAGCAAGCAAATGGGCGTGCCGGTAATAATCATTGGGAATGATCTCGTAGTGGGCTTCAGCAAGCCTTTAATTTCTAAACTGCTTGGAGTTTAAATAAAAAAGGGAAACGTTGCGCACCTCTTTCGCAAAAAACTTTAATAAATTTGAAAAAGAAAATCAACATAGCATTTCAAGTTTATTATAAATATGCTAAATTTGATTGGAACAAACAATATATATGTCCTCGTAGTTCAACGGATAGAACAGTCCCGTCCTAAGGGATAGATGTAGGTTCAATTCCTGCCGGGGGCACCACAAATTTTACAAAATTGGATTTCATGGTGGCTTGTGTTATGATTTTTAGATGGAATGGATACCAAGAAAGCCACCATATACTCCAGAAAAAACAGCAATAATGGAGAACCCGAAGACCCTTAAAGATTTAAAGGATTTGTTGGCAAGAGGTGTTTGCACGGTGAATATGATAAGTGGCGCTCTCGCGAGAGAAGCAATAACAAAAGATCAATATATTGAATTAATTACTGTGCTTGCGAGAAAGCAAGAAGGAATAATTTCTTCTCTAGAAACGAACCAAGGCATTGATACCTTTACTGGTTGCTACAACCGTCTTGGTTTAGAAAGAAAACTGCCTGCATTGATTAAGCAATTAAATCAGAATCCCAAGAGCGAGTCTACTCCAGACTCCATCATGGCAATTGCTGCGGACATAGATGATTTTAAGGTAATAAATGATAGGCATGGTCATCCTGTGGGCGATCAAGCAATCAAAGCTGTCGCCCAAAGGTTGCAGGAAGCAGTAAAAGAACTTGGAGGGGATCTAGTATTTCATCCCCATGGCGATGAATTCCGGATGGTATTGTCGATTAGAGGTAATTTAGATGATGTAAAGTTGAAAAAAATTTTTACAAGAATTCAAGATAAAGTAAATACCAATTTGATTGTTAAAGGCGTAAAGATAAATGAGGACGAGAGTTTTTCGGGCGAACCTTTTTCTTTTAAAATTACAATAGCTATGGGCTACGCAATTCTAGGAAGAAATAAATCTAGTAAAATTAAAGCAGAACAGCTAGCGGGTGAATTGGTTAGGGCATCTGATACGAATCAATTAAAAGACAAAAAAGAAGAAGTAAAACGAGCCAGAATATCAAGATATAACAATCCTTCAATTCTTACTCAATAAGTTTCCTGTAACCTTTTATTTCTTTAATTATTATGCTAAATTGTAGCTATGGATCCCGTACGAAATCTTGCTAATAAAGTTTCGTATATGGGATTGGTCATTTTATTAATTTAATGAAATTTCGTACGGGATGGATCCCGAATCCAAAAAGCTTTTAGAGGAGACTCTAGCGCTGGCAAAGGAGAATAATAGTATACTGCACTCCATGAGGCGCTCAATGCGCTTTCAGAGGATGATGACCATATTGTATTGGGTCCTTATTATAGGCTCTGCTCTTGGCGCTTATTATTTTATCCAGCCGTATATAGAGCAATTAATAGGCGTATATAGCGGAGCAGGTGATGTGTTAAATAATATAAAACAGTTCGGTCAGTAATTTTTATTGAAAACAATTATGCCTGGGTAGCTCAGTAGTAGAGCATTTCCCTGAAGAGGAAGTGGCCGGGTGTGCGATTCACCCCCCAGGCACAAATGAACAAGAAAAATATTTTTTTCTGGACTCTCTATGATTTTGCGAACTCGATGGTCTTCATTGTTTTCTTTTTATATTTTTCTCAATGGCTGGTAATTGACAAGGGGATAGCAGATTTTTGGTTTAACATGATTTTTACAATTGGATCAGCCATGCTTCTTTTTACAGCTCCTATTTTAGGAAGCATTGCCGACAAGACAGGAAGACAACAAAGTTATTTCAATAAGATCACTATGCTTTCACTCCTCTTCTTTCTTGGTGTTTCTCTGGTAGCCTTGTTTTTTTCTCATCAAATATTTTTAGCGGCATTATTCTTTCTTCTTGCGAATTATTTTTACCAATTTTCCTTTGTTTTTTATAATGCATTCTTGCATCATATTGCCCCTAGAGAAAAATGGGGGAGAGTGTCCGGTATCGGTATCGGAGCCAACTACCTGGGGCAAATCGCTGGGCTATTAATTACCTTACCCCTTGCTGGCGGGGCTATTTATCTCATAGGCGAAACTGGTCGCGCACAGACTTTCTTGCCCGCAACTATTTTATTTTTTATTCTTGCGTTGCCGATGCTTTTGTTTTTCAAATTACAAATGCAACAAAATCCAGATTACAAAATTAATTTTAAAGAAGAATACAGAAGCCTATGGCAGCAATTCAAAAGCCTAGTTTCTGATAGAAACATGAAAATGTTTCTTTTAGCCTATTTCTTTTTCAATGACGCTATTCTTACCGTTTCTAATAATTTTCCCATTTACCTCCAGAATGTCTTTGGCGTCTCTGACAAATTAAAAACAATTCTTCTGGGCGGAGCTTTGCTTACTTCCATCATCGGAGCTGTTTCTTCCGGTTTTATTATAGATAAAATTGGGCTCAAGAAATCTCTCTTGATTGTGATTGGTGTTTGGGTCGTATTCATACCCGTACTTGGTTTAAACACAAACTTCAAGTTATTCACTGTTTTGTGTATTTTGGTCGGTTTTCTTTTTGGAGCTATATGGACTGTGAGTCGAACTGCTATGACAGCGCTTACTCCGAAAGAGAAGCTAAATTTCGGTTTTAGTTTTTACACATTAGCAGAGCGAACATCAACTCTGATAGGACCACTATTTTGGGGGATGATAACTTATATTTTTATTAATTTTGGAGTAGTACGATACCGTATTGCCATGATAACCATGGCAGTATTTGTGGCCATCGGCTTTTATTTTGTGAGAAAAGTTGAAATAAAAGAAAAAGCAGATTTGATCTCCTAGATTGATCTGACTTTTATGGTGTTTTTCTTTTCTTTATCCACTTTCTGAAGTTTGATGGTAACAAGTCCGTGGCGCTCTGTTGCGTCAACTTCTTCCGGTTCAATTTCTTGGGGAAGCGAGATGGTGCGAGAAAATTTGCCCCAATAAAGCTCTTTGACAAAATAATTTTCTTCATCTACGTTTCTAGATTCTTCGCGCTTGCCCGAAATAGTTACGATGTCTCTGGCAATCGATAGCTCTAAATCTTCCGGCTTCACCCCAGCAACCATTGTTTGTATAATGATGTCTCCTTCGGTCTGGTAAACATCGACGGCCAGTTCTGCATCTTCGCTTTCTTCCTCAATCCAATTATTTTTTCTACTGCCTTTTTCTCCATTACCCATTCCCGTAAATTTTTTCTTTCCCTCTTCCGGTTCTTCTTCCATTCTAACGCTTCCAGCCAATCTTTCAAAAAAACCCCTCTTTTTTGGTTCCATATTTTTTGTTAATTAATCTAGTAATTCATTCTTCTTATTTTTTCGAAAAGTAACATGACAATAATGGTGACGACCCACAAGAAAGCAAACACTTTTAGAAAGTCACTGCCATTGTTCTTTATTATAAAGAAATTAAAGATACTATGCAAGGCGCTGGCCAGAAAAAGCCCTACCAAAAAGTGCCATTTTCTAGCAAATCCACCCATGTGGAGCGAGATTCCCACCGCAATACCCACTATGGCGCTTGAAACTGTATGAAGAAGAGTCGATCCGAGGAATCTTAATTGACCCGTTAAGAGACCCACCGCAGTTGCGCCTAAAGAGAGCGGTTTAATCAAAAATAGAGCATTCTCGAGCGCCGCGAAACCCAAAGCCCCCGTAATCATATATATTGGCCAGTCTACGGGCTCATCAGCAAAATTTGTTTTATAAAGTACAATCATCACAGCCAGATATTTCATTATTTCTTCTGCTGTCGCCCATAAAACTAGCTCCCATCCATGCGAGACCACATGAGCCTGGATAAACTTTTGAATTGGCAGAACGAAAATAACAGCTATCACGCCCATTATGAAAATCACAGAAAGTAGCCCCTTCGGTTCGGGCTTCTGCTTGTCTTCTTTCAGCCAAAACCACAGCCACAATAGGGCAGGGATGATTCCGCCAACAAATGCTAGAAACAAAATTTTTGGATCACTGGTCATCATATCGATTTTGGCTTGCCCTGAGCAGAGTCAAAGGGCCATTGTTCTACCATAAGTAACCCCGACGTTTCAGTCGGGGTCCCGACCTTGCGTCGGGATTTTATAATTTGCCAAATTTCTTCAGTAATAAATGGCATGAAGGGGTGCAAAGCCCCAAGCAATGTTTCGAGGTGTGTATACAAAAGCGCCTTTGCTCCATCTGCATTTTTGTTCTCGGCAATTTTCTTTTTTGACCTCTCAATAATAATATCAGCAAAAGTGTGCCAAAAGTAGTGGTAAAGTTTTTCTGCGACAATGTAGAACTTGTATTCATCTATTTCTGTCGTGATTTCGGTTATTAAATTTTTCAGTTCTTCGTCTGATTTCTTATCTTCTTCGTCATAGGGCGGCGTTGTCGGTATTTTAAAATCTTTCGTATTGTCGAGCACGAAGCGTGCAGCATTCCAGATTTTATTTGCGAAATTTTTATATCCTCTAATCCGCTCCTCGGCAAGTGCGAGCGAGGTCCCTGGCGTGTTGCCCACAACCATTCCCATTCTGAAGGCATCGGTGCCGTATTTTTCTGTCAGGACAAGCGGATCGATAACATTTCCTTTACTTTTACTCATTTTTTGGCTTTTAGCGTCGAGAACCATGCCATTTAAATATACCGTCTTGAAGGGAATTTTTCCGGTCACATAGAGGCCCAGCATAATCATACGAGAAATCCAAAAGAATATAATGTCGCCCCCAGTTTCCATAACGTCCGTGGGATAAAATTTTTTAAAATCAGGAGAATCTGGATAACCAAGTGTTACAAACGGCCACTGTCCAGACGAGAACCAAGTATCAAAGGTGTCATTGTCTTTTTCAACTTCGCCATCACACTTTTTACACTTTGTAATTTTCTCCCCTATATCTACCATTCCGTGACTGCATTCTTTACATATCTTTGCGGGAATGGGGATCCCCCAGACTATCTGCCGGGAGATATTCCAGTCCATTATGTTCCCTAACCAATGAACCGTAATTTTTTTATAATGTTCGGGAATATAAACTATTTCTCCATTCTCAATTTTCTCCAAGGCTTTCTCGGCCAAAGGTTTCATTTTCACAAACCACTGACTTTTGATTTGAGGTTCAATAATTGTCCCGCATTTATAGCAAGTACGAACGACATGCTTGTAGCTTGTATCTATTTTTTCCACCAAACCCTTCTTTTGCAATTTTTCGATTATGAGTGGTCGTGCTTTTTTGATATGTTGTCCGGCAAATTCTCCCGCGATGGGTAGCAATTTTCCGTTTTCGTCGATGACTTGTTCTTTGTCTAGCTTGTGTCGCTCTGCGATCTCAAAGTCTAGAGTGTCGTGCCAGGGAGTTATCGTCATGACTCCGGTTCCGAATTCCTTATCTATGGAGTCATCTTTTACAACAGTGGCTTCTATGGGACCATTTATCCATTCTAAATTTATTTTTTGGCCTTCTTTGTATTCTTTATAACGTTCGTCATCCGGGTGCATAACTACATATTTATCACCAAATTTAGTTTCTGGCCTAGCTGTGCCGATAGTGAAAGGTCCATATTTGAGATAATAAAAATCGTCTGTGCGTTCTTCGTCTTTTATTTCTAAATCGGAAAATGATGTTTGATGCTTGGAACACCAGCTGATGATTCGTTTTCCTCGATAAATCAAATCATCGTCATACATTCTCTCGAATGTTTGATGGACAGTTTTCACCACATCTGGGTCTAGTGTAAATTTTTCTCGTCCCCAATCGCACGAAGCTCCCATTTTTCTTATCTGAGATTTTATATTAGTCGAGTTGGCTAGAGTAAAGTCCAGAATTTCCTTATAAAGTTGTTTTGGTTCTATCTCGAATCTGCTTCGTCCTTCTTTTTCTAACTTCTTTTCATAAACGACTTGTGTTTCAAAGCCGGCATGGTCTAGTCCTGGAAGCCAGAGCGTTTTGAATCCGCGCATCCTTTTGTAGCGCACCATTACATCTTCGATGGTCAGTATCAGGCCATGTCCCGCGTGTAGAGAACCATTTGCATTGACGGGAGGCATTATTAGGGTGAAAGGCTCGGCGTCTGGATTAGTATTCTTGTCTGGGTTAAAAAAACCGCTATCTTCCCATAGCTTGTAGATTCTTTCTTCTGTTTCTTTCGGGTTATAGGGTTTGAGTAATCTACTATCCATAGACAAATAATATCATATTAGAGCCTTAAATTACCAGTCGCTTTGATGCTCTCTAGTTTGGGAACTTTCTTCTTATTTTTTAGATAATTTAGGTATCCGGCGATGCCGATCATCAGAGAATTGTCCCCCGAGAGTTCTCTGGTGGGGAAGAGGAGTTTAATTCCTCCCCTCCTTTTTGAGGAGGGGTCTGGGGTGGTGATTTTTTGCATCTCATTTCTTAAATGTTTATTCGCGGCCACCCCGCCAGCCACGATGAGTGTTTTGATTTTATATTTTTCTATAGCCTTTTTTGTTTTGTGTGTAAGGCACTCTATCGCCGCATTCTCAAACTCTAAAGCAATCTGCATTTTCATTTGGTTATTTTGCAAAATGTTGGAATGTTCTTTTTTCAGATCATGTATGAGGTAAAGCACAGCGGTTTTCAATCCTGCGAAAGAGAAATCAAAATTTTTACTGTGAAGCATTGGGCGAGGAAGCTTTAAAGAGGGGCTTTGCTCTTCCAGAGCACGGATATTTTTCTGCTGAAAAATTCCTCGTGCGGGGGTCTGCTGGAAAGCAGACGACGCGCTCCCAAGTCTCTGTAAGAGCAAAGCCCCTCTTTTCCTGTCGCCAGCTTGCGCAATGCTTCCCTTGCGCAAGATTCTGGCTTCTTCTGCCAGTTTAGAAATCTCCGGTCCGCCCGGGTAGGGAAGATCGAGCATTCTGGCAACTTTGTCGAAAGCTTCACCAACTGCGTCATCTAAGGTTGTACCGATAATTTCGTATTGCAACCACCCGCCCGAACGACCCCGCCAGAATGACCTTGTCGGGCTAGCGTCCGGTCGGGCGGGTTTTTTAGACAGTACTAACTGCGTATGTCTGCCGGAAACGAGCAAGGAAAGCATGGGAAATTTTATTTTAGGGATTTTAAACTTCCCTTTATCTTTCCCGAATACTGACAACACATGCCCCTCCATATGGTTTACGGGGATTAACGGCACTTCCCACTTTTTCGCTAATTTTTGTGCGAAAATTATTCCCTCCCACAAACACATCTCCAGCCCCGGACCGTAAGTGACAGCAATAACATCCACAGGACTATTTTCTTTCTCTAGTTTTGCTTCCTTTAATGCTTGTTCTAGAAGGATTGGCAGATTTTTAGTATGTTCCCGTTTTGCCAGCACTGGATAAACTCCACCGTACGGGATATGGACTTTTATTTGTGAATTTGAAGTGTTTGCCAATACGCCGAAGGAGGCGTTCGTAACACCCCCCTTTGCCTCCATAATGCTTATTGCCGTATCATCGCAAGATGTCTCGATGCTCAAGATTCTCATGTGCGCGGTGAGGGGATTGAACCCCCGGCCTACCCCACGTCAAGGGGTCGCTCTACCACTGAGCTAACCGCGCATTTTTTCTTTTATTCTCTCAAGTGCCAAGATGAAGGCGCCCATGCGGAGAGAGGTGTTTGCCTCTCTTGCCTTTTCTAATATTTTTTTTGAAGCATCTTCAAGCATCGGACGTAATTTTTCGAAGACTTCTTTTTCACTCCAGTGCTCCTGTTTCAAATTTTGATCCCATTCAAAATAGGAAACTACAACGCCTCCAGAATTTGCCAAGATATCTGGAATTACGGGAATGTTTTTTTTAAACAAAATTTCATCCGCTTCTGGAGTTGTGGGTCCATTGGCGAGCTCTAGGACGATCTTTGCCTTAATTTTTCCTGCATTGGCTTCGGTGACGACATTTTCAAAAGCAGCAGGAATTAATAAATCACACTCTATCTCCAGTAATTCTTGATTGGTAATATTTGAGCTTCCTTCAAAGCCAGAAAGTGAACCAGTATTTTTTTTATGCTCAGCGAGCTTTTTTATATCAATCCCGTCTGCTTTATAAATTCCTCCTTTGGAATCTGAAACCGCTATTACTACATGTCCTGCCTTGCTCCAAATATCTGCGGCGTTATTTCCCACATTTCCAAATCCCTGAATTACTACTTTGCATTTCTCTGGCAATCCAAGCTCTCTACGAAGTGTCTCAAAGACATAAAATCCGCCCTGTGCTGTGGATATATTTCGCCCTTCGGAGCCACCTTTATCCAATGGCTTGCCCGTTATTACTGCTCCGGTTTTATCGCCAGTTATTTTTCCGTATTCGTCCGCCATCCATTCCATTATCTCGGGCGTGGTATTTACATCCGGCGCAGGGACATCTTTGTATGGTCCCAAGACATCAGAAAGTTTTTGTATCCATCCGCGAGAAAGTCTTTCTGATTCTTTTTTGGACAAATCTTTTGGCTCGACAGTTACACCGCCCTTGCCTCCGCCCATGGGGATTCCAGCTACGGCGCATTTGAGCATCATCCAGAAACCTAATGCTTTCACCTCGTTTATTTCCGTGTTTGGATGGTATCTAATTCCGCCCTTATAGGGACCCAGAGTATTGTTATATTCCACTCGGTATCCTTCAAAAACTTTCATAGAACCGTCATCCATTTTGACCGGTATTGTAATTCTAATATCTCGGTCGGGCTGTCGGAGGCACGCGATAAACTCATCGCCAAAATCTTTGATTTTGGCGACTTTGTCGAGCTGTGCCATTGCGTTTTGAAATGGGTTTTGCATACGTTTGATTGTACATTATATCCCGTAGTAAAATTTTGGCAAAATTTACTACCGGACTATGCACCAAGCTTCTCCAATATCTCAAGCTCCGCTCTTGAATTTACCCCCAATGCTTCTTGCGGATCAATATCTACGGATTCTATTTTCTCTTTATCTTGCATGGCTATTTTTACCAGGTCAGTTAAATAATATTCCTTCTGAACGTTGTCGGTTTTGAGTTTTTCTAGATTTTTCCAAAGCCACTTCGATTCGAAGCAAAAATAAGAAGGATTAACTTCTTTTATCTTTCTCTCGTCGTCGTTGCTTGTGTCTTTGAACTCGATTATTTTTGAAATTTCTCCATTACTATTTCTAACTACCCGTCCAAAATTAGTGTAAAAAATTGATTTCCATTCTAAGAAATCTATGAGCTTCACTATTGCCATGGTTATCTTTGCGTCGGATTGTAAATGTTTCTCTGCCAGTTTCTTTATGGTTTCTGGGCTGATGAAGGGGTGATCGCCATAAAGTACCATCACATGGTCTGCTTTTTCTTCCAGAATTTTCTTTGTAGATCGGACAGCATGTCCAGTGCCAAGCTGTTCTTCTTGAACTATGTATTCATAATCACTCCCAAGTGTTTGCATGACTAGCTCTCGCTGTTGACCCACGATGACTACAGGCCTGTTACAGATGCCAGACTCCCTTACCGCATCAAGCACATGCGCGACAAGCGGCTTACCATGAAGCGGGATTAAAACCTTCGGTAGTTCTGATTGCATTCTTTTACCATGACCGGCCGCCAATATGACAACTTGTATTTTTCCTTTCATAAGGACTATATAATAGAATTAAATTTCTCTTTTGGCAATTTCTTTTAAAACTTTTGGGATTTTTTTAAAATCTTCTATCAGAACTTCTCGCATCGAGCCGTCATACAGCGCTGCCGCCGGATGGTAAAGAGGGAAGAAATATTTGGTGGACATGCCCTTGAAGGGTTTGATCAGTAGCTTTCCATGTGCTTGCGAAATTTGAAGGGCGGGGAAGAAATTGTTCATAGCGTGGCGACCGAGGAACACAATGAGTTTCGGCTCAATTATTTTCAATTCTTCAAGAAGCCATTCTCTGCAGGCAGACTTTTCTTCGGGGAGAGGGTCGCGATTATTCGGCGGGCGGTATTTAACGATGTTGGTGATATAGATATCTTCTCTTTTAAAATTTATTATGAAGAGCATTTCTGCCAAGAATTTCCCCGCCGCTCCGACGAAAGGTTTTCCTTGCGCGTCTTCAGACTTTCCCGGCGCTTCACCGATGAAAACAATCTCCGCATCCGCGCTACCGTCTCCAGGCACAGCCTGCGTTGCCGTTTTTTTGAGCTCGCACTGGCATTCCTCCATCCATTTCTTGTTTAGATTTTGCAATTCCTCCATCTTTTTCATTTCTTAAGATTTTATCATATTTTCTTGACTTTGAATTTTTACTTAAGTGAGAAATATCTCCTTTAGTTACCCTTCAAGGGTGACACTGTGGATAAGTTATTTTACCTATTTAATTTGATAATTATCGAACTTCAGACTCTGCGAGTTTTAGAAAATTTTCTATCTTTTTCCCATCTCTTTTCAGCCAAGCGATGTTGCCTTCGAGGCGCTCGATGACTTGCTCTACGGAGCGTTTGGCTCCGGGGGCGTCGTGCGTTTTGAAGAATTTCTTGAACATGTTTAGATGACGATCTTCGGCACTACTGTTGATAGCCTTGATAAGTCTGGAGAGCGTGTGTCCGCCGTCGCCATAGCGGGAGACCAACATTTTCCAATTTTTCTTCACAAAATTCCACCAGATATCTCGACCGAGAGGGTTCATCCCAACTCCGGAAATTATTCCAACGGTGTCCTGGGGGCGGACATTTTTAGAAATTGCAAATTCACATGCCATTTTTAATATTTTCGGACTAGCGAAGTCTCCTAGCGCATTGCCTATCCTGTTTTTTTCTTCATGGAGTGTTTCTTCTTTATACCTCGCCACAAGGACTCGGTATTCTTTCATACTGCCATGAGTGGCAACGATGGCATATATTGCGCTACGGATGTCGGGGGATATATGTTTACCCCTTTTTTTTGCAATAAATTTTTTTCTAGCCTCAGTTATTATTTCTTTGTTACCAGATCGTCCGGCGCGAGAAATTGCCAGAGAACGAAGAAGAGTATCGGTGTGTGATTCCTTCTTTTTCTTATTCCAGCCTAGGCTTTTAGCTAAGGGGGAGAATAAATTAAGGACAATTCTTTTCACATTTTCTCTACTTTTAGTTTTAGCTAAAATCTGCTCAAGTTGGGCAAGTCCTGCGGCAATCTCGAGCCATACTGTGTAATTATTTTCTCTCTTGTAGCTTGATAAAAATTCCAGTGCATCTGTGGTTGGGATTATTCCCGCCTCTGAAAGAGCAAAAAGATCTCGTATGACGCCAAGTCTATCACTAGCGCCTAGTGCCATATTTTGTATAGGTTTACGAAGCTTTTCCAATAATTCTTTTGAGTAAGCTGTTCGAAAAAATCCGGTTTCTCCAAAATTAACTTTATTTTTTTTAAAAGTTATTGGAATTTCCCATTTTGTTTTATCTTTCTTTTTTTTCGCTGATATTGGGTTGGCAAAAAATCTACTTTGAGAGAAATTAATTTTTCCTTTAACCATCTTTGCCTGAACCACAGGATAGCCTGGTTTAGAAGTCCAGTTATGCATCATTTTAGCGACGGGTTTTTTAGATACCTTTTCAAAAGCTTGCCAGAGATGAATCGTTTCGGTGTTTTTATAGCTGTGCTTTTTTAAATAATATCGCAAACCGTCTCTAAAATCTTTTTCACCCAAATAATCTGCCAGCATGCGGATGATGGAGGCTCCTTTAGAATACGAAACTGCGTCGAAAATTTCTCCAATTTCATTCGGGTGGTGGACTTCGATTTCAATAGGATGCGTATTTTGGAGCGCGTCAAGTTTTAATGCTATCCCTAGTGTTTGCGTGGTAAACCTTTCCCAGATATTCCATTTTGGAAATAATTTTTCTATGACCAAGTAGGGAATATATGAAGCAAAGCCTTCGTTCAACCACAAGTGTGTCCACCATTTCATCGTTACTAAATTGCCAAACCATTGATGGGCAAGTTCGTGGGCAATTACTTCCGCTACTAATTCCTTTGACGCAGTCGAGGTGTGATTTTCATCCACCAAAAGTCCGACCTCACGGAAAGTTATCGCTCCCCAGTTTTCCATGGCGAGAGATGAAAAATCAGGAATAGCAATCATGTCTAGTGTATTGAGGGGGTATGGAATATCAAAATATTTTTCATAAAATTCTAAAACTTTTACTGTTACGTCGAGAGCGAACTTTGCCTGGTGTTTTTTCCCGGGAGTAGTGTGTACGCGGACGATGACGCCACGAGAGGACTTTTTTTCTATGTACTCGAAATCACCTACTATAAATGCGAGGAGGTAAGTAGACATTTTTGGCGTAGGGGCGAATTTTATAATTTCAAAACCAGCTTCATGTTCGGTCACCGAAACAGGCAGAGTATTTGAAATTGCCTTCATGTCCTTGGGTACAATGAGCCGAACATGGAAAACAGCCTTGTGGGCGGGTTCATCGAAGCAAGGGAAAGCTCGGCGCGCATCGGTGGCTTCGAACTGGGTGGTGGCGATGTGGCGCTCCTTGCCATCCACTTGGTAGCTGCTTTTGTAAAATCCTCGCATTTTGTCGTTGAGGATTCCCTTGAAAACGATAGTGAGCTTTGTCTTGCTAGCAGAAATATTTTTAGGAAAAACAAAAGTTGCCGTTTCAGATTTTTGGCTGTAGGAAATTTTGGCAAAAGTTCCGGAGACTTCAGCTGTGACAATTTCTATTTCTTTGGAATGCAGGGTGAGAATTTTGGTCGGCTTTTTTACTAAAACAGTTACCGTCTCAATACCCTCGAAAGAAAAGTTCTTTAAATCAGGCTTAAGCTCTATATTGTATCTCTCTGGAATGACATTTTTCGACAGGCGGACGCTTTGTGGTTTCATGGGTTTCAGTATATCTTTTTTTACAAAAAATGCTAATATATAAAGGTGGAAAGAGATACCTATACAATAAAGACTGCAGGCTTTGAGGGCCCCTTTGGGCTACTTTTGGATCTCATAGAAAAAAGGAAACTTTTTATTAATGATGTTTCATTAGCTACCGTAACGGAAGATTACCTAGAGTACATGAACAAACTAGGTGGCCTGTCTCCTGCCCGCGCAGGCGGGGCGCAGGCAGGTTTGTCCCCACAGGAAATTTCAAATTTTATTTTGGTTGCATCAACTCTTATTCTGATCAAATCAAAATCATTGCTTCCTAATTTAAATCTTACTTCGGAAGAAGAAGGCGATATACGTAGCCTAGAGGAACAATTGCGTTTATATGAACTTTTTACGAAACTTTCTCTACATATAAAAAGTAATTTTGGAAAAAAAATAATTTTTGCGCCACAGGAACAGAAAAATCAAGTTCTTGTATTTTTGCCGGATAATCAGATTACCAGAGAATCAATGATGACTTTCGCGCGCGAGGTTCTGGGAGGAATGCCCCAAAAAATAATTTTGCCGGAAGCGGAAGTGAGAAAGGTTATAAGCATAGAAGAAATGATTAATAGACTTTCGCAAAGGATACAAACTGCTCTCAAGATGAACTTTTCCGAATTTGCGGGCAAGGTATCTACGCGGGAAGAGAAGGTGACGGTGATAGTGGGATTTTTAGCAATGCTGGAATTAGTAAGAAATGGAATTCTGGACGCGGTGCAAAATAATCACTTCGAAGATATTGTCATAACAAAACAGTAATTAAAATTATGGATTTGGAAAAAAAAATCGAGGCAGTGCTTTTTTGGAAAGGAGAACCAATATCGCGAAAAAAACTCGGAGATGTTTTGAGAGTTGGAATAAGTGAAATAAATGAAGGTATAGAAAAACTGAAAGAAAATCTGGCGGGGCGGGGGATAGTCCTGCTCGAAAAGGAAAATGACATTTCTCTGGGAACTGCGCCAGAACTTTCCAAACTTATTGAAGATTTACAGAAGGAAGAACTAAACAAGGATCTTTCGAAAGCAAGTCTAGAGACACTATCTATCATACTTTATAAAAATGGGGTGAGTAGGGCAGAGATTGATTATATCAGGGGAGTAAATTCAAGTTTCACCTTGCGGGCTTTGTCGGTACGCGGGCTTATAGAGAAATCTACGGATGCAAAAGACAGCAGACGATATATTTACAAACCAAGTTTTGAAGCACTATCTTTCATGGGCATAAAATCAGTAGAAGAATTGCCAGATTATGGGGAAGTCAATAACTCTATGAACATTGCAGCAGAGAATCTAGATACAATCGGGGTTGATGGCTAGCACATAGTTGTTGACGAGATCATAAGTGGAAACGAATTCGTCGCCCGAAAATCCTTTGATATCTTCATTTTTTACTAAAATTTTGTATTCTTGCGTCAGCGCTTTGGAGAGCGGCAGGTAAGACCAATGCCACCTTTCTTCTTTGTACCCAGTTTTTCTAGCTTCATTTTTGAGAGTGTAGGTTTGGCAAAATCCAAATTGAGCGGCATTTTTAACAAGCCAGGCATATATTTTTTCTCTTTCTATTTCATCTCTAGCGCTGCCAGCATAAAGAGGATTGACTCTATTTATATCAATATCACTGCCCCAATGGTGTCTGGATGTGCCAGGAGCCGAACTGAATTCTAATATTTTTTTAAATCGCCTTAATCCGTCGGGAATTTCTTGATCTATATTTTTTCCATCAACAACTTCAAGCTCAGCCCATTTTTCATCCCAGATATTTTTTTGATAATCAAAATTCCTAGTAGCTGAAGCTATCTTTAAATCAATTCCATCTTCTTTGGCGGCTTCGCGCATCAAAATAAATGTTCCGTAAGCTTCTTTCCTTAAATACATATCGTTCGCACCGAAAGCATTTTCCGGTGAAATCAAAACAAAATCTTCTCGCTCGCTCGGCTCAAATTTTCCAGTCAAATAGATTTTTTTTTCAGATTCAATTTTTTTGATTTGTTCTTCTCGTCTGTATCTTATGCTTAAAGACGAGGAATAAACAACCAATGTAATCATCAAAAGAAAGAAAATTATGCGAGGAATGGATTGTAAAGAATTGTCTTTATTCATTGTAATTTCTGGGGGATTCATCCTGAAAACAATAGCACACCAATGTATTTTAATCAAAAAAATGAGCCAGATCCGCAGCACCAAAGCCGGAGCTTGGTGCTGGACTCCGCTCTGATTAGTGATA
The DNA here is from genome assembly GCA_001787005.1 of Candidatus Nomurabacteria bacterium RIFCSPLOWO2_01_FULL_39_18. GTDB lineage: Bacteria > Patescibacteriota > Minisyncoccia > Phycocordibacterales > UBA9973 > UBA9973. The sequence continues at coordinate 77,711 of MFUV01000010.1, read as the reverse complement.
ATATAAATGCATATGGAAGAAACTAGGGTTTGTCAAAATTGTAAAAATTCTTTTACAATAGACGCTTCGGATTTTGGATTTTATGAGAAAATCAAAGTGCCACCACCGACTTGGTGTCCAGAATGTCGACTTAAGCGCAGGCTTTCTTGGCAGGGCTATCAAATTTTATATAAAAGAAAATGCGATTTTACTGGCGAGGAGGTTATCACGACGCATCACAAAGATTCACCCTATAAAGTCTATCGTCAGGATATTTGGTGGAGTGATAAGTGGGATCCTAAGGAACATGGCAGAGAAATTGATTGGTCACGATCTTTTCTAGAACAGTTTGGTGAACTTATGCGCGACGTACCGTTGCCTGCTCTCTATACTGAACATGCGTCAATGGTTCGGAGTGATTATTGCAATGCTGCCGCAGAATGCAAAGATTGTTATTTATGTTTTAGAATTGATTATGCAGAAAACTGTGCTTATTTAAATGAAGTTGCTGACATTAAAGACTCCATTGACTGTTCTTGGACACGCCATGATCAAATGGGCTATGGCAATGTTATTACCCACTCCAGCTATCAAACTTTTTTCTGTGAAGATGTCGTCGGTTCTATGAATATGTGGTTTTGCCGTAGTTGTGTAGGATGTTCTGATTGTGTTGGCTGTGCCAATCTTACAAAAAAGAAATACCATATTTTCAACGAACCATATTCTAAAGAAGAATTTCAAAAAATTTTTAAAAAATACGATTTTGGGTCTGTTGAAAGTCTGGAGAAATTTCGCAAATCTACGATGGAATTTCTTCTCACACAACCACGCAAACAATTCAACGATAGAAACAGTGTTAATACAACGGGGGAGTACGTTTACAATTCTAAAAATGTCCACGATTCATACATGGTGCGCAAAGCGAAAGACTGTCGGTACTGTCAGTTTTTAAAAGCTGGACCGATTGCTGATTGCTATGATTACACCGAGTTCGGTGAGCGAGGAGAATTAATATATGAGTCATGCTGGGTTGGATTGCAAGTGTCTAATATAAAATTTAGTGTTTGGAACTACAACGCTAGCAATCTCGAATTTTGTTTTGGATGTCACTCGTCCAATAATATGTTTGGCTGTGTGGGCATTAAAAAAGGGGAGTACTGTATTTTAAATAAAAGATATTCAAAGGAAGAATATTTAAAGATCACAGAAAAATTGCGTAAACAAATGATGGAGATTCCTTATATTGATAAAATTGGGAGAATTCATAAATACGGCGAAATGATGCCCTCAGAAATCTCCCCTTGGGCTTACAATGAATCAACAAGTATGGAATGGTTTCCTTTAGGGAAAGGAAAAGCGATAAAAGAAGGTTTTGCCTGGCGTGATGTTGAACCCAAAGATTATCAAGATGCAACGATTAGAATACCTAAACACATAAGAGATGTGAAAGATGATATAGTCAATGAAATCTTAAAATGCGAGAAGTGCGGTAAAAATTATCGGCTAATTAAAATGGAAATTGATTTCTATCGACGTTTCAATCTTCCCATTCCGCACAACTGTCCACTTTGTCGTGATCGTGCGCGCACGAAACTTCTAAATCCTATTGAAATCCACGATCGCAAATGCGCCAAGTGTGGCAAAGACATAAAAACTTCTTGGTCTGCAGACAAACCTGAGATAGTGTATTGCGAAAAATGTTACCAAGCGGAGGTGTATTGAAGATAACATTCCGACATTCTTAAGAATGTGAGAATGTTAAAATTATGAAAAGCGAAACAAAAAATTGTCAAAATTGTAAACAAAACTTCACCATCGAGCCTGATGACTTTGGGTTTTATGAAAAGATCAAAGTTCCTCCGCCGACATTTTGTCCGGATTGCAGAAGGCAAAGGAGATGGGCTTGGAAAAACAACACATCTCTATATAACAGAACTTGTGATTTATGTAAAAAATCTGTGGTAACTATTTATTCTAAAGAGTCCAGTGCCGTTATTTATTGTAATAAATGCTGGTGGAGCGATAAGTGGGATCCAAAAGATTATGGGCAAGATTATGATTTCTCGCGGTCATTCTTTGAACAATTTAAAGAACTTGTATTAAAAGTACCGCACATGGCGCTGGTAAATGATGATGGAATTGGGAGTGTCAATTGTGAATATACACAAGACTTTGCATTTGGTAAAAATTGCTACATGGTTTTTATTGCGTGGAGAATTGAAAATGTGATGTATAGTTATTTTATTCTAGAAGGGCGAGATATGATGGATTGCATCAATATCAGATCAAAAAGTGAATGGCTTTATGAATGTTTTAATGCTCGAAACTCATATCAACTTAAATATTCTCGGTTAAATATAGCTTGCATTGACTCACAATTTTTATATCGGTGCAAAGACTGCTCTAATTGCTTTATGTGTGCTGAATTGGTTGGTAAAAAGTATTGTTTTAAAAACGAGCAATATAGTAAAGAAGAATATGAGAAGATTTTAGCAAGTTATAAGCTCGATACATTTTCTGGAGTAGAAAGAGCACAGAAAGAGTACGATGAATTTATTTTAAAATACCCGAGGCGTTTTGTGGATGGAATTCATAATGTCAATGTTAGTGGTGATGTTATTTCGGGCTGTAAGAATGTAAAAAATTCTTTTTTTGCCAAAAATTCAGAGAATTGTAAATATTGTGATTTTGGTACTAATATGAAAGATTCATATGACATGGCGGGAGGAGGAGAACTTAGTGAATGTTATGAAAGTGTTACTTGCGATCAATCAAACAGGAATTTGTTCGGGATTTATTCCTGGAAAAGCCAGGACATTGAATATACCCAGCATTGTCATAATTGCCAATACTGTTTTGGTTGTATAGGTCTTCGTAATGCCAAATATTGTATTTTCAATAAACAATATACAAAAGAGGAATACGAAAAACTTGTGCCGAAAATTATAGAGCAGATGAACAAGATACCCTACAAAGACAAGAAGGAAAACGGTTACAAATTTGGCGAATTTTATCCTGCAGAACTATCTCCATTTGGCTACAATGAAACAGAAGCACAAGAACACTTTCCACTTTCTAGGGAAGAAGCTTTCAAAAAAGGATTTAACTGGCAAAATAATTTACAACGGACGGTGGGGAAGGAAACACTATTGCCAGAAGATATTCCTGATTCAATCACCGAAGTGACAGACAGCATTCTCGAAGAAATTTTAGTTTGCATAAATTGTAAAAGAAATTACAAGATCATTCCCAATGAATTAATATTCTACAGAAAAATGAGTATTCCGATTCCAAGACGATGTTTTTATTGTCGTCACGAGGCTAGATTAAAACGCAGAAATCCTTTTAAGCTTTGGCACCGTACTTGTATGTGCGACCCGACTTCGCAAAGCTACGACGGGCGAAGCAAAACAAATCATTTTCATGGAGGAAGCAAGTGCGAAGTAGAATTCGAAACTTCATATTCTCCAGACCGCCCGGAAATCGTTTATTGTGAAAAGTGTTACCAGGCGGAAGTGTATTGACCTCTCCCCAACCCCTCTCCTTGACAAGGAGAGGGGCGAAGGGGTGAGGTGAACTTTAAGGCAAAAAATGATATATTGTAATGATGTATTTAGACTTGGTTAAAATCTTTGTTCCGACCGCTTTTGCCTTCTTTTTAGGCCTTTTTTTGACGCCGATTGCCACACACTTTTTTTATAAATATAAAATGTGGAAAAAATATGCAAGAAATGGAAATGGAGTTTCGGAAGAGTTTCAAAAAATACACAAGGAACACAAAGAGCATGAAGAATTGCACACTCCGCGCGTAGGCGGAATAATTATTTGGGTTTCGGTGTTGTTTACTACCGGATTTTTCTATTTTTTATCAGTTTTATTTCCTTCCTATGATACTGAAAAAATCAATTTCTTGAGTCGAAACCAGACTCTCATACCGCTTTTTACTCTTCTTATTGGATCACTCATCGGGCTTTGTGATGATCTTTTTCAAATTTATGGGACAGGGAAAATTGCCAAAGACGACAAGTCTTGGCGTATGTGGAAAATTTTTCTCATATTGCTCATTTCTTTTTTGATAGGTATTTGGTTTTTTTATAAATTGGACATAATTTCAATACATATTCCGTTTAATGGAGAAATGTATTTAGGCGTTTTAATCATTCCTTTTTTCATGCTTGTTGCGTTGGCAACTTTTTCTGGCGGAGTAATCGACGGAGTAGACGGACTCTCGGGCGGAGTTCTGGCATCTATTTTCGGCGCTTACTCAGCCATAGCCTTCGCGAATAATCAAATTGACATTGCCGCTTTTTCGTCAGTTTTGGCGGGAGCAACCTTGGCATTTCTTTGGTTCAACATTCCGCCGGCCAGATTTTTTATGGGAGAAACGGGCATAATGGGATTGACCATTACACTTTCAACGATCGCGTTTTTGACTGATTCGGCATTAATTCTCCCCATTGTGGCAATGCCGCTCGTGGTGACTTCTGGCTCCGTCATTTTACAAACCATTTCGAAAAAATTAAGGGGAGGAAAAAGGTTATTCAAGCTCGCGCCACTTCATCATCACTTTGAAGCAATCGGCTGGTCAAAATATAAAGTTACCATGCGTTTCTGGATTATGTCGGTTATCTTTGCAATTATTGGCATAGTTCTAGCGATTATTAGCAGGTAAATTTTTAATAAAGATGACTGGGAAAAAGATAGACAAATTTTTTTTGATAATTGTATTTCTTCTTGTCTCTATTGGAGTTGCCGTATTTATTTCCGCGTCCTTGGGGATTTTAGTGAAAAATAAAACAACTTTCTACTCGGTACTTTTTAACCAACTGGTTCTGGGTTTAGGCTTGGGACTAGTCGGCATGTATTTTTGTTCGAAAATTAATTATAAATTTTGGCGCAAATATTCCTTCTTTATTTTTTTAGGTTCGATACTGCTCACAGCTTCTGTTTTTATTCCCTCATTAGGATGGAGTCATGGAGGAGCGGAGAGGTGGATACAGATTGGGGGTTTTTCTTTCCAGCCGGTGGAGTTTCTGAAGTTTGGATTTGTGATTTATTTTGCGACATGGTTGTCTTGGGCGAAAGAAAGGGTCAAAAATTTTAAATTCGGAATTTTACCACTTTTTATAATGCTTACGATTATCGCCTTCATTCTTCTGCGGCAGCCAGATACCAAGAGTTTTATTTTGATCACTGTAACTGGAATATCCATGCTTTTTATTTCTGGTGTTCCGATGAAATATGTTCTTGGGCTCTCTACCGGGCTTATTTTGGTACTTTTATCTTTTGTGGCTTTCACGCCATATCTCCAAGAGCGGGTGAAAACCTTTATTAATCCTGCATCTGATCCCCGTGGATCTTCCTACCAGATCCAGCAATCGCTTATTGCCCTAGGTGGAGGTGGTATTTTCGGCAGGGGACTTGGTCAGAGTATTCAAAAATTTAGCTATCTCCCAGAACCGCAAGGGGACTCTGTTTTTGCCGTATTGGGTGAAGAACTTGGTTTTATCGGAGCAGTTGCAACAATATTTCTTTACATTCTTTTTATTCTACGTGGATTTCGCATTGCCAACAATTCTCCTGATTCATTTGGTGGACTTTTGGTCTCTGGGATTGTTATAATGATTACGGCGCAAACATTTATGCATATGGCTTCTGTTACAGGAGTTTTTCCACTGACAGGCGTACCCCTTCCTTTTATGAGCCACGGAGGTACTGCGCTTATGGTCTACCTTTTCGCCGTCGGCATTGTGTTTCAAGTATCAAAATTCCAGCAATCCCGTTAGAAACCGCGATCGCAATTTAAATATAAGTAAAACATGAAACCAAGATTTAAAGACATTAGCAACATAAAATATCAGAAGCGCGAGTTGATCGCGATCTGCTTCTAACGGGATGAAAATAGTTTTCACCGGCGGGGGAACAGGCGGGCACTTTTACCCCATTATCGCTGTCGCTCAAAAAGTCAATGAAATAATCGATCATGAAAATATAATAGGTCCTGAACTCTATTATATTTCTGATGATCCATATGACAAGAAAATGTTGTTTGAGAACGAACTTTTGTATGAAAAAGTTAGTGCTGGCAAGATGCGCACATACTTTTCTTTCAAAAGTTTTCTCTTGAATTTCGTAGACATTTTTAAATTATTTTTTGGTACAATAAACGCAGTTTATAAAGTTTTCTCTATCTATCCGGATGTTGTTTTTAGCAAAGGGGGGTATGCGGCATTTCCAACTGTTTGTGCCGCTAGACTTTTGCGTATCCCTGTCGTCATCCATGAATCGGATTCTGCGCCCGGGCGAGTCAACAATTGGACTGGACGTTTTGCTAAAAAAATTGCTGTATCATTCCAAGAAGCTAGCCATTATTTTCCATCTGAAAAAGTTGCCTGGACGGGGCAACCGATAATGGCAGAGGTAGAACACCCCGCGGCAAAAGCGGATGCGCTTGAGTACTTCAAACTTGAATCAAAATTGCCAGTTATTTTAATCATGGGAGGCTCTCAAGGCGCAGAAATAATAAACAACACTATCCTCGATGCATTACCAAGGCTTTTAAAAAATTATCAAGTTATTCATCAAACTGGAATCAAAAATTTCAAAACAATTACGGGTAGGGCCGGAGTGATCCTCTCCGACAATAAAGACAAATTAAGATATTTGCCTATTGCCTTTTTAAATCCACTGGTCAAGAAAATGGCTGCTGGTGTGGCGACAATTATCATTTCTCGAGCGGGGTCAACTATATTTGAAATTGCATCTTGGGGCGTGCCATCGATTTTAGTGCCTATCACCAACACCAATGGAGACCACCAGAAAAAAAATGCCTTCAATTATGCCCGGGCAGGAGCCTGCAGTGTTGTGGAAGAAATGAATATGACCGCCAATATTTTAAGCGGAGAGGTTGAAAGAATATTGGGAGATCAGAAGGGGTATGAAACTATGGTAAGAAACGTGAAAGCTTTCAATAAGCCAGGGGCGGCAAAAAAAATTGCACGCGAGCTGATTGACATTGCTTTGAGCCATGAGGAATAAAAACCAAGGAAAAAACCCTCTCCCAACCTCTCCCTTGTCAGGGCGAGGAGAAGTGGTTGTGGAAGCCCTCTGATAAGGGGGTTGGGGGGTTGTGTTAGAATTAAATCTATGAAAAACAATATACCCTATATTCCTTATGATAAAAATTTGGTCTCTCGAGCAAGAGAATTAAGAAAAGAAACAACCGAAGCAGAGAAAATTTTTTGGGAAACAATTCTGAAAAATAAAAAGTTGGCAGAATTTAAATTTACTAGACAGAAACCCCTAGATAATTTTATTGTGGATTTTTATTGTGCAAGTCTGGGCTTGGTAGTAGAAATAGACGGGGGAATACATGATTTCCAAAAAGAAAGGGACAAGGAAAGAGATAATTTATTAAAGCAAAAATTTGGATTGAGAATACTAAGATATAGAAATGAAGAAGTTTTGGAGAATATGGAGAGGGTTAAAGAAGACTTAATAAAAAGAATAAAAAAGACAACCCCTCCCTAACCCTCCCCTTGTCAGGGGAAGGGAATACAAGAGATATTTTTAGTCCCCCTGATAAGGGGGATTCAGGGGGTTGAATTTTTATGCTATCATAAAAGCATGGAAGATAAAAAAGTAGTAACCAGGTTTGCGCCGTCGCCGACGGGCTTTATGCACGTGGGTAGTGTACGCACGGCTCTTTTTGCTTGGCTTTGGGCCCGGAAAAATAACGGTATTTTCATACTTCGTATTGAGGATACAGACAAAAAAAGGGAAGTAGAGGGCTCAATCGAACACATCATGGAGACGCTTAGATGGCTTGGGTTAGATTATGACGCTGGTCCAGATAAGTGCGAGCCGGGTATGTGCTATACCCAATCTGAACGACTTGAAATATATAAAAAATACGCAAATATTTTAATCAAAAAGGGATTTGCATATTCCGATGTTAGCTCTCTAGAAGAAATTGAACAATTTAGGAAAAAAGCTGAAGAAGAAAAACGAGCTTTTTTATTTCGTGAACATAGACCAGAAAATCCGCCGGAATGGAAAGAGGGCTTCCCACTTCGTTTCAAAATCAAAGAACCAAAACGCACAGTCTGGCACGATGCGGTGCGTGGAGAATTAACTGCTGGTCCGGAAGCACTCGATGATTTTATTCTCATAAAAAGTGATGGCTATCCGACTTATAACTTTGCCCATATTGTAGATGATATTGAAATGGGCATAACCCATGTTGTTCGAGGACAAGAATTTATTTCTTCTACACCTAATTATATTGCCGTGTACGAAGCACTTGAGGCTCCTCAGCCAACATATGTTACAGCTCCTCCCATTATGGGCGAAGAGGGAAACAAAAAAATGGGTAAAAGGGAAGGAGCTAAAGATGTTTTGGAATATAGAAACGAAGGTTATCTACCAGAGGCAATGTTTAATTTTTTAGCTCTTCTAGGATGGAATCCGGGTAGTGGTGATAATAGGGAAGTGATGTCGCGAGAAGAAATAGTGGAATCGTTTGATTTGACACATATCCAAAAATCAGGAGCTCAATTCAATGAAGAAAAATTGGACTGGATAAACAAAGAACACATAAAAAAATTATCTCCAGAGCAAATAGAAAAAAATATTTTAGAATGGTTGCCAGAGGGTATGAAAAATTCTAAACTTGTACCCGTTGTACTTGAACGCATTTCTAAATGGGGCGATGTTAAAGACATAGCGGAGAGGGGGAAGTTAGATCTCTTTTTCGAGACACCAGAAATCCAGAGGGAGAAATTAATTTTTAAAAATTCTACTCCTGAAAAAATTTCTGAAAATATAAAAATAGTAATACAAGCGCTAGGGAACATTGATGAAAATAATTTCACCACGGAGAATGTCAAGGATGCGCTCATGCTCGTAGCCAACATGGGTGAGAGCAGGGGAGAGGTGCTCCATCCAGTACGTTATGCTCTCTCCGGATCCGACAAATCTCCCGATCCCTTTATTATTGCATCTATCATAGGTAAAAATGAAACAATATCTCGTCTACAAAAAGCGATTTAGTTCCATCATTTTAGGAGTTTTATTTATGGGTGTCCTTATTTTACCCTCCTTTTTTACCTATGCGGAGACAGCCAAAGAACTTCAAAATAAAATTGACCAAAAAGATTCAGATATTGCCAGACTTGAGAGAGAGATAGCGTCTTATCAAACGGAACTTAGTAATCTAGAGAAACAAAAAAACACCCTGAGTGGCACAATAAAAGAACTTGATTTAACCAAGAAAAAATTAAATACAGACATTACCATTACCCAAACAAAAATCGATAGAACAAATTTAAAAATACAAAGTTTAAGTGATGATATAGGCAACAAAGAAGATTCTATCTCAAACAATATAGATTCTATTTCTCTCGGTATTAGGCAGACCAATGAATTTGAGCAAAACATAATACTACAAACTATTTTATCAGAAAATGCCTTTACTGTGATTTGGAACGATATAGATAATATAGTTACTGTCCGAGAAAGAATCAGGGGAAAAATACTTAAGCTTAAGCAAGTGAAAGGCGACCTCGAAGATACTAGGAAAGAAACAATTGAGGCAAAAAATGAGCTTACGGCCTTAAAGTCGAAACTTTCCGACCAGCAAAAAATAGTGGTGCAAAATGCGAATGAAAAAAGCAAGCTTTTAAAACAAACACAAAACAATGAAGCCAATTATCAAAAACTTCTAAGAGATAGAATTGCGCAAAGGGATGCGTTCGAGAAAGAACTACGCGACTATGAGGCGCAACTGCAATATATCCTTGATCCCTCCAAATTGCCGAATGCCGGAGTTTTGAGTTGGCCACTTGAGCAAGTATATGTGACTCAACTTTTCGGCAAAACTGTTGATGCCAAGCGCTTATATGCTTCTGGAACTCATAATGGAGTAGATTTTCGCGCTTCTGTCGGCACTCCGGTAATGGCTATGTCCGATGGCGAGGTTTTAGGTATAGGGGATACTGACCTGACTTGCGCTGGAGCATCTTTCGGAAAATATGTCTTCATTAAATATAATAATGGACTCTCAAGTACTTTCGGCCATCTTTCTCTCATCCGGGTACGTGAAGGTGAAAACGTAAAAAGGGGGCAGGTCGTGGCCTATAGTGGAGCTACGGGGCATGTTACGGGCCCGCATCTACATGTGTCCTTATATGCTTCAGAAGCCGTTAAAATGGCTTCCAAGCCATCTGTTGCTTGCGGCGGGCGTATTTATAGATTGCCCGTTGCTCCAATAAACGCATATCTGGATGCAATGTATTATTTACCACCCTACAGACAATAATTTTATTTGCTTGAGTTATCATTTTTATGATAAAATGTAGAACAAGATATGAAGAATAAACATAACGGATTTATACAGACAATAATAATTATAGCAGTTGCGCTTCTTCTAATGCGCTATTATGGTGTTAGCGTAGAAGACGCATTGAACTGGATTAAATCGATTGCGTACAGTGTCTGGGATTTTTTGAAGAATTTCTAACGGTTGGTATATTTATATACCCAAAGTGGATTGTGCGACATTTTCAATGTCGCACAATCCACGCTATGTTCTACGACATTTTATGTCGCAAACATATATTGTGCGACACGCCTCTATATTATAAATAAGGCTTGAAATGGCCCTTCCCTTCACTACTAGGGCGATTTATCTACATGAAGCAGAGAGTTCGTATCCGGCTTTTTCTGCTTCTTCCCTTGTATTAAAATAGACTCGATTTTCTTGTTTCAGATTTTTTCCCGCTTCGCAACCTACGGGATAATATTTGCTTCCTCTGCTTGAAGCAAAAAATTTTTTTCCAGTTGAATTTTTTTCTATTTCAGTCTTTTGCAAAACACTAGAATGGCTTGCTTGTGAAATCACGCTGGCTTCTTGATTTTGAATAGGATACTCGATTTTTATACCAGAGCCATCGTTGCCCTTGGAAAGTCTGCCAAGCTCAAATGAAGCTAGTCCAACTAAGATCACGATTAAAACAACCAAAATATCCTTTCCCCTCTCGCTTTCCGCGAATTGCTTGATTTTTCCCATAGAATTATATATACTTTATCACACATATGGCACATAGAAAAGCTGGCGGAACTGCCAAAAATTTAAGAGATTCGAACCCCAAATACCTCGGTATTAAGCTCTCTGACGGGCAAAATGCCCAATCTGGCTCTATTATCGTCCGTCAGCGCGGTACAGCTATTTTGGCTGGCAATAACGTGTCAGTGGGCAAAGACCATACCCTTTTTGCCCTTAAGTCCGGTACAGTCAAATTCGGCTCAAAGCGCAAAATCTCCTTCAACGGCGCCACTGTAGTAAAAAAAGTGGTTGGTGTAATCTAGCGAAGTTTAAGTGTTTTCTGTCCAAACAGTTGCGTGGCTGGAGGTAATTTTTCTGGAGCGCCGGGTTTTTTGTGTATGCGTATTGCGGCATTATCAAGCCGTACATTACCTACAGTAACTCTGATTTCTGGATACTTTGCTCCTACGAGTTTCGCCCATTCTTGTACTAATTTTATAAGTCTTTCATCTTCAAAAGAATCTCTCTTATATACAAATTGAGCAAACATTAAACCGTTTTCTGGAAGTAGCTCGTACCATACTCTTACTAATCTGTCCAAAATTGCCGGGTGTCTATCCAAATAGTTTAATGGTCCCTTCATTCGGCAAACTACCAGGTCAACTTTTTCTGTACCTAAAACTTGTTTAATCTTTTCAAGTAAATTAGGATTTACGGTATCCATAATATCATCTTCTATAACATAGTGCCCTCTATTTTCTTCTCCCCTTCTTTCTCCCTCTGTTCTTGTATCTTTCAAGCATACTCCAGCCGTTCTTTCGAAAAAACCTTTTGGAAAAGCCTGAAATAAAATACCCTGTCCGCCAAGTTCAACTGCCGTTCTCCTTTCGTTTTTTTCTAAAGTTCTTAAAATATTATCAAGAAAAATTTCGCTTTGAATAATATATAAAGGCGAATCTTTCGGAAAACTTTTTAAGTTCCCAGTATCTCTTTCCTCTGTTGGTATTGTTTCATAAAAACAAATACCGAAACCCTCTATAGTATCGTGATACCAATCTTCTTCGGTAATTCTTTTTCCGGATCTAAAATATCCTTCTTGCGCTAATTTTTCATTATGCCGTATAGCTTTTAGTAATCTGGCTCCAAATTGTGGCGACTTTCGTTCCATATTTAATTTCCCTCCACCACGAGTTTAAACGAAGATTTTTTGCTTACCTCGCCACCGGCGGCGGTCTTGATTTCTATCGGAATTTCGAACTCCCCTACTTCTTTAATCGGTTTTTCTAATACAATAAATTCTTCCGTAATGTCAGCCCGGTGTTCGCTCTTCATTGCTTCCACGATTTCTTTTTCATGGATTTGGGAATATAAATGACCCTTATCATCTGCCTTGGCTTTAATATGCAGGACTTTTCCTTTTATTTCTTCCAAATTTTTCATTAAAAGGTCTGCCTGCACTTCCCTTTCTAATATGATATCTTTTTTTCGGGTTTCAAGTTCTGCTAGCGCCTTTGGTGTGGCATTTTGCGCTAATTTTCTAGGAAATAAAAAATTCATGGCGTAGCCGTCATTGACTTCTTTGACATCATATTTTTTCCCAACTCTGGGCACATCGCGCAGAAATATCACTTTCATCCCGTTTAGAAATCATACTATTCGTACTTATATTTTTATAAATAAAGATAGATGATTATTGTTAATCTTATAATCTCATCCCGTTTTGTAAATTTCTAACGGGATTCATATTTTTTATTTTATACCCGGCCAACTATTTAACAACTCTACCGCTTTATCCATTTGAGGGTCCTTCTTTGCATTTGCGTCTTCTCTGGTAAATTTAACCGGATAGTCTGGAGTGAGGCCCGTCTCAGCAATTAAATGATCATTAGGTGTAAGCCACTTAGCAACCGTAATTTTCAAAATCGTGTCGGCCGTCACATCTTCAACTTCCTGTACAGAGCCTTTACCGAAGCTCTTATCGCCCACGAGAATTGCTTGTTTATGATCTTGCAATGCGCCCGCTACGATCTCAGACGCTGAAGCGGATCCACCATCTATTAGGACTACGAATTTAAATTTATCGCTAAATATGCCATAACCCCTGCTTCTGAATACTACTGGATCTTTATTGTTTCCATAATCTTCCGTTACAACAATCTTTCCTTCTGGCAGGAACCAGCTGGCTATATTCACAGCGGCGCTCAAGTATCCGCCGGGATTCCCCCTCAAGTCAAGCACAAGTCTGTCAGTTTTCGCTGAAGCAAATTCTTTCATAGCATTACGAAACAAAGGAGTGGAAATAGCCGAAAAACTATAAAGTTTTATTACAAAAATTCCATCAGGACGTAATTCTGTGTCTAGGGTCGGCAGATTGATGACATCCCGGACAATTTTTATTTCTACCGGTTCTCTCTCTCCATCGTGTAGTATGGTGAGCGTGACCTCCGTACCTTTCTCCCCTCTTATTAATCTAACAGCTTGCTCGACAGTGAAATCGATAGTAATGACTTGATCAATTTTTAAAATTTTATCTCCTGATTTTATGCCGGCTCGATAAGCTGGAGTGTCTTTCAGGGGTGCTATGACGGTGAGCACTCCATCTTTTTTGCCTACTTCCATGCCAACTCCACTAAAATTGCCGGCTATTTCATCTTGAAACATTTTTGCTTCTTCTGGATCAAAAAATACGCTGTAAGGGTCATCAAGGGAGCTCATTAAGCCCGAAATCGCGCCGTAAATCCGCTCCTGGTCTGTTACTTCGCTGACACTTGGATATTTTTCATTTATAAGATTCCAAACTTTCCAAAAAGGAGAAAAATCGGCTTCTGTCGCTACCGCAGTTTCTTTTCCAGAAAGGTTTGCAACTTTTTCTATCTCGGAGCGATGGTTGAAGCCCACATAAACACCCAGAATGAAAAAGAGAGTTATAAATAAAACAACACCAGTGACATATCTTGTTTTAAAAAATTCTGACATTTTGTATTATTTTTCTTCTGATTTTTCTTCGCCACCCTTTTCTTTTTCACCAAAGTTATTGTTTTCTGAAAAATTATCAAAGGTTTTTACTTGTTTTTCCTTACCTTTGTATTCTCCGTACAATATAAAACTGAAGTAAATAATTCCTAAACCAGAGATAGTAAATAAGATATTCTTCCAAGAATGCGGAAAACCCAAATATGGCAGAATCGCCACCCAAATGCCTAAAAACAAAAATATATATGCTCTACGCATAGTTATATTGTATTTCATGGAGACAAAAAATGCAAATACCGCGAATTCACTACAAATCTTACTGGCTGAAGTACTCTGGAGTGTAGATATACATCCAGTCTAACAGTCCTCGCATAACAGATGAAGCGCTGGCGCTGTTGGCCGAAGGACCGGCTTCCATCATTACGGTGAAAGCATATCGCGGATTTTCATATGGGAAAAAACCAATAACCCACGAGTTAACCTTATTTTTATTTACGCCAAGTTGAGCTGTACCAGTTTTTGCGGCAACTTTTACATAAGGCACATTTAGAGTTACCGCTGTGCCATAAGTAACAGCTTGCCTCATCCCTTCATGAATAACATCGAAATTTTCTTTTGGAAAATCTGTCATTAAAATTTGATTTTCCTTTTCCATATCACCTAATATAAAATGCGGGGTTACAAGTTTTCCGTAATTTCCTATGGCTGATACAGCACGTGCCATTTGGATTGGAGTAACCTGGAATCCGTATTGTCCGATAGCGGTATGATAAGTATCTCCGAGACGCCATGGATCCCCATTAAAATTTTCTTCTTTCCATTTTGGATTTGGGATAATGCCCGCTTTTTCATCTGGCAAGTCAATTCCTGTTTTCTCTCCAACTCCGAAAAGTCGAGCATACCTTTCAATATTTGAGATTCCAAGACCCGTCTGATCTTCAAAGCCTCCTCCGATTGAATAAAAATAGACGTCGCTCGAGACGGCAAGAGCTTGCGCCATATCCGTCCAGCCGTGCGCTCTCCAGTCTTTGAAAATGCTCTCCTGATCTTTAAAATATGGATTCGGAATTGAAATTGATCCCGTAGAAAGAATTTTTTTATAAGGGTCGATAATACCTTCCGTCAAAGCTCCCATTGCGAGAAATGGCTTTACGATTGAACCTGGAGTATAAAGTCCAGAGATTGTTCTGTCTAGAAAAAATTTTCTTTCATTATTTATATAATTATTAATTTTTACCGTATCATCTCCCAACGAAAGAATTTCCGCATCATATTCCGGGAAGCTGGTGGAGGCTATTATTTCGCCATTTTGAATATCCATTAATATTCCCGCTCCGCCAGTAAATGAGTTATTTTCTGATAAATTTTTTATCAAGGTGAATAATTCTTTCTGGACTTGCGAGTCAATCGTTGTTTTCAGATCTGGACCACGTTTGGGAGTATTTACAACATTTTCTGAAACAATTTCTCCCAATGCGTCGGTTTCTATTATCTTCGATCCATTTTCACCCTTGATTTTATTATCATACTCTTTTTCAAGTCCGTCCTTGCCCATGAATTCACTCTGCCAAAAATTCCCATCTTTATCTTTGGCTGGATAACTTACATATCCTAATAAATGCGAAAATCCAGGTGATAAATAGATACGATTAGAAAGTGTTTCCGGTAATTCTTTTTTACCATCCATCGTTACGGTATCTTCAGAGTTGCGCACAGGCTCATTCCAAGCTAATTCTTTGTTGTTACGGTCATTAATTATTCCCCTTTCAGTGAAAATAATTACTTTTTCTAGAATATTATTTTCGCTCCTTTCTAAGTAGGCTTCTCCCTTATGTATTTGCAGATATGCAAGACGTCCCCCGAACAACCCGGCAAATATAAAAAACAAAACACCGAGAAACAAAATATTTTTTTTAGAAATCGGTTTTTCTATCCGGCCCTCGAATTGCTGACGGTCGAAATTCTGCTGATTTTCTGAATCAAGAAAAATCTCATCAGGAGCAACTTCGGTATTTTTCCGTTTTCTTTTTTTAAAAATTCGCAATATCATTATGGGTAAAATTTAATTTTTTTCTTTAAAAATTCTAAGACAAATAGGGTTAAAACCGAAATGATTAAAGAAACAAAAACTATATTAAAAAATTTTGCCTCTCTTGCTCCATAAAGCAAATCAGATAAGAAAAACAGAACAACAGCCTCCGCAAAGAAAGAAAAATATACCATGCCCGCAAATGCCAATATGGCAGACACCCAAAAGGGCATAAAAAGTATGGAAAGCAAAAGTATCATAAAAGCCAGAATTCTCTTAACCATCTTCTTATCTTACATTGAAGCGAGTTTTGACGCCAGCCCTATGTAATTCTCTGGAGTAATTTTCAATAATTCTTTTTTAATTTTTTTATTGATGTCTAAAGAATTTATAAAATTATGAATATCATCTAGCGTAACTTGTTTGCCCCGAGTTAGTTCCTTTAATTTTTCATAAGGCATTTTTACGCCCTCTCTACGCAAAATGGTCTGAATAGCTTCCGCGATTATTTCCGGGTGTTTTTTTAAGTCTTCCAAAGTTTTTTGTTTGTTTATCTGAAGCCTGCCAAGTTGATTTATAAGATATTTATATCCAATCAAAGAATGTCCGAATGCGGTACCAATATTTCGCAACACTGTGGAATTTGACAGATCTCTTTGCAATCGAGATACTGGTAATTTTCTGCTAAAAAATTCAAATAGCGAATTAGCTATACCTAAATTTCCCTCACTATTTTCCAAAAACCAAGGGTTTACCTTATGGGGCATGGTAGATGAACCTACTTCTCCCTCTTTTAATTTCTGACCAATCCAATCGTCGCTAATGTAACGCCAGACATCTTGGTTGAAATCAATTAGAATAGTGTTTACACGACGGATAATGTCAAAAAGTTCTGCATAACTATCACTTGATTCTATTTGGGTTGTTAGCAAGCTCGCTTCTAAATTGTTTTTCCTTTGTTTATTTATCTGTCTAATAAATTTTTCAGAAAATTTTACCCAGTCAATACGGGGATATGCCACAGCCAAGGCATTATAATTGCCAGTAGCCCCGTTTAACTTTGCTTGCGGGCGATATTTCTTTAATTGTCCTAGCTGTCTGTTGAGTCTCGAATAAAAAATTTTAAATTCCTTGCCAAAAGTAGTCGGAGAAGCTGGTTGACCATGTGTACGAGCCAATATAGGCATATTTTTATTTGTTTTAGCCAACTGTCCAATTTTTTTTATAACTTCCTCCAGGGCTGGCAAGAATACATCTCGCAAGCCTTCACTTAACATCAGGGCATAGGCAATATTACTTGCATCTTCGCTAGTTAATGCAAAATGGACCCATTCTAAGCAGTTTTTTAAACTTGTTGTTTTTAACTTATCTTTCGTGAAATATTCTATCGCCTTAAAATCATGATTGGTGGCTTTGATGTTTTTGTAACCCTTTAATTCGATATCGGTAATAATTTGCGCGTCTATTAATGAAAACTTTTCATAGACATTTCTTATCAAACTTTTTTCTTTTGCGCTCAATTTTCGCAATCTTACTCCCTTGGTTTCTGATAGAGCAATTAAATATTCACACTCCATAAGGATTTTGTATTTCATCGAGGCAGATTCGCTAAAATATGGCACCAGAGGTTTGGTGTATTTCTCATATCGTCCGTCTATTGGAGAGATCGAATTTAGGGGCATATTATTTTAATTCGTATTTTTTTAGATTATTTTCGATTCTTTTTTCAATATCGCCTGATTCTACCTCAAAAGGCATTCCGGTGATTTGCTCGCAAATTTTTACATATCTTCGAGAAAGCTCATTTACCATTTCCGCCGGAGCTTCTGGCAGCTTTTCATCTTTGTACGGATCGCAGTTGTCTTTAAACCACAGACGTAAAAACTCTTTATCAAAATTTTCCGGCTCAAGCCCCTGTTCTATCCTTGCTTGATAAGAATTAGCTTGCCAATAACGGGAAGAATCCGGGGTGTGCAATTCATCTATTAGCATTAATTCACCCTTTTCGTCTATTCCAAATTCGTACTTACAATCTACTAAGATTAATCCCTTTTGTAGGGCGATTTCTTGCCCTCGCTTGAATAATTTCAAAGAGATATCAGAAACTCTTTCCCATTGATCTTTGGTCATATAGCCACCGTCAACAACTTCTTTGCTGGAGAGGGGTCGATCGTGCGTTTCGTGTTTAGTAGTAGGCGTAAGCACAACTTTTTCCAGTTTCTGATTTTTTTTCATTCCATCCGGTAAAGTAAAGTCACCGAAATCTCTCTGGCCTTTCTGATATAAGGTCCACAACGAAGTTCCGGTAACTCCGGTAATGTAGCCTCGAGGCACTATTTCTACCGGCAAAACTTCGCATTTCTTTCCCACCACCACATTTGGATCAGGAAAATCAATGACATGATTTGGCACAATATCCTTCGTTTGCTCGAACCAGAATTTACTGACTTGTGTCAGCACTTGGCCCTTGCAAGGTATTAGTGCTAAGTTGCGGTCAAAAGCGGAGTACCTGTCGGTGGAGACCATAATGACTCTATCGGGCTGAATATAAACATCGCGTACCTTGCCGACATACTTCTCTCCTAAGTTTTTAAAATCCGTTTTTTCTAGGATGTTCATACATCATTGATTATATATTATTTTTTTATTTTTTGTTAATTTAGAAATTATAGTAACTTTTGAATTTTTTGTTTTAGTAATTTTACCTGCAATTTTTGCTTTAATCCCAAAATCTTTCGCCCTCTTTATGCAGTATGGGGCATCTTTCGCATTTATAACCAATAACATACCTTGCCCTCCATGCCAAACTTCATAGAATTCTTCATCATTAATTTTTCGCCATTCTGCGCATTCTCTCATAATTTGGAGTGGTTCCCATAAATCAAAAAGTTCTGCGGAAAGTTTTTTTGGAAAAAGAATATCTTTTGCCAATTTTTCCTTAAAAGCTCCGCCGGATAAATGAACGATAGCATGGATAGGAATTTCTGGCTTAAAGTTCTTACTAAACCAGCCATGCAGAGTGTTTATGAACATGTCATAGAGCATCGAAGGAGTTGCCGCTTGTTTTATGCTTTCTTTTGCTCTAGGATTTTTCCACCAACTTTTACCAAATTTTTGTTTCAATGCTTTACGCACTGAGCTTATGCCATTGCATCGGAAACCGTTTTCTTTAAGCGCAATAATAACCTGTCCGGCTGATAAATTTTCCCCGGTAATCATTTTATTTTTATGATAAGCGCCAATCATAGTGGCTCCCCAATTCAACTTTGTTTTCGAATGTGCATCCTCCCCACCCAAGGCATTGCCCATCTGAGCAGTCTCTCCTTTTAATACCACAATTTTAGATTTTTTTGCAACTTCACCCAGTCCAGAAATTGCGCTTTTACATATTTTACTAACTTTGTCTCCTTTCGTTCCTACCGAATCAACATCAAGTATATTTACCACAACTAAAGGCACTCCACCAAAGCGAGTGATGTCGCTTGCGGTCATGGCGATGAGGTCGTGAGCCGCTAGATGATGAGTTTTTGCTGCATCGATCAAAATACCTTTGGTACCGATGCTGTCTGTTGAAGCTTCAATAAAATATCCTTTCGGAAGATTCTTCAGAGTAAAAGGCCGAGGACCACGAAATCCTCCGCCCGAGAAATCATGAACTTTAACAAAGGGTGAATTCTTATAACTTTTCTTGCAAATTGACCCGGCGAAACTACTAAACGAAGCTTCTTCTTCCACATCAACACCATCTTGAGAATAAATTTTCTTTTTTGATGATTTGCTCATGTGATTATTTTACGTTCATATAATCCATTCCGACTGTTTTAAAAATTTCACTATAATTTTCTAAAATTGTTTTCTTGCCATTATCGAAACACACGATAAAATGAAAATAGGTACTTGGTAGGTTTGGATTATCGAAATTTTCCAATCTTGATTCAACGGTAAACGCACATGTCTTTGGAATATAAAAATTTTCAGTCCCAATAAGATGAACTCGTTTTGTTCTAATACTTTCTTTTATTTTTTCAAAAGTATTTCCAAAAGTAGGATTATTTTCAAAAGACCCCGGAACTGAATGTCCGATGTTTATAGATACATTTGGGTCGGAACTTATTGAGGCCCATCTAGTTATCTTAAATTTGTCTTGAAACAAATTAATGGCAAACATACACAAATCAGAAAACCTCATTCCAACTTCCGCATGTTTCGCAACTTCCAATATATTTTTATAAGCTTTTCTTAGATGTTGTTTTATTTCTTCATTATTTCCTCTATATAGAGTAAAACCAATGTCTCCTATCATATTTGTTTTCCGATCAATTGGTGAGAAAAAAATTAGTCCGACAGTCTCTTTCTCCAGACGCAAGTTTTCTTTTGGCCAAAAATCAGGATTTCGTAATGAGTCATATTTCAAGCGTTCAAATGGTTTTTGGTCTAGCAAGACTGCAACTCCCGCTGGTGGAGGACTGTACCACCCTTCGGGGAATATTTCGTTGTGATTTTTAATTTCAGTAAGGATTTTTTTCACAATTTCAACCTCTGAATTTCCTTCAAGGTTGACCAACGACTTCACAAAAATGTCGGCCACCGTTTCTCTTGTTTTAATTATTGCATCAATCAATTCTAACATTTTTATTTCTCCCTCGGCCGTAGGTCGTCCACGGGCGAGGCCAAATATTTTTTATATCCGATTTCGGAAAGCTTTTCACCCTTTATCTTTATCTCAATATTCATTTTTTCTTTGTAGGCAATTAATTTACTTTCCAAATTTTTATTACCTATTGCAAGGATTTGCACCGCAAGGAGTCCGGCATTTTTGCCGGCATTGATACCAACGGTTGCCACCGGCACCCCCGGAGGCATACTTATGGTGGACAGAAGTGAATCAAGCCCGTCCAAACTTTTTGTTTTTATTGGTATACCGATAACCGGAAGTGTAGTGAGCGAGGCCGCTACTCCTGCCAAATGTGCTGCTCCGCCTGCTCCGGCGATAATAACTTTTATTCCCCGTTCTTTGGCGGTAGTTACATATTTATGCACCAACTCTGGACTACGATGGGCTGAAGCCACGGTAATTTCATATGATATGTCAAATTCTTCTATAACCGTACCAGCTTCAGCCATAACCGCCAAATCTGAATCCGAACCCATGATTATTCCCACCGAGATAGTCTTTTTCATGAATTCATACTATCACCTTTGTTTTTTTAATGAAAGGGCTTTCTTGCCTATATCTTTCCTGTACTGCATTCCCTCAAAAGAAATCTTCTCAATGGCTTTATAAGCTTTTCCAAGCGTTTTCTCTAGAGTGTTCCCTGTTGCGCTGACCCCCAAGACTCGTCCGCCGTTGGTAACTGTTTTTCCGTCTTTGATAGTTGTACCAGCATGAAATACAACAATCTCTTGCTCAAGACCTGCCTTATCGATCCCCGAGATTAATCTCCCCTTTTCATAATTTCCGGGGTAACCGCCGGAAGCAAGCGCAATGTTACAGGCGAAAACATTTTTCCATTCAATCTCTACTTTTTCTAATTTTTTATCAACGCAGGCATTTATAATTTCTAGTAAATCTGAGTCAAGTAGGCGCATATAAACCTGGCACTCTGGGTCACCAAAGCGCGCGTTGAACTCAATAATCTTCGGCCCATCTGCAGTCAGCATCAAACTTGGATATAAAATTCCTTCAAATGGGGTTCCATCATCTGACATTCCTTTTAGTGCCGGAGCGACAATTTCTTTTTCAATTCTTTCCATCATTTCTTTACTCACAAACGGAAGCGGACCAATTACCCCCATCCCGCCAGTATTTAGTCCTTTATCTCCGTCACCAATTCTCTTGTGATCTTGCGAGCTCGGAAAGATTTTGTAACTCTTCCCGTCCGAAAGCGCGTGAATTGAAATCTCCGGGCCTATGAGAAATTCTTCTATTACCACTTCATTCCCCGAATCCCCGAATATTTTTTTCACCATGATATCTTCAAGTGTTTTTTCTGCTTCTTTTTGACTTTGACAAATTACAACTCCTTTACCGAAAGCTAGACCATCTGCTTTGATAACTATCGGTAAGGAATGATTCGCAATATATTTTTTTGCTTGCCCATAATCATTAAAAGTTTCAAATTTTGCCGTAGGCAAGTTATGCCTGCGCATGAAATCCTTCGAAAATGTTTTCGACCATTCAATCTGGCTCGCAGCCTTCGTCGGACCCCAAATTTTCAATCCTACTTTTTTAAATTCATCTACCACACCGGAAGCCAGAACATTATCTGATGTAGCGAGTGTCAAGTTAATACTTTCTTTTTTGGCAAATTCTATCAGGCTGGTGATGTCGTCTGCTTTTATTTCAAGGTTTGTTCCCATTTTTGCTGTACCTGCATTTCCAGAAGCAAAGAATATTTCACCGGCATTGGGCGACTGCGCCAGTTTCCACCCTATTGCATGTTCTCTGCCTCCACCCGAGCCAACTATTAAAATTTTTTGTTTCTGCATATTATTATTTTAATTTAGCTCACTCGCATTTACAGCATTAACACCTTGTTCGTAATAAGCTTCAACTTTTTCTCTGAATTTGTATGCAAAATTTGTGTTTATATTCTTTTCACAAAATGCAATAAGGGTTGTTCTTGCATATTCCATATTGCGAAGTCCTATTGATTTTGAAGGTTCCATTTCTGCTGAGTTATCTAAATCACCTACAACGAAATCTATTTTAGTGGGTTCGTTTCTACTAAGAATAAAAAAGAAAACATCAATCCAAAATCGGATCCCGTGTTTAGCCGCCTTAAGATGTTCATTAAAAAAATCTGATAAAAATTTATCAACATTTTGTATTTCACAAATAAGTGGTCGTCCAAGTTCAGTTACAGTAATGTCATTATTACTTCCTACACATATCTGACCATTAGAAAAACCAGTAGTCATCAATATGTTTTTTTTATTTTCACTTACCCTAAAAGTAGGAAAAATTTTCAACCCGGCTTTTTTGGCTAAAGAATAATTTTTAAACGCCTTATCAGCATTTTTGGCCGCGGAGGCTCCCATAGTATCTTTATATTTCTTTATTATAAATCTCTTTTTATGTCCAGCAACATCGACAATACTATCAAATATTGTGCTATATGATCCCTGGTTAATTTGTATCTCACTGATTACTCCAACAACTGTTTCTCTTCCAGTATCTTTTTTGAAAGTAATATTTTTGTTTTCTATCGCATTACCCATTCGATTATAATTTTTTACATAATTTTTCTAAAACTTCGACATACAGCTGATTTTCTTTTTTCTTAAGTCTTGAATACAATGATTCAACATTATCATGGGGTTCAACTTTTTCAAAAGTTCTGCCTAAAACCGGTCCAAAGTCGAAATCCAAGGTTAAAAAGTGAATAGATGACCCAGCATAAGTTTTTTTCTGGTCTAAGAAATTTCTGATAGCTTTTGTGGTTAGCATTCCCTTATTCCAAAGCGCGTTTGTACCATCAGGGTTTTTTACACCTGTCTGCGCAGGCAGGCTTCCATTGATTGTATCAGGAACCAGTCCGGGGTGTAGATTCAGAATTTTGTTTGGATATGCAAGTATAACTTCGTTAAGAATTATTTGCTTCCAGCCAGCCAAACAAACATAATCGGGATTTAATTTTTGTAAAATCGAGAGTAGGACTTCTTTTTTTCCGCAAATTTCGATTCTTAAATTATTTTTTCTAGCATATTCTAATCCTAGCGCCTCTATTGTATCAGAAATTACTGCGACAATTTCTGCGTTAATTGTTCCCGCATTAACCCCATCGATTATTGCTTTCAAGTTCGTGCCAGTGCCAGCATCAGAAATAAGAATCGCCAACTTTATTTTAGGTTTTTGGGACGTCATAATTTATTTCTTTTTTTCGTTCTTTTAGATCAATCGGATAAACGCCGGTAAAGAATGAAGTGCAAAGCTTGTCTTTTGGCAAGCCAATGGACTTTATTAAGCCATCAAGAGATAAAAAATGTAGTGAAGTAGCACCTAAAAATTTCCTAATTTGCTCGACTGTTTTACTTGAAGCGATCAATTCTTTTTGTTTTGGGGTGTCGATTCCATAAAAGTCTGGATAGCGGATAGGCGGCGAGGAAATCAATAAATGCACTTCTTTTGCCCCGGATTTAAACAATGTCTTGACTAATTTTCTGCTTGTGTTACCACGAACAATAGAATCATCAATGACTGCGATTTTTTTCCCTTTTAATATTTCCCTTAGGGGTATTAATTTAAGGGCGACGCTATTCCGACGAGATTTTTGATCCGGTTCAATGAATGTCCGATGCACGTAACGATTCTTCACTAATGCCATTTCCATGGGAATGCCAGAAACTTCGCTATAACCCAAGGCAACGGGCATTGCCGTGTCCGGCACCGGCACCACTGTGTCAACATTTAAATTAAATTCATGCGCTAGCTCCTTGCCGAAATTTTTCCTAACTTGGTAAATTAATTTTCCATTCATCGTACTATCGGGTCGAGCGAAATATACATATTCAAAAATATCATGTTTTGGATTTGCCTTTGCCAATGTTATACTTTTTATGCCATTTTTATTTATAACAATCATTTCTCCCGGATTTACATCCCGAACAAACTTTGCCCCGACAGTAGAAATAGCGCATGTCTCTGATGCGAAGATATATCCCCCGCCTATCTTTCCGAGCGAAAGCGGCCTCATACCATAAATATCTCGTACCGCAACCAGCGTATCTTTATCCATCATTACTAGGGCAAAGGCTCCAGTAATAAGCGGAAAAATTTTTTTAACTGCTTCTGATACCGAGTTCCCTTTTTTAATATAGAAATCAATAGCATCAGCAATAAGCTCTGAATCTGAACGATCCCTTTTTAATTTTTTTTTGGATGAAAGAAATTTTTCTAGCGCTTTAACACTCGGCAAATTTCCGTTATGGGCAAGAGCGAAAGAAAAATCACTATTTAGAACTGGTTGAGCATGATCTAACGCTCCTCCGCCTGAAGTGGAGTACCTGTTATGTCCTATCCCGATATATCCGTGTAATTTTTCTATATCCTTCTCTTTATAAACTTGGGCCACAAGTCCTACGCCCTTGTGTGTGTGAAGTTTGTCATCATCATTGGTTGTTATGCCAGAAGCTTCCTGGCCTCTATGCTGGAGAGCAAATAAAGAAAAAAAGGCAAGCCTTGAAACCGGCAAACCTTTGCCATAAATACCAACAATCCCGCATTTTTCTTTAAGGTCGCTCATGTTTCGTGGTTTATTTCTTTCCGCCATAGGCGGATCCGCCTCGGGCGGAAAAATAATTTATAGCATTTTTAAAAACCTGCAATCCCCTCCCTTCTTTTGGTGTGTTTTTATTTATATGCCACAAAGGGTTTTGATGAGAAAACATTGCTCGCTCAGGGTGAGGCATCAATCCAAGAACCCTTCCATTATAAGCCAAAACACCCGCAATGTCATAGTCTGATCCATTTGGGTTATGTTCCAAATTTTGGAATTTACAGATTTCCCCTTTTATATATTTAAATGCTATTTGTTTATCCTTTTGTATTTTTTTGTATTCTTTAGGTGAAATAACATAATGTCCCTCACCGTGCGCTATGGGAAGAGATATTTTTTTAATATCCTTGAGCCAAGGACTTCGTCCCGTTACTTTCAAATCAACCCAACGATCAAGATATCTTCCATTTTTATTATATGTTAGCGCTCCGGGCAGAATTCCTAAGTTTGTGATTATTTGAAATCCATTACAAATGCCAATAACAAGAGTATCACGCGCTAAAAATTCTTCCAGTTCTTTTGCTAAATAATTTTTGAATTTATTAGCATAAGCTTTCCCGCTTCCCGTATCATCACCATAAGAAAATCCACCTGGAAAAGCCATGACGTCATACTTCTGCAACATTCTCGGTTTAGCAATCAAGTCATTGATGTGCACGATGTCCGCTCTTACATTTTTTTTTGCACCCGCAGACTCAAAAGCAAACTTCGTTTCTTCTTCGCAATTAAGTCCATACCCAGAGAGGACAATGATTTTCGGTTTTTTATTTTTTGATTTATTTTTCTTTTCCATAATTTTAATATCCTTACAAACTCCAGTATGTTGGTATGTGTACTAATAAATTTCTTGCTGGTAACATTTTTCACAAAAAATGATTTCTGGTCGATCGGGAGCGTAACTTGTTTTGAATTCTACTACACATTTTTCTTTTTCATGGAAATGACCTTCTTTATCACACATGCACTTTCTATCCCAGAGCTTTAGTGGATTTCTTAATCCGATTCGCTGATAATGCCGGCAATTTGAACACAACCTGGGTAGTGGCAAGTTGAATCTTTTATAAAATTTATATTCTTCTGGAACAATCTTAAATGCTTCAGTGCATTGGTCTTTGCATCCTCCCGCATGTTCACAAGCGATAACTTTACCCACAATATCCTCCCCAACATCTTTTATGTGGTCTGGGATATCTTTACTATCTATATCAATTTTATAATTCCTCGTTTCTCCATCTTCCCATTTATATTCTTGTTCTAAAGCTTCTTCCTTTGTTAAGGGGAAATATTCTTGAGCGATACTTTCATTATAAGCAAAAGGCGAAAGTTCCGCCGGGAAAAACTCTCCGTATTTATAGGTTCTTCCTTTCTGGTCATGATACGGCATATCATTCATGTGCTTGATTATTTTTGGCAAAATCTCTCCATATTCTTTTTTGTTGTATTGTTTATTTAAAATACAGTACTGTTTCTTGCGTAGACCTTCACATCCGAAAATATTATGGCAGTTATGGCATTCTTCGTTATAGAAAAAATCTTGGTTATCAAAATTTCTCATGCTGAAGGCTCCATTTGATCCTCCAAAACCATGAGCAATCTCATAAAGAAGTTCAGCGTTTACGCCATTAAACGAATTATCATAGCAATCTTTTGACCTATGCCTGCAGAAAAATAAATATTTAGAATCTTCAGCTTGGCGAGAGCTAAAAGAGTTATGAGTACTTCTAGCTTCTGACAAGTCGTCACCGTCAGAATTCACTGATTTATAAATACGAGCATAACGATGAGGTATTTTTGATTCTAATTCTTTGAGTTTTTTAAGGAATTCCTGATGATTTTTGAAACTTCCAATATTATTTGATTTTATAAATTTTTGATATTGTTCTTTGGTGTATGGTTTATTAAAAACATAATATTGTTTGTTCACTAACCCAACACAACCAAAACAATTCATGCAGTTTCTACAGTCTGCTAAATAAAAACTATCAATGCAGTCATTTGAATGGTGGCTGAAGAACAAAAGATTGGTTCTGGCGCATTCAAAAATTTCATAACTGAATTCTACTTTTTCAGAAAAAGCTATATCAAAAGAATCGTGTGAATCAAAAATTTGGTTTCCAAAATATACTCTTTCGTTATTTTGTCCACCAAACAATAAATAGCATTCTTTAAAATCAAGACCGTAGTTGCAGTAATCACTTAATATAAAATTTTCTCTATATAAATTCGCCCTGGGGACTTTTGATTGCAGTGAGCGAAATTGGCTGAAAAATGGAATGGAAAAATCATATTCGCGGCCATAGTCCATTGGATCCCATTTATCAGAAAGCCAACATTCATGACAAAAAATAGTGTAAGACTTTTTCTTGTTGTACACACTCAATATTGATTTATTACATAAAGCGCACTCTCGCCTATAAAAAACCCGATTATTTCTGAACAATAGTCTTCTTTGAAATCTGCACTCCGGGCAAAAGGTCGGCGGCGGTACCCGCATCTTTTCATAAAAAGAAAAATCATCCGGTTCAATGACGAAATTCTTTTTACAATTCTGGCATATTTTGTTTTCTTTTTTATTCTCCATTTTCTTATTTCAGTTTTTTGCAAAACACTAGAATAGCATTTTAATATACTTCTTGTTTGTAACAATTCTCGCAATACACTATTTCTGGTCGGTCGGGAGCGTAGGAAGTTTGGATGGTCACATCGCACTTATCACATTTGCGATTATAGCTTTGTATTGGGTTTAATTGTTTAATGCGGGCCCTGTCACGACAAAGCGGGCAATGGATAGGGATGGGAAGATTAAATCGTTTCAAAAATTGAAGTTCTTTTTGAATAATTTGATAATTTTTGCCACAAGCTTCGCACTTCAAAACTTCTTTTGTTATATCATCTGTTACATCTTTAATATGGTCAGGCACGACAATGGTGGCTGGAAGATATTCTCGTTCGTCAGGGTCGCGCCAGGCAAAGCCTTTTGCCAATGCTTCTTCTTTGGTGAGTGGAAAAAATTCGTAAGCGGTAGTTTCATTGTATGCCCAAGGACAAAGATCTATAGGCATTTGCCCGCCATATCTATGTTCTAATCCCCTTCTGTCCACGAATGGCATGTCATCCATCTGCTTTTTTATTTTCTCAACCAGTGGAAAATATTCTTCCTTAGTGTATTGCTTGTTGAAAATGCAATATTCCGCCTTTCGGAGTCCGACACAACCAAATAAATAAGCGCATCCATGGCAACCAAAGGTATATTCAGTATCATGATTGCGATAATTCCAAATACTGAATTTTACATTGGAGGTATTAAGCCCAGTCCACGTCGCTTCGTAAACCCATTCTGAAGCAGAGCCAAAAGCCGTGAAATCATAGCAGTTATGCACCCCGCCTTTTAAAAACAATTGACAATATCTGACGTTTTCTGAATCTGCAATGAAGTATGAATCATGAGTATTTTTAGAATTATAAATATATTCACCAGAAACATTTGTATTATTACGACCCATCGTGGAACGACGAGGAAAGTTTAACGAGAGGGCATATGCCTGCTTTTTGAACTTCTGTACATTTTTCATTGAACCAAGATTAAATTCCTTGAGTTTTTTCATATATTCTTCTCGTGTATATTGTTCGTTAAAGATATAATAATTTTTATTTCTTAGAGAAGTGCATCCAAAGCAATCGCCGCAATTCACTAAGTCTCGAGAAAAATAAACATTTTGGCAATTCTCGCAATCCTGAGAAAAAAATGTCTGAAAACACTTCCGCACGTCAACAATTTCATAACAAAGCTCAGGATCGGCGGAATAAGCCAGGTCGAGAGAATCTTTCGTATTTAAGGCAACATTTGTATATGCGGAATCTTCACCGGTAATATGTTTGAAACACAAGTAGCCATTTTTCTGAAAGCTGGCGGCGTTGCAGTATTCACTGTTTATCATAGTGCTGTATTCTGTGTGGAGCGATGCCTTCGGCACTTCATCCAATAATTCTTTATACTGCTCGAAAAAAGGCCTATTGAAATCATAGTCACACCCATAACTTTTTGGATCCCAGCCATCGCCCCACCAAACATCTTGCTTGTAGACTTTGACTGGTAAATCCGGATGGTAAAACGTGATAATATTTTCTCCGGTGAAATCGCATTTGCGCTTATATAAAATTCGGTAGCCATACCAAGCCATTCGTCGCAGAAGTCTGCAATGCGGACACCAGACCGGCGGCGGGACCTTCATTTGTTCATAGAATCCAAAATCATCCGGCTCGATAGTGAAATCCTTTTTACAACTTTCGCATTTTTTATTTTCAGTTTTCATTTCATTTTTTCTGAAAATCTGTGATAAATTTTGTACAGTTTTTTAACATCGGTTTTAACTATTTTTGTTTTGTCTGTAATTGTGAATTTTCCGTCTTTTACAACTTTCCCCATTTTAGCATAAGGAATATTTTTTATGATTTTTTCAAATGCGCTTATATTTTGGGGCGATATAGATACCAGAATCCTTCCCTGGCTTTCGGAAAAAAGCTTCGCATCGGCCGATTTTGAACTTCCAGGCATGCCCCTGACGCTAATATTACATCCGAGCATTCCACCGACACATGTCTTAGCCAGCGCTATTGCCAGTCCCCCAGAAGTTACAGAAATCGAAGAAGCAACCAATTCTTTCTGGATAGCCCTTTCAAGCGCTAAATATGTTTTTAAATTTTTTTCCAAATTAACTTTCGGCACATCATTCCCAACCGCCTTTAGTGATTTATAGTACTCACTTCCACCAAGCTCATCATCCGTCTTTCCGAGCAAGTAAATCACGTCTCCAACATTTTTAAATTCAGGAGAAATTATTTTATAAATATCAGGCACCACTCCAATTGCCGAGATGAGCAGTGTTGGCGGGATAGAAATAGCGATAGGATTACCCTTCTCATCATAACCCCTAAAATCATTAAACATGCTGTCCTTACCGGATATAAAAGGCGTGCCGTAGCCCACTCCGTAGTCGTAGCATGCCTTTACTGCGTCCACAAGCTGTGCCAAGCGAGTTTTATCATACGACGAGCACCAACAGAAATTATCCAAGATCGCAAGATTAGATAGTGACCCACCAGAAGCAATAATATTTCGAATTGCTGTATCTAACGCGCAAGCCGCCATGTAATAAGTATTGATGTCTCCATATGAAGGATAAACTCCGGTAGACAGAATAACGCCCTTTTCCGAACTTAGAACTGGCCGGAAAACTTGCGCATCGGTGTTGATGCGACCCCTGCCCGAGAGAGGTTTTAATACAGAAGACGCTTGCACCTCATGGTCATATTGTTGTGAGATATAAGAAAAACCGCTGATGTTATTATTTCCCAGCAAATTTTCCAAAGTTTTTGTAAGTGATGAATTTTTGGGAATTTGAGGCTCTTTATTATTTTGTAAATATGGAATCGTGGTTAAATGCTGTTTGGGAAGTCCATTATGCAGGAATTCCATATCTAGGTCCATTATCTTTTTGCCTTTATAATTCACAACACAATTCCCTGAATTTGTGAATTTTCCTATCACCGTAGCTTCTACTCCCCGACTTTTCATCAATTCATTAAACTTCTTCCACTTTTTTTTTGGCACAGAGAGTGTCATCCGCTCCTGGGATTCCGAAATCCAGATTTCCCAAGGGCGCAGTCCTGGGTATTTCAAGGGCACCTTTTCAAGCATTACTTTTGCTCCACCACATTCTTTTGCCATTTCTGCCACGGAACAAGACAGTCCTCCCGCGCCGTCGTCCGTGATGCTGTTGTATAAATTTAATCCCCTGGCTTCTTTGACTATCGCATCGCTTAACTTTTTTTGAGTTATGGGGTCGCCAATTTGCACTGCGGTTGCGGGCGAAGTTGAATCAAGAGTTACCGAAGAAAAAGTCGCTCCATGTATACCATCAAGCCCTACCTTTCCGCCAACCATCACAATATAGTCCCCCACCCTTGCCTTCTTCTCGTGTAGAAGTTTACTACCATTCTTTCTCGGGATTAATCCAACTGTTCCAGCGAAAACTAAAGGTTTGCCTCTAAATCTGTCATCGAATTTAATAAATCCGGAAAGAGTCGGAATACCGGAACAATTTCCTCCGACATTAATCCCCTTTATTACTCCTTCCATAATTCTTTTTGCGGGTAGCAAGGCTTGAGTTCTGTCTTTATCCCTAAATAATTTTCTTTTTTCATCTGGTGGAGCGAGGCAGAATCCATAAGTATTCGCAACTGGTTTGGCGCCAAGTCCGAAGCCAATGGCATCACGATTTACCCCTCCGATGCCGGTAATAGCTCCGCCAAACGGGTCAAGTGCCGAGGGGCTGTTGTGCGTCTCAACCTTATGTGTGATTAAATAGTCCTTATCAAAAATAATTCCACCAGAGTTGTCAGAGAAAACAGAAACGCAGAAATCATTTTTACCTTTTTGTTTGCGTATTAAATTGGTTGCGCCTTTTATATAAGTTTTATATAAGCCATCTTTTATATTATCAATCGGATTGGCGAAAATGGTATGTTTGCAATGTTCCGACCAAGTTTGCGCCAGGGACTCAAGTTCTATATCTGTCGGACTTCTTTTTAATTTTTTAAAATATCCCTGAATGGTTTTCATAGATGCCAGGTCGAGCGCCAATGGCCCTCTGCGTGTGCCGTCTCCATCCTTTATTCCCTCTTTGCCGATTTTAATGAGTTCTTCATCAGAAACCTTAAGAGAAACATTTATAACCGGTTTTCTTTTTTTAAGGACAACCTTTGGCACTTTTTTAGGCAAACTTATCTTTTTGTTCTTCACTGGTACTATCAGTGATTTTTCAATTAGTGGGTTATACAAAGTAAGAGCGTATTTTTCCGCATCTTTTTTTGAAAGAGAGATGAAAACAATTTTTGAAGTATACACGTGGAAGTCAGGATTCTTTTTTACACCAAGCAGATCTCTGGCAATTTCCTCGACGGTGTGTCCAACATTATCGGTCACCCCAGGCTTGAAACCAATTTCAATCGCATAAGTAAACTTGGAGGTCTTGCCTCCATTTGGAGGCAAGACCTCCAAGTTGTTGATAGAGAAATTTTCTAGGATCGGATTAGTCAGCGCTTCCGCAAGTTTGATTAACTCTTTTTTCAAGAATTTAGAATCGATAAGATAAGAATCTGCTCTCGTCGCCCCATTTTTCAGCATTACGAATATTCGGGAAATCATATAACTATATTAATATAAAATTAGCTTTTTTACCAATATCGCTCTACCACATGATGCTCTTCGGGACCGGTGCCGACGTAGATAATTTTTACGCCGAGAGTTTTTTCTAAATATCGGACATAATCAAGTGCTTCTCTTGGAAGCTTATTATCATAATCTTCCAACTTCCCTCTCCAGACAGGAAAAGATTTATACACGCATTTTATTTTCTCTCGAGAAAGATCAAATGGAATATCTGTCGTTCTTCTGCCGTTGATAATATAGTGAGTGCAGACTTTTATTTTTTTAAAATTATCCAACACATCCAGCTTCGTTAATACAAGCTCTGTCGCGTTGTTTATTTTTATCGCATATTTTATAAGCGGGATGTCTAGCCAGCCGGTGCGGCGAAGCCGCCCCGTAACTGCACCAATTTCATTTCCAAGCCGGCGAAGCGCCACTCCTTGCCTAAATTCATCCTTACTGTTCGGGCCGGGGTTGGGGAATTTTTCTTTTTCATAATTGAATTTTTTATCTCGGCACCAGACAGCGGACCTCTCTCCCCCAAGCTCCGTCGGGAAAGGTCCTTCGCCTACCTTGGTGGCATAGGCTTTACAAATTCCAATTGCTCCACCAATCCAGGACGGAGGTATGCCCAAACCCGTAGCCACACCGCCCGCAATAGTATGTGAAGATGTGACAAATGGGTAATTGCCAAATCTAATATCATGAAATGTGCCCTGTGCCCCCTCGGCAATTATCTTCCCTCCCTTTGCCAATATTTCTGCAACCAAATCAGCAGAATTTTTTATTGTTAATGACTTTAAAAATTTAATTCCAGAGAAAAAGTTTCCTTCGCTTTTTTTAAATTTCTCACTGCTAACTTTATATTTATATAAATTAAGAAGGATTTTTTTATGCTGGTCGCACAATACTTGGTAACGTTTTTTAAAATCTTTTTGAAATATATCGCCAACTCGCAAGGCATTTCTCGACACCAGGTCAGTATATGCAGGCGCTATGCCTCTGCCTGTCGAGCCAATCTTCTTGTCACCCTTTTTTGTTTCTGAAACAGAGTCAAGCAAAACGTGTGTAGGTAAAATCAATACGGCATGAGGGGAAACTGACAACCTTTTTAAAAAAGAAATATTTTTTGGGATGGTTTTAGTTTCATTAAAAAACGCGCTTGGATTGACCACCATGCCAGCGCCTAGGTGAATTTGCGCCCTCCCAAAAATTCCCGAAGGAATCAGCTTAAAAACATAAGACTTGCCTCCTTGCCAAATGGTGTGTCCGGCATTATTTCCACCCTGGAAACGCACGATTAAATCATTTTTAGACAAGCTAGAAGCGATTCGGGCGACGCCCTTGCCCTTCCCCTCGTCGCCCCACTGTAAGCCAATGAGAGGAGTGATTTTTGATTTATTTTTTAATTTCATTTTTTGTAGTTGGGCGAAGGTTTAACCATGAAAATATCATGGATATGACTTTCATTTAATCCGGCAGATGTAATTGTATAATACGAAGCATTTCGTAATTTTGAAATAGTCTCTGCTCCTAGATAGCCCATACCCGCTCGGAGTCCGCCGACGAATTGATGAATCACTTCAGAAAGCGCGCCCTTATAAGCTACATGTCCCGAAACACCTTCGGGAACCAACTTGGTCATGTCATATTCATCACCTTGAAAATAACGATCCTTAGATCCCCTCTGCATTGCGCCTAAACTACCCATGCCTCGGTATTTTTTAAATTTCTGATCATTCATTGCAATGGTGTCTCCCGGGGATTCATCGGTGCCGGCGAACATTGATCCGCCCATTACAACATCAGCCCCAAAGACGAGAGCTTTCACTACATCTCCGCTATGTTTGATTCCACCGTCGGCAATAACTGGAATGTTAAGTTTTTTACAAACTTCATAAACGGCAGAAACCGCAGAGAGCTGTGGCACGCCAACGCCTGAGACAACTCGTGTCGTGCATATTGAGCCGGGTCCGATGCCGACTTTTACTGCATTGGTTCCAGCGTCTATAAGAGTCCTTGCCGCCTCACCTGTTGCAATATTTCCAGCAATAATATCTAACTTCGGATATGCTTTACGAATTCTTTTTACGGCGTCCAGTACGCCTCGCGAATGTCCATGAGCGGTCTCAACACAGACTATATCAACATTACTGTTAACTAATGCCTTAACATGCTGTAAAACATCTTTCCCAACTCCCACCGTAGCTCCAACACGAAGCCTACCTAAGGTATCTTTGGTAGCATTTGGATATTCTTTCGACTTTGCGATATCACGATAAGTGATGAGTCCTACTAATTTATTATTTTTATCAACCAATGGGAGCTTTTCTATGGCGTGTTTATTAAACAGATCATTTGCTTCTTCAATAGATGTATTTGGTCCTCCAGTTATTAATTTAGTAGTCATAACTTCCTCTATCGGAGTAGATTCGTTTTTCTGAAAACGGAGATCGCGATTTGTAACAATTCCCACCAAAACGCCATTTTTATTTAAAACAGGAAAACCGCCGAAATGATATTTTTTTTGTATGGCAAATGCATCGCCTACTGTTTGACCAACGCTAAGGGTAACGGGATTGGCAATTCGTCCAGCTTCGTACCTCTTTACGCGCTCTACTTCTTTCGCTTGATCAACAATCGATAAATTTTTGTGAATAATACCGATACCACCTTGTTGCGCCATGGCTATTGCCATCGGGGCTTCTGTCACTGTGTCCATTGGCGCTGACATAAAGGGAATATTTAAAGAGATGTTTTTTGTCAGACGGGTCTTGGTGGTGACGTTTTTCGGCAGAACTTCGCTGTAATTCGGCACCAGCAGGACATCGTCAAAAGTGAGCCCCTGCCCCAAGTTCCTTGGAGTGTTTTTAGTTGTCGACTTTTTAACTGCCATAATTTAGATACACTATAACATAAAAAATTCTTTTACAAAGCTCCTTCTTTTTTCAAAAGAATTCTTTTTGTTCTCATTCCACCCTTTCCAGAATATCCACCAAGGGAGCCGTCGCTCCGCACTACCCTATGGCAAGGGATTATAACAGCCAGAGGATTCGCTCCCACAGCATTCCCTACTGCCCTTACAGCTTTGGGTTTACCTATCTTCTTAGCTAGCTCTTGATATGTGATAGTTTTACCCTTTGGAATTTTACAAATTTCCCTCCAGACCTTTTTCTGAAAAGCTGTACCATCTAATTTTTCAATATTAATTTTTTTCATGATTACTGGCTGTTTAGTACAATGCTGGGACCATCTTAACTCTTAATCAATCAAATTCTTAGCTTTCAGATCCTCGAAAATAAGATGATCCACGGGAGAGGTGAGTTCTTTTTGGGAGTAATTAAACCAATCTATTTTTTCAACTTCTGCGTTTGAAATTAATTCTCCTCGATATTTTGCTCGATAGCAAGTCATTCTAACCATAATACCTTCTGGCTTGCCGTGTGCTTGAGCCTCAAAGTTTATATTTAATTCTTCCTTTACCTCCCGAACAAGAGCTTGCTCGTCACTTTCTCCAGCATTGCGCTTACCGCCCGGAATATACCAAATGTCCTTCCCCTTACTTTTTGTTTCTAAAACTTTTCTATTCTTAAGTTCAATAAAAGCTAGTTTATCGATGTATATTTTTTCCATAAATTTATTATATCAAAATTACATGCCGATCATCTTAATTTCTAGAATTTTATGCAAAAATAGGAATTATTCCTGCAATTATACCTATAAATAAATGAAAATAAGAATGAATGTTGTATTTTTCTGCGAATCTTTTTTCCCCTAAAATATAAGTAAATATACTTAGTGCGAGCAAAAAATATAGAAAAAATTTACTGTTACCATTGGAACTGTGCACGAAATAAAACATATAAAGATAAGACATCGAAGCGATGCACACATCTGCATATCTCAGGAATTTTATAAAAAAATTACTGTGTTTTTTCTCTCTAAAAAAGTGGTAGAAGGTGCTAGCGCATATAATCATTATTATTGATAAAAAACAATAAATGGCATCCCCATCCAAATAGCTTGTGATTATTGGAAAAAAGAAAATCAGGTTTGAATTTATTTGATTTATTTTAAATGTTCTAGACATTGCTTGGTAATCTTGCCATTTCGGACAACAAAAACGCAACACTAAACCCTGGTAATGAGCCAGTTCCATTATATCATTTTTGGTTTTTTAGTGTCGCTCATTTCTCCGTCCTTGCGACGGAAAGCTTCTGAAAATCTGTTCCTTTTAATTTTTTGCATAAACAATTTACAATCGTAACTTACCCTTAAATACTGGAGTTTGTAAGTATGATATTGTCATTTAATGGATTGGAAAGATTTTAAAAAACGTGCAAACATTTTTCCATATGGTGATAAAGTATGTTCTACAAATTTTCCCCTGTATCTTTTATTAACTAATCCTGCTTGGCAAAGCCTCCTTGTGTGTTCACCTAAAGTTTTCGCATTCGCATTAAGTGTAGTGATGATTTGATCTAAGGTGATACCACTACATTTATCAATCAATAAAATAATTGCGATGCGATGGTGATTTGCTATCCCCTTCAAATGTCGTTCCATCTGTCTTGCTGTTTTTATATTTTTTGTCATTTTATTTATTATTACATAATATTCTTACAAACTCCAGTATGTTAGTATGTATACTATTTTATCATATTTCTTCAACTTTCATATTTAAAATTTTGTCGCCTGTTTTGTCGAAATTAAATGAAGCATTTATTTTTTTGCCCTCCAGCACCAACGGCAACCAATGAATATCGTCAATCCACATATCCTCAAAGGGGAGTTTTTTAATTGGATACCATCTGGGACTCATTTCTTCGGTTTCCTTTGGCTCCCCTTTCCATTTTTCTATGATGAATGCATGGACTTGCTGATCCCAGTCTGGGTTGTCTTTAAAGGAGAAATTTAAAGTTGCCACTTGAACTAAATCATCCCCGCTTATCACTACATTTATTTCTTCTTTTGTTTCTCTCACTAAAGCCTCTGCGATGATTTCTCCCCTTTTTAATTTTCCTCCGATTCCATTCCACTTTCCTGTGCCAAAACGACGTTTTTTCATCCCAAAAGGATTTTCTTTTCCTGTGGTTTATAAAGATAAAGGAGAGTAGTTTCTTGCGTATTTTCTCCATTTGGAAATGCTAACTTTACTTCATCCTTTAAAGTTACAGTTTCACCGACTGTATTTAATACACATTGTCGATAATTCAATTCCAAAGTTTCTAATTCACCCGCTAGTCTTCCTTTTTTCTTTCGCAAGATTTCTAGTAAATTTTTTGCTTTTTCATATTTTTCCGTAAAATCATCATATTCTTTTTTCGCTTTCTCAAATAATTTTACCGCTTCGGATACGGCATTGCTTCCCATTGTTTTAAGCATTTCATCTTTTAGCTCCTGCTCCAGATATTTTTCCATTTCTCCCTTTGCCTCCTCTATCTCTTGCTTAATTTTGAGAACCAATGCTTCTTGTAAAGAAAATTTGTTTCTAACGTCATTAAGTTCTACACTTTTTTTATCACACTGCTTCTTGATTTCCCCGCAAGGATTATCTTTTTTATTCTTTCTTATCTTCGACACAAAAAATCCAAAGATGCCTAAAGCAACTGCTACGACGAAAATAAAAAGATTAGAACTATTAGAAGAAGGTGCTCTAGGTATCGGGCCATTAAGAGATTCGGCGGTAACTGGCAAGATTGGTTTCGGGGTGGGTGCAGGGGTTATAGACTTCGGTGTTGTAGGAGAAGGAGTTGGTGTTGGGGTGGGTACTGACCCCCCTGTTGCAGGTTCTAGAGGGGGCGTTGCGGAGCCACCCGACTGCGCAAAGGCCCTGAATGTGGGAGGAAATAAAATAAATATTATAAAAAAAATATAAAATAATTTTTTCATGTATAAACTAGTATAACAGAAAATTAAGCAATAGATTGTGGGGGTCTAGTTGGGCTAGATCTATTTTTATAGCTGGTGCTGTAATTCTCAAAATCTTTTCCCAACCACTCCTTCAAGGCAGATGCTACTCCAGGAACAAGAGCATTAATTAAATTTGAATCTACATCTCCTCTTAAAAAATCTCCAGGGTTTTTTCCTTTTTCTTCAAATAAAAAAGCCGAAATTTTTGGTGAAATACGGCCCTTTATTAAAACCTCTTTTGAGTTATTACTTGGTAATCCTGCCATTTTTGCTGCTTTTTCATGAGAATTATCTGGAGAAACGTAAACCTTAAAGTCTTTATCAGATAACAAAAACGCAACAGCAAGCCCTGGTTTTTCTGTTAATTTTCTTCTAGTCAAATTGAGATCCCCGACAACTTCTATTAATTTCTTTTGTTCTATCCGAGATCGTGATTCCTTCATATACGCAATAGTATTCTATTACTGAAAAATTTGCAAAGTATGGGACTATTCTCAAAATTAAGTAAAACTGCTATACTCTGTAAGAATATTGGGAGATCGTCTAACGGTAGGACGTCTGCCTTTGAAGCAGAAAATTTTGGTTCGATTCCAAGTCTCCCAGCAAAAAAAATTTATTCTTTACTTATTATTTTCACCAACGCAAGTTCGAGTGGCAATTCCGTGATAAACGCATTATCCATGTTTTGATATGCTTCAAGCAGAGTAGCAAGTGCTTGGGAGCGGAGCATGCCGGTTTTATCTTCTTTTACCAAACCCTTCAAAAATTCTAAATCCGTTCCACTTAAGTCCCCCGCCATTTCGTCTTTTATTTTTGGTGCATATTTTAGAATTATTACGATTCGTAGCTTTTCAATAATGAGTTTTAAATAAAGCTTCATATCTAAGTTCTCTTGCACTGCCACTTTTACCGCTGAAATTCCCTTCTCTAAATCTTTCTCAGCGATAGCAGAAATAAAATTATTCACCAGGGTTGTTTTAGGAGCGCCGGTTATTTTCTCTACATCTTCTCTATTTATTTTCTTACCTTTTGCCTCGCCCGTAGGTCTATGGCCGAGGGAAAAATTTAATACCTTCTGAAGCTCACCCTGCGCATCACGGAAAGATCCATCTCCTAGAATTGCTAAAAGTTCAGCCCCGCTACTTTCTAATTCAAAACCTTCTTTTTTTGCCACATCCAGGAGCATTTTTTTATTTACAGCATCCGAAGCTTTCCTAAAAGTAAAAACTTGGCAGCGAGAAATGATAGTCTCGGGAACTTTGTGAAATTCGGTGGTAGCAAGAATAAAGATGACGTGCTTGGGCGGCTCCTCGAGAGTTTTTAAAAGCGCCCCCCAAGCATCCTTGGAAAGCATATGGACTTCATCAATGATGTAGACTTTATATTTTGAATCAAAAGGTAAAACACGCACACCATCGCGCAGTAATTTTATATCTTCAATTCCCCTATTTGAAGCCGCGTCTATTTCATAGAGATCGTTTGGAGATACACCGATTTCAGAGGCGAAAATCCTGGCGACAGAAGTCTTACCTGTGCCACGAGAGCCAACAAAAAGGTATGCATGTGAGACCTTTTTGGTATCAATCGAGCTCTCTAAAACTTTGACAATATGGTCTTGTCCCAAGACTTCACTGAAAGTCTTGGGGCGATACTTCCTATATAATGCTAAATGTTGTTCCATAAATATTTACGATACCTGCCCCGTACTAAGCTCTGCTTTAGTTCGGGGTAAAGCTAAATCGTGCATAAAAATATTCTATCAGGTTTTACTTAAAAAATCATTAACTATGGCTTCTACCCGCGAGGCATTTTCTGTCTCCATTAGCTTCATTCGAAGTTCTTTAGCGCCATCCCAGCCACTGACATACGCCTTAAAATGTTTTTTCATTATAGCGAAATTTTTGTGCTTTCCCAGCATTTCTTCAAAAAGTTTGGTGTGCTCAAGCATGACTTGTAGCTTTTCCTGGATTGACCTCACCTCGCCTTTGGCACCCCTCTCCTTGTCAAGGAGAGGGGTTGGGGGTGAGGTGAACAGCCACGGATTCCCAAACATCGCTCTACCCAACATTACCCCATCGCACCCAGTTTCTTCACACTTCCTCCTTGCTTCGTCAGTGTCCATGACGTCACCATTACCAATTATTAAAGTTTCTACCTTCATTTCATTTCTAATCTCAACTATCCTCTTCATTAGATCCCAATGCGCGGGAACGAGACTCATCTCTTTGCGAGTGCGTAAATGTATAGTTAACGCCGCCAAATCTTCAGAGAGAAGTGTTTTTACCCATGATTCCATTTCATTTTTGCCTGCCCGACTGGCATATCCGCCGGGCGGGTTGTAGCCAACACGAGTTTTTACTGAAATGGGTAGTCCACCCCCGCCCTCCTTGGCCACGCGGATTATTTCTCTTGCAAGCATGGGATCTTTCATCAACGCGGCGCCAGCGCATTGTTTTTCTACAGATTTATCCGGACAGCCCATATTGATATCGATGCCATCAAAGCCAAGATTCTTGCATAGCGTAGAAGCTATTTTTATATTTTCTGGTTTCCCGCCAAAAATTTGCGCCACTATTGGATGCTCGTTTTGCCCATATTTTAAATCAATTAAAAGTTTCTCTCTGGCTATGGGATGGGCTAATCCATCTGCTGAGACAAATTCAGTAAAAAAAACCCGCCCGAACGACCGTTCGGTCGGGCGGGTATCTGCGCTATACTTCGCAATTATTTGCCTGAAGGCGCAGTCCGTTACATCTGCCATCGGCGCCAAGCAGAAGATAGGTCTGCTAAG
Source organism: Candidatus Nomurabacteria bacterium RIFCSPLOWO2_01_FULL_39_18 (assembly GCA_001787005.1). Lineage (GTDB taxonomy): Bacteria > Patescibacteriota > Minisyncoccia > Phycocordibacterales > UBA9973 > UBA9973. The sequence goes on along the minus strand of MFUV01000010.1, from coordinate 36,494 downwards.
TTTTGCCCAAAAACTTTTCATTGGCGAAACTTATAATACACCTTATTCCCAAATTGGAGGTTTATATACAAGAGGGATGAATATTTATTTTTAAAATCTGACTGCAAAGGTTCTGTCGCTAGCGCCGCTTGTAAATTTTCCGCCACTTTTTGAAAATTGGCATTTGATTTTAATATAATTTCTGGTCCCATCGATAGCTGAGATTCATTAGAGAGATATATTTTTATAGTTTCATTTTCTATAATATATATTGCTACTGGCCGTAACCCCATATCCTCTAGTGTTTCTTTAAATAAAATTAAATTCCCAAAATTCGTTTCTGAAAAGAACGACCCCAGAGGCGGATCTGATTGCAGTTTTCCGTAAAACTTAAAATAAACTTCTCCAGAAAAATATGGAGCCTCGTCGAAAATGAATCCATTTTTGTCTAAGAAATAGCATTTATTTATCGGAGCTCCGTTTTCAAATACAGGCTCTTCTTTTAAATCAATTTTTTCTCCGCACCAAGTATACAAAGCTCTTCGTTCAGTTAGGGAAATATGGAGAACCCTGTCTTCTTTTACGGAAAGTTCTATATCTTCAAGTCTCTTAAATTCACCAGATAAATTATTTTTTATATCATTTTTAGGGTAGAAGAATATATTTGTTTTTGGAAAAAACCACAAATACTTTTCAGCAAGCTTCCCATCCACTGCATCTTTTATTGCCTGCGTATCAATTATTTTATTACCTGAAATTTCTACTCCACTGATATTTAATTTTTCAATACGGGAAACATAAGCCAAGCAAATGAGGGTCACCAACAATCCAAGCATCAAGATAGAAAATTTCTTGAGAAAAATTTTTCGCCTTTTCTTATCTAATTCTAAAAGACGGGGGGAATTTAAAAGATCTCGTTTCTGTATCATATTTATTTGGTAGAATTAATGGCTAGGTAATAAATTCCTTACCTCCCATGTATTTCCTTAAAACTTCTGGAATCTTAACCGAACCGTCGGTTTGCTGGAAATTTTCCACTATTGCCACTAAAATTCTCGGAGTTGCTACCGCGGTGCTATTCAATGAATGAACAAAAAGAGAATTTCCCTCTTTGTCTTTGTAACGAATATTAAAACGCCTTGATTGAAAGTCATGATAGTATGATGCGCTGGATAGCTCACGATATTGATTCTGCGATGGAATCCAGGCTTCGGTGTCATAGCTTTTTACATGAGCAGATTTTAAATCCCCGGTGCAAATTTCTAATCTGCGATAAGGAATGCCAAGCGACTCGATGAATTCTTCGTAATTTTTGTTTATTTCTTCGTGATATTTTACCGATTCCTCATGGCTTGCTTCGCAGAGTATGAGTTGCTCCAATTTAAAAAATTCTTGTACTCGTATGAGCCCTTTTGTATCTTTTCCGTGCGCGCCCGCTTCTCGTCTGAAACATGGGGAAAATGCCAGATAGCGCTTGGGTAATTCCTCTCGAGGAATAATTTCTCCGCTGTGGTATCCCATCATTGGAATTTCCGCCGTACCAGACAAATAATCTCCGTCTTGGGTTTGGTAAATATCTTCCGCACCTCCTGGTAAATGCCCCGTACCATATAAATGTTGCTTATGCACGACAGCTGGGGCGATAAACGGAATGAAGTTTTTTGCTCCAAAAAAATCACGCGCGTAGTTCCAAATCGCCCATGACAGCTCCGCTCCGTCCTGCTTCAAAAAATATCCTCTAAAACCATGAACCTTTACACCTCTTTCGAAATCAACCATATTTAGTTTCAACATCAATTCCACATGATCTTTAGGAGTAAAATCAAATTTTGTTTTTTCTCCCCAGGTGAGAACTTCCTTGTTATCTTCTTCCCCCTTCCCTTCTGGCACTGTCATGTCTGGGACGTTGGGCACTTGGAGCATCATCTGTCGCCATTCATCCATAATCGTTTTCAATTTTTCTTCTTTGGTTTTTAAATCTTCTTTAACTACGCGCATTTCCTCAATCAATTGGAGCTTTAATGCCGGATTTTGGTCGCGAGCAATATTATTTGAAACTTTATTTATTTCACCACGAAGCTCTTCTACCTCTTTCAATATTTTCAGACGCTCATCATCCACCGCGGTGAGCTTTTCGATGTCTATTTCAACATGTTTTTGCTTTGCGCCTCCCTGCACAATGTCCTTATTTTCACGGATGAATTTTATATCCAGCATGTTTTATATTATATATGAAAGTTGCTATAATGTGAAGCAGTTGCGGAAAGTAACTTTTTAAAACCGCACATAATTTTCTGCTGAAAATTTGCTATGCTCGGCTCGTCAGCCTGCGCAATGCTTTTAAAAAATTCTTTCCGTAACTGCTATGTATGCAAATTAAAAAATTACCAAAAAATAAATTTCCCAAAGCGCTACTAGAGATTCCACAGCCACCTCTTGATTTATGGATTACGGGTGAAATGCCGGATGAAAAACTGGTACATCTATGCGTGGTAGGCCCGCGTAAGTTTACTTCTTACGGTAAGGAAGCATGTGAAAAAATAATTGCTGGACTTAAGGGCTATCCGATAGTAATAGTTTCTGGACTTGCAATGGGCATTGATGCAATAGCGCACCAAAAGGCGCTCTCTGTCGGCTTGAAAACTTTAGTTTTTCCTGGATCAGGGCTGTCTAAAGAAGCAATGTATCCGAAAACAAACGTGAAATTAGCGGAAGAAGTCGTGCGACAGGGCGGAGGCTTAATCTCAGAATTTGAACCAAATTTCAGAGCAACCCTGTGGAGTTTCCCGATGAGAAATCGCCTAATGGCTGGAATTTCCAAGGCAACGCTTGTAATAGAAGCCAGCGAAAGATCGGGGACGCTCATCACTGCCCGGCTCACAGCAGAATACAATAGGGATTTATTGGTTGTGCCTGGTTCAATTTTCTCTCCAAATTCTAAGGGCACTAATAAATTACTCCGACAAGGAGCAACTCCAGTCACGTCCGCTGAAGACGTTCTCGAGGCGCTTGGTTTTGAAATAGAAAAAGATGAAGAAAAACAGCAAAAACTTGTTATTGATTTATCACCGGAGGAAAAAATGGTGGCAAATTTATTGCGGGAACCAATACCGCGAGATGATTTGATTCGTGCCATGAAGATGCCAATCCCGACAGCCAATGCCATACTTTCTGTGATGGAAATAAAAGAATTAATTAAAGAAGAGCTCGGCGAAATTAGATTAGTATAATTTTAATAAATTTGCTCTTATGTTTGCTTTTGAAAACTATTTCATGTAATACTTAACACTCTATGAAATTATTAATTGTTGAATCACCATCAAAAGCAAAGACTATTGAAAAATATCTCGAGGGCGCATTTGCCGTGCGTGCGTCAGTCGGGCATATTCGCGATTTGCCGAAATCAAACAAACAAGCGATCAATATTGAAGGAGGTTTTATTCCGCATTATGAAATTTCCAAGGGAAAAGAAAAAGTTGTTCACGATTTGAGAGTCTTGGCAGAGAAAGCAAGTGAAATAATCTTAGCAACAGATCCCGACCGTGAAGGAGAGGCTATTGCCTGGCACATAGAAACGCTTCTGGATGAAGATAAGAAGGTTAAGGCGCCGATAGAAAGAGTCGCCTTTCATGAGATTACAAAAGAAGCTGTAGAAGAAGCGCTAAAGAATCCGAGGAAAATTGACACAAATTTACGCAAAGCACAAGAAGCGCGGCGAGTCTTAGACCGATTGGTTGGCTACGATCTTTCTGGGTTGATTTGGAAAAAAGTTCGTTATGGACTCTCGGCCGGGCGTGTGCAATCCCCTGCGCTTCGCATAATAATGGAACGTGAACGAGAAATCCGCGCTTTTGTTCCAGAAAAATATTGGAAAATATTAGGACTTTTCGAGACCTCCCACCACCCCACCCTAAAGGGCACCCCTCCTCAGGCAGGAGGGGAAAAAATTACTTTGGAATGTTCCGAAGAGCCTCGTGATCAGAAATTGGTTGAAAAGATTTTAGAGACGGGGGAAAATGGAAATTGGGTAGTTAAAGACGTGAAAGAATCAGAACAAAAAAGAGTTCCTCGTGCGCCCTTTACTACTTCAACACTTCAACAAACCGCCAGTTCACGGCTTGGCTACTCTCCTTCGCGGACAATGCAGATAGCGCAGAAACTTTACGAAGCGGGGCATATTACCTACATGCGTACGGACAGTACGAATCTTGGCGTTGTCGCCCAAAACCAAATATTATCTTTTATAAAAAAAGAATACAGTGACAAATATGCACATAATAGAATTTATAAAACTAAGTCAAAAAATGCCCAGGAAGCGCACGAAGCTATCCGTCCGACGCATGTTGAAAAGTTACACACAGGGAGCGATGACCAAGATAGGCTCTACCGGCTCATCTGGGAGCGTGCTGTATCTTCTCAAATGACTGATGCTAAATTACTAAAGACCAAAATTACGGCAAATGTTGTCCCACATGTCGGACATGTGGACTCCACATGTCCGACATGTGGGGACTTTGACTTTCCGAATTTTTCTGCCACTGGTTCACGACTTCTTTTTGGAGGGTGGCTTGCGGTAGACACTGGAGCTCGGGGTGAGGATGTTGAACTACCTCTATGTAAGGCGGGAGAGAAATTAAAGTTGCTTGATTTAACCAGCGAAGAGAAGTTCACCGAGCCGCCAGGCAGATATAGTGAAGCGGGACTTATTAAAGAATTGGAGCAAAGGGGCATCGGCAGACCCAGTACCTATGCGTCTATTATGAGAACGATTGAAGAGAGGGATTATGTCAAGAAAGAAGGCAAGACCTTGTTCCCCACCGACGTGGGAGAAGTTGTGTCAGACTTTTTAGAAAAACATTTTGCAAATTATATCTCTGACACTTTCACGGCCGAGATGGAAGATGAACTAGACGAGATAGCTCGAGGCGAAAGAGAATATGAAAAGACCCTGCGAGACTTCTATGGACCATTTTCCAAAGATGTTAAATCAAAGGAAAAATTGGAAAAGGCCACAAATCTGGGCAATGCTCCAGAGAATATAAAATGTCCGAAATGCGGGGCAAAAATGATTATCAAACTTTCTCGTGGGGGCAAATTCTATTCTTGTGAAAAGTTTCCAGAATGTAATGGCGCGTTAATGCTAGACGGTACGGAACTAAAAGGTCCAGAAGAAACCGGCGAAACGTGCCCAGACTGTGGTCTGCCTGCGCAGGCAGGCGAAAAAAAGAAAAAAGTATATGGAGGAAAATTGGTAGTAAAAGAAAGGCGCGATGGCACGGGCTCGTTCATCTCTTGCTCGCGTTATCCGAAATGTAAATTTATTAAAAAAGACGAAGCCGAAGAGGCTAAAAAAAGAACAGGGGTAATTTGTCCCACTTGCAAGAAGGGCGACATCTCGGAACGTCGCGGCAGGTTTGGAATTTTTTATTCCTGTTCAAATTATCCAAATTGTAAATTTGCAATCAAAGCTAAGCCAACCGGCAAAATCTGCGACAAATGCGGAAGCCTAATGATGGAGGGCACGAAAACCATTCCTGAACGCTGTTCAAATAAGGCGTGTCCCAACTTTCGACCAGATAAAATGAAAAAGATCGCAGACTAAATGACAGGTTTGTATACGCCTCTCGTTTATTGCTATAATCCCATTATGGCAAATGTTCGAGAATTACTGGATATAATGGGCAAAATAAACAAGAAGGACGAGGAGCTTATATTAAAAGCCTATGATTTTGCTCTGCGCGGGCATTTGAATCAAAAGAGAATGAATGGGGACCCGTACTTTTTTCATGTATTTGAAACTGCGAAAATTCTTGCCAAACTTGGGATGGACACAGAGACCATTGCCGCGGGGCTTCTGCATGACATTTTAGAAGATACCGAAATCAAAGAAGAAGTTGTGGAAAAAGAATTCGGCGGGAACATTTTGTTTTTAGTAAAAGGAGTAACGAAGCTTGGAACTTTAAAATATCGCGGACACGAAAGGCATGTGGAGAGTTTGAGGAAATTCTTTGTGGCAATGACTAATGATTTGCGCGTAGTTATTATAAAATTTGCCGACAGATTGCACAATTTGCAAACATTGCAGTTTGTTAGAGAAGATAAAAGGCGTAGGATAGCGATGGAATCCATTGAAGTCTACGCGCCGCTAGCGAACCGCCTTGGTATGGGGAAGCTAAAAAGCGAGATAGAAGACGCGGCTTTCCCTTATGTTTATCCGAAGGAGCATGCTCAAATTGAAGAAATAATAAAAGAGAAAAAAAGATCATACCAAGAAAATTTAGCTCAAGTGCAAAAAGAGTTAGAAAAAGAGTTAAAAAAGAATAAAGTAAAAGTTGTCGAAATAGATTCTCGGATGAAGCATAAATATAGCTTATGGAAAAAGCTTACAAAGCGCGATATGGATATAGAGAAGATTTATGATATCGTGGCGCTTCGTGTGGTGGTGGAAAGTATTGAGGATTGCTATAGAGTTCTGGGTATCATCCACTCTGTCTGGAAGCCTCTTCCTGGGCGAATAAAGGATTATATTGCCGTACCGAAACCCAATGGCTATCGTTCCATCCACACCACCATTTTTACCGGCTTTGGCGGAATTGCGGAAATTCAGATAAGAACTAAAGAAATGCATGCGGAAGCGGCTTATGGTATCACCGCGCATTTTGCTTATAAAGAAAGTGAGGGGAAAAAAGCGAAAGATGACCAATCAAAGTTCAAGTGGATAGAAGAGTTGCAAGACTTGCATCGTACCCAAGAAGAACCAAAGAAATTTATCGAGCATTTAAAAACAGACTTCTTTAATGATCGAATTTTTATTTTTACTCCAAAGGGAGATGTTATTGATTTGCCGGACGGCTCATGTCCGATTGATTTCGCTTATTCTATCCACTCTGATATTGGATATCATACCGCTGGAGCAAAAATAAATGGAAAAATGTCGCAAATTTTTTCGAAACTAAAGAATGGAGACATAGTTGAGATAATAAAGAAGAAAGATTCTCACCCCTCTTCAAAATGGCTGGAATACGTCAAGACGACTATCGCTAAGAAACATATTAAATCATACCTAGAAAAAAACAGCCTGCTTTCTAAGCTAAAATCCTTTGGTCGTTCTTAAAAAACTGAGAAGCTTAGCTTCTCAGTTTAAACGGTAAAATTGGAAATATTATACAGATCTGCCTCATCAGCCTTTTGGATTTCGTCTTTTGTTCGATCGTCTAGAGGTATGTCATCTTCTTCCTTACCCGCTTGCGCCGACATACTAGCAATGTGTTTTTCAAGCATTTCCGCTTGAGCAGGTAGGCTGGGTTTTCCACTTAATTCTGATTTTTTAATTAAATCAAGAATAGAACGTAAGTCTTCAGTAGAAAAAAAATCAATTTTAATCTGTCCACCTAGCTCGCTTCTGTCTATGTGGACTCTGGTTCCCAATTTCTCTTGAAATTCTTCTTCCAGCTCGGTGATTTCTGGGTCAGGCATAAACTCCTTTTTGCGAACACGATCGAAAGCTATCCGCCTGGCCAGCCTCTCTGCCTCGCGTACAGTTATTTTTTTGTAAACAATTTCTTTAAACAACACTAATTGCTCTTCCGGATGATCCGCGAGCATTAGAAGTGGCCGAGTATGGCCGTCAGTAATTTTGCCTTCCGATAACCCAATAATTATTTCTTCTGGCAAAGTTAAAATTCGCAAAGAATTTGTTACATATTCTCTGCTTCTGCCAATCTTCTTCGCGACTTCATTATGGGTAAATTTAAATTCATTTACTAGTCGCAAGAATGCCCTCGCGCGGTCTACAACATTTAGGTCCTCTCTTTGTAAATTTTCTATAATAGCGAGTTCGAGCTTCATAGTAGCTGTATCCCCGGTACGAATTATTACTGGTACTTGCGAGACTCCCGCCAGCCGAGACGCGCGAAGTCTGCGTTCTCCAGCGATTAATTCATATTCTGTTACGAGGCCCCCGCCCTCTTTCTCTACTTCTACTCGAGAGACCGTGAGCGGCTGGAGGACTCCATATTGCTTGATCGACATAGCTAAGTCAGAAAGACGCGCTTCGTCGAAGTCTCGTCTGGGTTGGAATGGATTTGGTTTTATTTTATCGGTGTCAATCCAAAAAATTGAATTGGAATATAAATTAGACATAAGCTTATTCTAACATATTTTTAAAAAACAAAATGTTGATTTAGTGTTAATTTCCTAGTATATTGTATTGACTGCCCAGGTGGCGGAATTGGTAGACGCGATAGACTCAAAATCTATTGATGGCAACATCATGAGAGTTCGATTCTCTCCCTGGGCACATAGAAAAATATTTATGAGTAAATTTATTATTCAGGGTGGGAAAAAATTAAGAGGTACCTATACGGTCTCTGGTGCAAAAAATGCGTCTCCAAAATTACTGATAGCTTCTCTTTTAACAAAAAAGAAGTGCGTTTTCCATAACATAGCCAGACTTTCTGACACCTATCGGAGCATCGATGCTCTCGCCTCTCTCGGAGCTAAAGTACAATTTATTAAAAAAAATTCAGTTGTGGTAGATTGTTCTGATATTTATTCTTCAGAAATTCCTTTGGAAGCAATGTCCGCTCGGCAGTCGGTGATATTTATTGGCGCGACTTTAGCTCGCACTGGGCATGTCATTCTCTATCCTCCGAAAGGCGACACTATTGGTAAACGCCCCATCAATCGACACCTGCTTGGAATCGAAGCTCTCGGCGGAAAAATCGTCAAAAAAAACAATAATCGCTTAGAAATATTTATGCCGAAGCGTCCTCGTTCAATGACCTATACTTTTGAAAAAAATACTCACTGTGGCACAGAAAATTTAATTCTTGCTTCTGTTTTTAATCGAGGCAAGGTTATCCTTAAAAACGCCGCCGAAGAGCCCGAGGTGGATAATCTGATTGACTGCCTCAATAACATGGGCGCAAAAATAAAAAGAGTTGCCCCGCGTACAATCGAGATTATTGGAGTAAAGCCACTCCTCTCTGGAGTAGAGATAACGGGAATTCCTGATCGTCTTGAAGCTGCCACGGCCCTGATACTATCAGCAATGATGGGAGGAAATATCCGTGTGAAAAACGCAATGCCAAAGCTTTTAGAAAAATTTACGGATGCGCTTAATGATGTCGGAGTGGAAGTAAGATTTAAAAATAAAATTGCGAGCATAACTAAAATTAGAAATCCGCTGAAGACTACAAATATCACAACCAATGTGCATCCAGGATTTATGACAGATTGGCAACCCATCTTTACTTTATTGTTAGCATACATGTCAAAGGGAAAATCAATTATTCATGAGCGAATTTTTGAAACTCGCTGGAGATATCTAGATGAACTAAAAAAAATAGGTGTAAAATATACTCTTTTTCACCCTAAAAACCACACCGCTGATTTTTACAATTTTAATAATTCAGAGTACCAGCCGAGCGGATCTTACGCTGTTACAATCTATGGTCCCACAAAATTTAAGCCGGCAGAAATGAATTCGCATGATGTAAGAGCCGGAATTGATATGCTTCTTGCGGGATTGGTGGCTCCAGGAAAAACCATAATTAATGACCCACAAAATCACATAGACAGGGGTTATGAGAATATTGTTGAGAAACTCACTGATCTTGGTGCGAATATTAAAAGACTATAATTAATAATGAAAAAAGTTATCTTGATTCTTGGTCAAACTGCCACAGGGAAAAGTGATCTAGCGGTAAAAATTGCTAAGAAAATAAATGGAGAAATAATTTCTGCTGATTCTAGGCAGGTCTATAAAGGTCTTGATATTGGCACGGGGAAAATTACTCAAAAAGAAATGCGGGGCATACCGCATCATCTGCTTGATGTTGTGAATCCGAAAAGGGGGTTTTCTGTGGCCGAGTACCAAAAACACGCAATCTCCGCCATGGCGGAGATTATTAAAAGAGGAAAAATTCCAATAATTTGTGGAGGAACGGGATTCTATATTGATACAGTGGTAAATGGTATTATTCTCCCAGAAGTTCCGCTCAACCAGAAACTACGCCGCCAGCTGATGACGAAATCAGCGGCCGCATTATTCGTCATACTTAAAAAACTTGACTCCGCTCGCGCAAAAAATATTGATTCAAAAAATGGTGTACGCTTAATTCGGGCAATCGAAATCGCCAAAGCCCTAGGCAAAGTCCCCCGTCCGAAGATCTTCCCGCAAAATTATAAATTTATAAAAACTGGTTTGTATTTACCGGCAGATAAATTAAAGAAAAGAATAGAAAAAAGAGTCAAAAAAATGTTTCAGGATGGACTGCTTAATGAAATTAAAAATTTAAAAAAAGCTGGGGTTTCTAACAAGAGGCTAGAAAAGCTCGGCTTTGAATACTTCAACCCAACTTATGAAAAGGTGGTGAGCCAAACTCTAAAGTACGCCAAACGACAAATGACTTGGTTTAAACGGGACAAAAAAATTAGATGGTTTACAAGTCCTTCTTCTGCTTTCGCATGGCTTCAAAAACAATTGGCAAAGTAGAAATAACCACAATTAGTAGGATAACAATCGACATGTAGTCTTTAATATGAGGGAAAATCTGCCCTAAAAAATACCCCGATAGTGTTACAATCGTCGACCATAAAATTGAACTGACTAAGCTATATTTCACAAATAATTTATATGGCATCTGAGCCACTCCCGCCACTATTGGGACAAAAGTCCGCACGATAGGGACAAAACGAGAAAGTATAATTGTAAATTTTCCATGCCGATCGAAGAATTCATGCGTCCTTGCTACGTACTCTTCCTTTAGAATTTTTCTAAAAATGGAATACCTTTTCAGTCTCTCTAAATTAGCGCCTATTTCATAACCCGCCAATCCCCCTAAAAAAGTGGCAAAAAATATTAAAGGTATCAAAAAGTAAATTTGTAAACTAAAAATAGAAGCAAAAAGCCCGGCAGTGAAAAGCAAGCTGTCTCCTGGTAAGGCAAAGAAAATTCCAGACTCCAAAAAGACAATAATAAAAATACCTAGGTATCCATAGGTAGTAATCAAATATGGAATGTCAAAAAGTTGGGTCATTATTGTAAAAACCAATAGTTAATGACGCCGAATATTAATATAAAAGCAATTATGGTTGTGGTTATGAAAATACCGATCTGATTTGCCTCTTTCCATGCCTTATATGCGCTATAAAACCAGAAAACCTGACCAATTAAATTCGAAAGTAATCCATATTGAGGGAGTTTTAATGAAGTCAGCAAAAATCCCAGTATTGTAAAAGTTACGAGGCTAACCTGGGCAATATTATTAAATGTTAGATATTTTTTCATATTATTTTTTATTTTTTAATCTTCTATATTTTTCTAAATGTTTTGCTTCTATTCTGTGTGCGGCTTTTGCCTCTATTATCTTTTCCATTGACTGAATATCAACTACGTCCTTAAAAGCTCTAATGAAACTGTCATAATAAAAGTACTCATCTTTATAATACGGATGGACATCGAAATCCCCTTGATCAAATGTGCTGATATCGGCCAGGTTATGCTGCATGATTGCTTCCATTTTGTCTAGTGAGTTAGCAAACTTAGCTTCTTTGGTTTTGTTCTCCTCAAATTCTTCCCACAAGGAAATAATTTCTTTTGCATTTTTATTGGGTAGGTTTTTGACGAGCTTTTTAAAAACTTTTTTTTCTGATTCATATTTCCTATTCTGACGAGCAGAAACCTCATGCACTGGAATATCTCCTGTAACCGACTCCGCAAGATCGTGAATAAGTAACATTTTTAAAATTTTCAGCAAATTTACTTTCTTTTTCAATTTGTCTTCCAGAATAACTGCAAGAAGACATAACATCCAAGAATGTTCAGCCACACTTTCTTGCCTTTTAGAATCACTCAGCCAAGAATGCCGAGTGGTAGTTTTCAACTTTTCCGCTTTTTTATGAAAGTTTATTAAATTTTTAATTAGTTTTTTCATATTATTTTCTCTACAACCTCTTTTATCTCTTTTATTATAACCTCCGCTCCATTGTTTTTGAAATCTTCTTGTGAGTACAATCCAGTCGTAACTGCAATAAAATCAATACCGGCTGCGGTCGTTGCTTTAAGATCGCTTAAAGAATCTCCAACGTAAACTATATCCTCTTTTTCAATCCCCTGCTTTTTTAATTTATCCAAAATGGGCATAAAAACATTTGGATCTGGTTTATGTACTTCTGTCTCGTCTGCACCTTGTACTACACTCATACGATCGACAGGAAAATTAAGTCTATTCAAATCATTCATGACAAAATCTCTATTGGTTGCTGATAGTATTCCTATTTTTATGTCATGATCCAGAAGTGTTTTTACTACATCTACCGATGCTGGATACACTTTTTTCAAAAAATCATTTCTCATCGTAACATTCGCTGCAATCATGTTTTCTAGAGTGTCAGAATCCTGATAAAGTGTCTTTATTAAAGTATTAAAGGGTTTACCATAATGCTCTAAAAATACTTCTTCAGTTAAATTAATGTCATAAAACTTTTTAGCGACTGCTATGTGATGCGCCATTTTAATCAGACGAGTTTCCACAAGTGTATCGTCAAAATCAAAGATAACAGCTTTGTATTTAGGCTTAGACATTATTATAGTTTATAATTTATTGTGTAATAATAATTTCTCTCTTTCGACATTATAGGTATAAATAGTGTATCATATATAGATTATTAGTTTAACAAAAAAAAATATGAGAATGATAATACATTGGATTATTTCGGCTCTTGCTATTTTAATCACTGCGTACATTTTGCCGGGAGTACATGTGGATGGTTTTGTTGCGGCACTTATCCTCGCCGTGGTCCTCGGCGCCATAAACATGTTTCTGCGCCCGATTCTGGTGATCCTCACCCTGCCTATCACTGTATTAACTCTTGGACTTTTTGTATTAGTTATCAACGCACTTCTTGTTCTCCTGGCCTCATACATCGTACCTGGATTTACCGTAGCTAGCTTCTGGTGGGCACTGCTCTTCGGTATCGTGCTTGCAATAGTAGGCGCCGTACTTCACTCCTTTGAAAAGGAGGAATAAAAACTATTTGTTGTGATTCTTTTTCCACCACTTTTTGATGAATGGAAGGGATTGAGTTGAGAGTAAATATCCAGCCGATGGCACAAATGCCTTTAGCCAAGGAAAGCTGTCATGAATTACAACAAGCCAAACACCAGCGACAATGTAAGTACTTACGGCTATAAATAGCCACCTGGTGTAGCTGATTTCCCAGCCCTTATCATCTTCCACTCGAGCATTTCGTTCTTTTATTTCCTCTACTTCTTTCTCTAAATTTTTTATGCGTTCTTCCATTTTTTGTACTTTTATCTAAAACCACGACTCATAATTATATTAAATCCATCAATTTTTTCTTTCTGGACACCAAGACCTTTAAGATATTCTTCTGCGGCGCTCCAATATTCATTAAGAGATCTGTTACCAAATTTATATTCAAACCTCTCACTTTCTATTTCTTGTCTCTGCGCTCTATATTGTAATTCAATATGAGGTTTTTTAAGAGACTCTATCACAAAATCAAAAAATTTATCTTCACTATGATTGGCATCTGGACATATCTTAATTACTAAATTATAAAACTCCCTGAGAGACTTGGGGCGAGGCAGTTTTTCATCTATTCCAAATGTTGGGTTACCTGTTTTTCCCATAAATTTTTTAATTATAATTTCTAATATCAACTGCGGGTGATGAGGGAATCGAACCCCCGCCAAAGGATTTGGAGGCCTTCGTTCTACCACTAAACTAATCACCCGTTACTCTATTTATACCTTTCCATGAACATTTTTGCAATAGACCTTAATTTTCTGGCAATAGAAACATCTCCGTAATATATTTTAATGCAACCTTGATATCCTTCTTTTTTATATTTTCCACTATTTTGTTTAAGATAAGTTTTATTAAATTGATTTTGTGGAATTTTTGTAATTTTCGACCAAAAATCTTTTTCTGTTTTTTCATTATGATACTTATGTAAGTGCATTAAAACTCTAAATTTCGATTCATCTAATTTGAAAGAGTTTCTGAATAAAAAAATAAAAGTAGTAATTAGATCAGGATCAGAATTTGTAAAAGTTACAAGACTTTTTAATGATTTATTTCCTTCACAAAAATATATCATGGAGCACAATAATGCTAGATCTGCTGTTGTGTAATTCATCTTACTTAAGATTTCCCTAGCAAAATTATCGGCAATAATATTTTTCTGGTGAGTTTTTTCTTTTATAGTTTTTTGAGAAGCAAGTTGACCATTTGTATAATTTTTCCTCAAACGCATTTGAGCTTTTTCTGAAAGTTTAACACCTTGAATCCACCCAGAAACCGTGCTCTTTGATACTCCAAGTATTTGATGAAGTTCTTTAACTGAATATCCTTTTATGCGTAATTTTTTAGCTTTTATCTCTAGATCCTTTTTCATAATAGAACCTATATATTAAGTTACATGACTATTATACTATATAAGGAGAAAAAGAAAATCCCCAACTGGGGATTTTCAATAACATCTACCTACTTCCTGATTTCCTTATGTTTTGTCTGCTTCCTGCACCATTTGCAGAATTTTTTGAGCTCAATTTTTTGAGTTACAAGTTTTTTATTTTTACTGGACCAGTAATTTATCCGTTTGCACGTTCCGCAGGCAAGTTTTATAAGTCTATCTTGTGACATAGGATGATATTATATTAAAAACTCCCAAAAAGCAATCATGAATTTACATTCTATTCATCTACGCCATGGCGTAGATTATAATTAAAGCTTGATCTTATTTGCTTTAATTTTATGCTTTAATAATTCACTTGCGACTTTTGAGAATTTTTTTGCACTGCCAGTAGTAAAGTAGGCCGTTGTACCTTTTCCCTTACTTAAAATTTTATGGGTTTGCAATAAGCTCCTCGTATGTCGAGCAATTGCCTGACCTGAATCAACTAGCTTAACGCTTGGGCCAAGAATTTTTTCTATCGCTATTTTAAGAAATGGATAATGTGTGCAGCCCAGGACGAGCTGATCGGTATTAGAATTTTTGACTTCTTTTAGATATTTCCTGAGTAATTTATTGACTTCGGGGTTTTCGAGATTCCCCTTTTCTACCGTATTTTCTAGATTCTTACAGCCGATATTCAATACAGTAATCCCATTTCCGTAATCATTAATGAGTTTTTTTACAGTCTTACTTTTTGATGTAGCGGGGGTTGAGATAATGGCGATTGTGCCTGTCTTGGTACCCTGTGAGGCTGGTTTAACGGCAGGCTCTGTGCCGACCATAGGCATAGCATATCTTGCTCTAAGTCCTTTTATTGTAAAGCAGGTAGCGGTGTTACAGGCGATGACAAACATCTTGATGTCATGCTTATCTTTCAGGTAATCAACTACTTTGTACATAAAACCAACTAGTTCTTTTTTGCTTTTTTCCCCATAAGGCACATTTTTTTGATCTGCAAAAAATACAAAATTCTCATGAGGAAGAAGTTTTTTTAGTTCAACAAAAATGGAGAGCCCCCCGACCCCCGAATCAAAGACACCTATTGGTCTATTATTTATCTTTTTTTTCTTAATATCTAGCATTTTTTATAATTTTCTCAAATAGTTGTAATGGATAAATTGGCGGATTTTCTGCTAATGCCTGATGAAAGAGCACAGTTGAAGGGGTAAGCCCCGGCAAGGTGTTGATTTCAATCACAATAATATTACCGGTTTTAACATGAGCAAATATGTCTATCCTCGCATAGCCACGAATACCGACACATTCGCTAACTTTTTCGACTAAACTCTTTATCTTATTGAGACTTTTATTGGAAACAATTTCATGAGGTGGTGGCGTAATATTAACTCCCGTGCCGCCTTGAAATTTTTCTTCCACAGAAAGTATCGCCATTTCTGCCACAGTAATTGAAGGTGAGAAAGATTTGATTCGTCCATGATCTTCCAACACGCCAACAGTCATTTCTACATATCCACTTTTTAGAGTATACATAATTTTACTGCCATGAACTTTTAATCTGTCTGTCTCGACGAAGGATTCAAAAATTATATCCTGCACTTCTCCTTCTGGCATATCAATACTGTTCATCTGATTGGTAAAAGTATTTGGAAGTGCTACTGGAACTTTTTTTCTGATCAGAGTTATATAAGTAGCTAAATCCTTTCTATTAAAAAGTCTGACTACGCCAGCCGAGCAGCCATCGCCCCGGGGTTTACCGATTATGGTTTTTGCGTCCAATCGCTGCATCAACATTCTCCAGTGTGCTTCTAAGAGTTCATTATTAAAATTTTCAGGAACATCTTTTATTTTAAATAATACATGTTTTACCACGCCCACCCCTTTTATTTCGGCTTGTCCAATCGTTTCATTTGTTTCCCATTTATCCATACACAAATGAGACGCAACACTTCCCGAACCATTAAATTTTATTTTTTTGTTCTCTAGAACTTTTTGTAAGGTACCATCTTCACCAACTCCGCCATGCAAAGCAAGGAAAATAAACGGGTGCTTTTTTAATATCTGATTTAGTTGAAATTTCTTTGGCATAAAAAACTCTTCAGTAGTATCGGATTGATTTAAAAATAATTTAATTTTTACCTTTTCAATTAAGAAAAAAAGTCTCTCGATATCTCTTTTGGCATTCTGAGCATTTTCAACTATTTCTTCAACAGTGTGATTGAGGATATAAGAATACGGGAGCTCCCAGACTTCTTTATTCTTCGTTAATAAATAAGGAAAAGGTTTATAAATCTCCGACCCGCGCAATTTTAACCAAACATTTGTTCCGCTCATCAGTGAGACTTGTTTTTCTGCCGTTTCCCCACCAAAAATTACTGCAACAGACTTGCGTTTCCCACTTGTAAATTTATTTTTAATTTGTATGGGAATATTTCGTCGAAGACATGCGTTATTCATTATAAAGCGAAAAAGATCTTGGTGGGAAAAGCCGATTCTGGAAGCTTGTTGAAATAAAAAACTATTTTGTTCCATGCCAGAAATCGGATTAAAATCAGAAAACCAGATATTGCCGTCAGGCATTAAGAAGCCATCGAAGCGGGCGAAGTCCCGCATTCCCAGGACGGAGAAGAGTTGCTCCGCTTCTATCTGTATTTTTTCGATTATTTCGTTTTTGAATCTTGGTGGACAATGATGGGTTACCTGTCTGGTCGGTAAATATTTTTTTCGAAAATCAAAAAACTGATGTTTCTCGTAATCCATTTCCATTTCTGTCGGCAAAATAGCGACGGGCATATTGAATCTGTTTTGTAAAATAATCACCGTGAATTCTTTGCCTTTCGCAAAATGTTCCACTACCACTCGAGTGTCCATGCGTTTGCTAAATAATTTCTCGATAGCTTCCATTGCGTCCTTTTCATTTGCCACAGAAAACACGCCGATACTTGAGCCACCAGAAGCAGGCTTCACTATGGCGCGAGTGATTCTTTCAGTTTTCCAAAACTGTTTTACTTTTTTCTCAATTTCTTTTTTTGTGTCGGTAATTTTAATAACAATAGAATTGGGCGCATAAAATCCAAGTGAACGGATATATTCATTGGCTTTATATTTATCAAAAGCCATTTTGCAAGATTTTGAGGAAGAACCAATAAATGGAATATCATATTTCTCAAGAAAACTTTGAACTCTCCCATCTTCACCGAAACTGCCGTGCATACATGGAAAAACAATGTCAACATTTTTCAAGATACGAACTAGAGCAGACAGAGAAAGTTCCTTGCTTGTTCCGCCCAGCTTGAAATCAAAATCGCTCGGGGTGTTAGAGTAAAGTTGTGCAGTAGATATTTTGTATGGCTTTTTTTGTTCGTTGAAATAAATAGGAATAATATCCACGTCTAAACTGCCCAAATGATCAAGTAAGCTTCGAGCAGAGTTCAATGATATCCCTCGCTCAAGCGATGGTCCGCCACAGAGCAACGCCACTCTGGTTTTATTTTTATAAATTTTTATAGTCATTTTTGCAAAAAATTATTCTTAACCTACCCTTTATTCTAAAGGATAAAAATCACAAAGTCAAAAAAACTGTGGATAACTCTAAATTTTTTGCAAAAATTTATCTAGACTGTAATATTACGTTTTTTAAGTTTTTAGGGGTATTCGTCAAATTTTTACAGCCACTCTTGGTGATTAAAACCATGTCTTCAATACGAACTCCGCCGAAACCTTTAAAATATAGCCCAGGCTCCACAGTCATCACACAACCTACCGGCAAAATATCTTCGCTTTTAGGCTTAAAATTTGGCCACTCGTGAATGGCAGTGCCAACACCATGACCAAGTCCATGCTTGAACCCGTCCAAAGGCCGGGCAGGATTATTTTTAAACTTTCTAGTTAAAAATTCTCGCGCAACTTTATCTATTATCCTGGCCCTTTTCTCCCCTTTTTGTAATTTTTTTAGCGCGCGATTTTGAGCCTCTAGTACTGCTAGATAAACCTTCTTTTGCTTAGCGCTCGGCTTTCCCCAGAAATAAGTGCGAGTCATATCTGAACAATAGTGATGAACCGTACATCCAAAATCAAACATGACTGCGTTTCCTCTTTTTAATTTTGTTTTACCTGGTTGGTGGTGAATATTTGCAGTATTTTTACCGAAAGCGACTATTGGCGGAAAGGCTAAAATCGACGCGCCGTATTTTATAAATCTTTTAGTGATAAATTTTGCGGCCGCAAATTCTGTCATCCCAGTTTTTAATTTTACTAAAGTATCCTGGAGCACCTTCTCGCTGATTCTCTGCGCTTTTATTATATTAGCGAGTTCTTTTTTTGTTTTGACCGCCCTGATTTCGTGAATTAACTTCGTTTTCATACTTTTATACTACATAAGTCAGACATGTGGGAGTTCCCACATGTCTGACTTATGTGCTTTAAAACAACTTCACCACATCATGATAAGTCACAACAAGCATTAAGAGTATTAAAATACCGAAACCAATCATGTTGGTCATGTTGGTGACTTTTGGATTGATCCGTGAACCTTTTATTTTTTCAATCAGCAAAAAGAAAAGTCGTCCGCCATCAAGCGCTGGAAATGGAACAAGATTTATGATTGATAAATTAATAGAAATTAGCGCCGCGAAAGACAACAGGTAAACAAAACCAAATTCATAAGCATCCCCTACAATCCCCACCATACCTATCGGACCGGTAATACTATCTAGGCTTCCTTGGCCCTTCAATCCTTCCACAACAAGCGTATAGAGCCCCACCGCAGTGCTTTTGGTTAAAAGCAGGGTTAACTTCATTCCTTCCCAAAGTGCGGTAAAAACAGGTAATCTGGCTATGCCTATTTGATCCATGGCTATTCCGATGACATATTCCTCGCCCCCATTTTTTTTTGGATAAATTTTAGTAAAATTTTCTGTTTTATTTCCTCCACGCAAGTATCCTATTTCTATTTCTCCGCCTCCTGCTACGAAAGACCGCACTGTTTCTGGGCTAATAAAGGTTGTAGAAAGACCACCCTTCCCGATAAAAACTATTTTATCGCCAGATTTTAGTCCGGAAGTTTCTGCGGGAGAATTCGGTGAAACAGAGACTACCACCAAGTTCACATCTGTGAGTTCTCCATTCCCAACTCCGCTTCCGACTGAAGTTGGAAGTCCAGACATAAATCCAAAAGAAAACAACACCCATGCCAATAAAAAATTCATCAGCACTCCGGCAAAGAGGACTACTGCTTGCTTCCATTTAGGTTTATTGATAAAGCTTCTATCCGCATCTGGTCCATTTGTGTTCTCTTCGTTTGGGTTCTCACCAAAAATTTTAACAAAACCACCCAAAGGTAGAAGGTTGAAAGTATACTCTGTTTCTCCTTTTTTTATCCCAAATAATTTTGGCGGGAAACCGAATCCGAATTCATCAACTCTGATACCAAATCTTTTTGCTGTAAAAAAATGCCCAAACTCGTGGACAAGAACCAGCACTAATAGTATTATCAAAAAAATCAATATATTCATCCTATTACTTCCCTCTCTTTTTTCTCAAAGTTCGTTTCTAAATTCTTATTCACTTCATCAATAATTTTCTGTAATTCATCTTTGGCGCGGAATTTTTCATCTTCTGTTAGTTTCCCCTCTTTTTCTTTTGTCTCCACGTCCTTCCAAACTATTTCTCTCTCTCGACGAACCGTAATTCTTGCTTCTTCCAATTTTTCTTTTAGAACTTTTATAAGGGTTTGTCTCGACTCTGTTGTTAATTGAGGAAAAATAACCCTTATGCCCAAATCATCGGTTGCGAGAGATAAGCCTAAATTGCAAGCATTAACTGCCTTCTCAATATCTTTTATCTGGTTCTTGTCCCAAGGTGCGATTCGCAGAGTCTTCGGATCTTCGATAGAAATGGAAGCGACATTCTTCAGTGGCATCCGCGCGCCATAGGACTCTACCGAAACCCCATCCAAAACCATCGGTGAGGCACGTCCAATATTAAGCTGGCTGTATTCTTTACCCAAGAATTCTTCCACTTTTTTAAGTTCCGTTTTAAGATTTGAAAAGTTGTATTGCATCCCGTACGAAATTTCATTAAATTTATAAACTGACTTATCCCTTACACGAAACTAATTTAATAAGATTTCGTACGGGATTGCATAATCACTATTATAGCACAGGTATTGCCAATGCCACCGACTCCATAAGGGTTTTTGTAGAGCTTCCAGGCATGCGGAGAAATTCACGAACTTTAAAAATTTGCTCGAAAGAATCAATGTCAAAGACCGTCTTTGACATAGTCTTTTTATGCAAGGTAGATTCAACAGCATTTAAAAAATTAAGGGCTCTAGATCGAGCAGAGTCAAGAGTAGTAATTTCGTTTCCTTCTTCGTCTTGTTCCTCCGCTTCAGTCAATAATTCCTTAATGAAATCAATTCTAGCTTTCAATGGCATACTGATAAATTTCTCCGCTTCTTCTAATTCACGGCTGGATTCCGCTTCAGGTTTAATTAAATAAAATCTTGAAATAAAGGTTGGGAGGAAGGCATTTACATCCGGCACAACCAAGAAAAAATGCGTGTTCTCTATCGGCTCTTCGAACATTTTGAGCAAGCTGTTTTGCGCCTCTAATAAAAAGCTATTGGTGGAAATTATAAATATTTTTTTACCGGATGTTGTCCCTCTCTCTCCTGCGTAAGATTTCAAATTGCGCGCATCTTCAATTTTAAAGGAGTCGAGCATTATGTGAGAAACATCCGCATTGCCGATTGTCTCAATGCCCAAACTTCTTATAAATTTTAAAATTTCCGGAACAATCTCAAGTCCAGAACCTTCTATCAAATATGCGTGGTGTAAATTGTTTTTGTCTAAATACTTTAAAATCATAATTACTTCTTACTTAAAACTGTCTTTTTATACACATCCAGGTGTTCGAGCGCAAGACCTGTACCCTTCACTACACAAAAAAGAGGGTCTTCCGCCAAGCTCGCTTTTACTCCAGTCTTCCTATACACCAAATCAGGGAAATTACGCAGAAGCGAAGAGCCTCCGGTCATAATAATGCCATAGTCCATAATGTCAGAAGCAAGTTCTGGGGGAGTTTCTTGTAACACTTCTTTGATTGCCTTAATTATTCGCTTTAATTCTCCATCGATTGCGCGCACTATTTCGTTGGTTGAAACTTGTGCTGATCTCGGTAGTCCTTGAATGTAATCCCTGCCCTTTATCGTTACATGCAGTTCTTCCTCGAGCGCTACTGCTGCGCCGATTTTTATTTTTACTTCTTCGGCTGTTCGGTCCCCTATCGCTAAATTAAAAGTTTTCTTGATGTAGTCCGCTATGGCTTGATCAATTTTATTTCCAGCGCATTTAACTGAAGTCGAAGCCACGATTCCACCCAGAGATATCACCGCCACATCTGTCGTACCTCCGCCTATGTCGACGATCATATGGCCTTTCGATTCATAAATTGGAATCCCCGCGCCGATAGCGGCGAGTATAGGCTCTTTCACCACGTAGGCATTCTTCGCGCCCGCGCGTATGGCTGCTTCTACGACTGCCCTCCTCTCTGTACTCGTCACTCCCGCCGGCACCGAAACCATCACGTCGGGTTTAAAAATATTAAATTTTCCCAAGGCTTTATTTATAAAATAACGAAGCATGGCCTCTGTCACGCGATAGTCAGCAATCACTCCATCTTTCATTGGACAGTAGGTAATAATAGATTCTGGCGTCTTGCCTATCATGCCTTTAGCGTCGAAGCCGATAGCTACAATCTTGTTGTCTTGCTCAGAAACTGCCACCACTGAAGGCTCATTTAAGACTACTCCTTTCCCTGGTAAAAACACCAAAGTATTGGCAGTGCCCAGATCAATTCCCAATTTCCTCGTAAACAATGACATTAAAGAAATATATCACATTTATGCTAAAATAAAAGCATGCGAGACAGCGAAGAAAATGCTTTACAAAATCCATTTAAGGGATATCTTGCGAATCTGAAAAAGCATAAACAGGCTGTAAATCCGGTACATGAAATAGTAAACTGCTACTACAAAATGAATGGCTGGGAAAAAATGCCGAAAGAATTTTATACGGGAAGATACGCCTACAACAAGCTCGCCAAGGAAGCCAAAATGCTCTACACGGCCTGTAATGAAGTCCTAGACGACTGCATCTGGGCGCTGGACAAAATGAAATACCTCGCCGAAAAAGGAGGGTTCGACTGGTCTATTATTACTTGCTTGAAACATAAATTAAGTTTGTAGTCTGTATAAAGAATGAATTGTCGCAAATTTTTTATTTTGATACAATACTCTCTATGACAGCGCTTGCTTTAATTTTTACACTTTCAGCAATTGGCATCAGCGAGACGATGTATCTCATAAGGAAGAGAGTTGCCTTGGAGCAACCTCTGTGCCCTATCGGTAAAGATTGCGCCGTTGTTCTAAGTAGCAGATACAGCAAGATTTTTTTGATTCCTAACGACTTGCTTGGACTCTTTGCTTATATTATTCTTTCTATAATTTCAGCTTTTTTGGTTGTTGAAGTTGGACCACAGGGTTTCTGGAAAGTTTTCTTGATAATTATGATTATCGCCATGTCGCTTGTGTCATTTTTCTTCACTTACCTTCAGTGGCGCGTCATTCGAGCTTGGTGTTTCTGGTGTTTGATGTCGGCCTCTACTATTTGGCTTATGTTGGTGATATTATTAGTAAGTAAAAATATTTAATTTTATGAATAGAACTTCATTTCATGTTTTAAGGGTCGGGTTGGCTATAACATTTTTATGGATTGGTATTTTGATATTAAAAAATCCGGGAGCCTGGGGAGGATTCATCGCACCCTGGGCGATGAAGCTAATGCCTGCGCCCGTCGAGCAAATGATGGTCGCAACAGCCTGGCTCGATATAATAATCGGTGCACTACTTCTGTTCGACGTGTTAGTTTGGCTAGGGGCAATATTGGCTGCTGGCCACCTGGTCATGGTTCTCGTAGTAAGCGGGATTAATGATGTAACTGTGCGAGACATTGCAATCTTAGCGGGAAGTTTAGCGTTATTTGCCGAATCTATCCCAGCATTCATAAGAGATAAATTTGTTCCACCAAGGATAAAAATATAAAGTATGGAAAAGAAAAGGCGGTTACTGTTAAAAGCCACAGGAATAAAACTCGGAACTCCTGTATACATCTACGACAGCAAAATAATAAAAGAAAAATGCAGAGAATTGAAGAAAAATTTGCCTGGGGTAAATTTGTACTATGCATGCAAAGCAAACACGAATCCTGAAATTATAAAGCTTATCTACAATGAAGGTTTTGGGATAGAAACAGTCAGTCCGGGAGAAATTAAGATAGCTCATAAGGCGGGAATACCGATTTCAAAAATCACATTTACATGCGGAAGTATTGATGAGAAAGAGCTTGTATCTGTTGTAAAACAAGGAATTAGGGTTCACCTTGATTCTCTACATCAAGTAGAAATTTTCGGTCAAAACTTTCCTGGAAAAGAAATCTCAGTAAGGCTAAATCTAAATATTGGTGCGGGGTATCATTCGCATGTTATTACAGAAGGACCCGATAGTAAATTTGGGATTGATATATCCCAGATTAAACAACTCAAAAGATTGGCGGAAAAATATAAACTTCGCATTACGGGACTCCATCAGCATATTGGCTCAAATATTTTAAGTGTTCCTATATTTCTAAGAGCAATAGATGCACTCTTTAAAACTGCCTTGCTTTTCCCTGATTTGAAACACCTGGATTTTGGTGGAGGATTTGGCATACCTTATAAACCAAAAGAAAGAAGGCTGGATATAAAGATACTTGGGATTAAAATAAAAAAGACAATTTTAAATTTTATACAAAAGTACGGAAGAAAAATTAAGTTCTCTTTTGAACCCGGAAGATATTTAGTTGCCGAGGCGGGATATTTACTTGTGAAAGTAACTGACATTAAAAAGAATCCAACTAAAACTTTCGTGGGTGTGGATTCAGGATTGAATCATCTAATCCGCCCGGCGATGTATGGTTCATATCATGAAATATTAAATACTAGCAACGCTGGGAGCAAAAAAGAGAAAGTCACTATCGCAGGAAATATTTGCGAATCGGGAGACGTCTTCGCAAAAAACAGAATGATTGCAAAACCCAAAATTGGAGATATTTTAGCAATCAAAAATGTCGGAGCTTATGGCTATGTAATGTCTTCAGAATATAACTCTCGTCCGAAACCAGAAGAATTTATGATTATACAAAATAAAATTATAAAAATTTGATATTATGCCTCCGGACGGGTTTTCTCTTTGCATTTTGCTATTCTAGTGTTTTGCAAAAGACTAGAATAATGAGTTAGGCAACTATTACCGTAAACTCCCCTCTTTGTTTTTCTTTATTTCTATTTAAATATTCTAGAATTTCCTCCGGTGAGCCGGTTTTGAATTCTTCATAAATTTTTGTCAGCTCTCTGGCTATACAGATTTTTTTGTTTGGACAAAAATTAACTAATGATTCGAGAGTTTTTAAAATTCGGTGCGGAGATTCATAAAATACTATCGTTCTTTTTGCTTGCGCAATTTCTTTAAATAAAGTTTCTCGCCCTTTCTTGTGTGGTAAAAAACCAAGGAAAGTAAATTCGTGTGTAGGTAAACCCGATGCTGACAGCGCAGCTACAAGAGCAGTGGGTCCTGGTACAGGAATCACATTTACGCTATCGCGTAAATGTGTGTCTTCTTTAATTCTTGAAATCAACAGTGCCCCTGGATCAGAAATACCTGGCGTGCCAGCGTCAGAAACAAGCGCCAAATCTTTCCCTTCTTTTAGAAGCGCAAAAATTTTATCTACTTTTGCAAGTTTACTTTGAGCGTGGTAGCTCATCGTGGGCTTATTTATATTATATTTCTCTAGAATCTTTTTTGTCTCTCGCGTATCTTCACACAAAATCAAATCCACACTTTTCAGCGTCTCAATTGCTCGGAGTGTGATATCTCCCATGTTCCCTATCGGCGTGGCAACTACATAAAATTTAGACATCGTGATATTACTTCCTGTATTTCTTAGTTCGCCACTTGTCTGCGATTTTTACTCGAGTGAGAGAACGTTCTAGCTCGGCTTCAAAATGTTCAAAGTCCACTACTTCTTTGTTTTCTGCTTGTTTTTTTAATTCTTCCGCGCGAGTTTTCGCTTGTTCAATCTTTTCTTCCGTTAGTTCTGACACATGCTCGGCAAAATCAGCAAGAATAGCGACTTCTGTGATATTTTTTTTGTTCGATTTTACTTCGATGAACCCCCCTACGACTGCCATCGGCACATGTTCACCATTTACAAGAGCAACAACATCCCCCGAGGTCAAGCCCGTAATGAGAGGAATATGGTCAGGCAAAACGGTGATTTCGCCCAAGGTCGTGGGCAAGCTCACTTGATCCACCATTTCCTCTAAAACTAATCTTTCTGGAGTGATTATTTTTAATTTTAATTGCTTAGACATATATTTTTAAAATTCAAAATAGTTCTTGAGAAAAGCCTTGCGCAGGCGGACGCGCCGAGCAGTTCGCTAGCAAAGCTTTGCTAGATAGATTGCTTTTCAAGAGAAGCTATTTTGAATTTTCAAAGTGCGCCTTTCATGTAAAAATCATTCTCCGGCTTATCATCATGCTTGCCTTCTAAAATCTCTTTGAATGAGCGGATAGTTTCGGTAAGTGGCACGTAGGCGCCTTTGGTGCCAGTAAAAACTTCTGCCACGAAAAATGGCTGGGAGAGAAATTTTTGAATTTTGCGAGCGCGCGATACCAGCTCTTTGTCTGCTTCAGACAGTTCTTCCATTCCTAAGATGGCAATGATGTCTTGTAAATCTTTATATCTCTGAAGAACTCGCTGAACTTCACGAGAAACATTATAATGTTCTGCTCCGACGATGTTGGGGTCAAGAATGGTACTCGAAGAGTCAAGCGGATCAACCGCTGGATAAATTCCGATTTCAGACAGTGAACGATTCAGAACCACTGTCGAGTCAAGATGAGAGAAGGTCGTAGCTGGCGCTGGGTCGGTCAGATCGTCCGCAGGCACATAGACAGCTTGCACGGAAGTCACAGAACCTTTGTCAGTAGAAGTGATGCGCTCTTGTAGAATTCCCATTTCTGTCGAGAGTGTCGGCTGATAACCCACCGCTGAAGGAATTCTTCCTAAAAGCGCTGATACCTCGGAGCCCGCTTGAGTAAAACGGAAAATATTATCAATGAAAAGAAGCACGTCCTTGCCTTCCGCATCACGGAAATGCTCCGCCATCGTTAAGGCAGAGAGCGCTACGCGTAGCCGAGCACCTGGCGGTTCATTCATTTGCCCGAAGACCATGGCAACCTTGTCAATAACTTTTGACTCTTTCATTTCGTGATATAAATCATTCCCCTCGCGAGTTCTCTCGCCCACTCCTGCAAATACTGAATATCCTCCGTGGTTCGATGCAATGTTGTGAATGAGTTCCTGAATCACCACAGTCTTTCCTACTCCGGCTCCCCCGAATAATCCCACCTTCCCGCCCTTGAGTACAGGGCAAATAAGATCAATGACTTTTATTCCGGTTTCTAGAATTTCAACCTTAGTCGCTTGTTTTACGTACTCTGGCGCCTTGCGATGAATAGGCAGGCGACCACCCCCGACCCCCTCCTTAACAAGGCGGGGAGGATTATCTTCTCCTCCTGCCCGAGGAGGAGTGCCTGAAAGGCGAGGTGGTGGGAGATCATCTATCGCTTCACCCAAAACATTAAAAATCCGGCCTAGAGTAGCGCTACCCACAGGCACAGAAATGGGTGATCCAGTATTTTTAACTTCCATTCCACGCGCCAGGCCATCAGTAGTGTCCATGGCAACTGCTCGAACAACTCCGCCTCCCAAATGCTGTTCGGTTTCGAGGATGAGCTTTTTATTACCATTCATGACTTCAAGCGCAGTATAAATGTCCGGCAGTGTTTCACCGAAATCCACGTCCACCACTGGCCCGATTATTCTTTTGATTGTTCCTGTTTGCATTTTATTTCGAAATTATATCATGAAACACTCGCCATACCGGCTGAGATTTCTGAAATTTCTCTGGTAATATTCGACTGTCTGGCTTTATTGAATACTAAAGTCAAGTCATCAATCATTTCTCCTGACGCCTCCGAAGCATTTTTCATGGCAACCATTCTACTCGACTGCTCCGAAGCATTTGACTCGAGCAACATCTGATAAATTTGCATTTTGGTAAGTTTTTCGGCAAGTGTACCTATAAATTTGTCTCGATCTCCTTCAAATAAATAATCAATTTTTTTATTTAACCCATGTTCTTCATGTTGATCAATATACCCGAGAGATTCAACGAACTCTTTTAACTCAGTTTTAGAAATTGGAAGAATTTGTTTGATATTTGGTTTTTGGGTTAGAGCAGAAATAAAATCAGTGTATGCCACTAAAACTTTGTCGTATTTCCCTAGGCTATATTCGTTTATAGCAAGTTCTGATATTGGATTAATATCCGAGATAGAAATATTGTCCGGTAATTCAAAAAAGCTGGCCAGGACACTTTGGTTTACTCGACGCATTGCGACATCGCCCTTCTTGCCTATTGTGACGATGTCTACGGCGACACCACGGAGCATCGAAAGCGTTTTCTTGATCACCTGTGCATTGTAAGCTCCACAGAGCCCACGATTTGAAGTGATTAGTATAAGCAAAATTTTCCCTGTAATATTTTCCTTCCCACGTTCATTAAAAAGCGGACTAGTGATTTCTTCTGCGTTTTTAGCAATGGAAGTTAAAATTTCCCATGAATATTCGGCATACAAACGAGAACGCAGAGTAGAGGCTACTGCTCGCTTCATCTTGCTAGCTGCTACCAGCTCCATCGCTTTTGTGATTTTCTTGGTATTCTTCACACTCTTTATTCTTCTTTTAATTTCTTTTGTTCCCGCCATAAAAATTATTTCATAAATCCTATTTTAAAATCCGCAATTGCTTTCTTTAATTGCTCTTCTCCTTTATCAGTCCACATTTTGGATTCCAGAACTTCTTTATAAAAAACTTTCGCGTTGCTTTCGCTATATTCGATGAGCCCGCTTTCGAATTCTTTAATCTTCTCCATTGGCACATCATCCATAAAACCTTTTGTGAGAGCATATAGTGTCACCACCTGGTGCTCGGTCTTTACTGGAGCATATTGAAGCTGTTTCAGCACCTCCACTGCTCTCTTACCACGTTCAAGTTGCTTCTTCGTACTTTCGTCTAAATCCGAACCAAATTGAGAAAACGCTTCCAGCTCGCGGAACTGCGCGAGGTCGAGCTTGAGTGTACCCGCCACTTTTTTCATTGCTTTTATTTGCGCGCTAGAACCTACCCGAGACACTGAAGATCCGACGCTTACTGCTGGTCGAATTCCTTTATAAAATAAATCTGTCTCTAAGAAAATCTGCCCATCGGTGATGGAAATAACATTAGTTGGAATGTAAGCTGAAATATCTCCCGCTTGAGTTTCGATAATCGGAAATGCCGTAATAGATCCCCCACCATACTTTTCGTTTCGTCTACAAGCTCGCTCAAGCAGACGAGAGTGCAGATAAAAAACATCGCCTGGGTACGCTTCACGTCCTGGCGGACGACGGAGAAGAAGAGAAATTTCACGGTACGCAACAGCGTGCTTGGATAAATCGTCATAAATAATCAACACGTCCTTCCCTTGATCCATAAAATATTCTGCAATAGATACTCCGACATAGGGGGCGATGTATGACATGGCGGCTGGCTCTGACGCAGAGGCATTCACAATAACGGTGTATTTCATTGCCCCGCCTTCTTCGAGCCGCGCCTCCAGCTTTCGAAGTTTAGAATCTTTCTGCCCAATAGAGACATAAACACAAATCATGTTCTGTCCTTTTTGATTTAAAATACTGTCGATAGCAAGCGCAGTTTTACCTGTTTGCCTGTCACCGATAATGAGCTCCCTTTGGCCTCGCCCTACAGGAATGACAGCATCTATTACCTTAATACCAGTAGCAACCGGCTCACTCACTGAAAGACGAGTGATCACGCCTGGAGCCACTTTTTCAATTGGATAGGCTTTGCTAGCTTTTATCGGACCTTTGCCATCAACCGGGGCACCAAGCGCATCTACCACTCTCCCTAAAATGCTGTCGGAAACTGGAATTTCAAGAATCCTTCCGGTCGACTTAACTTCATCGCCTTCCTTGATCTTAGAAAAATCTCCAAGAATAATCACCCCCACAGCGTCTTCTTCTAAGTTCAGTGCGACGCCTGTCTGTATGTCTCCTTTGCCATTTTGAAAAGTTACCATTTCTGAAGATTTAATATCCGAAAGACCGGAAACTTTGGCAATACCATCGAAAATTTCTATTACCTTGCCCACCTTTTCAACTTTTATTTCTGCTTTGAAATTTTCGATCTCTTTTTTTAAATTTTCTACGATGTGGTTTGACATAGTATATTTACTGCTTTCTACTTCGCTTGTATTAAAAATTGTTCCAGTTTATTTAACTTATTTCTGTATGTATTGTCCAATACTTCGTCTCCGACCTCGACTTTCACCCCACCCAGCAGTTGCCTTTTTTCAAAAAATTCACTTATCACATTCTGCGCCTTGTATTTTTTCTTAATTTCATTTTCAAGAGCACTCTTCGCTTCACTCCCCACACCCCGAGCAGAAGTAACTTTCATTCTAATGGTACCTGACTTTTTATCAAAAATATTTTGGAGCGCGCCCAGAACTTCGTTGGACTTACCGAGCATTCGCCTGTTCACTAATATTCTAACTGAACGCTTGAGTAAAGCTGTTAAATCTTGCCCCGACTTGCCTTCTGTCGCTTTATACACCGCTTCTGCAATATTTTGTGGAGAAATTTTCATATTATTTATTTTTTTTCTTCCATAATCTTTTCGATAGCTAGCATGACAAGCGTTGTGATTTCTTTTTTTGCTCCCTCGACTAAGGCTTTTTTGTCAATTTCCATCTGTATCATTCTTTTTTTTGCCCATTCATCATTTTCTGCTTTCATTTTTTCTAAATTTTTCTCCCTCATTTGTTCCAATTCCTTTTTAAGCTCTTTCTCCGCATCCACTGCCATTTGTCGGAGTTTGATTGTATTCTGCTTATATTCTTCGCTAGTTTTTTGTAATAATTCACCAGACTTCTTGGCATCATTTATGCCTGCCTCTATCTTCTCTCCACGTTCTTTCATAAGTTTACCCAATGGTTTCAGGGCATATATATACAAAACAACAAAAACCACTCCGAAATTTATCATCTGCGCGATGATAATTTTCCAATCTATATGAAATGTGGAAATGATTGAATCCATTAAGTTTTAAAAGTTTGGCTTAAATCGAAAACGCTATAACAAGCGCATAAATAGCGATAGCTTCAGCGAACGCGCAAGAAAGAAGCATCGGTACAAGGATCTTGCCGGCGGCTTCTGGGTTACGTCCGATTGATTCCATGGCTTTCGAACCAATCATACCAATAGCTATGGCTGGACCCACAGCCCCGATTGCCATCACGATTGCTTTTGAAAAAAATTCTGTCATGTTGATTTTTTATTTGTTATTAATAATGTTCGACTACTTTGCTTATAAATTTAAATCGATGCTAATTTGTGTTCCTCGCGACTCTCGTGTTCATCGTGATCCGTCGCTCCAATAGTGAAGTAAACAACCAAGAGAATTGAAAAGATAAGCGCCTGAATCACTCCCACCAATATTTCAAGAAAAAGAAATGGTATTGGAACGGCGTATGCCACCAGAGCCGCCATTGACGCTAAAAGAACTTCCCCGGCAAAAACATTACCAAAGAGACGGAACGACAATGAAGCGACTTTCGCAAATTCTCCGATGATTTCTATTAAACCAACAAAAAACGTTATTGGCGCAACAATGATGATTGTCGGCTCGTGGCGAATTTTTGTAAAAATTCCCCCGAGCACAGCTATATTAACATATTTGTTGAAAGTTTTCCATAGACCGATTGAAAAAACACCAAATAGGTTCGCGCCGAACACAGCCATGACGGCAAGCGTAACTGTAGTATTTATATCGGCAGTCCCGCCTCGCAGAAAAGGCACGAAGACCGCATTAGTTTCGCCCCCTTCAATAATTCCAAATCCCCCAATCGGAAGCAGTCCGAGCCAATTATTAATAAGGATAAAGAAAAAAACAGAAATAGCAATTGGGAAAATTTTAATAGAAAGCGCCCTATCGTTCGTTACTTGATCGCATAGTGAAAGAGCGCCCTCCACGATGATTTCAAAAAAGTTCTGAATCTTGCCCGGGATGACGCGGAGCGAGGAGCGGAGAACAAGTGAAATAATGACAATAAGTATCACAACAAACCAACTAGAGAGGAGCGCATTGGTGACGGTAAAGCCCTGATAATGAAAAATTGGTTCGGCAAAAAGCGTATGCGCATGCTCTTGCTCCTCTTGTTTTATTTCTGTTTTTATTTCTTTTACTTCTGTCATATTCTTGTCCCGTAGTGAGCTATGCTCTACTACTGGGATTATTTTTTACTCAACCCCTCCCCAGCCCTCCCCTTATCAGGGGAGGAGGATCCGTATAGTCCCCCTGATAAGGGGGATTTAAGGGGTTGTATTTTATTTGAAAATTTTCTAACAGCTTTCACTATCCCGTATATTGAAATCAAAAACGCTATTCCAGCTGAAACTAAAAGCAACGTGGGCTTCGTGCCATAATGCTTGTCCAGAGCTTTCCCTGCAATCAATGCCAATATTATCGGCACGAAAATCCAAGTAGAAATTTCGCTGAAAATCTGTACCCCGGGCTTCCACCAGGGGCCTCCACTATTATTCAAATTGCTTTGGTTTTCATTCATCCCGCACGAAAATAAAAGCCGGATGGCTTTATTATATAATAATATAAAGAGATTCAGGATGCAAATTATAACTGCGAGGTTATTTTTCTATCTCTACAACATCGCCTTCATTAGTAGAAGTGATTTGGAATTTCTTGTTTTTCATTTTAGCACTCATAAATTTAAAATTCACTATAAAAACGGAAATTATAACGAAAAATAAAAGAAGGAATCCTAAAAATATCAAAGAAAGGAAAAGAGTTGGGAACTGCTGGGATAATTCTTGAAAATAGACACTATTTTTAATTAAAGTCGGCAAACCGATTACTAAAAGGAATCCAATTGAAATAAGCAAGTAGGCAAACCTTTTTTGGCTTTTGGTCCTCGTATAAATTATTTTATCGGATTCTACTTTCTTATTCCAAAATAGTGACATAATAAATTACAGATTATTAAATTCATCCACTGATAATCCTGCCTGCCTAACAACAATATTATACAAAGTTCCGATGGGAACATCTTTTGAACCATGCATTGGAACAGTTACAATCTTTTCTCCATCATTGCTCTTGAGATAAACATGGCTTCCTCTTTGGTGGGTTTCAGAAAAACCGGCATTCTTCAACTTCTGAACGACTTTCTTGGCGGAAAGCCTGTTAAGTTTTGGCATGAAATTATACGAGCTGTGGTATAAAAATCCTTATATACGTTCCATCTGTACGAAATGCAGCCTTTGGAATTTCTTTATTTTCTTTCATAAGCACTTCCAAATACCCCAGAGCCGCTTCCCTGACATTAGCCTCAGCCTCAGCAAAAGAGTCACCAAAAGAAGAGACGTGGTTCAACTCAGGGATGGTGGCAATTACTTGCTTTGTTCCTGTGTCAGCTTCATATTCTATTTTGTATTCAACTTCATTAGACATATACACATTATAATATAAGGGGATTCGAGATGCAAATTTGCAGTTATTTTTATTCTTCTGGTAATCCAAAAGTGCAACTTTCAAGATTGCTCCTATTACCTCTTATTAATTGCACCAATCCCAATGTTAATAATTTTTGAATAATGATCTTGCGTTGTTTACTCGCAGGACAGTCAGTCATTCCAAAATAAGATCTAGTTTTTAACGCCTCCTGTACTGAAGTTTTTAATTTTTGATAATAGGCATTTTCGGATTCGGAAAGATGGTTTCTCTCTTCTTTCTTATCAGACCGTCTTCGAATACTAATTCTACTGAGAAAATCTGTAAATCTGGTCGAGAAAACTTCTACAGCCATTCTTTTGGTCAATATGGGAGATTGGGGATATGTCATTCTTAAGGCGACTAAGCTAACATTATTGACATAGAAAGGAAACTTTTCAATACGGCCAGGTTGTTGTTTTACTATAGCTGCGACGACACTTGAAACTGTCCGCTTGTCTGGGTCATTAATTTTGATATTTAAAAATTTATGTAACAATTTTTTATTTTCTCCATCCAGTAACATTAAATCATCAATAAAGAAAATTTCATGCCCAAAGAGCTGTTCAAAAAATTCATAGATATTTTCCGGCTTTTTTTTGGGTTCCTGAGGGTTTTCTTCAACCTTTTTTGCGGAATTACCATCACCTCTACTTGGTTGTTCTAATATATTCATTTTTTAATTTATTTTATACCGTAATTTCCCCTACAAAGTCAGTGTTAATTATTTTCTTTAAATCAGCAAAAGACTTCGGACCTTGAGCTAAAGCCCACATAAATTTGACTTGCGCCGTTACGTTTGTTAAATCCCTCGTAGAAATAGCCCCAGCTTCTAGGGCCATTTTACTAGGTTCATAAATATCAAAACGCATATTGGTGTCTATAAACTTTGTAGATACCAACACTGGTATTTTTAATTTATCTACGGCTTCGTGAATCACCGGAAGAAGAGAGTACTCACCTTCGCTTGGGACATTTCCAGCTCCGGGAGATTTAAGTAAAAGCCCTTTGCACTTGCCTGACTTTAAAACACCTAAAAGAATACGTGGTTCAAGGCCAGGAATGACATCAATAGACAAGATCCCCATCTGAAAATCTGCCCGAACCTTAAGAACAGATTTTTTATTTGCTTTCAAGGCATCCGCGATAAAGTGGATACCGAGAGCGTCTATCTTTGCAAGATGTGGAAAGGCTGGAGAATCAAAAGCTGGAAATTTCGACTGGCTAGTTTTTGTTGACCTATTTGCGCGTAAAACACGATCACCAAAAACAATCATGACTTCAGCTATACCCCTCTCGCACGCTGTCAGCACTGTATTCATTGAATTCTCGAGATTAAACTTTGCATCTGTACCATGAGCAACGAGTGGTAGCTGTGAACCGGTGAAAACAATGGGGATCTGGAGTCCGCGTCCGAGCGCCAGAGAAAGTGCAGAAGCCGTGTAGGCCATCGTGTCTGTGCCGTGTGTAATGATGATACCATCCACCTTGTCATGAACCCCCGCAACACACCAAGCCAGCTTGGCCCAATGAGTGGGGTTGATGTTGGTACTATCGCGATTTTCAAGCCCATAAAAAAAGCTAACATCCGCCATCTTCTTAAGTGATGGCACAACGGCGAAAATTTCTTCGACATTTTTAGCTGGTTTCAGAACTCCCTCTTTGTCGGGTACCATAGCTATCGTTCCCCCAAACCCCAGAATTATAACTTTTCGTTTTTTCATCCCATTATGGAATTACTTGGCCTCTTCTTTATCAAATCCAAATTCCTTCCAAACTTCTTCTGCTTGTCTTGCTAAACTTACACCATGTTGAGCAAGCTTATGGTGTTTATCGAAATATCTCAAATCTCTTGCCAATTTTTTTAATTCTTCCCTGTTTGTTAAATTGGTTGGATCTTGCCTCAGTAAATTAGTAGCATCAGTTAGACGTTTTGATTCAAGAAAATACTTCTCGTTTTGCTCCTTTTCATATACACCCCTCCAAAAGCTATCTGCATTAAAACCCATAGATTTATTATATCATTCCTGCTTGGTAGCTTCAATATCTAAAACTATAGTCTCCAAACCTTCGACAGCCTCAAGGATGCTACTTTTTACTTGGATTAAGTTTACTAATAGTTGCTGCCTTTTATATTCATCTTCTGTTAGATCATGAAAGCCTGCACCCATGACTCTACCTGAACGATAAACAGATTCACTTGGCTTTTTTGTCCTGCTAAATCTTTCAGGCATAACCATACTAGCTACTTCCTCTTCCAGTCTTTCTATAACTTTTATTGCTTGGTTAAGCCTAGCTTCATCTATCAACTCCTTAGCCCGACCTTTGGCTTTAGTGACACCTTCCGTTTCAATTACTTTCGACAAAATCGAACCTTCAGCTGGCACCCCTCCTGGAATTTTGTCCCCTGGACCATTCATATCTTTATATTATTATAACTAAAACAAATACGCAATATGGAGATTTTGATTAATTTATTTTAAAAACTTATAATACCCTGGTTGAGTAGAAGATTTTTCTATGTAGCCATAATGTGGATCAAGCAATTTTGAGAGTACTTCGGTCTTTCTTAATCCCGTGAATAAATGTTTTCTCATTTTGTCAGGGAAACGATGATGTGCCGGTAAAAACTCTCCCGAGGGGTTGTATTTTTTGAGTAAGTAAAAAAATACTGACTCTTCAGTGGAGAAACCCTCAAGAATCGGCACATTCATGGGTGGTTCTCCTTCTGCTGTAATTTGGGTTGTTCTTGTTTTTATTGAATCCTCCGGTGGTTTTATGGGTGGTCGTTTAAAATCTTTTTCAGTAAGACCCTTTAGACACAACAAAATTCTTCTTAGGAGATGCAACCGAATATCATGTTCGTCGGATAATAATTCATGGACAACTTTTCTTTTTATGGATGTTTGCTTTTCTATGACATCCAGAACTTCTTCTTCTCCATATTTATCTGCCCGCTCATCAAGTAATACCTGGATTTCTAGTTTTATTTTACTCACTAGTTCCAGAGAATCTTGGCGTATTGCTGGAGGATTGTTTATTTCTACTTTTACAACTTTTTCCATAAATTTGATTTTTTCAACTAATATAAATATGCAATTCTAAATATCTATCTTTACATTTATTGCTTCATCCCTACCCACTTTTATCTTTTTTGTCTTTATGTCTACATTTTCTTTATCTCCAATTTGCTTCACTGAAAGCACATACTCCCCCGGGCTAGCTTTCAGGAAGAACTTCCCTCGTTCGTTGGTAAGAGCTTTGCCAAAGACGACTCCA
>MFUV01000009.1:61781-71390 GCA_001787005.1 Candidatus Nomurabacteria bacterium RIFCSPLOWO2_01_FULL_39_18 | reverse complement strand
ATTCATTTAGGAAAATATTTAAACGGCATGATACCGGTCGAGAAATTACAAAAGTACTTATCCACAGTGTCACCCTTGAAGGGTAACTAAAGGCCCGGCCCTACTGGATCTACTACCGGGTCAAGCAGGAAAATATCTAAATTTTATTGGCTTTTAGGGTAAATAGACCCCTCCAGAAGATCCTTCCCCAAATCAAGAGAAGGGCC
Source organism: Candidatus Nomurabacteria bacterium RIFCSPLOWO2_01_FULL_39_18 (assembly GCA_001787005.1). Classification (GTDB taxonomy): domain Bacteria; phylum Patescibacteriota; class Minisyncoccia; order Phycocordibacterales; family UBA9973; genus UBA9973. The sequence continues at coordinate 71,184 of MFUV01000009.1, read as the reverse complement.
GCGTAATTTATGATCATAAACCATTGATTGCTCCACTGTATGCCATATGGAAATTTATAATCAGAAATCGGGAAGAGGAATGGCGTAGGGTAAAAAGTTAGGATATGAGAGGGTATGTCTATCAGTATATGGAGCATCCAACCAAGAAGCTCGTAGCGTGGACGCTTGAAAATTATCCACACGAGAGTAAACACTACCGCCCAAATGACTAGCGAATGGCTGTATTGATAAAGTGTGTGCGCGACACGGAGTCCATCTTCTGCTCCTCCCATTCCACCTTCAGTACGCATAAAAAAACTTGAAGCAGGACTTTTCCCAAAAATAATTAAGTAGAAACGAAAAACAAATGGAATGGTAAAAGCAAAGAGATCAGGAAACACTCCGAAAAATGCCGTCCAGCCGACATGCATGTGTAACTTTTTTTCTTCTTGTCCGCTAGGATCAAGCCCTGATAAATTTTTCTTTTCCGCTAAAGCATTTGCCGCCCGCGCTCCAGCCCCAGCCCAAAGTGTATGTGCAAGAATGTCCATGAATTTTATTTAAAAATAGAAAACAAAATAATTATGAAATCTCTAAACGGTTGCTGTTGGAGCTGGTGTAGGCGTTGAAACCACTTCTTTTGGATTTGGGCCATATTTGTTTTCTCCAGGATTTGAATCAAGAACAAAGAAGATAACTAGTGCGACACCCAAGATGAGGGTGACAATGCCGCCTATAATTAGAGGGACATAGTTGTTTTGAAAAATTGAAAGGAAAAACAATCCCACGGTTATTAATCCAGCAATAGAAGGCGCTAGAATCCACCAACCACTATGATTTGTGTCGTGAAGCCTGCGAATGGATACACCTAGAGTTGGTAGAAAAACTGCAAGAGAATACAAACTACTAAGCACACCAGTATCTTTATCAAGTTTCAAACCAAAGATACCATCCAAAATAGATAAAACAATACTAACAATGAGGCTTACTAGAACAAACATCCAATACTCTCTCCTTCCCGCCCTTCCTTTAAAGACTGCGTACTTTTTCAGCACCCCTATAAAATTGTCCATATTTTATAAAAATTATTAATAATCAGTCCCCCGATTACATCAATGCCTTCGCATCTGTCTCCGACATAAACTTGAACATGTTGCCCCCGCACTTGGCGCAAGTTCCCTTGGCACTGTACCTGCCCTTATCATTCTTCGTAACCACTGGGTTTAACATCGTCTGCATCGTCGGTTTTCTACTCGCATCCCTATCCCTCATACACAAAGCTTTTAGTTCTGCCATAAATTTTTCCTTCTAATATTATTAATAATACCTCTACAATATTATACCATAATCACTTATTATCTTCACCAGGCTTGTTTAAATCTGAAACTTGGATAGGGCTCACGACTTTCGGTGGAGTCATATCGATCGTGCCAAACTGCTTTTCATAATTTTCTATTTGTTTATTTATCCAGATAGAAATACTTTTCATTACTTGGGGAGTGGTGGCAAAAGAGTCCAGATTGTTCCCGGAGGTCAGAGCAAAAGAGAAAATTTCTTTCCCGTGAGCGCCAATAGCCCCGTCCACGAACTTCTTCGGCAAGCTATTCATATTTACTTTTGTTGGATCTACCATGAGTCTATTCTACCACAAAATCGCTAAATTCACCTGTAGGTGGAAGCCACTCTACACCTACCTTTTCCACTCTGGCATATTTAGACCCATTTCGGCACCATTCGATCAATTCTTTTAAATCTTTTTCTTCTCCCAGGGCGACGATCTTTACCGTGCCATCTGACTCGTTTTCTGCAAAACCAGACAGATTTAATTCCCTAGCTTTCTTTTTAGCATAATAGCGGAAAGACACTCCTTGCACCTTTCCATAAATTTTTAAAATTATTTGCTTTTTCATGAAGTGCATTATTAATTTTTAAATTATTTTATTTCAAACTATTCGCCTATTCGCGCGAATTAGAGAATAGACTAGATGAGGGGTAGTATTTTTGACACTATCGGATGTACATCTTTCGATATTGAGTAAAGCATCGTGAGACTGATCTGCTCTTTTTCTAAAATGTCAGCATTGGCAAGTATCATCAAATGTTTTGAAGTTGCCTTAAAAGATAATTTGATGGTATTGGCCACATCCCCGACGGAAGCTTGGCCAGACTTTTTAATGAATCTAAGAATGGCAATTCGACGCTTGTTGGCTAGAGCTTTTAATGTTTTCTCAATTACTTTTTCATTTGTACTCATGATGAAATTATATCACAAGCAAAACTATTCGCCTATTCGAGCGAATTAGAGAATGGAATTGGCTAGAATGGAGTTAGAACCAAATTTCGATGGAGACGTTGACATCAATCCCATCGTAGAGGTTTTCTTCGTAACGAATTTGTTTTTTGAGTGGCAGGATATATGTTCCAGAATATCTATCTGGGAAAACAGAAGTCACCCATTCACTCTTCCCCACCTTCGCCTTCGCATAAACCGCACCCCAGCCTCGGCGTACTCTCCCCTTCTGCATTTCTCTAATTTGCTCCGAGATCTTCTCGGGCACTCGAGCGAAACGCCAAGCCCCGCCATCTCCTCCCTTTACTTGATTCCCAGAATTCCATATTATAACTTTACTTTTGAATTTGAGTTTTTTCTTGGTCCTCCCTTTGCCAGTTCTTTGCCCTATTTTCTTCATCCAAATATTTTAGCACATCGGAATTTATTTTTTACTTTAATGGATTTTCTCCGCGGATAATACGAATCAAAAACAGAATAATAGCTATCACCAAAAGAACGTGAATGAAACCGCTAATAGTGTAGCTCGAGACAAGACCTATTATCCAAAGAACCAAAAGAATAACCGCAATTGTTGTAAGCATATAGAATAATTAGTTAGTAATAATAATATAATATTGACCATCATCCGGACACAACAAACGGCCACCTATGGCGACCGTTCGTTAGGCCGGAACTTCGTGTTTGCAATACTGACCTACCCATTTATCACCTTCCTTACGCATCGCGCCACCGCACGTGGGACATTTAATCTCCCCCACCTGGCTAGTATTCTGAGCCGGCTGTGCATTATCATTTTCTTTAACTTGTTTTTCGTCGTTCATATATTTTATTTGAGTTATCTGTTAAATAAGCGAATCCAAAAACCGCTTACATATAATAAGCCGTATGAGCTACAAAAAACTTACATAAACGTTTTGTAAAGAAGCAAGAACTACAATTAAATTTAAACTCACCTATAGCAAGGACAGTCCTTGCTATAGGGTCCTTGTTATTCCTAAAAGAGAAGTCACTATTCCATAGGGAGAACTTCCACCACTGTCGCCTGCTTTATGATTGTAAAAAAGTAATAACTAACAGCCACTATGGCGAGCACAGCTATGGTAACTACTAAGAATTTATGGTGATTTTTTATTTTGCCATGAATCATGTATTTTTTATTATACCAATTTCTTCAGCTCCTGTTCGTATTTTTTCATCACTTCTATGCCGGCAGAATTTTGATCCATCCCACCTTTTACTTTCTGCTCCACTTCCTCCGCGATAGTTTTGAAAAGTTCCGGATTCTTCTCCATCATCCGCACGAACATTTCAATCTGCGCCTCCGGCACACCTTTCAGTCTAAGCATTTTTCTAAGTAAAAAATTTTGAAACATAAAAAAATTTTATTTTTTAACAAAACCTTTAAGCATCTAGAGACTATCACAAAAAGAACTAATCCTCAACTAAGAAAAGCTTGCTTGTGACTAAACGGCAACATTCACACGTTCAAAAAGATCTCGAGTTTTTGGGGTTGCTAAATACATAGTAAGGCCGAACTCTAGGCATATAGCTTTATTAAAATTAACAAATTTATGTATATCCCAAACTTCCAAATTTTTTAAAAATTCTTTATTGCATTCTTCTATTCTTCTTTTTATATTTTCTGGAGAAATATTATTCGGGGTTACTGAAGTTTTCATTACCATGATGGCATATCTTTCCTTTAGATCCCCATAGGAGATAAGCATCACTTGATGATGTTTGTCTCTCATAAATCCTTTATAATCTCCATCACTTAAACCATACACAAGAGCCCTTTCGCCCCCTGGGTGGGTATGCATAGTTCCAATAACCTTTTGCATCTTTTCACGACCTGGCTGTTTTTCTTCCATTATTGTTACAGAATTTTCATCACCGATCAATAATTTACCAGCTACCAATTTCTCGGCTTGAGTATCTGCCAATATGATCCTAGCGTGCTCCTTCTTTGTTTCTTCTGTCCTCCGCAGTAAATCATTCATTATTCTCATAAGATTCTGTAAATGAACAGAATCAGGTCTATTTGTTGAGGGAATATAGTTACCCTCTTTAAGTTTCGCCAAAGCAACCATAACTTTACTAAAAATATCTGAATCCCACGCTCTTGATCCAGTCATACTTTCTAGAACTTTTAAGTCGTTGGGGTGTATTTGTTGAGTATATATTGTTCCTTTTCCTTCCATACCTTTATCATTATACTCCTTACTTAAGCCCAGTCCAAAGGCGGATGAGGTTAGTGATGTGCTCGTCAGTCCCCCACCACAAGCAACTTGCTTGGATGGTGATGCCCGTTGACAATGCGGACTTTGGAGATGGAGACTTTAAAATATTTGGCTACGAGTTCCAATACCCGAGTGTTTGCCATATTCCGCTCTGCTTTTTCTTTGACGGAAAGTTCGAAATGGTCGTCGGACTTTTTGGCAAAAGACTCCTTCCCTGCTCCGGCTGTAACTTTGACATGAATGTAGCGCATAGACACTTTCTTGTTATTTATTTCTACGGATAATTTCTGCCGTCGCTGGTAATCGGTATGACATCTCCCAAATATTTCGGCTCTCGATGAAACATCAGATTCATAGCCGCTTTGACATTGGCAAAAATTTCTCGAACGTAATTTTTTAGAAGAACATTTTCAGTATCGGTCCGGATTCCCGAGACTTCAATCCCGAGAGAGCGAGCAATAAAAACAGAGCGGGGCAGGTGGAAGGATTGGGTGGAAATAATAATGGAGGAAACTTGGAAAATATCTCGCGCCCGGTACATCGTGCTGTATGTGTCAAAACCGGCGTGATCGAGAAAAATGTCCGCATCTGGAATACCCTTCAAGAGCAAATAGTTACGGACCGGACTGACTTCATTATATGAAATGGTGCTGTTGTCCCCCGAAACTAAAATTTTTGAAACTTTTTTTTCTTCATACAACTCTATGGCTTTATCTACGCGGTCTTCAAAAATAGTAGAGAGCTTGCCACTAGGGAGAATAGCAGCTCCGGGAATTAAGACTGTTTGCGCTTCTGGAATATCTTTTACGTTTTCATAAATACGCGATTCCGAACTGACAAGGATAACGACGTTAGTAAGAAAAATAAAAGCAAGAACCGCTCCAAGCCCCCAGTAAAAAAATATTAAATAACGCTTAAATTTCATCGACATTTGTTTAATCATAGCTAATGTTAATTATACAACACTGGTAACTACCCTCTTGTATGACGTTTCTTGTAATAAATATAATACCTGAAACGTCATCACTGGTGTACACTCAAGGGGGTGTTTTGCTGTCGAGATACATTTATTATTAATAACACTAAAATAAAATGAATAAATTGATATGGTTGGTTGTGGCGATAGTGGTTGTGTTTGGTGGAATATATTATGTCGTCAGTAGCAAGCCAGATGTTCCCGAAAATAGTAACGTAGAAGGAACGAATAAAAATGAAAGTGTAGACGCACAGGGTCGGGTAATCTTCTCGGTTACCGACGCGGCGGCGAATATGAACACTATTAGCGAGATAAATATGCAGGTGGAGGGCGTTTACGCGCACAGTAGCGCTAGTGGCTGGGTGACTGTTTCCTCTGCTCCTCGAACATACAGTCTCCTTTTGCTCAAGTCTGAAAACAAGTCTGAACTTTTGGCCGATGTTAACATAAAGGCTGGTACTTATGACCAGGTGCGGCTGATGGTTGATTCGGTTAGTGTGAAGACAAAAGCTGGCGTCACCAAGGAAGCCAAACTGCCTTCGAGTGAGCTGAAGATCAATACCATGCTAGTGGTCAATGAAAACTCCACGGCAAGCGTGAACTTTGACTTCTTGGCTGATAAATCTCTCCATGCAACGGGCAACGGCAACTACATCTTCGCTCCAGTTGTGAAAACAGAAACGAGAAGCGATGCGACTGTAAACATTGATGCAAAAAGCGCAGTTGCTATATCCGGAGGTCGTGTAGACAATACCAATACTGTCGGTATGGATATAGACGGGAGTGTCAAACTTAATTTCCAGATAAATAGCAACGCAAAACTTAATCTAGACGCTAATAATGTGATCAAGCTAGAAGGTGTGCTCAATTAAAATGGACTTACGTTAATTCAGTAAACAAAACCCTCCCGAGTGAGGGTTTTGTCTTTTGACATGGTTTAATTAATAGACAATTTATAAATTACTCCAGAATAATCGTCGGAAATATAACCGACTCCATCCTTCAAAATTTTAATGTCTACTGGACGACCTGTTTTAGTGCCGTCACTTTTGAGCCAACCAGTGATAAAGTCTTCTGTCCCTAGATATTCTCCCTTTCCGTTCATTTTGATACGGACAATTTTGTAGCCAGTTGGTATGGAACGATTCCAGGAACCATGATAAGCGACGAGTAAATCGCCCTGATAGTCTGCTGACCAGCCTTCTTTAGGAATAAAAGCGAGCCCGAGTGGAGCAGAGTGGGCCTGGAGATCTATGAATGACGGAGTTTCAAATGGTTCCATGCATGGATTCCTGATGTAGGTATTTTTATCAAATACATCGTCATGAATATTTTTGCCGTAGCAATTGGGCCAGCCGTAATTCTTGCCCGCCTCTATGATATTGATTTCATCTGGCGGGATATTGTCGCCTAAATTGTCGCGACCCATCTCTGTGGCATAGATTTTCCCGTTCACATAATTGAGAGACATGAACACAGAGTTTCGAAGTCCACTTGCTACTTTTTTAAAATCTGTACCATCTTTATTCATGGAATATATTGATGCTTGCCTTTCGTCTTCTTCATGGCACACATTGCAAGTGGAGCCGATGGAAACATACAGTCGATCATCTCCGCCGAGGAGTAATGTCCGGGTGAAGTGGCCTCCCCCTCCTTCCGGCAAATCTGCAATTTTCTGCCCGCTATCATCACTATATAAGGCCACCCTAGTAATTTTTGTTTCTTCTGCGAAGTATAAAAAATTATTATCTATAACCAAACCGTGCGGCTTGTCTAGATTCTTAAACACCACATGTTGATCCTTTACAACTCCATCTTTTATATATAATGTCGTAATCGTACCCTCGTTCGTCTGGCTCACCCACATGTTGCCAAAACCATCGAGAGCCATTACTCGCGCGCCAGGAATATTTTTCGCAAAAATATTTAGAGAAAACCCTTCCGGCACTTTGAAGCCTGGCAAGCTGGGAGAAGTATTATTACTCGGTTCGGGTGGTATATCATTCGCCGTATCAGAATTCTCTCCGTTTGGAATATTTGCCACACCCGCATTTTTGTTGAGAAAATATCGCCCCACTCCGAGTAGCATCAGGAGAATCACGACTGCAATTATTAATTTATTGGTTCGTAAATTCATATTATCTATTTTATCTTGCATTCCGTTTTAAGCGCCAGGATGTCCTCCTCGGTCAAGGAAATACTATCGCCTTGATTGAGCTTATACATCATCGCTTTAGGGTCTTCCACATGATCGAGGTTTAGGGCATGGCCTAGCTCGTGCGCGAGCACGCGCACGAGCTTCCTCCGACTGCTGAATTCATAAATATCTATTTCCCTACTGGCGCCATTGCTTGTATACACTCCTTCTTCGAAGGATTCCCCGCGAGCAACATTTATCGTATTGTACTTATCGACGGAGATATTAAGCGATGCGGCTAAACGATTCAAAACCACGACCAGCGCATTAATCTCTTCCGCTTTTTCATTTAAAGATTCCTGCATTGTCTGTAATTTTTTTGATTCATTTTGCAATTCTGCGCGCGTGGCTTGAAGCTTGTCATATTCTCCTTCGGGAGCTCCCCCCTTCTTGTTCCAATAATCTACTTCTTCTTCATAGGCCTGATTTTTCTGATTGAAAGCATCTATGCGCGCGTTAAAAGCAATTTTTTCTTTTTCATATTCTGTTTTTAATGTTGTGAATTTGGACTTTAGTTCTTCATAGGATGCCTTGCTATCCCTCACTACAATGCCAAGACTGGCGAGCTTGCTCGTCGCTTCTTGGCGGTAATCATAAATTAAGTTAACCTTAAGAACGTCCGAGGAGGTGTCAGCAGGTGCGTAAGTAAAAAGGTCGAGATTTACGGAATCCTCCCATATTGCTTCCGCGTCAGCAAGGGCGCTTTTAAAATAATTTTTAGAAATATTGAATTTCGTATCAAAAGTGCCAAGCGTGTAAGGTATCGGCTCTTCGCAGGGATCTCCCGTAAAAAGACTGTACCTTACCATGTGCCAAAATGGCAATGCTCTCTTCTTCAGGTTCCCGAGCTCTGGCTGAAATTTATAAAACAACGCCAGAAGAACAATAAAAAAAAGAAGGATTACTAAAGTTTTTCTCATGTGTATCTTTAATTATATCAAAAAAATTAGATTTGTAGTAAAATATACGCATGGGAATTAAATTAATATATTTTGTGCGACATGGAGAAACTGAATTTAACGCTCTCGGCCTAAGGCAAGGGCCGGAAGGACATTTGACCGAGCGGGGCAAAGCCCAAGCGCTAGAGACAGCCAAGAGATTCCCGAAACATAGGGGGCAACCACAGGTTATTTTTTCCAGTCCGTATGAGAGGACAAAAGAAACAGCAGAGATTATCGCAAAGGAACTCGGCATGAAGGTAAAATATTCTGATCTATTGGTAGAGAGAAGAAATCCTTCCCAAATAGTCGGCCGCTACGGAGACGAGAGAGAGGTTCGGGAAATCATAGACCGTATTGATAAAAGCTTCCATGATGACAACTTACGATACTCTGACGAAGAGAACTTTATTGACCTTAAAAAAAGGGCAAAAAAATTACTGAAATTTATTAGATCAAGAAGTGAAGATAGAATTATGATGGTTACCCATGGTATTTTCCTGAAAATGGTCGTGTCTTACATGCTCTTGGGAGATAAACTAACAGCATCTGAGTATAACAAATTAAGCTATCTTAACCCTATCAATAATGCTGGCATTGCCATCTGTTCATATAAGAGCCATCTGTTCAAGAAGGACGAATGGAAACTTATAATATGGAATGACTTGATTCAAACAGAAACCGGAGAATATGCGCATTAAAAGATTATTTGCTTTTTGGGCTCTAATGTGAGATAATCGTCATAATGAATTTAGTAATGCAAATTCTGCCCTATGCGCA
>MFUV01000009.1:1928-61772 GCA_001787005.1 Candidatus Nomurabacteria bacterium RIFCSPLOWO2_01_FULL_39_18 | reverse complement strand
CCGTGGTTTTGAAAAATTTCTTTTTTACTTATCTATTATTTGCGGAATCCTTTTTGCTTTATTCGCGCTTCTCAGTATAATAATAAAAGCTAACAGCTAAATAGAATAGGCTTTATACTGAATTCTTTTATGATTTCTTTTTATGGAAAATTTCTATAGTCGTATGCGCCAGTTGAAAATCATTGGTGGATTGCCCAAAAAACGTGAAATAAATTTGGTTTTTTCTTCTTTCTCAAAAAACGAATGGATTGTTTTTGTCTCACTACTGGTGGTACTCGTATTTAGCACAATATCAATACTAGAGAGCATCAATAAATCTTTTATGGTGAGAGTGCCGATAAACGGAGGAGAGATAGTTGATGGTATTGTCGGTACTCCCCGTTTCGTCAACCCGATTCTGGCAAGTTCCCCCGCCGATCAAGACCTGGTTTTGCTCGTTTATTCTGGTCTAATGAGAAAAAATCCTGATGGAACATTGGTACCTGATTTGGCAGAAAAAGTTGAAGGATCGAAAGATGGTTTAGTTTATACTTTTATCTTGAAAGACAACCTTCATTTTCATGATGGAAAACCCGTCACTGCTTCTGATGTAGTTTTCACTATAAATAAAGTTAAGGATCCGGTCATTAAAAATCAGCATAAAATAAATTGGGATGGAATAAATGTCGAGAAAATTGATGAAAAAACTATTCGATTTAATCTAAAACAGCCATATGCGTCATTTCTAGAGAACGCAACGCTTGGTATCATGCCGGAATATCTGTGGAATGATTCTCATATTGAACTCAATGATGCCAATACCAATCCTGTGGGATCGGGGCCTTACCGAATTTCAGAGATAAGCAAGCAGTCATCTGGGGTTATTGATTATTATGAATTAGCATCATTTAAAAAATTCGCATTGGGCGAGCCATATATTAAAAATATGACTTTGCGTTTTTATCAAAACGAAGATGATCTCGTAGCAGCGCTTCTTGCGGGAGAGGTGGATCAAATAAGCTCGATCACGCCTCAAAATGCCGAAATTCTTGGAGAGAAAAAATATCAAATAGGATCTTCCGTCCTGCCTAGGGTATTCGGACTTTTCTTTAACCAAAATCAAAACCAACTTTTTATCGACAAAACTATAACTTCTGCCATAGACAGAGCGATCGATAAAGATAGAATTGTCCGTGAGGTATTATCTGGTTATGGCACTGCTATCGACGATCCTATACCACCCAATATGATACAGTACCAAAAATTAAGCGAAAAAAGTAATATGCCGCGCGAAGAAATATTACAAAAAATACAGGATGACCTCTCTAGGAGCGGCTGGAAAAAGAATGAGGAAGGATTTTTAGAAAAAACTACAACGACAAAAGGCAAGAAAACAACTGTTCCCCTCTCGTTTTCTATTTCAACGGGCAATGCTCCCGAACTTGCAAAAACTGCAGAGTTAATAAAAAAAGACCTATCCATGATCGGCATGAAGGTTGAGATAAAAACTTTTGAAATTGGAAACTTAAATCAAAGTGTGATTCGCCCACGCAAATACGACACTCTTTTGTTCGGAGAAATTATAAACCACGAGTCTGATCTATTTGCTTTCTGGCACTCTTCGCAAAGAAAAGATCCTGGACTTAATGTCGCGATGTATACCAACGCAAAAGTAGATAAAATTTTGGAAGATGCATTCATCACAACTGATGAGGCATCTAGAATAAAAAAATATGTTCAATTCGAAGAAGAAATAAAAAAAGACATGCCGGCAGTTTTTTTGTATAGTCCTGATTTTATATACACAGTATCAAAAAAACTTAAAGGGTTGGATATCGATTCTATCACCACACCAAGAGATCGTTTCCTGAATGTGTATTCCTGGTACATAGATACAGAAGGCGTTTGGAAAATATTTACAAAATAAAAAAATGAAAAAAACAAGACTATCTTTCAGTTCTATCAGCATTGAAAATAAAAATGAAGAAAATTCTCTTGCTAAGAACATTATGCCCGTTCGTGATGAAGCTACGCGCGATTTGAGCAGACAAAACACTCCTGGTGGAAGACGTCAGGGAGGAGACAAGAAAAGAATGATGAAAAGTTCTACTTACCAGTATTCTAAGTTTGGTAAGGGACAAAACAGAAGATCAAAATCATTCGGCGCCCAAACACAAAATAAAAACTTAAACGCAATGAAAATTCCTCCAGTAGAAAAAGGAGTGATTCGCATAATCCCCTTGGGAGGAACAGAAGAGATCGGCAAGAACATGACCGCAATAGAAATCGGGGAAGATATTGTCGTCATTGATGCTGGTATGCATTTTTCTAACGAAGAAACACCGGGAGTGGATTATGTAATTCCAAATACGACATATCTTGAAGAACGCAAGGAAAAAGTGCGCGCGCTTATTATAACCCATGGACACTTAGACCATATTGGAGGTGTCCCGCTGGTACTCTCTCGCATTGGAAACCCTCCAGTATATTCAAGAAATCTTTCTATCTTAATGATGAGAAAGCGCCAAGCAGAATTCCCGCATCTGCCGAAAGTAAACGAACATATAGTTGAAAAAGATTCAACAATAACTTGCGGAAAAATAAAAATCAGGTTTTTTGGAGTGACCCACACCATCCCAGATTCGATGGGAATAATCATAGAGACCGAACATGGATGGATTGTTACCCCGGGAGATTACAAGCTCGACCAGATTGACGGAATCGTTTCAAAAGAAGAAGAAGCGGAATATTCTATTTTTGACAAAGCGAAAGTTCTTCTTCTCTTGACCGACTCAACTAATATTGAAAACGAGGGCTTTTCCCTGCCAGAGATAAAAGTGCATCAAGGACTCGAAAATTTGATAAAAAAAGTAAGCGGTAGAATAATTATTGCCGCTTTCGCTTCCCACATCACCAGACTCGCGCATGTGGTCAAGGTAGCCGAAGCTTTGGGTAAAAAAATAGCACTGGATGGACGTTCGATGAGAACAAATATCGAAGTGGCAATTGAAGCCGGACTCTTTTCCCCAAAAAAGAACACTCTCATACCAATAGAGGAAGTAAATAATTATCCGCCAAATAAAGTTGTCGTGCTGATGACTGGCGCGCAAGGTGAAGAGTTTGCGGCGCTCAACAGGGCCGCCAATAAAACTCACACAAAGTTTTCACTTCAGAGGGGAGATACGATCATACTCTCCGCTTCCATCGTTCCCGGAAATGAAAGAGCGGTAGAGAAGATGAAAGATGGCCTGACCAGACAAGGAGTACGAATAATAAGTTATCGAACAGCCGGTGAAGACTTCGTACACGCTACGGGACACGGCAATCAAGAAGATATCAAATGGCTGCATAGAAAAACACATCCAAAATTCTTCATCCCGATTCATGGAAATCATTATCGCTTGGTACTGCATAAGGAGCTGGCAATGGAACTCGGAATGTCAGAAGAAAATATTATTGTTCCGGACAATGGTTCTATTATTGAAATTTCAAATGACGGACAGAAAATGACTCTGCGTAAAGAAAAAGCTCCTAGTGGCATCATGATGGTGGACGGCGTCTCTATTAGTGACACCCAAGACGTGGTCATTCGCGATCGTGTGATGCTAGCGCAGGATGGGATGTTTGTCGTCATTGCACTAATAGATCAAAAAACCGGAAAATTGAAAAAATCTCCGGATTTGATTTCCCGCGGATTCGTTTATTTAAAAGAAAATCAAGAACTCTTGCGTCAAGTCAGAATAATAATAAAAAAATCAATTGAGGATGTGAATTTAAAAATGTCCGGAAACGGGGTGGACTTTGACCACATAAAAGCGAATTTGGGTGAAAATATCTCAAAATTCTTGTATCAGAAAACGGCCAAGAGGCCCTTGGTCATACCGGTGATATTGAGCGTATGATGCGATATGACCCATTCAAATAAATTCAGGGTCATGGTGATAAAATAGAATCATGAAAAATAATAGAAAAATAATATATTGGGCGGTTTTTCTCTCCTCCGTCCCCTTTGCCCTCACTCACTATATTAATTCGAGTTTTATCACGGCCACGGTGGGTGAAAAGTTTGTTGGTTTGCTTTATACTTTGGGCTCGATCAGCTCACTGGCGGTTCTCTCTTTCGTTCCGATAATTTTTAGACGTATCGGCGCGTATAAATTTTTAATTTGGGTCGCGGCGCTTGACGTTATTTATTTTTTCATACTTGCCAAAACTCGCGGGATGCTTTGGATCTCGACTGTCTTTGTGCTGGGTTTTTCGCTAAATATTTTGGTGTCGTTCGCGCTCGACGAATTTTTAAAAATTTTTTCTAAAAATAGCTGGCTTGGCCGCGTACGCGGCATTGTGCTCATCGTCACTCATGTTGCATTCATCCTAACACAGCTTTCAGTTTGGCTTTATTGGGGATCAAAATCATTCGCGAGTGTTTATTTAGCAAGCTCGCTCCTGACTGCTTTCTTTCTTCTTGTATCAATCTTCATCTTCCGTAATGCTCCCGAGCCCGAATACGACAAAGTGACTCATGTGAGATTTATCAAAGAATTTTTTAAGAAAAAAAATTTACTGAGGGCCTATGGTATCAATTTACTCTTACAGATTTTTTACTCTTGGATGATAATTTATACCACTATTTATCTCTCCATTCACTTGGGTTTTTCCTGGAACCAGATTGGAATTATGTTTGCGATCATGCTCATTCCTTTTCTTGTTTTGCCATTTCACTTGGGAAAATATGGTGACACATTTGGTGAGCGAAAAATGCTCATGGTTGGATTTTTAGTCGCTGGTTTTGCCACGCTCGCAATATTTTTCAAAGCAAATGGTGGCATAATAATTTGGACAATTCTTCTCCTGTTCTCGCGCGTCGGGGCGTCCATCATTGAAGTAATGAGTGATGCTTATTTTTTCAAACACATTAAACCTGAGAATGAGCAATACATTGGGGTTTACCGGAGCACCGCGCCACTCTCTTATATCCTGGGTCCCCTCCTTGCTTCTTTTATCTTTCTTTTTGTTCCGTTCAACTTTATCTACCTGGTCCTCTGCGCCCTCATGCTCTACGGGGTTTACCTTTCGTCCACTATTAGGAAGGGGGATATATAGGAATCACCACCCAGACCCTCCTCCACAAGGAGAAGTACCCGAAATTTATTTCGAGTGAAGTGTAATCCTCTTTCAAAAACGGAAGCAAGGCTTCCGTTTTTATTGGTTTTTATCTGATTTGATTTTTATCCAATCGAAAATCTCTTTTTGAAAATCACGCCTAGTTTTGAAGCAGTTTAAAAAATTAATCCTATTTATTATTCTTTTTTCTGGTCGAACAATTTCTAAATAATCAAAATAACTACTCCATTTATATGAATCCAAAAAGTTTAGAGTTTTATTTTTTTCTTTAATTCCCTGCTCTTTCCATTTTGAATTGATTAATTTTACTGGATTAAGATGTATATATGAAAATAGATATCTAGCCTGATTATCTTTACTTATGTGAACAGATTTAAACTTATCTTCAAATAAAGAACCAGTTCTGTGATATTTAGCATTAAAATACTTTGAGTAAGCAGTCAGAACCCTGTGTAGAAAATCAGTAATCGCACCACCTGACGGAAGCCTTGCTTCCGTTTTTTGAGCAAGATATAAATGAAAATGATTTGGCATCAAAACCCAGGCACCAATACTAACTATTGATTCTCCTTTTTCAAAATCCCAAACATTTATTTTCTTTTTTACAATATCGTCTCTAAAATCGATTCTTTGTTTGGAGTTACAAAGATACAAGAGTTTCAAAAATCTTTCTCGATCTTTATCATCTAGAAAAATTTTCTGTTTACTATTACCTCTATTATATATATGATAATACTCACCTTTAATAAAATCGGTTTTTCTTATAGACATAATATATACTATATACCAGCTAAGAGACGGAAGCAAGGCTTCCGTTTTTAATAAAGAGTACAGGGTCTAAGCCCCTTTCCTCCTTATTAAGTAGAAGTGCCTAAATTAATTTGGACGGGATGGTGGTTAATTATCTTTCGCTACTTCGAGGGTGACAGAAAGAGTTTTCTCTTCACCCCGATGAAGAATTTTCAGAGTAACAACTTGCCCAATGCTTTTTTCTCGAACAATAGAGGCAAAACTCGTTTTATTATCCAGCTTGACTCCATCAATTTCTAGAATTATGTCATTCTCAACGATACCAGCTTTGTCCGCAGGAGATCCTGGAATAACTGCCAGCTCGTTTTGACTTACCCCAGACTTTACCAAGACCCCATAGTCTACAGCAAGATTGTTTTTTTCTTTCATGTCGGTATTCACAACAACATACCGAACGCCAATATATGGTCTGACGATTTTTCCTGTTGTCTTTACTGATTCGATTGCGCTTTTGATGCTATTGATCGGCAGAGCGAAGCCAATACTCTGCGAACCTTGCGCCACGGCGACATTAACGCCAACTACCTTTCCAGAGAGATCAAGCAATGGGCCGCCCGAATTGCCTGGATTGATGGCCGCATCAGTTTGAATCACTTTATCTAGAACTTCTATGTTCCCAGCACTATCCCCGGCCGTAATAGAGCGCGCCAGGCCAGAAACAACGCCCACCGAGACAGTATTTCTAAATTCTGCCAATGCATTCCCAATGGCTATCACGCTCTGCCCCACCTCGATAGAGTCAGAATTACCTAGAGAAAGAAATGGGAAATCTGACCCCTCGATTTTTATTAGAGCTATGTCTAAAATCGGGTCACGCGCGATAACTTTCGCTTCATGTTTTTCACCATCATTGGTAAAAACTGTATACTCGACGTCCTTTTGCAAAACTACATGCTTGTTGGTGACAATTAATCCGTCATCTGAAACAAAAAATCCCGACCCGCCGCCAATTTCTTTTATTTCAGTTCCATTTTGGCGATATTGCGGAATGTTAAAGTTAAAATTAAAACCTGGAAACAAATTACCGAACGGATTATTCTGATTATTCGGATTGATATAAGTTTCGTATTTGGGAACTTCTTTTGAAATAACTAAAGACACGACTGCCGGACTTGTTTTCTTGACTGCGTCAACCACCAATCGTTCTTCTGAAAAAACAGACTGTCCTTCGAAAATTCCTGAAGAAATTTTTTCACCTCCATTTTGGTTTTGTATATCTTGCAAATATTCTTTCGCAAAAAATCCGAAGAGTGGAGCTCGGAAATACCAAACTAAACAAAATCCAATTAAAAAAATTAAAAATAAAGAAAACAGATTTGTCAGAAAAATAGGAAGAAAATTATTTTGTGAAAAACTTTTTTTTATGAGAGATATTAAACTTTCTGACTCGATATCAATTTTAGTTGCCTGAACATTTTTTTTTGCGTCTGGCCATTCACTCGAAAGAAGTTTATTTGGATCTAATTCTTGCATAATTATCCATTATATTCGCCTTTTCGTTTTTAGCAAGTGATTTTTATAAATTTTTTCCCTGTAAGATTTTAAGCGAACTATTTTAACAGAAAGACCTTTATTTTTTAAGTCTTTTTTCAGATTTTTAACGTAAGCTTTTTGATCGTAACCTAGGGCAATTATGTCTGGTTTTTCTTTCACTATATGTGGAATATGATTTTTGATTCCAGAGAGAATCACTTTGTCAGCTAGCTTGCATTTTTGAACTAAAATTTTTCTTTTTTTCTCATTTAACGACACCGGCACTCCTTTTATCTTGATTACATTCTGATCTCGCGCGACAGAAACTACTAAAAAACTCTCGGAGGATAATTTTTTTGCTTGTTTTAAAAAATTGATGTGTCCCCTGTGTAATCCATCGAAAGTTCCAAAAACCATTATCCTAGTTTGTCTATTTTTCTCCGACATAGGGGTATTATACCAAAATTCTAAAGGATTTTTAAGACCCCATATTGACGAGCTTACAATAACTTTCTGTTGTGATAGTTTTTGAGAAATAAACTTGCTCTTCCATTTTAAATTAGAGTATAATGTATGCCTATGACGCTTACAATTACGAAAAGAGACGGGACAAAGGCACCCTTCAACGCTGACCGAATAAATAAATCCATTGAGAGAGCTTGCTACGGAATACAGGACCCCATAAGCAAGGTCATCCAGATAGCAACAGAGACGAGACTCACCCTCTACGACGGCATTACTACCGAAGAGATGGATGCGGCCACCATAAATGCTGCTCTGCAGAACGCTCAGTACGGCATGGAGTTCGACAAGATAGCAACCCGCCTGCTTCTTAAGAATATTTATAAAAAAGTCATCGGAGACTACGACAATGATGAAAGCAAGGTCCTGACTAAAGAAGAATTTATCAAACTCCACAATACACATTTCAAAGAATATGTCTTAAATGCAGTCGAGAATAAATTGCTCGACAGCAGAATGGCAACAACTTTTGACTTGGATGATTTGGCTTTAAGTTTAAGAATAGAAAATGATGAACTTTACAAATATTCTGGTCTCTCTACGATGCAGAATCGTTACTTAATGAAAAACGAGAACCAGGCCCCGCTCGAGACACCGCAATATTTTTGGATGAGAGTCGCCATGGGCATGTCTTTGAATGAAGAAGAACCCACGATGTGGGCAAAAAAGTTTTATGAAAAAATGTCTAAACTGGAATATCTTTCTGCGGGAAGTTCGAACATCGGAGCGGGCACACCGCATCCCAAACTTTCAAATTGTTTTCTAATGGAGATTCAGGATGACATGGAACACATCGGTAAAACTGTTTCGGATGTACTGCTTCTATCAAAAGCAACTGGTGGGATTGGACTTTCAGTCACCAAACTTCGCTCAGAGGGATCAGTTTTAAAATCAAACAACACTCTCTCTTCTGGTCCTATACCTTTCATGCACATAATAGACTCAGCTGTACGTTCAGTGCAACGAGGCGGGAAGAAAAAGGGCGCGCTTTGTTTTTATATGGAAAACTGGCATTTAAATTTTCAAGACTTTTTAGATTTAAAACAAAACAATGGAGACGATTACAGAAGAACCAGAACTGCCAACACTGCGGTATTTATATCTGATGAATTCATGAAGCGAGTATTGGAAAATGATGAATGGTATCTGTTTGATCCAAATGAAGTCAAAGATTTAAACGAACTTGTGGGAAAAGAGTTTTCGAAAAGATACAATGAGTATGTGGGATTGGCGAAACAAGGAAAGATGAAAATGTATAACGTCATTCCTGCCCGCCAACAATACAAGAACATCCTAGTTTCGCTCGAAACAACCTCCCACCCTTGGCTTACTTGGAAAGACGCAATAAACGTCCGCGCATTAAATAACAATACTGGTACTATTCATTGTTCCAACCTTTGTACAGAAGTAACTCTGCCGACAGACAGAGGAAATGTGGCAGTTTGTAACCTAGTTTCGATCAACATGGCACGACACATAGTAAATGGGCAGGTAGATTGGCACAGATTGGAAGAATCTGTCCGTCTGGCAACCCGCCAGCTCGATAACTTGATTGATATTAATGAACTCCCAATACCTGAGGCCAAGCGCGCTGATAATGAAAACAGAGCGGTAGGCTTGGGGTTGATGGGATTTGCTGACTCCATTGAACAGCTTGGATATTCATATGAAGACAATGAGGCTTATGATTTTGCTGATCAAATTTTTGAATTCATTTCCTATATGGCCATCGATGAATCTGCAAATTTAGCAGAAGAACGCGGAACATATAATAATTTCAAGGGTTCGGGCTGGTCAAAGGGAGAAGTTCCTATAGATACAATTAAAAAACTTGAAGCCGACCGAGAACGCGAGTTGACTGTTAAAAAAGAATCCGCTAAATTGCTTCCACTCCTTGACTGGGATTCTGTTCGCAGAAAAGTTAAACGCGGAATACGCAATGCCACTCTCCTGGCCATAGCTCCGAATGCGAATATTGGGCTGGTGGCTGGAACTTCTCCTGGTATTGATCCGAGATTTACGCAAATGTTTTCTAGAAATAAAATATCCGGAAAATATCTCGAAGTAAATGGAAATTTAATGGAAGCGCTAAAGGCAGAAAACCTCTGGGAAAGAACCCGAGAGACAATACTTGAAAATCATGGTGACATCGAGAGTATCGCCGAGATCCCTGATCATATTAAGAAAATTTACAAAACATCTTTTTCTGTTTCTCCTTATGCCTACGTGGAAGTAGCTGCTCGAGCGCAGAAATGGGTTGATATGGGAATTTCCCGTAACATGTATCTAGAAGTTCGCGATATAAATGAAATTATGAATATTTATACCACTGCTTGGGATAAGGGACTGAAGACAACCTACTATCTGCACATGAAGCCACGCCATTCGGCTGAGCAATCTACAACCACAGTGAACAAGGCAGAAGCGCTGGGCAAGAGAGGTTTTGCGGTACTTCGAGATAAACAACAACCAGTAGGAGAAAAAAAGGAAGGTGAAATAATAACTTCGTCCCCTGCCCCCGTTTCTGGAATTATAAGTATGAGAATAATAGAAAATAAAGTTCCCGAAACGGTAACCCCTACACAAAATGTTTCCGCGACTATTTCTCAAATATCAAAAGCGGAAACAACTCCAGAACTAAAAATTCATATCTCCGAAGATCCGCAAGACGCGTTATTATGTGAAGGTTGCCAATAAAAATATATGATTCTAGGAAAAACATCTCCAACGGATGTAAATTTACACCCCATGAAGTACAAATGGGCTTACGAGCTCTATAACCAAGCTGTCAGAAACAGCTGGTTTCCTCATGAAATAGCGCTCGGGGAGGACCTGGCCGATTGGAAATCAATGACAAGCGATGAAAGATTTGCTGTTCAGTTTTTAATGTCATTTTTTAATCCGGCTGAGCTTATTGTGAATAGAACTCTCGCCCTGGGCGTATACCCATATCTTAAATCACCTGAATGTCACCTGTACCTGGCAAAACAAATGTTCGAAGAAGCAAACCACTGTGTGGCTTTTGAATATGTTCTTGAGACTTTTCCTCTTGATAGAAGCAAGGTCTACGATACTCATCTTGAACTTCCTTCAATGCAAAGAAAGGAAGCCTTCATTAATCAATATCTGACAAGAATGACCGAACAATCGCTCGATATTGAAACCACAGAAGGAAAAAAAGATTTCATCCGCAACCTCGTTGCGTATAATATAGTCATGGAAGGAATTTGGTTTTATTCAGGGTTTATGGTTGCCTTATCCTTCAGACAAAGAAACCAACTACGTAATTTTGGTTCTTTGATAAACTGGGTGCTCCGCGACGAAAGTCTTCATCTGAAGTTTGGCATCCAGCTCATCCACACAGTTCTCGAAGAAAACGCAGAACTTCTAACTGCGGAGTTTGCTGAAGAAATCAGAAATATAATTATTGAAGGAGTTGACTTGGAAGTTAATTACAATAAAGACATGTTCCCTAAAGGAATCCTGGGGTTAAACGCGGACTATGTAAATCAATACGTGCAATACGTAGCAGACAGAAGACTCGAAGAGCTGGGACTTGAGGCGCATTTCGGCGTAACCAATCCAGCCAAGTGGATGTCCACCGCGACAGACGTTTTTGAACTGGTAAACTTCTTTGAACAACAAAATACTTCCTACGAAGTTGATGCTCATGGGCATAAGGGAGAAAAAAAAGACCTGCCTGCGCAGACAGGAGATAAAAAAGAAGAGTAAAACTTAAAACAAAACTAGCCCCTCTTTATTTTTTGCCTGTCCCGTAGTGAACTTGTTCTACTACTGGGATATTCTACAATCTTGCCCGCTCTAATTTCTACTCTATCTGCCCTGCGTAGTTTCTTGATGTACACCTTAGGCACGATATCGTAATGTTTGATTTTATCTAATTTTTTATCTATATCCCAGAGATCATCTCCACGCATAGCCCAATTTTGGGGTAAAGTATTTAAATTGAAAAGTTCAGAATATTGCCGCAGGGTCTTCGTGCCTGAATTCAAAAAGTATTCATGAAAATAGGACATTGCTAGTTCGCGAATATTCCTATAAATTGGTTCCCGATACCGCAATACCGCGTGATTTGTTTTAGAAAGCGCGCCCCACATACCAGAAATCTTAAATGGAGCTACGACATGGTCGTAGTCGTGTTTTACAGTCTTTAAATGAAGCACGAACGGTGTAAATCCATGAAGGGATAATATATATGCCCCCAATAACGCTCCCTCGAAACAATGCGCCTTTTCCTGTCTGAGAGTAAGAAGTGGCGACTTCAAAGTTTCTCCCTCCTTCTCAAAATTAAATGGCAAATTATTCAAAAAATCCTGCACTTTAGATGGTGTGTTTATTTTTTTTAAAAATGCTATTTCTTTTTGGGTAAATAAAAACATTTTATTTTTATACGTATTCGTATACGTATTTAAATACGTATATGTTTTATTCAAACTCTGTCGTGGCTGGAGGTTTGGTTGTCCAGTCATAGAATACGCGAACGATTTTTGGATGTCTGACCAAGGTACTGGTAATTTCTTCGCAGACTTCTTTTGGCAAATAGAAGCCTTTGACCGTCATGAAATCCACTGTTTCTACTGTACGTACCGCAAATGAATATCCATAGACTCGTCCATCGCCCTTCACGCCCACAGTATTGACTCCCAAAAGTGCTACAATTGTTTGCGAAATTTTATTGTAGAGTTTGTGCTTTTTAAGGATTTCCGTGACCTCATGGTCAGCTTCGCGCACTAGGTCAAGAAGCTCCAGGGTGACAGGCACACCCACAATGCGCAAATATAACCCCGGACCTGGGAAAGGTTGCCGGCCGGCCAGAAGTTCGTCGAGTCCAAACATTCTCGCCATTTCACGTACTTCAAATTTAAAAAAGTCAGCCAGCGGCATAATTTCTTTTAGACCCAAATTAAGGCCGACATTATGATGTGTTTTGATAAGCGCCGACTTGCCGGTACTTCCAGACTCGATCAAGTCGGTGGCAAGAGTGCCCTGAACCATATGAGTTGCCCCATATGAGCGGGCAACTGAGAGAAAGACTTCTCCGTAAACTTTTCTAAATTTCGCGCGTTTTTCTTCCGCGTCTATAGTTTTGCCCACACTTTTTATGAATTTATTTTTATACTTCTCAATCACCTCAAGATTTATTTTTGCCCTCTTGGCAATATCCTGTATTTTTTTTATCTCACCCTTACGCATACCGCCAGTATCTATTATGAAGGCCTTCAGTTGTTTGCCCAACACCGGTGTTAGTATCGCGGCCAGGGTTGTAGAATCTACCCCGCCTGAAACCCCGATGATTGCCGTTTTATCCCCCAATATCTTTTTTGTATTCTCTCCTATCTCCTTTATAACATCTTTTTTAAAATAATTTTTCTTGCAACCGCAAATATTTAGAACAAAATTATTTAAAATAATATTTTCATCTTCTGTTTGCTCAACTTCTGGATGAAATTGCACGGCATAAATCCTCTCTGGTGCACACTCCATCGCCTCAATAACTTTCCCGCTCCTTGAAGTGGCAGTTACCTTAAAATTCTGCGCTGAACCCTTCGGAGCATACGCGACAGAATCTCCATGAGAAGACCAAGCATTGATACCCCCCCCGAGCCCTTCAAATAGTTTGCTTTTTGTCCCTTTTTCAAAATTAATTTTTACTGGTCCGTAGGACTTCCCCTCTTTCACTTTATGAACAGAATTCTTGTCATTAATATACGCAAGCCATTGCATGCCATAACAAACTCCTAAAATTGGAATTTTGAAATCAAGTATTTCTTTTGGAATTTTGGGCGCATCAGTATCATACACACTCGCGCTACCACCGGAGAGAATTACCCCTTTTGGCTTATTTTCTTTAATCCATTCAAGAGACTTGTGGGGTGGGAGAATGGTTGAGTGAAAGCCGAGATAACGCAAGGAACGCCTGATAACCTGTGTATATTGACTCCCCAGGTCAATTATGAGTATCTCTACATTAGCCATTATTTCTTTTTATTCTTTTTTGGCTTCTTCACGTCCTTTCTGTAAGCATTATTTCCTTTTCCCATAAAATTCCCCCGCCATGGCGGGATAAAAAAATTAATTAATAATCCTAAATTATGCACACATTATATCACAGAATAAATTCTTTTAACTCGTTTCCCCAATTTGCTGTCGCCACATCGCGGAGTATAAACCCCTTAGGTCAAGAAGAGCTTGATGCGACCCAGATTCAACAATTGTTCCTTTTTCTAATACATATATGGTGTCCGCATGCATGACGGTAGAAAGACGATGAGCAATGATTACAGTAACGTGGTTTTGTTCACTCAGCTCCCTTATAGTAGAGGTGATTTGCTCTTCGGTTAAAGAGTCAAGCGATGAAGTCGCCTCATCAAAAACTAAAAGTTTCGGATCTCGAAGGAGCGCCCGCGCAATAGACAAGCGTTGCTTCTCCCCTCCTGAAACTTTCACCCCACCTTCGCCGATTACAGTATCGAGTCCGTCTGTGGCCCTCTGCATTAGACTATCAGCTGAGGACTTTTTTAGCGCTATTAATATTTGCTCATCTGTGGCTTTGGGGTTAGCAAACTTTAAGTTGTCACGAATCGTACCGGCAAATAATTGGGTATCCTGCGTGACTAGCCCGATCTGGCTGCGCATTCCTTCTAGATCCGCTTCGGTTATGTCTACATTGTTGTACAAAACTTTTCCTGTTTTCGGTTTATACAACCCCACCAATAATTTAACTAGTGTTGTCTTCCCGCTACCCGAAGGTCCAACGAAAGCAATAGTTTCTCCGCTCTTGCCGATAAAACTAACATTCTCAAGAGCATTGCGGTTGGCGCTCGGGTGTTGGAAAGAAACAGAATTAAAAGCAATTTTAGAAAGCCGGCCGACAGCTTTAGGATTTTTAGGTACCGGCTCCTTTTCTGTATGTAAAATTATTCTAAAGTTCTCCAAACTAGCCTCGGCTTCACGGTAAGAATTCACAGTATTGCCTAGCTCTTGAAGGGGATTAAACAAAAAGAAAGAGTAAATCCAAAGAGAGAAAAATTCTCCCAAGGTTACCACACGAGTAAACACCAAGTACATCATGACAAAAAGAATCACGGTGCGTAAAAAATTAATTGTCGTACCCTGCAGGAAGCTCAGGGCGCGCAAATATTTAACTTTTTCTAATTCTAATTTTAAAATATCATTGGTGGTATCGTTCAGACGTTTGATCTCCGAATCTGAAAG
This sequence comes from Candidatus Nomurabacteria bacterium RIFCSPLOWO2_01_FULL_39_18, assembly GCA_001787005.1. GTDB lineage: Bacteria > Patescibacteriota > Minisyncoccia > Phycocordibacterales > UBA9973 > UBA9973. Next base: position 46,628 of record MFUV01000009.1, on the reverse strand, counting down.
CCCTAAAGATTTGACCAGTTCGATGTTTCGCAAACTCTCCGTGGTAGATCCCGCCAGAGCTGTAGTCTGCGCCACGATTTTTATTTGTACAGTCTTGATTTTTTTACTTAAAAAAGCCGAAAGTAAGCCCAAAATAGGCACCATTGCTAAATAAACCACCGCAATTACGGAGCTTACAGAAAAAGCGTAGATTATTACAAAAACAAAACCAATCAACGTGGTAAAAATAACATTGATAAAAGAGGTAATGAGCACCTGGGTATCTGACCTCACTCGTTGGAGCTTCTCTAAGGTTTCCCCGCTTCTTTGGTCTTCAAAAACCTGGTACGGCAGCTTTAAACTGTGTGCTAATCCATCGGTATACATTTTCGCCCCCAATTTCTGGGTAATCGTATTGACGTAAAAATCCTGGAAATTTTTGGCAATGCGGGAAACTAAGTTGGTGCCCATCGACAAGAGAAGCAGTATGGTAACGCCTGTAAAAAATTCCGACTTGGACAATTGTTCAAACTTGGTAGCAAAATCATCCAGAATAAGCCGGAAAATGTAAGGATCCAGCAGGGAAAAAATTTGGTTCACCGCCGCCAAAACTAAAGCCAAAACCAAAAGCTTCCAGTACTTTTTTAAGTAATTAAATAAAATTTTCATAAAAAACTATTTGGTAAATTTAAAAGTGGAAAGTAGGTTTTCAAAGACTTCCTGTCTTTGGGTTGATATTTCACAATAATCATTTTTACCAGTCATCCCTATCCCCATAGAATCGCAACTTAATGATAAAAATACGGCTTTACCATTCATAAGGTCAATACTGACAAGAATACCACCAGTCATTGGCAATTGCTCTACTATGTTATAATCACTGTTCGCAATATTTTTGCATCTAACATCTTCCCCATCAATACAAGTCAGTTTATCCTTAGAATCTTCTAAATATATCGAAATTACTTTTTCCCCAGTATTATCTTGAGGGGTTGATGATTTATCTAACATTTCAATTTTCTCATCGGGTGAATATTTAAACTCAAATCCATATTCAGTATTTGCATATGTTTTCCGATCGTTTGTTTCATTGGTGGTTTTCACAGGTTGAGTTGTAGAGTCTGTTTTCTTGCAATAACCCATTTGATCTGGATGCTTGTATACTCCCATTTCACATTCATATCCTTCGGGACACATTAAACCTGCGATTCCGCCGCATTTAGGAGCATTTTTCATTGTCTCTTGCTTCCAATAAAACCATCCGGCTACAACAATAAGAGCTAATATAATGGTAAGAACGATTGTTTTTTTATTCATATATCTTATTCCAGTGTAATACTATTTATCACTACGGGTTCAATTGGTCTATCTGAAGGACCGGTTGGCGTATTTTCGATTTTCGTTACAATATCCATGCCTGCCACCACTTTGCCGAAAACAGTGTGCTTCCCATCTAAAAAATTATTAGAAGTGGTGTTGATAAAAAATTGGCTACCGTTGGTGTTCGGTCCAGAGTTTGCCATGGCAATAGTCCCTATGTCATTTCTGTTATTGGGCCCTATCTCGTCCGCAAAAGAATAGCCTGGTCCTCCGGTACCCCATAAGCTCACCTTGGAATCGTCCTTCGTCAGCGGATCTCCCCCTTGAATCATAAAACCTTTGATGACGCGATGAAATTTGACTCCATTGTAAAAATTTTCTTTAGCGAGTTTGGTAAAGTTGGCCACGGTATTCGGAGCTTGTGTTGCAAAAAATTCAATAGTTATATTTCCCTTATTGGTGTTTAGTGTTGCTTTCATAACTTTTTCTTGGTTATCTTCAGCCGTAGGCTGATCCGCTTCTGGCGGAAAATTATTAATTGCACCTTCGCCTCCACCTTTCGTGAAAAACCAAATACCTAGAACAGTTAAGGCAATCACGATGACGAAGCTTATGTATTTATTCATCCCATTAAAAAATTTAACTAATAATTTTTATCTTTAATTCAAGTCTCGTTGATTTTTAAACGGGACAAGTATTTTTTCATTAATCTTCCTTTTTGTAAAAATGAGCAACTAAAACAATAGTAATCAAAGCGAGGAAGCTGGTCAAGGCCAGCATTGGGATAGAGATATATCCGCCGAATTCTGAAATTAAATGCTGATAGCAAGATACTCCAGAGGCATCGCAGGGCAGGTTCGAAGCGTCAGCCGCAAAATAATAAATGAAATTCTGATAAACAGACATTATGAAGCCGACAGAAAGTAGGGGTAAAACGTATTTTACTATTTTGCGATCTTTGTACCAAATAGCTACGCCAAAAATAAAGAAGAGGGGGAAGGTAAATACCCTCTGATACCAACACAGATAGCAGGGCACAAATCCGACAATCTCAGAATAGACAAGGGAGAATAAAGATGAAGAAAGGGCAATAATGAAACCAAGCGTCAAGTAATGTTTGTCAATGAAAGAAAGATAAGAGTTTTTCTTTGGACCCAAGAAAAGCAAAAACAGAGCCACAACGGAAAGAATTTGCAATATTATCGCGCCTGTTCCCAAAAAAATATTTAAGTAATGTACCGTAACAGGATTCATATAAATATTTATATAGGCAACTCACAGCTAGTCTTTTCAGACAATTGCGTAAGTGGAATCTCTCCATTTAAGCGCGTGCCGTCGGCAAACTCCCATGTTGGATACCCGGTAATCCCTTTGTCGATACAAATTTGAGTTTGGGCATTGCCATTAGGAGTAGAACATTCGACGTAGGGTAGCAATTTCTCTGATGAGCCGAAAAACTTTTTCTGTGCCTGACAATGCGGGCACCAGAAAGCTCCATAAAACAGAGCGCCTTTGTCTTTCAAGCATTGCGCAAAAGCATCATACTTGCCAGGACCTGGAGGGGTCTCACTCGATCGCAATATAGCTGTTGCAACTGTCCCCACAATGAGAACAGCAATAACTGAAAAGAAAATTTTAACGTTGGTCATAAAGCCATTATATCACAAAATCTTGGGCAAGAAAACAATAAGGCCAACGACAACTGCCACAAATGTGGATAATAATACTGCCGCGGCGGCTGCGTCTTTGGTATCCCTGGCATAAGGATGATATTCTGGAGAAGTTAAATCTATGTCTATTTCAATCGCGGTATTAAATGCCTCTGAAACTAGAACAAAGCCGATGGAGAAAACGAGAGCAATCCACTCAAAACTCGAAACATGAAAATAAAACCCCAGGATCACCACTGCTATGCTCGCTACCATATATGTCACTAGATGCGATGTTTTGGTAGTTACCCAGAGGACATACAGCCCGCGCAGGGCGTGTGCAAATTTTTTACTGTATTTTATTTCACGCCAGGCTTTTTCTTCATCTGCTTTGTCTGCCATATTATTCTTCAATTACCAAGGTGCCCTTCATGCCCGTAGCCCGGTGGCTCCCGACGGAACAGTAATACTCGAAACTACCAGCCTTATCTGCGGTAAATTCTAGAACTTCTTCGTAAGGAGCCTGGGCTTGTTTTGTGGTAACGCCAAATTCACCTATGACAAAATTATGGAAGCCCGCGCTATTTTTAAAAGTTATTTTTACTCTGTCACCTTTCTTGACTTTTATGGTGGATGGCGTGAAGGAAAAGTTTTTTCCTGAAACAGAAAACTCTTTTACGATTGGGATTTCTACAATACCAGGAGTGTCCATTGGTATATTTTCACTGCCCGCTAAACTGGTTGAATCAGTTACATTTTCGACGCTTCCCCCGGTTGGCGCTTCTAATTTGCTACCCCTGCCAAACAAAAACAGACCCCCCAATATCAAAACTAAAATGATTATTATAATGTGTGTGTTTTTCATAAAATTTAATAATTAATCTTATAATTTTCTCCGTCTATTGTAGCACATTTTTTACTGATATTGTACGTAGATAGGCTGTGGACTTAATTTTAATAAGTCATTTGGAGTCATCAATATAGTTCCGGGAGTTAGAATATCATTCTTATAGAATAATTTAAAGCCGGTGAATTGCACTGGTTCTTTGTAAATAAACTGCTGATAGGTGTTAATTTTCTTGGCCTTGCCGCCCCAGCCATCCATATGCATTACAATCTGCACTTCCGGTAGGGGTTTTATTTCTTTATAGTTTGTAATCATTTTTTGCGTGTAGCGATGAACGACCAGAACTTTCGGCGGGAGATTGTTTTCTTTAATAATCTTGGCCAGATAATTTGCCGCAAAATTTATATCTTCCGCGTCATAAGTACCTACCACCTTCCCCGGTCTAATACCGCTCTTCATGGAAAATTCGGCATCAACACCCAAATGCACATTGGGTAGTTTAAAATATTTTTCAAAAACTGGAAGCTCTGCCTGTAAAGTAGAAAATCCAACCTGTATGTCCAAGAAAACAATCGCATTTACTTTCTCTGCCATAGCAAGAACTTTGTCTATCTCAGAATGGGGCATGCGGGCTCTGTACTTGCCATCTGCCCCGGGGCTAGCTTGCGCCACAACTGCGATATAGTGAAGCGCCGGGACTATGGGAGTGGAAGGATCGGCAAGTTCCCATTTTTTTACTTCAACATTGAGTCTTTGCAACATCTCATCTGGGGGATACTCCCCGAGCACTCCCATCTTGGTGGAAAATAAATTTCCGTAATAAGCGATAATGCGCTTGAATGGCAGAATCGCTCCGGCATTCGGATATACTGTCTTCACCGGCCAAGGATAAATAATTGGCTTCGGTTCTACGGTAACCGTCGTCTCAACTCCCGTCTGCGGGTCTTTTACGACCTTGGTGGTCGGTGGTTTCGGAGGCGGATTGTTGGCTAATTCATTTATTTTTTTGTCATATAGAATTGTATCAAGCGGCGGGAGGGTGGGCTTTATTGATTTTTTTATAGACTTGATAGTTTCACTATCTCTGACATATGTTACCCCGCTTGCAAAAAACTCAGGAAATAGAAAAAATAATACAAAAAAAGCAACCAAAAGAGTCACAAAAAGCCCAAAATGGGCAACGTTAAACATGCTTTTAAATTTATGAAAAAAGTCTTTTTTCATTAGTGCCTATACAGTATACCAGATCAGAGTCTTTTTAATATATCTCTTTTGAAATGTTTTAAATAGGCGACAATAATGAAGCTGATGATGACCATCAAAAACCAAGACGTAATTTTCTGGGTAGACACAGCTCTCCAGGCGTGGACTTGGTTCGGATATTGCCAAGCACCGAAATAGGTAGAGATGTTCTCGGCAATCCAGATAAAAAATGCTATCAGTAGGAATGCTAAATTGAGGGGCATGAAACGCACCTTTTCAATTACAATAAAATATACCCCGACTTTCCAAAAGAAAATAAAAACTGCCGCGATAAGAAATAAACGAAAGTCATAGATGAAGTGATTGGTAAAAAAGTTGAGATAGATAAGAAGACAAAGGATGACGCTTATAATGTAATGATTGTAATTCGTAAGTTTTAGTTTAAAAATTTTCCAAGCTTGACTGATATAGCTCCCAACCGCCGCATACATGAAGCCACTGTATAGCGGCACAGTGGCTATCTTAAAGTATGCATCCTCCGGATAGCTCCAAGATCCTATGGCGGGATTCGTCTTATACAGTTCAAGGCAGAGCCCAATAATATGAAATAAGAAAATAACTTTTACTTCATCTTTGGTTTCTAATTTCGTTAGATAAAGAATCAGCTGAATTAAAACAGCAGTTATAAATAAAAAGTCATACCGAGCCAGCCCAGAGATGTGTATGTGGTTGGACAAAAAAAGCAGAACGAAAAATGACCCGGCGAATATGGCGGCTCTGCCTTGTTTGAATCCAAAAACTAAAAATTCTTTCAAGAAATTTTTAAGAATCGACATAGCATGCTATGGATGAGCTACGATATAAGCGCGAGTAATAGCGCCGTAGTATCCGAGTGCTGGTTTTATGCCAACGTCAGTCTGATAGTCAATCAGCGCCCTCTGTGTAACGAGACCGAAGACCCCATCAGCCACAACCCCATTGTAAAAACCAGCATTTTTGCTGATTAGAAAATTCTGAAGAGCGACAACGTCTAGACCCCGCGAACCTAGAGAAAGATCTCCGACGGGTATATTTAATGCCTGAGGTACATAAGCTGGGAGAGGAGAAAGAGAGACGGGAACAATTTCTAACGCATTTATTATTTCGGGAGGGAGAATAATACCGAGAGTTCTAGCAAGCACCAACTCACTGCGGTACATCTTTACCAAGAACTCCGCCAGCTCTTCTTCGTCATCCGCATCTTTCAGAATACTTTCCAAGTATTTTATTTTATCTGCCAGAGGAAAGATGCGTGTAAGCCGCGGGTAGGGATTCATGGGGTCGCCATCGTCGTTATGTATTTCAAAATGAAGATGCGGCACCCCCGAAGATGCATTGCCAGTATTACCGACATAGCCGATTAAGTCGCCCTTCTTTAGCACGTCACCCTCATCAATGTCTGCAATTTCGTTTAAATGCATGTAGGCAAAAGTCTCCCTGCCTGGGTTCGCTGTGTAAACATATTTCCCAGCACTATCCCCCGTGTCAGTGCGAAGCACCACTGCTTCTGTGGGCGTTACAATAGGCGCGCCCTTGGGCGCCATAATATCCTGCCCTTCGTGTTGCCGACCGCCTGATCTAGGATCTCCAAAATCAGAGGTAATATTGTCCGGCGTTACACCAAACAAAATAGGCACGGGAACGTTGACCATTTTGCGATCAGCTAGTTCATTGATTTTTCTGCGGAGCGAACTCGAATATCCACGTCCACTATACTGCGCTGACGTACTAGATGGGAAAACCATAATCGCAATCAAGAGAAAAAGGCTAAGTGAGATAAGTTTTCCACAAATATTTTTCATTATAAAATTAAAACTTAAGATATGAAGATAGGCCACCAATAACGGGGAGAATTCTTTCTTTTTTCTGGAGTACATTCACAATGCCTATTATTGAAAGCACTGTTAGCGCCAAATTTATCAACTTCACAATACTCCACATTCCAGGAAAAAACATAGGGGTAAGGACCCAAAGAATAACATGGAAAGCAAGCAATACAAGACCCTGCTTGATATGAAACTTTACGAATGGATTATCTTCCGCCACCATATAAGGTATGATGACTAATGGTCCAAGATATGCCAAAACTCCCATCAAAAGACCCTTTTCATGCTTCCCCGCTTCCGCTCCAACCTCTGGAGTATTTTTTTCTTCTGTTGTATTATTATTATTTTGAACGTCCATATATTTTTAATTTATTAATCCCGACGCCTTTTAGGGTCGGGATCCCGACTTTACGTCGGGACTAATAATATTTAATTATAACTCTAATAAGCTATAAGTAGTATTATAGCACGAAACCCCAGGACAACATCTTTAAGGAAAATCTACGGACTGGGCAACAACGATTTAATATCTTGGGCTTTCAGCGTATAGGCACGGACAAATGAATCGTCCACATGGGTATACAGAATTCCTTCTCCCTGCCCTGTTTCCACAAATTGGCTGGCAAAAGTGATGGCTCTTCCTCCACCCTTACCCGCCTCACTGTCTTCTATAAATGGCTCAGGAGATACCCAGTTAATTTTCCCATTTTCATAATCATAAATAAAAAGACCGATAGAAAAAGTCCCATATGTTGTTTCGCCTCCCACAATTTTATCTGCCTTACATCCATTTATCACGCCGAGAAGCTTGCCTGCCCCCACATCAATAAAGTTTTTTGAAAAAAGAGGTCCGGGTGAAGCATGCCCGCCAATCCATGGGAGATTATTTTCAGCTGGGTGAAATGCAATATCGCCGTATTCCCAAGATCCCCCCATATCTTTAGCAATTGCCACCTGAACAATTGAATACGATGTCTCAACTCGGCGATCTTTTGACTCAATTAAATTAAAACGGAAACCCCTTTTATTTATTGGCGCAATAGAAACTTCTTTTGCGCGAAATTTACCATTATCCATAAGGACTGGCTTGGTCATTTCCAAAGAATCTAAATCCGGACCCACTGTATGACCCAAATGAACTCTCGTCTTTCCAATTCTATTTAAATCTTTATCTACGGTACGAATAGGAATAGTAAAATATAAATGTATTAAATTGGTTTTTTCCTCTATCCAAATATCTGGGTCTTCCAAACCTATAAAATCTCCATCATTGCCGACAAGTTTATCGATAATCTCTTTCTCATTTTTTATATTTAATCTTTCCCCTATTTTATAATGCTCTAGAGAACTCCCAGTTATTTTATGTAATTCGCTTCTATCGATATTACCCTTTAATGCCAAATCTCCAGAACGGCTTGTGATACATCGAGCTACGCCATCTTTGTAATTCGTACGAGGGTTGAGAGTGATAGCCATTACATGCTTAAATTGACTATCGGTTTCTATGACCTTCCCCTTATGTTCTCCGTAAAATCTCTTCATATTTGAATTTTATAAATTCTTTACAAAATCAATCCAAAATTTTTATGCCAACTCCAGGATTAAATTTGCGAACCATGGAATGGTCAAACTTGGTGAGAACCATTTCGCAAGTTACGCCGATTTCTACTGCCACCACATGCCCAGCAAAAGCTTTGAATTCCTTGTCGGAAAAAGTACCATGCACGTGGACAACCAGTCCCTCATCGGACTGGCTGATGTTGCCAACCAAGTTGGCGATTTCTAAATCTTCATTAAATTCTTTCTCTAAATATTTTTTGAGCTGGAAATTATAGTAAGAAAGTTTTAAATTTTTAGAAGCGCCTAGGGCATGAAAAAATCCAGAGTCTATTTTTTCTTTTTGGCAAAAATCTTTAAGAAGAGAAACTATTTCGTCTCCCCTGTCGAACCGGAGCACGAATTGACTACCTTCGTGTAAAATAGTTTTCATGCTACTGCCACATCCCAAGAATGATTCCGAACACAATGAAGGTAACGAGGTGCCCTCCAGCAGAAATTAAAAACATTTTCCACGCCACATTTTTAGGCCTACCGCTCCAGAGGGCTGCGCCAGCAGTCGTAGTCATCACAAATCCAAACCAACTACAAATTGCTATCACCACCGCTCCGGTTGTGATATCTGACCAATAAGCAATATGAACAGAAAGCACACCCGCAGTTATAAGAGAAAGAATGAACTGCAAAAGATACATCCCCCACATTCCCTTTTTCATTGCTTCTCTTTGCTCGGGCGACATACTGTCTGCGTCCATAATTTGCATCCACGCTTTTCCAAACAAAGGTCCGTACCACACGAAGCCCACAACCATGGCGGCTATGCCGGAAATCAAAACCGCTAAATAATTTATTGTCATATTTGTTGTTTATTTAAATTCCAACGCCAAACGACTATCCGGGCTGGAATCCCGACTTTCCGTCGGGACTTATAATACTACTATTATAACAACAGAAGGGGAATGAAAACAAGCTAACTTATTCAAAAGAAAATCCGCCACCACAGACTTTTGAAAATGATATTGAATTATATCTCAATTATAGAGTAGAGGGGTAAATGATCTGAGCCTTTTGTTTTCCCGATTTCAAAAGATTTTATCTTAATATCTTTACTAGTGAAAATGTAGTCCAATTTATAGTGGACGCCCTCTTCCTTGCAAACACTACAGCCTCCGGGGTAAACACTCCATGTCGGTGTAGCTTGCCCTGGTTCTGCATCTTGTAAAATATTCCGCATTTTTTCTACTGGATAACTCACTGGTAGAGCATTGAAATCCCCCATAACGATTAATTTTCCCGTCGGCAGTATGCTGATTAATTTATTCGCTTGCTGATTCTGTAATTCTAATGGTTGTTGATGACTGTGTTTCAAATGAAGACTGAATGCATGAACAATTTCATCTGCAATTTGTATATCAGCCTGGACCATTGTCCGGCTTTCCTCTCCCTCTGGAGACAAATTATAAATTTTGTGTGCAAGTATTTTATGCTTGCTTAAAATTGCATTGCCAAATCTAATAATTTCCTCGGATTTCCTTAGAGGATCACCTAGAAACTTTTCTGGCATCTGCATACCTATATCAAATACACATTCGTATCCCAAAATGTTTGCTAAAGTAAGAGCAGAATTTCCTTTTTCGTCTTCTAAAATTTCTTGCAGAGCAATAATGTCAGCATCGGCAATTTTCAAAAATTCGATTACTTTTTCCAGATGAGTTCCACATCATATATTCCAAGATAAGATTTTTAATTGCATAATTTTTAATTCGAAACCTGTAAATATTTTTGAGAATTATTCCAGCCGTATTCCAATAATCACTATAACTACCAGAAGTTCTATGAGAGAAAATCCGCTATATTGTTTTGCTGAATTCATGTTCTTAATTATACCAATTTTAGCAAAAATTTTTTAATTTTTAGCTAATACTTTCATCTATGATTTCTTCGAGCTCCGTGGCGGCTTTTTTAATATATTTCTCCATCAGCCCGTTCATTTTCTGCTTCATTAAAGCAAATTTACCCGGATTTTGAATCTTCAAATTATTGATGTCTTTATAAATCAAGTCATGTTCAATTTCCGCCCAGGCGTGATGTAAAATCGAAGTAATTTGTATCTCACTTTTCAGACCCCGGAAATGCTTGTACTCGCTCAACTTCAACCGCTTGCGACCGAAGGACATTATGACGTGGGTGGCTTTGTATCCATTTTGCTTATCTCTTTCTTTGACTTTCAAAAATCCGCCGATTTCATTTTTAATTTTTTTTATAAACTTCTCCTTGTCCCGCTCGGTGTAGAAAACCACCCTGATGCCCACTAAGTCTTCTATGTCTTCAACCGCATAATAATAAACACCTTCCGCTCTTTTGCGAATAAGTTTTTCCTCTAGCCGCTCAGGCACCTTTGTTCTGGAAAAAATCTGATATTTATATCCACTTTCTTCGAGAAGCGCTTCTAGGGTCTTGTGCGCGGCCACGCGGAATTCTTCATAACTTGGACGTTTGTTTTTATAATCAGTCAAGATAGTATCTAAATATACTTTCTCGTCTTTATGTCTCTGATTAAACATGGATATAATGTTTTCAATTATTCCCATTGGCATAGTGTAATTATATAACTAATCCTATAATATTTCCTTATTTTTATTCATAACGCGAAAAGACGGATGCACTCGACATCCGCCTTTGTAAAGGACAATAGTTTACACCTGTATACTATGACGAAATTGGAGAGGTAATGTTACAAATACCGCAAAATTGAGCCTGAATGCGTGGCGTAAAATCGAAACAAAATTATTTAATAGGAACTCGAATAGTTTTTACTTTTCTAGAAATTGAGCCTTTCTCGCTAAATTCTTTTTTAACTTCGTCATAAAATGCTTCTCTGTCTTGAGTAGCCAAGAAAGTCCCGTCTAAATTGTATGTTTCTAGTAATTCGTTCATGTTTATATTATATCAAATTAATTTGCCGGTCGTGTGGCGTGAAGTTGGAACTGGTTTACTAAAGTCCGCAGCTTCCTAACTTGTTGCTACTCCAAATCTTTCGCTTATTGCTCTTTCTAAATCCGAGCCCTTTTTCCCTAGAACAGTTTCTTCCTGAATTGCCCTTATCACGGATTCTATATTATTTATATTAACTTTTTTAAGTGCTATTGCTCCGGCTTGGGCTATATCAACTTGCACTTGGTATTTTAATCTTTCAATTCCGTGATTATCACCTGAGTTATTAGAAATCAAAAATACAGGAATTCCGGAATCAACCTTTAATTTAATTACTGCAGATAATCTATTGGGCACTGTACCATTAGCGAAAGAAGTAATAATTATTGATTCTGCGCCATGGGTGAAATGCTGAAATAATTCTGGAGTTAAAGTAGGTTCTGCTTTAACAACAGCGCATTTTACAAGTGGTAATGTTTCTGGGGTAGGTTTTTTACTATTTTGCAATTTTAGTTCCATAATGATGATTATATCAAATTTTTTTGCTGGCCGTGCGGGACAATGCTGAACAATAATCAACAACAACCCTAGTTATGTTTAGAACTATCGAATAATACCGCTAATTCTTTGACAGTCCTGAAGGCATTAATAGATCCGACTTCTTCTGGCGACATAAATTTCATCTCTAGACATTCCCTGCTAGGAGTAAAATTTAGGTCTTTAACTTTTACTTCAAATACCACATTCACACTTCTATTGCCTTTCATGTTTTCGCCCACTAAAAAATATGAAGGAAATTTACTAACTTCAGTTATCGTAAGACCCATTTCTTCTTTAAGTTCACGCTTGAGACATTCTTCAGGTTTTTCAGGCCAATCAAGTCCTCCGCCCGGCAATTCCCACCAGCCATTATCTTCCAAAATAACAGCAAATTTCTTACGGGTTTCGTCTAAAATAAGTGCTTTAATACTTACTCTATAAAATGTTTTTGGAACTTCGGATGGTTTTGGTTGCATGTACTTATTATAGCAAATTCACTAGTTGACTGTACGGCGTTAAGCTGGGACATTAATATCCAAAATATTTTAATTAATTTCCCGTAATAATTCAGGTATTGTACTTACTTTTTTACCAAAATGGCCCCGATTATCGAATTTTAAGAATTTTGCGTTTAAACCTTTAGCATTTTCCTCTCCTGCTTGAAATGGCACCCATTCATCATCGCGTGAATGTAGAACGACAAAATTGTTACAGTGCAGTTTTATTTTTTTAAAATCATACCCTTCTTTTGTAAAAAACCCTTTGCTGTTTTCTGTTCCAATCATTTTTTCTGAATTTCCTGAATTGGTTCCAATTAGAATTACTTTTTGAACTCTTCTATTTATGGGAAGTTCTTCCAGCCATCTTAAAATAGTGACGCCCCCGCGAGAATGTCCAACTAGAATTGTATCTTCGTCTGGATTTGTTTTTTCTAATTCTGCAATCCATTTATCAATAGAGGGATCGCTAGAATCAGGCAATGCGGGAGCGAAAAAATCCATTAAAAAATTTTTAACTTCTTTTGCGAACCATGGATACCATTTCTGGGTTGGGTCTGTGTCTTTTCCATGCATTAAAACTACTTTCATAAAAGTAGTATAGCAAACTTTAGTCAAACTTACATTTGATTAAAAGCTTTTTTTGTATTATTGTAAAGCAATTGGGAGATCGCCTGCCTGCGCAGGCAGGTCTAACGGTAGGACATATGTGGTACGTATACATGCTAAAAAGTTCTATTAAGAAATGGTATTACGTAGGTAGTACAAATAGATTATCTACACGCTTTAAGGAACACAATGAAGGTAGAGTTCTGTCGACAAAAGCTTATAGACCATTTCATTTAATTTTTAAAAAAGAATTTAGCTCAGAAAAGGAGGCCAGAAGTTATGAAAGGCTCTAAAAAACAAGAGAATTGAAAAGGAAAAAATAATAAAAAATTTTGAAATTGAATAATAGTAGTTCCCGCGCAGAGCTGGGAGATCATCTAATGGTAGGATTCACCCCTCTGGAGGGTGTCATCTTGGTTCGAATCCAAGTCTCCCAGCTCTGTGCAGGAATCAGATATTGGGAGATCGTCTGCCTGCGCAGGCAGGTCTAACGGTAGGCAAATTGCCTCTGGAGCAATGAATCTTGGTTCCCTGTATGCGCAGGCATGGACTCCAAGTCCCGCAGCTCGTGATATTATAAATATGCAAAAGAAACAAATCATTAGAATTGTTACCTGCTCAACGGCTGCTCTCATTATTCCGATTCTTGGACAGTTATTTGTGGATAGGTGGAATTGGGGTCCAGGAGAATTTATTTTTGCTTGGGTATTTTTCAATATTCTTGGTTTCACGTATACATTCGTGACCAATAAAATTGCCCATCGTGGAGGCAAGATTGCTGCAGGCATAATCGTGGTCGCCATCTTTGCCTTTATATGGATCATGCTTGCTACAGGGTAAAAGTTCCAACATCGCCCCATACATCCAGCCACACCCAGTACTGTATCGTGGATGACCACATTACTTAAAGTAAAGACAACTTTACATAAGATATTTCGTGTGTATAATGAAATTAATGCAAGAATATATAAAAAATGAAGTTGAAACATTACGATTGCGTGCTGGAGTAACCCAAGAAGATCTCGCTTGTAATGTTAGTGTTAGTCGTCAAACTATTATAGCCCTAGAAAAAGGACACTATACTCCGTCAGTTTTATTAGCAATTAAAATTGCTGGCTTTTTTAAAGTGCCGGTTGAAAAAGTATTTAAAATATCATATGAAAAATAATATAAAAGAAACAATAGTAACTGTTTGCCTTATTGCTATCGCTATTTTGCTTTTAAACCCATTTCACTTTTGGATGCCAGACATGATGGTTATGGCTATGCTTGCTTTTGCGTTAGTTATCTTTGGAATATTCGCGAGTTTTATTTTAAGAGAAAAGGTATTTGATGAACGAGATATCATCCACCGAACTCTTGCTGGACGAAACGCATTCCTTGCCGGCGCAACGATACTAATGCTAAGTATCGTCATTGAAGGTTATTCTCATTCCGTAGATCCTTGGCTGGTCATTGCTCTAATAGCTATGATAATAGTAAAAATTACTACTCGTATTTGGAGTGACAAAAACCTCTAAGACACTTATCCACATATTTAATGTAAAGTTGGCTTTACATTGGTCTATTTATTTCTTATAATTCTTTATATTACTAGTTTAATAAAATTTATATGAATAAAAATATAGGAATAATTTTGGGTGTTGTGGTGATTATAATTGCAGGTATCATTTATTCATCAACAAAAAAAGAAGATGTTGTAACGATGGTGAAAGATTCTACAGAGCCTGATGTGATGAAAAAAGATGAAAGTGCTATGACGGAAAAAAGTGATGTGATGATGGCGTCTGGATCATATGAGGCTTACGCACCGGAAAAAGTAGCTCTTGCTTCCTCTACTCAGAATGTAGTTTTGTTTTTTAGAGCAAGTTGGTGTCCTACCTGTAGGGCGGTAGATACAGACATTAAAGCCAATTTATCAAAAATTCCTTCAGATCTTGCGATTCTTGATGTAAATTACGATGATTCATCTTCACTTAAACAAAAATACGGAGTTACCTATCAGCATACATTTGTGCAAGTTGATAAAGATGGAAATCTAATCAAAAAATGGAGCGGTAGTCCCACCCTTTCTGCTCTTGTAGCTGAAGTAAAATAACATGTTGCTACTGGTTACCTCATTTGTAGCTGGAATTTTGACGATACTGGCGCCGTGTATTTTACCGCTTCTGCCGGTGATCGTCGGACATTCCATAACAGACGCTACTCCGAGCAGAAGAAGACTTTTTGTGGTCGTTCTTTCACTTGGAATTTCCATTGTACTTTTCACACTTCTTCTCAAGGCAAGCACGTTATTGATTGATATTCCAGAAGATTTCTGGAAATGGATTTCGGGTGGCATAATTTTCTTTTTTGGTTTGACTATGCTTTTTCCTAATATATGGGAAGGTTTTTCTCTCGCAAATACTTTAAATCTTAAATCAAATAAAGTTTTAGCAACAGGGTATCAAAAAAATAGTATTTGGGGGGATGTGATAATTGGGGCATCTCTCGGACCCATTTTTTCTGCCTGTAGTCCAACCTATTTTGTTATTCTAGCCACGGTCCTGCCGGTATCCTTTTTCTTAGGAATTGTCTACCTTTTTAGTTATGTTTTGGGTTTGTCGCTCGCCCTTATAGTTATCGCCCTTATAGGCGAACGCATCATGATAAAAATAGGCCGTGTCTCAGACCCGAGAGGATGGTTTAAAAAAATATTCGGTATTGTTTTTATTCTGGTAGCAATAGCTATTATTTCCGGATATGATAAGAAACTTCAAATCAGTTTACTCGATGCCGGATTTTTAGATGTTACAAAAATTGAACAAAAATTGTTGGATAAAAATGAGGAAAAAGATGCTAATGAGAATACTGAAGTTGCAGAAAAACCTAGCATAAAAGAAAACAACTTTATAAGTCTTGAAGAGAAGAAAAAAAAATTTACACTGGCACCTGACATTAGTACTCCCGATGGTTTTATAAACACCAACAATTTACCTATCACCATAAGTGAATTTAAAGGTAAAAAAGTTGTGTTATTAGACATTTGGACATATAGCTGTATCAATTGCCAGCGCACTATTCCGTATCTAAAAGAGTGGCATAAAAAATATGAAGGCGAAGGGCTTGTAATTATCGGTCTGCATACTCCAGAATTCTCTTTTGAGAAAGTTCAAAAGAACGTAGAGAAGGCGGCAAAAGACTTTGGGATAAAATATCCAGTAGTACTTGATAATGATTTTTCCACGTGGAATGCATATAAGAACAGATATTGGCCTAGGAAGTATCTGATAGATGTAGACGGGTACATTGTCTACGATCACGCTGGCGAAGGTCAGTATAAAGAAACAGAAGTGGCAATACAAAAAGCTCTTATGGAACGCGCAGATAGGCTAAACATGGATATGGAGGTGTCTTCAAATATATCTAGTCCAGAAAATGTCGTGTCTGTTGATTCGAGTAAAGTTAGAAGTCTAGAAATTTATTTCGGTTGGGGTCGAAATGAGTTTTTGGGAAATGGCGTAGCTAGTGCCACAGGAGAACAAGTTTTCACTCTGCCGAAGAGTATTCTCCCAAACAAACTTTATCTAGAAGGAATCTGGGTCTTCAACTATGAATATGCGGAAAATAAAAACACGGCAAGTATTGTTTTTAACTACGAGGCGAAGAATGTCTATATGGCGGCTGGATCATCTGAGGGAGTAGAGATAGAAATTTACAAAGACGATGTGTTTGTAAAGAAAATAACTATTAAAAACGAGATGCTTTATTCTATGATAGAAGGAAGTGATTATGGAAAACATGAATTACATATAGTGATACCAAAAGCAAGATTACAAGTCTTTACTTTCACATTTGGATAAATTCGGACTAGAAGATGAATTTCCTTATAAACGGATTTTTTTGAGGCCCTTGATTTGAATATATAAAGGAGTATCATCATAGTATGATAATACTTTTTATTATCGGATTGTTGTAAGGGGCAATAGAGGATACTGCTGACCTATCAAATAATTCAAATTATTAATTTAATAAACAAATTTTATGTCAAAAACATCAATAGCGATTCTGGTAGTTATAGTAGTAGTTGTAGCCGGATATTTCATTTTTAGCAAACCAAAGTCTGAAGAAAATCAAAATACTGATGCGACAGCAAAAGAAGAAACAAATAAAAAAATGGCTTTCGGAGAATTCTTGAAGCAGGGAGGACCTTATAAATGCGAAGTCAATCAGACTGTAGACGATTTTGAAACAAAGGGCACAACATACGTAAACAATGGAATGATCCGTGGAGAATATAATACTAAGGTGGAGGGAGTAGATATGACCTCCATCATGATAATCAGAGATGGCTACACATACAGCTGGACTTCCACACTGCCCACGGGTTTTAAGATAAAAAATGAGGTGAATAGCAGTACCGGAGAAGATACAAGTTATTCCGGGACATATGGATATGCTTCGCAAATTGGAGACTACAATTGCGTAGCTTGGAGCGTAGACCAGTCAAAATTCGCTATCCCAACCAACGTTAATTTTCAAGAAATCACACCTAAATAGTCCTAAATAGTATTGATATTGTTTTTATTTCTTCCTCTCACAAGCTTTGATGAAAGCTGAGAAAAGCGGATGCGGTTTCAACGGTCTAGACTTAAATTCAGGATGGAATTGTGTTCCAAGATAAAACGGGTGTTTCTTCTTCGGTAGCTCTGCTATCTCCATCAAAACTCCATTGGGGGATCTGCCGGAGAATACCAAACCAGCTTTTTCTAATTCGGCAATGTATTTTATATTAACTTCGTATCGATGACGGTGCCGTTCAGAAATTTTAGAAGCCTTGTAGGCTCCGAAGGCAACAGTGTCCTTGGTGAGTACGCAATCATAAGCACCGAGGCGCATACTTGCCCCATAATTTTTGTTTTTTATCTTATCAACCTGGTCAGCCATGGTGGCGATGACTGGATATTTGGTATGAGGATCCATTTCTGTGGAATTGGCATCACGAAAACCTAAAACATGTCGAGCGTAAGCTATGGTTAGAAGTTGCATACCGAAACACAAGCCGAGGTATGGAATCTTCTTTCTGCGTGCATAATCTGTGGCTAGAATAATCCCCTCCGTGCCACGTTTGCCAAATCCTCCCGGCACAATGATACCGTCTAGCTTATCGAGTTCACTCAACAATTTAGGATTTTTTTCGTATTTTTCAGAATCAAGCCAAATAATTTTTGGTTTCAGGTTCATCGCCCAAGCCGCATGATTGACGGATTCGATAACAGAAATATAAGTATCCTTGCATGATTTGAAGTTAAAATACTTACCCACAATACCTATGCGAACTTCCTTTTTTATCTTTTTGATTTTAGAAGCAAGGGCTGTCCAGTCAGCCAAATCCTTACTCCGGGGTGGCAAGCTTAAGGTCTTTAGTAAGGTTGTGCCAAAATTCTCTTTTTCAAAATTAACCGGTACATCATAAATAGAGTAAACATCGGGTGCGGAAATTATTCTTTCAATGGGCAGACTGCATACATTACTAATAGTTTGCTTGATATCAGACGTAGCTGGAAGATCAGAACGACAAATGACAAAGTCGGGGTTAAGACCGACTGAGTGAAGATCTGTGATGGCATGTTGAGTTGGTTTTGATTTTTGCTCTCCGAGCAGAACTGGCGTTGGTAAATAACTTATCAAAACTATAAAAACATCGTTTGGATTTTTGGATTTCATCATTCTTGCCGCTTCCAAGAACGGCAAAAGTTGATACTCCCCAACTGTACCGCCATATTCTATGACCACAATTTCTGATTTATTCTTTTCTTGGCAAGCTTTTATGCGTCTGATTATTTCTTTAGGTATGTCTGGGTAAACCTCTACATCTTCTCCTCCATACTCTAAATTGCGTTCACGTCTGATGACTTCTGCATATACTTGACCAGTGGTAATATAATTTTCTCGAGTGCTGACTTGATTGGTAAAACGTTCATAATTGCCGAGATCTTGGTCTGCTTCGATCCCGTCCTCGCCGACAAAAACTTCGCCATGTTCGGCGGGACGGATAGTACCAGCATCGATATTGACATACATATCCGCTTTTAGATTAGCAATGCGATATCCACGAGACTGCAAAATTTTACCAATTGAGGAGGCAGCTATGCCTTTTCCAACACTTGACATCACCCCTCCCACTACAAAAATATACTTTGTTTCTTTTTTCGACATTTCTATTTATTTATTCAAATATCTTCTAATCGCCAGGAAACTCGAAATCATCCCCAACAGTATACCTGATAATAAAATAATCACAAAAATTTGAAAGAAGTTGGAAATGTAGTAATCGTACATGTTAATTCCAAGAAAACCGGTCATATTGCGCCCCACCCAAGCCGTAGCTGGCCAGAAGATGATCAGCGTCAATATTGTGGCAATAATACCATAAATAGCTCCCTCGATCATAAAGGGTCCGCGCACGCGCATTTTGGAGGCTCCGACCAACTGCATCACCCCTATTTCCTCTTTGGAAATGAAGATGGTCAATCGAATGGTATTGAAAGTAATGATGATGGAAATAATTATCAAAAGGAGAGTAATGAGAAAACCAAGTTTCTGCGCGCCAGAAATTATCGCGCTCAATCTGTCTATGACTAATTTATTTTGGTGATAATTTACTTTGTCGATTATGTTGGTAGAGCCTGAAACCAGGACGTTGTCGCTCTTTAAAAAATTGGCAATACTTTCATATTGAGAAATTTCTTTAGCCTTGACGTTCAAATATGCTCCTAGCGGATTCTCCCCTATCTCATCCAACGCTTGGATTGTCGGGTAGTCATTCTGGTGGCGAGAGCGGAAAAGTTCCAGCGCTTCCTCAGCGCTGGTATAGGAAATTTCGGCCACTTCGGGCAGTTTCAAAAGAGAATCTTTTAATAACATTATTCTCTCGGGCGGAGCTCCGACATTAAAGTAAATCGTCACATCCACTTTATCTTTAATCAGATTAAGTGAAAAATACAATACTGCTTGCAGAAGAATGATCGTGGTAATGACAGAAAGAGTGATGGTAACCACCAGAACAGCCGCCCAAGAAATGATCCCATTCCGAGTAAAGTTAATGACCCCCGCTTTTATTACTCTTTTTAATTCTGTTATCATAATTAATTATTGTATCATAACCTATTCCCCTCTTTGCTGTCTCTGACAATTTTACCATTTTCCATGGTGATAACCCTTTTCCCGACTGAGTCGATCACCCCTCTATTGTGCGTGGTTAAAATAATGGTCGTTCCGAGATCATTTATCTTTTTTAAAATTTGGACTACTTCATGCGTATTGATGGGATCTAGATTTCCTGTCGGCTCATCGGCAATTATGAGCTCCGGCTGGTTAATAATAGCTCGGGCTATCGCCAAACGCTGCTGCTCGCCGCCGGAGAGCTGGTTGGGAAAGTGCAAGATTTTGTTTCCTAAATCAACCAGCTCTAAGACATGCGGTACATCATTGGCTATTTCCTCGTCTGTTTTGCCCGCCGCCTCCATGGCAAAAGCGATGTTTTCATAGGCGGTTTTATTCGACAATAATTTAAAGTCTTGAAATACCACTCCGATGCGCCGACGAAGCTTGGTTAAATCGCTATTTCTTAATTTATGCACATTAATGGATTCGAAAAATACTGTGCCTTCTGTTGGATTCTCGTCAGCCAAAATCATTTTAGTCAAGGTGGTCTTGCCCGCCCCTGAATGTCCGACAATGGAAACGAATTCCCCTGCCGTAACGGTGAAAGTTACATCATCGAGCGCCCTAGAATCTTTATAATTTTTCGAAACATTATTAAAGTAAATCACTTTCTGATTATATCATGAAAATAATTTATTTTCCTAACCCGGGAAAAACATTTTGTACCTCCTGATGATTAGCAATATCTTGACGAATGTCTGTTGGTAATTGATCGAGTCTTACCTTAGCGGCACTTTTGCTTATTTGAGGCTCTTGACCTTTGCCAATAATCCAAACGAGGATCGACGAAGACCTCTTTCTAGATCTTGCAAAAAAGCTTTGGAGTAAAGTTTTGTTTGAGCAAAATCTTGTATGACCCCGTCTACTGGATCCTGAACCAAAGATTCAAAAAGGTGCATCTTAATATTACGATAAGCATTCGCCTCCCTTTTTAATTTCATGTATTCAATTTTTTTCAAAGTTACTGTGGTCATGTATGCATTATATCACAGGACACAACAACATTACAAGTCTTTTTCTGCATCCACAAATAAGTCTATATCACCATCCAAAACCGCATCAATGTTCGAAGTCTCCGCTCCAGTTCTATGATCTTTGACCATTTTATAAGGATGAAGTACGTATGAACGTATCTGACTCCCCCATTCTATTTCTGTGCCTTTATTTATTTTCAAGCTTTCCTCAATGCTCTTTTTCTCATCCTGCGCTTTTTTGAAGATCTTCGCCCGCAAGATGGACAGAGCAGACTCACGATTCTGTTCTTGGGAGCGTTCGCCGGAAGCTTGCGCAGAAATGCCGGTCGGCACGTGCACAATCCTGACAGCTGTTTCTCTTTTATTCACATTTTGACCTCCCGGGCCTGACGAGCGAGCAAATTCTATTTTTAAATCCGCTTCAGGTATAGCCACATCGCGTTCTTCTAATTTTGAAAATTTCGGCAAAACTTCAACTAGAGAAAAGGACGTGTGGCGTAGCTTCTTGGCATTAAAGGGAGAAATGCGCACCAGGCGGTGCACGCCGGATTCGTTTTTCAAGGTCCCGTAGGGACCCGACCTCTCCCCAACCCTCCCCTTGGCAAGGGGAGGGCGAAGGGTGGGGTCAGAAATTTCTATTGTGGTATTCCTATAACCCCCGTGATCATTCTTGTGTTCATGAATAAAAGAAATGCCCCATCCTTTTCTGTCAGCATATTTCAGATACATCGACAAAAGCATAGCGGAGAAATCTTCGGCATCGTCTCCGCCCGCGCCAGAAATTATTGTAAGTATGGCATTGCCTTTATCATATTTTCCTAAGCCTTCCTTTTTATTCTTCAGCTCCGCCAGTTCTCGGAGTACCGCCCGCGCCTTAACCTTATCATTCCAAAAATCCGGAAGTGCCATACCTTCCTCTAGTTTCCTAATTTGTTCATCTATATCGTGTGTATCATCAGGCATAATTTTTGTCATTTCCCAAACCATGCATTTTTGTAAATCCTATATTCATCCTGAGCTTACTTTATCAAAAATCAAACATATTTGCTATACTTATCGAAACAGGAGTGTAAAGAAAAATGAACAAAGATTATATACATCACCAAAAGTCTTCTATTGCGAATGTATTTAGAGAAGTGGTTTTCGGCATGGAAGACGGCATGGTTTCCACCTTGGGTTCAATCACGGGCATAGCCATTGGTAGCAACAGTCGCGCCACAGTTATTCTGGCGGGAATAGTCATCATTTCCGTAGAATCTATCTCCATGGGCATAGGATCTTATTTGTCAAATCGTTCCCAAGAAGAAATAGAGGAGAGGAAAATAAAAGAAGAAAAGGAGGAACTAAAAAAATTTCCAAAAGAGGAAAAGGAGGAACTTTATGAAATGTATTTAGAAAATGGTTGGTCAGAAAATTTAGCAAGGCAAATGTCAGAAGAAGCTTCACGAAATGAGAAACTCATTTAAAAAGAAATGGTCACGCACGAGCTAAGAATTTCAGACAACCAAAAATCCGTATCTCTGAAGGGCGGATTTTATATGTTTCTTGCGTATATCTTGGGTGGTATCGTCCCATTGTTTTTTTATCTTGTATTATCTATTAAAAATGCCCTACCTCTGTCTATAGTAATAACTCTGATTGGGCTCTTCACGCTTGGGATGAGCATGACAAAATTTACTAAACAACCAATCCTTAAATCAGGACTTCGAATATTAATACTGGGCGGAATTGCTTTAATGGTCGGGCTTACTGCCGGAATATTGATAGGAGAATAAAAACCTGGAGCCGAAAGTGGGAATCGAACCCACGTTCCTACTTTACGAAAGTAGTGTTCTGCCAGCTGAGTCCCGATGTTCGCTTTCGCGAAATCGGGATCCCGATTTCTTGCTATGCAAGAGCATCGGGACTATATCGGCGAATTAATAATTAATTCAATAATTTTTTTGCTTTTCTTTTTCTTAATAAAATTTTCTCTTTTATAAGCATCCTCTATTTTGACAAATTTTTCAACTCTTTTTAATTCATAAGGACTAAAAGGCGCTGTAAATTTTGAAAGTCCTTTATTGTGTTCTTCTAATCGTCTTGTTACATCGTTTGAGACGCCAACATAATATCTTCCATCTTTCAAACTTTTTAAAAAATAAACATAATATGGCATGAGCCACCCCGCAGGATCGAACTGCGGACCCCGACTTTACGAAAGTCGTGCTCTACCAACTGAGCTAGGGTGGCTGGAGCCGTCGGTGAGGATCGGACTCACGGTCTCGTCATTACCAATGACGTGCTTTACCACTAAGCTACGACGGCTTATTAACTGTTTGTAAATAGTATTATAAATTCTCCATGTTTGCAATTTGAGCACAAATAAGATTCCTTAATTTTACATTTCCAAAACCAACAATTATTACACCGTATTTCATCTTTTCTAGATAAGTTCCTTTTCCTCTTCTTTTTAAGATGGTTGTTTTAGAAAATTGAGTATTTTTTACTGATAAATATTTTGCCCAAAACTTAAGAAGTTCATTTGAATTTAGGTCATCATAAATTTGTAGTTGGAACCTTAATCTTTTTTTATTAATATTATAGATATCAACCAAAAAATCAATAAATTTCTTTATTAATTGTGGATCTGAATTACCCAACCTAACCATATGGAGATTTCTTTTTGTACCCTCACCCCAATACAAACCAAGCCCTAATCCAAAAAGAAACATTTGATTACGGGTTCTCGGACGATTAAATAAAAAGGGGTCACCTTTTGGATTGTTTTTTTGATATATAGCCTCGGATATTGTTCTTTTCTTTATCTTGTGAAAAGCTAGCCAGTAATTAATTTTGGTTTCTGAGCAACTAAATTTTCTAGCAATATCAGCAGACGAGAGTTTTTTTGTTATATATAAATTTTCTAAAATCTTTTTATCCATAGCAGACCTTATAAGGTGTATATACATAGTCTACCATAAACATCAAAATAATGTAAAATTCAATTGGAAAAGCTATTTATTAGTTTATTTTGCTATATTTTGCAAAAAAGCGACTTGGTGTATGATGTCAGAAACGGCCACCAATTGAAAGTTCGCCTGTTTTATCTTTGATTGCAAGAAGTGTAAGGACTAGGGCATAAACGATATGATCATCAATAATGGGATTGTTTGCTGGGAAAAGAAGGGCAAGCCACATCAAGACCATCATTACTATCCCAGCCACGGCGCCCCACAAAACATATCTATTAAAAAGCAAGGTAGCACCAATGAAAAGAAGCCCGAGCATAAACAGCCAATCCACAACTGCTACTCCTGCCAAACTATGAAATACCTCGGCAAATGGCCCCTGGACGCCCATTGATAAAAATCCAGTCGTTGGAGAACCTCCGTGAATCCACGCTTTCTCACTGGTTGTGGCAAAACCAAGACCCAACAGTTTATCAAAAAATGCCCAGAGAAAAATAAATGCCATCACAAAACGCAACTTGAGCAATACTATTTTTTGTATATTCATATAACTTAATTATACACCTCTTTTAAGAAAAATTCAGCGAATCATCAACCATAAGGGTTATATTTATATACCTAGTTTTAGAGAAAAGTTAGGTTAAACTCAGAGCCAAGAAGGAGTAAATCTCTGGAAGGAGTAGAATCTTCTAACACCTTTTATCCAGAAATGATATAGTTTAAACATGGTACCCGAACAAAAGCCACATCAGGTACTTATCGTAGCTGGTGGAGATGATACTACAATCTACATTCCAGCCTTTTAAATTAAAACAATTTACTTACTAACAACCACAGCATCACGATCGCCCTGACATACAAGACTACGCATGTCCCACATCAAATATCTTATATATTCCCTTTCGTCAACAGATGATTCACTTGAGATAAGTTTTTGAATACTTTTGAGAAAGTAATTTTTTGCCGCATTAGTTGCTTCTCCTGTGGTATGACCTTTAGCAAGAGAAACTACGACATGATTTGCGGGTGCTAGAAACATCTCTGCAGTCTTATCCTCTTGTGGCCTTTTCATCTTCTCCGGAGATATAAAGAATATAAAATCTTCGGTATAGCCAATATAAGCGATAGCTCCGGCTTGAACTGTAGCTGGACCAAGAGTCTTTGCAGAACTACATGATAAAGCGTATGCAACAACCCCTTTAAGAGCTATTCCATTCTTACCGGCTTGTACCAAAATTTCATCGTTATGACCACACACTGAGTCGGGGCCACCATGTCCATTTAAAAATAATAGTGATGGGCTATGTTTTTTGAGCATACTTTCTACAATTGAGGCTGTAGCTCGATCTTTTTTAAGTAAAATAAACTTAAGTTGTTTTGACTCCAACTTTTTGGTTGTTTCTTCGGCCCAAGTTGAAATATACCTAGTTGTAGAGTCTGAGCTAGGCGTTGTTACTAATGCTATGTTGCTCATAGAATATTCCGTCTTTCATTGATCTCAAGAAATCCATTTCGATTGCAATCATTTTCTTGCCAACATCATCAGCTTTTTTGACATGTTCAATAAGCTCGCTCTTAGTAAACTCACCAGAAGAGCCAACTGAAATATCTTTATTTGATGGTAAGTTTTGCAAACGCGCAACTACCAAATCAATAATTTCTTGTTCTGTTTCCATAATAATTAAATTATTTTTTGTTCAATGAGCTTCTCAACAATCGTGTCTCCGATCTTAGTATTATTGCTAACTTCAGCATATGCGGCATTCCAACTCATTGGCCCAACTTCGGGTACAACAATAACAACTTGGTCTCTCAAGCCAACTGGCAAATTTGCATATACACGAAAGAATCTTTCCTTTGGAAGAATATCCATAAATTTTTATATATGCGTATAGTATACCACATACCCATATTAGGCAACCATGCTGGATTTCGGCAATAGTTTGTGGATTGCTATACTAAGGTCATTCTATCCTTTAATATACCGAACTTCATTTGAAACTATCTTTCCTGCCTTAAAATCCTCACCTAGATTTTTAGGAAGTATGTGAATATCCTCGTTAGGAGATACCCATACTATTTCAGCAATCTCGTGGGCGTGAGAACGAGTAAGTTTTTGAGTGTCTAAATAATCTACTCCGTTCTTTACCTCAAAGAAAAACTCCACATATTGTTTATTATCTGTTTGTGTAAAATTATTGATATAAAGTAGTTTTCCTATTTCTGGTTTTACTCCAAGTTCTTCAATAATCTCCCTAGATAAACATTCCTTTATATCTTCTCTCCATTCTAAATGGCCGCCAGGCAGTGCCACAAAACTTGTGTCGTGGGGATATGTCGCACTACCAATAACTTTCCTTCATGTAAAATAACTGCCCGAACTTTAATGATAATTTTTTTGTCTTCCATACCAAAAGTATATCAGGTTGGAACCAAAAAGTCCTTACCATTAAAAGGTTATATTTAAAAATTCTCCTCTGCGCGGCTGATGGGTGCTGACCCCACGGCCTCCCACGTGACAGGCGGGTGCTCTACCGTTGAGCTACAGCCGCATTTTTAAGTATTTTTGAAACACGACTCTTTTCCTCTCCAGTAAAATACTTGATGCGTCTAGTCTATTATACATAAAATCGTATAATTTCAAAGGTTTGTTTTTTTGGTGTCGGGGGTGGGGATTGAACCCACGACCTGAGGATTATGATCCCTCTGCTCTACCAACTGAGCTACCCCGACAATAGAAGAAATATAACAGAAAATTTGCAAAAACGAAAGTTTTAATCATTTGCGACATGTTCCAACGCTCCAAGAATCTTATTTCTTAAAGCGGTACCTTTTCTTACTTTAACTCTTAAGATACCTTTGTATTTTTGAATGTTTTTAAAAGAACCTTTTTTCAGATTGGTTTTTATAAAGGTGGTTTTTGAAAATTGTTCTTTCTTAACGCCTAGAAAATTCAACCAGAAATTTTTTATATCATCTTCTTCCTTTCTAAAAAATTCATTTATAGTTAAGCGAAATATAAGAGAATCTTTTTCGACACTCCATAACTGTAGCCATTTAAAATAAAAGCGTATCATGTAAGGATTGCTGTTGGTAAATCCAAGCTCACCATTTTCATATTTATAACCTTCTCCCCAATACAACCCTAAACCAATCATTAACATATCTCTGTTCGATATTTTACCTAACATTTCAACACCTTCTCTTCTTTGCAGAATATTTCTTTCTATCCTCTCTTTTCGTTTAGACTCGGAATACCGTAGAAGACCCATAATGGATTTTGCTTTGCCTTTTGTTTTTATCTTTAAAATTGCCGATTTTTTAAGAAAGATATCTTTGCACCAAAAACTAAGCGTGGATTTTGTAACATGGAGTTTTTTAGAGATATCGCCTAAACTTACACCACCTTTTCGCATTGATCTGGCTGTCTCTTTTATTTGTGGATAGTACATAAGGTATATTATGTACTATAATGGGTACAAAAACAACTTGCAAATATTTTTAATTTAATATAGACTGATTTGTATAGCGGGATAGAGAAGAGGCATCTCGCAAGGCTCAGCGTTATTCTATGGGCCCCCTCTTGGGAAACTTTGAGGTATGAACTCATCAAATTCGGAGAAATCCTCTCTGTGAGAAAACAGAAAGACAATTCCGAGCTAAATTTTCTGAATTTTTTCAGAAATAAAAGTGTAGAGACTAGACGATGAGCTCCTTAATTTTGGTTTTTCAAAAAAGGAGATGGTATAGTCCAGACCACAAACCTAAAAGTATTTGAAGGGTAGTGAAAACTATGGTGGTAAAGCATAACCTTGAGACGGCCGTTCGATTCGGCCTCCCGCAACAATTTATTGTTTTTGTTTTTAGACGCTAAATATACCCGTACTGGCGGAAAATTCTTTCATAAAGAGCGATCACTCTTTTTGCCTCGTGTTGCGAGAGATTAAATGACAAGCCTTCGTGCGCTATTCTATTCCTGACAGTATGCACCTCCCAGGCGGTGGTAAGATTGCGGAAATCTTCCTGGTTGGCAGATTTTAATTTTTCGCCCAAATTTTCACCCTTAAATCCGAGCTCTGTCATCAGACTCTCGAGTATAGCGTCTGCTTCAATAACAGCCAATTTCCAGTCACTAGAACTTTCGGAGAAGAGATAGACGAGTGTTTTATTCCACCTTTCATTTTTAGATACATCCATCCCCTCTTGCAGTTTAGTTTCCCTTTCTGCCTGGCGATGGGCATATTCCCTAATCTCTTGCTGTAGATGCGCATGCTCTTTCTTCCTGATTTCGAACATCCGAACAAAGCAATAAGTGATAATTGTAAAAAAAAATGCAGTTAACAAAAAGAGCAAGGTACGAAAAAGAGATATTGTTTTTGGGTTAAAAATTTTATCAAATAATTGGACAGATAGTGAAGAGCCTTCATTAAACAAATAATCGGGATTAAGAAATTGAGATTTAAGAAAAGAAGCCCCGGAAATAAAAACGAGTATAATGATAACCAGAATAATCAATTCGACTGAAAAATCTTTCATGGAAATTTTTTGTAAAGCAATGTAATTATATCATGGAAAAGCCATTAATTACTGCCCTCTATCATCTCTAATTTCTTACCTACCTCGAAAAGAAATTCTTCTCTGCCGTGCGGCGCCATAAACTGGATACCTAGTGGAACTTTCTTCCCTGCCACTTCCATAAAACCTGACGGCAAGGAAATAGCTGGAATACCAACGATGTTTGCTGTCACAGTAAAAATATCAGCCAAATACATAGAAAGGGGGTCGCTTTTCTCCCCGATTTTCCAGGCGGGTATCGGAGAAGTCGGTGTTAATATCAAATCAATTTCAGAAAATAATTTTTTGAATTCTTTCCTCAAGGCGTCACGAGTTCTCTGCGCCTTGCCATAATAGGCGTCATAATAACCAGCTGAAAGCACGAAGGTGCCAAGTAGGATTCTCCTCCTGGCCTCTTTGCCAAAGCCTTGCCCTTTGGTCAATAAATAATCTTCAAGTAAATTCTTACCATCTTTATGGAGACCATACCGGACTCCATCAAAACGCGATAAATTGGAAGATACTTCAGCGAAGTTGATAATGTAATACAGGGCAATGCAGTTGGGGAGACTGATATCTTTAATTTTATATCCCGAACTCTCAAAACTTTTTACAATTTTCTGGAAATTCTCTTTGACGTTTGGCTCAATTCCTTCTTGGTTGATTAAATTCCAGGGCACGCCAATCACTAACTCTTTTTTACTGGATAATTTTGAGTCCGCTTCATAATTAACACTAGTGCTGTCTAAAATATCATGCCCGGAAATAGCATTAAAGATTATTTCTGCATCTTCTATATTCTTGGCAATCTGACCTACGCAGTCAAAAGATGAGGCCGCCGCGATCAAACCATATCGTGAGACTCTACCATAAGTCGGTTTTAGTCCCACAACTCCGCAAAAGGCAGCAGGCAGGCGAACTGACCCCCCTGTGTCTGATCCTAGAGCGCCGAGCGCCATATCGCTCGCTACGGCAACAGTTGATCCGCCCGAAGTCCCGCCGGCTACCCGCGAGAGATCATAAGGATTTCGCGTTACTCCGAAAGCTGAATTCTCCGTCGAGGATCCCAGGGCGAATTCATCCATATTAGTCCTGCCTAAAAACACTGCTCCTTGCTCCTTTAGCTTGGCAATCACCGTAGCATCATAGGACGCCACATAATTTTCCAAAATCTTTGATGCGGAGGAAACTTTTTTATTTTTCACCAGAATAACATCTTTGATAGCTAGAGGAATGCCGAGAAGCGGGGAACTCTCCCCTCTCCCGATTTTTTCATCGGCAAGTTTTGCTTGCTCTAATACATCATCATAAACTTCAAGGTACGCATTGAGTTCTTTGTTTTTCTCTTTTATCTTACCTAAATACGCCTGCGCCAAATCCACTGCCGAAAATTCTTTCTCATCTAGCGCCATCCTCGCTTTTTTTATTGTCAGATTTTTTAAGTCTATTGTCATAAAATCTTTTTTACTTTCAAAAATCCATTTTTTGAAGCGGGAAATTGTTTTGTAATAAGCTCTCTGGAGAAATCCCGGGATTCTATTTTGTCCTCTCGCCAAACATTGTAAGTGGATAATTCTGACTTCGTGTCCTCAACTTTCATTTCTTCAACCTGCTTGACATACTCCAAAATGCTGTCCATGTCGGACAGCAATTCACTTTTTTCTTCTTCAGTAAGCTCAATCCTGGCAAGTTTTGCAAGGTTTTCTACATCTTTGATATTCATCCCGTACGAAGTAGGAAATCTTTAGATTTCCGTAGTTATTTTACTAATAATGACATAAAAAGACGTAGCTATTATAGCACCTTCTGTGATTTTGTTAAACCGAGCGACTTCGTACGGGATTCATTCCTTTTGTCCAACCAAAGCCTTGATTCTCTCTTCTACCGGCGGATGGGTAGCGAAGAGGCCGCTGATTTTTTTGCCTGCCTGCGCAGGCAGGCCAACTCCAGTTCCTTTCGGGTCGGCAATGTATAGATGCGCAATAGTATTGGATTGGCGAGTCATCGGTTTGCTATTCTGAGAAATTTTACGCAATGCATTAGAGAGTCCTTCTGGATAGCGCATGAGCAATGCTCCGGAGGCATCTGCTAGAAATTCGCGTTTGCGAGAGATGGCCAGCTGGATAAGTATGGCAAAAATCGGCGCTAAAATTGAAAGAATTATTCCGATAAGCAAAATTATACCTTGCGCTTTATTGTCGCTGTCTCTGCTCCTGCTAAAAAATAAATTGCGCCTGAACACATCTGCAATAATGGAAACAAAACCAACCAGCACCACCACAACAGTAGAAAGCAACATATCACGATTGCCGATATGGGAGAGCTCGTGGGCTATCACGCCCTCTAGCTCATTTTTCTCTAAAATTTTAAGAAGCCCGGTCGTGACGCAGACGACAGCATGCTCTTTGTTCCGCCCTGTGGCGAAAGCATTCGGCGCTGGATCTTCCACTACATAGACTTTCGGCATCGGTAGCCCAGCCGTAATTGAAAGATTCTCAACGCTGGTATATAGATCAAAATACTCTTCCCTCTTGGCTAGCTTTGCCCCTGCGAGTGTCAGAACAATTTTATCTGAAAACCAATATGAGAAAATATTCATCAGAATACTGAAGGCAACAAAAAAATATAGAATGTCTGGATTGCCGTAATAAAAACTAAAAAACCAGCCGAGCCCGATGATAACGACAAAAAACAAGGTCATTAAAATCCAAGTTTTTGTAATATTTTGAGTTTGGTGAGTATAAAGCGTAGCCATTCACTTATTCTATCACAATAGGAATGAGGATGGATTTGTCATTTTGGCGCATATCTGAAGGGTTGTCGTTGTGGATTTCAAAATAAGCGGGACCCTTCGGTAGCCCTCCAAAGTCGAAATTACCTTCAAAATCCACTGGTCCCGAAGTCATCCAGTCGCTAGTAGCCATGGCGTTACTTCTCTGTAGAACATTTTTATTTAAATCTAAAATATTTATCACGATGTTCGCCTCAAAAAAGTATGCGCCTTTAATGACTCCTCGATAAGACAAGACTCCATGAACTTTTGAACTGGGTAAAATAGAGAATGTTACTAAATCATCTTTGTTACCCAAGATTTGAGAATTTGGAGTCGGTTCTTCTTTGGTAGGCGTCAGTATAGGAAAATATTTCTCTTTTTCCTTCAGCATTATTTTAATAGCAAAAATCATCAAAATAATGAGGACTATTAGGAGCACGCTATTTAATTTTGAACCAAAAAAATTATTCATCTAGTTTAGAATTTTACTTCGACGGGGTTTTGCGCGGCGTCATTGTCCGCAAGGTCGAAGAATTCTATTTTTGAAAAATGAAAAATCCCGGCAAGAATGTTGGAAGGGAAAGATTCGATCTTGGTATTCAAGTCACGGACGTTCGCATTGTAGAATCTTCGCGCCGCTTGGATTTTATTTTCGGTGTCAGAAAGCTCACGCTGAAGTTCAAGAAAGTTTGTGTTCGCTTTTAAATCTGGATACGCTTCAGAAATAGCAAAAATAGATTTCAGCGCCCCGGTTAGCATATTTTCCGCTTTTGCATGCTCCTTGGTGGGACCAGATGCCCCCATAGCCATAGACCTCGCCTTCGTAACATTCTCAAAAGCGCTTGATTCATGGGTGGCATAACCCTTCACTGTATTCACCAGGTTCGGAATCAAGTCGTATCGGCGCTTTAATTGCACCTCAATATCCGCCCAGGCCTCCTGTGCTCTATTTTTTAGAGAAACGAAACCATTATAAATATAAATCGCCCATAGCACCAAAGCTCCCAAAACAATTAAAATGTATTTCATATATTTTATTGTATCACCTTTTTTGCCATTCTTCCACTAACACCAAAAGCGGAGATGCCAAAAAAATTGACGAATATGTGCCGAAAAACATGCCAGTGGTGAGCATGAGAGCAAAGTACTTTGTAGAAACAGGGCCAAAAGTGAAGAGCGCAAGTAGCACCAAGATGACTGTGAGCGAAGTGCATATGGACCGGACAAATGATTGTTCGAGGCTCCCGCCCACTATCTCACTAAAATTAGATTTTGATATATTCACTTGATTGTTTAGATTTTCTCGAATCCTGTCAAAAATAACGATTGTGTCCGAGACAGAGAGACCAAGTATGGTGAGAATCGCAACCACAAAAAGAGTGTCCAACTCCGCGCCATAAAAATGTGAAAGAATAGTAAAAAGACCAATCGGGATGATAACATCATGCAGTAATGTAATAATTGCGATAAACCCATATCGCCAGGACGAAACCGGACGAGAGACTTTTCTAAAAGCAAAGGCGATAAAGCAAACTATCGCAAGCGAAACCAAAATAATAGCAATAACGGCCTTCCTTGTTAATTCCTTTCCAACTGAGGGTCCGATTGAATTAAAGCTTGTTTCGGTCAACTCATTCTTTCCTCCGAGCGAGAGAGTCTTTAGAACCAAGGCGTGTTCGGCATCATTTAAATCGCGAGATTTTATAATATAGCCCGTATTCCCCGTCGGCTGGACAAGGACAGAACCCAGCTCTAAAGACTGAAGCGCAGTATCTAGATCAGCCTGCGCTGGACGTAGGGTAGTATAAACTACTTCCGTCAAAGCTCCGCCCTTAAAATCAATACCGACTTTTAATCCAAAAATTAAAAGCGAAAGCAAAGAAAGAACCACTAGAGATATCGAGAAGCTGATAAATATTTTTTTGTGTTTAATGATAAACATAATGTTTTGCGATAGAGTTTTAGACTTTAGATAGAGGCTAAACCTCTATCTCGTTATGCCAGAACTAAATAAAAATTTAGCGACCTTGCCATCTCCCACAAAATTAAACAAAGAAAGAAAAATCCTGGTAACGGTAATAGCGCTAAACATTGAAACAAGCACTCCCATGCCGAGTGTTAGCGCGAATCCTTTAATCAAAGATGTGCCAAACCAGAAAAGAATAAGGGCGGTAATGAAATTTGAAATATTAGAATCGCGAATTGAAAACCAAGCACGAGAAAAACCGGCTGAGATGGCATCCGTCACGCTTCTGCCAGAACACAATTCTTCTTTAATGCGTTCAAAAATGAGCACATTGGCATCCACCGCTATGCCAATAGAAATTATAAATCCGGCGATACCTGCCGCAGTCAAAGTTACTGGTACTAATTTAAAGAGCGAGAGCATGATAGTGATAAAAATACACAAAGAAAGAGCGGCCACTAGCCCTGGCAAGCGATACCATAATATTAAAAAGGAAATCACTAGCAGAAATCCGATGATAGTAGCCTTCACCCCTGCCACAACTGCGTTGTCTCCGAGCGTAGCACCGATAGTTTGCTTAGAAAGAAGACTGATGGGTAGCGGCAGTGCGCCGTAATTTAAATTACGCACAAGCTCTCTCGCTTCAGTGGGAATGAAACTGCCAGAAATCACCGCTTGGCCATTGGGAATCACCTCGCGAACTACCGGAGTAGAGATGGGCAGACCGTCTAAATATATTGCCACCATTTTGCCAATATTATTTTTTGTGATCTCCGCAAAAAGCTTTGTGCCTGTATCGTCAAACTGTAAACTTATATTCGGCGCGCGGGTATTTTGATCAAATTCCAAGGTTGCCTTTTGTAAATATCTGCCCGTCAGTTCGGTAGAAACAAATTGTTGCTGTGCATTTAAGGCTTCCGCGTCTATCTTCCCGTCTTTGCCTGGTTTTATAGTTATTGGCTCGTCTTTGGATCTTTCAATTTTAAATTCCAAAAGCGGGGTCTCTCCAATCATAGCTGTCGCTTTCTCTACATCGGTGATTCCAGGAAGATCAACAATCAGCTTATTTTCCCCGCCTGAAATAAATCCCCCTCCCTGCACCTGCACCACCGGCTCAGAAACTCCAAAAAGATTGACTCTGCGCTCAATGACATCCCTCAAAGCATCCATAGAATCAGAAATTTGATCCCCCGGCACCCCGCTCACATCTGCCTTGTATATCAAGTGACTACCTCCAGAGAGGTCGAGACCAAGACGAAATGGGTGATTTTTGAAAAATGTTCTTTCTGTCTCAAAATTTTTGTTTAATTTCGGTTCTGATTTATAAACAAAAAGACCAATACCTGCGCCGAACATAAGCACGATAATAGCCAAAATTACTTTCTTAAATGTCTTTGACATTCCCCATATTTTCATAAATGTAGGGTAATTCTATACCCCCACACTTAAAAAGTCAAAAATATAAGGTTAGTTTGATAAAAATGAATTAAGTGTGGGGGTATATTTTTTTTACAAAATAAGCAATCAGGGCAACTTAATAGTGAGATTTTGCATATCTAAAACTTGATTCTTGTTATTTTATTCGATGGGGGTATAATTAAATTATTATTATTATTTAACAATTAAAATTATGCTTGAAAACTTGGGATTTGGGGGAGACAAAAAAAGAGAAAACATGTCATATGTGGAGAGGAACAGAATGGATATAAGTGAAGAAAAAAAAGTTACTATAGAAGAATTGAGCGACGAGGATTTACTTTCTCATTATGAAACATCTCAAGCATGGACAAGAGATGACATCGAGAGACGAGATCATCCAGGTGAAGTACGTCATAAGGATGTGATTGGATCTGAATTAGATAAAATTTCAACACCCGAAGAAAGTCAGGGAAGAATAGAAGTTGGATTTACGGACCTTGGAAAATTAAGGAAAGAAATCGAAAGAAGAGGACTCAGGGTTCCCACTATGGAAGAAAAAGGTATGTAATTCTTTAATTAGGTCTTGTTTTAGATCACTAGGTCTTGCCTAGTGAGATTTAGAGATTTTTTTTACAAAATAAGCAACTGGAGAAATTAGAGTACACGTCTGAATGATACTGTGCTGGAATGACTCGATGTTTCAATTATTTCTTCCATTTTGTTTTTCTCTTTAGAAAACTGGTGTGTGGTTATATCTTGTGGCTTATCAGACCGGCAAAGCTGAGTATGTTGCGTTGCTTCAACGTATTGTCTTGTGAAACCTTCTTTTTGATAAGGGGCAAGTTCCCCTTCGTGTTTTTTATGGTTGGCTCCATAGCCCCACGTATCCCAAGGTTTACCGCAACAGCCCCCATCGTCTTCTCCTATCAGGACATACTCTTTAACAGTACTAGTATGTCGAAACTCTCTAGTGAAATCAACATCCTCGGGCATCCAAGAGCAGATCACAATTGTGGGCCTATATTTTACTAGGGCATCTACTTGAGAAATTCTTTCAACGGGAAATTTTGGTGTTATTCTAACGTGGGGATCGACATAGTCTTTCCCTGAATCCATCGAAATAATTTTGACACATTTTCCAACAAGTTTTTCTAGTTTTTGTGACAAGAAATGAGTTAGCCGACCATCACCCGCCGCAACTTCTAATATAACGACTGGGCTAGCTTTTGTTCCATGATAAACGGTCTTAATTCGTTGTGAAAGATAGTTTGACAATGCAATCAGAAACTCTTCACTTAAAAATTCGTAAACAGGGCTGCCCTCTCTGTTTAAATAGTTTTGCCATAATTTTATATACGCTAGTTCTTCTTCTTCGCTAATTTCCTTGTTTCTGTCAGGAGCAAAGGCTGTCAGTATTTCTGCGAGATGCGGCAAGTAGGCTGGATCTTCTAATTTTTCCCTTATTTGTTCGGGGGTTAATTGTGGCGGAGAAAAAAGCTGGCCAGATAATCTAGGTCTATATTCCATAAGAAAATTATTTCATAATTTTACACTTTTCACAAAATAAGCAATCAGGGCGCCGAAGATAAAACCGCCTAGAATATCAATCGGAAAATGTACCCCGGCGATGACGCGAGCAATGCCAATCACAAGTGCAAAAAGCATGAACCAGTAGCCAGCTTTTTTATGGAAAAAGAAAATAGAAATTGCTAAAGCCATAAAGAAAGCCGCATGCCCGGATGGAAAAGCGGAACTTGTTTTCGAAATTAATGGCTGTATTTGGGGAAGTACTTCAAAGGGTCTCATAGAAGAAAACAGAAATTTCAGAGCATGAGTTAAGATCCAAGCTAAAATTCCGGTTAAAAAAGAACTAAATATTTCCTTCTTTTTTTCTAGAAAAACTTGGAAAGTGCTTTCCGTTTTAAAAACTTCATGATGCATCAAGAGAAATATTCCTGCCAAAAAAATCACAACGTATGGAAAATAAACAGCAAAAAAGACAACCACTTGGTCGAGAAATTTCGACTGATGCGCTAAATTATAAAAAAAGAAAAAGATTTGATTATTCATAAATTCACCTCACCCCTAAACCCCTCTCCTTATCAAGTAGAGGGGAAAAATGCTTAATTTTTAATAAAACTTCTTTTAAATTTGTTTCCAATTCTAAATTTCTAATCCTTAAAACTTTACAATCCAAAACTTTTAAAAAATTAGTTCTGTCTTCATCGTATAAAAAATTTTCTTTTTCTAAATGCTGGTTCCCGTCTAACTCGATGGCTAATTTGATTTTTGGACAATAAAAATCTAAAACATAACCACCTATACTGTACTGCCTTTTAAACTTAAATCCAAGTTTTCGATTTCTTATATGCTCCCATAAAATTTCCTCGTGCTTGGTTTGATTTTTCCTTAATTCTCTCCGTCTCGGTAATAATTTGGATTTGTTTTTTAATAAAGTCATAACTATATAATATTATTTGATTTTTAATACAGTAGCGAGCGGAGGATTGGAATAATAAGCAATTACATTGAAGGATGGGTCTAAAAGCTCAATCATTTCAATCTCGGGTCGTTTAATTATACTAAAACCAGATTTTCCAAGATATGTCCTCTTGAAATTTTCATAGTCAGTGATAGTAAAATCTGCATCTCCACGTTCCGTCCGTTTTGTATCAGAACGACGTATTTTTAATAGGTTAAGAATTCCAGCAACAGTTGGGAGTGCAGAAATATGAAATACTAAACCCATTGTAGTGTCTTGCACTACTGGTCCAAGTTGTTGAGCTACATTAATAATTTCCTCATATTTATCTGAACTATGTGTGAATACACATGCATAATTAACTGGTGCATTTCTCTCAGAAGTATGAGCTAAATTTAAACGATATGATTCAGCAACAATTTCTTGTACTAGCTTTTTTAGTTCGTCAGTTGTCATGATTTTTATTTAAAAATCTCTCTTCCCCTCTCCTTTACAAGGAGAGGGGCTGGGGTGAGGTCTTTGTTCTTCGCCACGGTTAACACATTCTTGAGAAGCATGGCCACAGTTACGGGCCCCACGCCGCCGGGCACGGGAGAAACAAATCCTGCCACATCTTTGACAGACTCCAAATTAACATCGCCCACGATGCCGGCTCCGGATTCAGAAGTTCCAGCATCAATCAAAACTGCTCCTTCTTTAATCATATCACCTGTAATGTATTTCCCCTTCCCTATGCCTGAAATTATAACATCTGCTTGCTTAATAATTTTTTCTTTATCGGAAGTTTTGCTAGTAATAATTGTTGGCGACAAATTTCTAAATTTGAGCAGGGCTGTCACAGGCTTGCCCACCAGCATCCCCTGCCCAAAAACAACTATTTTTTTCTGCGTTAAGTCTAAATTAATTGAATCAAGAAGCGCCATACAAGCCAGCGCAGTAGGATATTTTATCAAGGTTTCACCTTGATAAAATTTTTCACTCGCTATCGTACCCAGGCAGTCCACATCAAGATGCACGTCAAGAGCGTCAAGCGCTAATTGTTTTTCAATATGAGGAGGCAATGGAAGCTGAATAATTATTCCGCACATATTTTCTACTTTGTTCAGAATTTTTATTTCTTTTATCAGCTCCTCCGTGGTTATGGATGCGGGGAAATTCGCACTGTGAAATTTCATCCCCACCGCTTCTGCCGTTTTTGCTTTCATCCCCACATACTGAACACTTGCCGGGTCGCTCCCCACCAAGACATCGCAAAAAATCGGCTGGAAGGAAAGCGAAACGACCTCCGCCTTCACTTTTCCCAAAATTTCTTTATTTAATTTCCTCCCATCAATAATTTCCATATAATAATTCACCTCTCCCCCAACCCCTCTCCTTGACAAGGAGAGGGGCGAAGGGGTGAGGTCATGCTCCCAGAAATTCATTTTTCATATCGTCGCGATGCGCGGGCCTTGCGTATCTACGCATGCTCATTAATATACCCAAGCCGGCAAACTCAGCCAAAAGATGCGAGCCGCCATAGCTCATAAAAGGAAGCGGAATGCCAGTCACGGGCAAGAGCCCCAGGTTCATGCCAATATTTATGAATATATGACTCATGAAAAAAATAGCAATGCCCATGCCGAAAAGTATCTCGAAATTAGACGCTCCCAGGGCAGAAAAATAAAGAATCCTCCAAATAACAAGACCATAAAGTAACAGGATCAAAACACTACCGACTAGGCCCCATTCTTCGGCAAAAGCGGCAAAAATAAAATCAGACTGGGGCTCTGGTAAAAATTTCAATCTCGACTGCGTACCGAAGCCTAGACCCTTGCCTAGAATCTCGCCTGAGCCGACAGCAATAGTTGACTGGAAAGCATTGTAACCTGTTCCATGAATATCGGCTAATGGATTTATGAAATTAAAAATACGGGCTTTTTGATAAGGCGCGAAAACTAGAAACCACATCATGGCGAAGATTGCCACACCAGAAGAAAAAACCAAAAATAAATGCGTTTTGGAAATTCCAGAAACAAAGACCATGCCTAGCCAAATAAAAAATATGATCATCGTCGAACCGAAATCCGGCTGAAGCAAAACCAAAATGAGAGGAATGAGAGCATAGAAAAATGATATAAAAATGTGCTTGATGTCCTTGATTTCCACGTGACGCCGGGAAAAATACTTTGCTAAAATGAGCACCAGCACCAGCTTCATCATATCAACCGGTTGAAAAGAAAAGTACCCGAAGTCAAACCAACTCGTTGCGCCGTGAGAAACACGCCCCAAAATAAAAAGTGTAAGCAAAATTAAGGAAATCAAAAGAAATAAAAACACTATTACGGA
Source organism: Candidatus Nomurabacteria bacterium RIFCSPLOWO2_01_FULL_39_18 (assembly GCA_001787005.1). Lineage (GTDB taxonomy): Bacteria > Patescibacteriota > Minisyncoccia > Phycocordibacterales > UBA9973 > UBA9973. The sequence continues at coordinate 6,975 of MFUV01000009.1, read as the reverse complement.
AGTACGTTTTAAAAATCGAAAATCAATAAAAGAAAAAATGAAGAAAACAGAGAAACCCACCAGCACCCAGATAATCTGTTTGTCGAAAAATCCGCCAATATTTTCTCCTCCCGTAAATGATTTCATTGTCACAAGCCCCGCGGCAATTATGGGAAGTATGAAAAAGACCAGCATCCAATCTATCCTGTTAGAAATTTTTTCTATCATTTTAACTTAGCCGAAAAAATATTGTACATCGGAATTATCTCTTTGAGGGTCACTACTCCAGAGATGGGCTCTGGCCATGTAAAATTTAAATCTCTGCTCTCTTCCCCATTTAATACATCCAGATAAGTACGGCTGGCGGCGAGCGCGTTGCCGGAAGCATCATATAAAATCGCAACCACATCCACTTCTGGAACAATAAAGAGTGAATCATTCTTGATGGTAGCAGAGAGTCTAGGGCTTACTTGTTCGTCTGTGAGAGTTATGTTTGAAACCAACATTTTTATTTGGTTAACTTTTTCTTTAGACACTTGGATCCATTCGGGCGCCTGCGTAAATTCAAAAGTCGCGTATACAGGAATAGAATGCCCGACATCTATTGCCGGCTCAAAGATGGTAAATTTGCCCGCTGGGGGGATAAAAGTAGTGCCGTCGCGCTTGCCTATATAAACATTATTTTCATCCGCAAAGCGAAATCGGTAACTTATTTTATTGATAGCTGTGTCTTGGTTGTGATTGATAAGATAAGCGACTGCGTTATAGCGCCCCGGCACGACTCTAAAAGCTCGAGACCAGAGAACAGAAACTTCATCCATCTGCGCTATGCACGCCCGGAGACAGGAGCCTCCGCAGTCCACCCCTGTTTCATCTCCATTTTGCTCGTTGTCTGCGCAGGTTGGCGGCTGGTTTAAACTTGGATAAATTATTATAAATCCGAACACCAAAACAACCAAAATAAGAATACTGATATAAAAAGCTTGCCTCTTGAACGCCCAAGTCATAAAAACATTGTAACATGAAAATAAAAATAAAAGCTGGACGCCTGTAATTCGTCGAAAAGACCAAACTACAGGCCCAGCGATATCACCACCCGGACATGCGCAATACCCGGATGAATCCCTGGAACAACTTTATCCAGGAAGTTAAGAACGTGATCCTCATTTTAGAGTACCCCCACTCATTTTCCCACATGCAATATAAAAACACAAAACCCACTCCGCGAAATACGAAATGGGCAAAAAAAACGATGAATACCAAAAAATATATAAAAGAACATCCCCACCCAGAGAAGGAGGTGCGGGGTATCGGTTGTGGTCAGGGGCGCGTCTCCCAACTACAACATGCATCCTCCCTCTCCAGGCAAGTTAATGGTAAGTTATTAAATTTCCCAAGTCAAGCATGAAAAAAGCCCGGTTCATCACATGGACGAACTCGGGCGACGAAACGATTAAGAACAAATCTGGTATCCAAGAGGGGGGTGCCTGGTTAGGCCTAAAAATCAGCTTTTGGGGACGTTTCGATCCCGACGATGCACCCCTCCTCTCTGGATAAAGCAATCCTACACTATCAGATTTCAAAAGCAAGCCCTCCAAGGGTGGGCAGGCAACGCAAAAAAAATTCTAACATATATAGTACAATAAACACGGAGGTACCTGTGACACAGATCGAGGCTGTTTGCGGTCGGATCACGGAAACCTGTAAGGGTCTCCGAAGAATCCTTATCGCGATTTACATAGTGTTCTTCCTCATATTTCTCGTCTTGGCCTTCCGCCTCGGCGTAAAATACGGAACGTCACTATGCCAGTAAAAGTGCGTCGCCGTTCCACCGGGACGGCGACAGCACTTCATTTATAAAGTTAGTTTTCTTAAATACATTGTTCTGGCGACTGCTCATCGAGTCTGAGACTCTCAGAAATAACCTACTTTCGTTAAAAATAAGTTATAATGAAAAATATGGACCCAAAACCAGCAACTCCAAAACTGACGGTAATAGAAATGGATCCCGTTCGTTTGGGAGAAGCTATAAAAAGTGATTTTGGAATTGTCTTAACAGCAGTAGAAAAAACTGCCAAAGGTTATCAAAGCGAGGTATACAGAGCAAAAACTACTGAAGGAAGAATGGTATTCATCAGAATAAATAAAAAAGGGGTGGCATTTGAAGTTGAGAGCTTGGGATATAAAATGCTTAGAGAGGAAAGTATACCCGTACCGCAAGTTATTTCATACCAAGAAAATCCACCGACAATTGGGCATCCAACTATGATAATAGAGGCTGCGGAAGGAGTAAGCCTCGAAGAAACAAACCTATCCGAAACAGAAAAGGAAAAGATCTATCAAAGTTGGGGAGAAATTTTAAGGAGAATAAACGAAATTAAGCTAGAAGGGTTTGGTACACTTGAGGTAGTTGATGGAAAGTTGAGGGGCAAATATAAAAGTTATGAAGAATATTGTCACTCACAAGAAAATAATTACAATGAAGTAGTTAACACTTTGGTAAAAAATAATTTAATAACGCCCGAGGAAGCAGAGAAACTGCACAGAATTATAAAGGAAATAAATTCTTTGAATTTCGGGCAAGCTTCCCTTCTGCATAGAGATCTAAAAAAAGAACATATCTTTATTAATCACGGCAAAATCACAGGAATAATCGACCTGGGACGGTTACAGGCCGGCGATCCTAGGAATGATATTGCAAAAAGTCTACTATATCAAAATAACAAAGAAAAAGATTTTTTCAAAAAGGGATATGGAAAACTGGCGGATGATCCTATAGTTATTAAATATTTGGCTGTACGTGCCACAACAGTAGCACTTCCCAGAACAAAGGAAGGTCATAAAGAGGTCGCGGAAAAAGCCTTAGAAATTTTAAAGAAAATTCTCTCTGAATTTTAAATCAAGTACTCGGTGCTGGCGACTGCCTCGATTTGACATCGAGCCAAGGCGGGCTGCCTACTTTGTCACAGTCAAAGAAAGCTTTCTTTGCTCGCGACCCCGCCTCAGCGCCTTCGCGCTTCCGGCCTTGCGAAGCTACGCTTCTCACCATTCAGCCTATCATCGGCTCAATTAATTTATTAAATACTTTGTGTTGGCGACTGCTTACTTTCCCCATGAAGAGTATCATCAGCTCTACAAGGCTTAACTTCTCTGTCCGGAATGGGAAGAGGTGAGCTTGGGATAGGGACCCAAGCGCAAGAGCTTTTGAGAATTTTTCAGAACGAAGTGAATGAAAAAGTCCAAAAGGTGTACTGCGCCTGTAAGGCGGGACAACTTGCGACAAAAAAAAGAGTTTTCCACTTGCTATAAATATTATCTGTGCTGTATAATTATATGTAGAGTACGTTTAACCTTCGTCGTAGAAAAACGAAGTAAAAGAAGTAGACAGAGTTCAACCTGTCTTGAACAGTGGGATGCTTGGTAAATTTTCTACCTAATGTCCCGCATGGGGCGTTAGCTGTCTCGAAAGAGATGTCTACTCGCCACATCCCACCGTTCAGGACGAGTTCTATTTTGTCTATAAAATTTAATAAAATGTTTATTATTCGACTTCCTTTTAGGCACACTTCCTTACCTGTCTGAAAGGGGGCCGCATAGTATATAGTGAGGACACGCTCCTGTATCCTCCATTTGTCGAAATGTAAAATCGATTAAACTCTATGGGTAAAAACTATAGAAGTTCGGTTACTGGTAAGTACGTGAAAAAGTCGTACGCCGAGAATCATCCGCAAACCACCGAAGCGGAAAGAAAAAAGCCACGAAAATAATTTCGTAGCCTTTTTCAAACTAAAGTTTGTTGCAAAACTTTGTTCACTCAATATTTTATTATTGGGTGAGCACAGGAAGTAATATAAAGTAGGGGCTTATGGCGGAATTGGTAGACGCGGTGGTCTCCAAAACCACTATCCTGCCTAGGTTGTACGAGTTCGAATCTCGTTAAGCCCACATTTACTTCCTGTACTTACCTAACAATAATTTTCAAAAAAACAAAAGGAAAAAACCTTTCCGACCTCTTATGTTATTCTTTTAATAATTTCACCATTAATTAATAAGAGCTAATTCCTAAAAAAACTAAGAATCAATTCTCAATTATTAATGACGTCCCATTAGGATAATTATAACAAACGCTCGTTAAAATACATACTAATCAAAATGTGGATAAAGTCAATATATAATATTGGTAGTAAAAATAACCTTATTTGAGGCTATTTTTATTTCCTCAAATACATTGTTCTGGCGCCTACCTACTTTCGCCATGAAGACTATCATCGGCACTAGCGGGCTTAATTGCTCTGTTCGGAATGGGAAGAGATGTGACTCCGCCGTCAAAGCACCAGAACATTATATTCAAGTTTTATATTTTTCTTGCCCCGTAGTGAGCTATGCTCTACTACTGGGGTGTGGTTTCCAAATTTCTTAACAGGAATCGAAACATTAGTACTTCTCAGCTGAAGCGATTACTCGCCTTACACTTAAAGCCTATCAACCTGATCATCTCTCAGGGTTCTTAACGATTCCTAATCTTGAAGCTGGCTTCCCTCTTAGATGCTTTCAGAGGTTATCCATTCCCGACATAGCTACCGAGCAGTGCCCTTGGCAGGACAGCTCGTACACCAGAGGTCAGTTCACTCCGGTCCTCTCGTACTAGGAGCAAATCTTCTCAAGAATCAACGAGTGCAGTAGATAGGAGACCAACCTGTCTCACGCATCTACATCCCAAATTACTTTGGGGATTGGACTGTGACATAATCCTTAGAATTTTCTCAGGATCGCTAACATTCAGTCTCTACGGGTGCTTTATTTTAATAAAGTATTCCCTCGGCATTATCCTTCACCATTGATGATTAGGATTTCGCCGATATAAGTTAGCTTGCCATACTGCATTTCTGCAATACGCCGCCGTGATGTGCAATTTAATGCACTTGGTTACATAACAGATTAAGTTCAATATAGTTCTTAAATTCCTCTGAGGGTTCAAACTGTCCAGCACCTCACCCGACCTTTCGGCCCCCCTCTCCTTGACAAGGAGAGGGGTTGGGGGTGAGGTTCTAAACGGTCTGAACCCAGC
>MFUV01000009.1:0-1918 GCA_001787005.1 Candidatus Nomurabacteria bacterium RIFCSPLOWO2_01_FULL_39_18 | reverse complement strand
AGGTTCTAAACGGTCTGAACCCAGCTCGCGTACCTTTTTAATTGGCGAACAGCCAAACGCTTGGCAGCTTCTCCGCCGCCGCGCTAAGGTGAGCCGACATCGCTAGTCGACATTTTTCTTCTGTTGCCAGAAGGATCGGACTATATCTTCACCCAACAAGAGTGTTGGGGTTCGGCGTGTTAGTATGAATTTTCTTCACACTCCGACCAGTTAAGGTCAAGTCTCTACAGGGTCATAAACCAATTTTGTATTTCATAGATGGAATAATATGTTTTTGTATGATTCCAAATAGTTTAGGAATACCAGATGTTTTGAATCTGATTCGATGATATGTTTTATCTTTATTCAATGTGCCACTCAATCCCATTTTCTCCAAGATCTCCAATAATTTATATTGATCATCTTTAGAAAATTGTTGAGTATTAAGATACACATTCTCTTTACTACATCTACTTCCATCATCCATGAACCACACTGCTAAACTTATTGGATCTAGAGTTAGATTAGGAATACATTTCTTTTTATTTTTATAGAACAGCTCCATTATTTTTGTAAATTCTGGGTGTTGTTTCGTATAAAATCTATACGCTATCCTAGTCCCGTTTCCATTTCTGGATTTAGGACCACTTCGCGTTAAATTTTTCAGTAATTCATATTTCCATTCAACATATTCTTTTTGAGTTATGGAATGATTTACTTCAAGAAACGCATTTCTTCTACCTTTTAGTTGACGGAGATACCCGTCTCCTAAAAGAGTTCCAATAAGAAAAGATTTTTGTAATTGATTTAGACTTCCCGCGGTATTGTCCATGTTTCTATTATACCATTGAGGCATAAGACTAGTGCATGGAGTCCACCGTTATAAGCCAAATTATTTTTTTATCGCATTACTGCGATAGGCACCCCGATGTTTCTCAGTGTTTAGTTGAGAGTTAAGGTGCCGAACTCCGCCGTCGATATGAACTCTTGGGCGGAACTAGCCTGTTATCCCTAGAGTAGCTTTTATCCGTTGAGCTTCCACCGCATCTAATACGTATGGTCGGATCACTATGTTCTGCTTTCGCACCTGCTCGGGATGTACCCCTTACAGTCAAGCAAGCTTGTGCCATTACACTATCGGCACGGTTTCCATTCGCGCCTAGCTTACCTTTAAACCCCTCCTTTACTTTTTAGGCATTTTTGTTAACTTCATGTCGCCATGAAGATCGGACTATACATTCATCTTTTTCAAGATGGTTGGTTTGTAGTCTCTGAGGGAATTAAAATTATTTTATTTATTAAGTAATCCTTGAAGTTTCGTTTCTGCCTCTTGTAATTCTTTTTTTAGTCTCACAATATGATTCTTAAGAACTTCAATATGTGTTATTTCCATATCTTTATTAAATTCTTCATCTTTTTCTTTATCATTTGGCTTTCGTTCGTTCATAATTTTTTAATTCCCTGCTGATTGACCGCAGGTATACATTGTTACTTATCTAATAATATTACTAGCAAGTAATATACCATACACCGGTTTTTCCAGCAAATTCCCAACTTTCCAATCACGATTACAGTTACAGATAGAGGTTTAGCCTCTATCTAGAGTCTAAAACTCTATCTGTTTCGTGAAAGCCCCCCATTTATTTGTTTTACAGGTGGATTAAACCTGCTTGGGGCTACAAAGTTCGAAGGTTCAAATAAATTTAAACCCTCGAGGGTACAGCCCCAGTAAAACTATCCACCATATACTGTTTCAATACGTTTTTGCCGTATTGGTTAGAACATGCCTTCAAAAAGAATGGTATTTCACTGTTGGGTAGAATACAGCCGAAACCGTATACATCAGACCCCTCCCATCTATGCTACGCAGTCCAAAAACATGCTCAATATAAAGTTATAGTAAAGCTTCTAGGGTCTTTTCGTCTAACTGCACTTAACC
>MFUV01000008.1 GCA_001787005.1 Candidatus Nomurabacteria bacterium RIFCSPLOWO2_01_FULL_39_18 | reverse complement strand
ACGTTATTGAAATAAATCATCCCGTCTATCTTATCACAAATCCCCCTCTGCCTCAATGAATAAATCCAAGTCACCGGCGAGGACATCGTCTACTTTGGCCGTCTCGGCGAGGGTTCTATGGTCTTTGACCATTTTGTATGGATGAAGCACATAAGAGCGAATCTGATTGCCCCATTCTATTTCGGTATTTTTTAATTTCATACTTTCTTCTAAAGTTTTATGCTCATTCTCTGCCCGTTTAAGAAGTTTAGCTCTAAGAATAGATAGCGCCCGCGCGCGGTTTTGTTCTTGAGAACGTTCGGTAGAAGCATGCACCGCAATGCCGGTCGGCAGGTGCACTATTCGCACCGCGGTTTCTCTTTTGTTCACATTCTGCCCACCCGGTCCTCCGGCGCGGGAAAATTCTATCTTTAAATCCGCCTCGGGAATAACAATATTCTGCTCATCAAACTTGTCTAACTCTGGCAACACTTCAACCAATACAAAACTGGTGTGGCGTTTTTGGTTTGCATTGAAAGGTGAAACCCGGACCAAGCGGTGAACACCGGATTCATTTTTTAATAACCCATATGCATTTTGTTTCAAGCCTCCTATCCGCATGGTCATATTCTTTATTCCATTATGTTCGTTCCAGTGCTGATGAATCGTAGACCAAGGAAAACCTTTTTTTGTGGCAAAATAACCATACATATCGTAAAGCATGCGAGCAAAATCTTCCGCGTCGTCCCCTCCAGCGCCAGCGATGATTGATAAAATTGCACTGCCTTTATCGTGTTTGCCTGCGCCTTCCCTCTCCATTTTGAGCTCGGCAAGTTTTTTCAAAACCTCTTGCGCCTTCTGCTTATCCGCCCAAAAATCTGGCGTTTGCATTTTCACTTCTAATTCCGCTATTTCTTTTTCTATTTCATCTGTGTCTTTCTGCATAAGAGAATTATAGCAAAAAGAACTTAATTTATCGGATTAAAAATCCTTGCATTTTAGAATATAATATGGTACAATATAGAGATAAGTTAAGTTCTTCAAAATAGTGGTTTATTAGGACCTTTTAGTTTCTTTATATTGAAGCCTGATCTCGTGTCGGACTTCTTTTTATTTCACTTAAAATAAAAAAGAAAAGCCATATCTTTTAGAATTCTCCGTATACTACATTTTCTATATCTGCAATTTTCTGAAACTTAAATGAATTATTTAGGTTAACACTCCACGCTTGATAAATTTTCTTTGTTGAGCGGGAGAAAACAGTTATTGCAATACTCCTTCCTGAGTTATAGTCCCACGTATAAAAAGAATTTTCACAATCAGCACAATAAGAGCGAGGAGTAATTTCTAAGGTATCATAGATTGGCTGAAGTTTACGTTGTTCACCTTTATCTCCACCAATAGCAAGTCTTCGTAGTATAAAGATAGATTTATTTACGTCGCGCAAAAAATAAACTTCCGAAGCTAAACCGTCTTTGATAAGAACGCCACTGGCATGTTCTATATTTTTTAGTTCAGGTCTTGCTTCTATTTCAGAAACAGTTTGTAACTTCTTTCCTGAAAAAGTAGACACATCGTAAATTGCAAAAGTATCAAATATATCTAAGCCAAAATTTCCTGTTGCCAAAAGAACCATATAGTCGTTGAGCCAATACTGCACTTGGAATGGGAAAGCTAAACTTTTGTCAAACTCGTTTGCGTATCCGATAAGCTTGGGTTCTTCCATGCCAACTTTCAAGTAGTAGAGCTTATTGTATGACTTATCCTCGTAAGAATACAAATTATAAAAAATCTGCTGACCGTCCGGAGAAATAGCATAGTCACCAATAATGCTATTATCCAAGGCAAGACTATCTTTATGAAATAACGCAAGTTGTTTTACAAGAGGGTTTGCCCTATGATTTTCATCTATCTTCAAGAAGATAAATTGTAAATCTTGCGTCTTTGAAGTTTCTCCTGAAACGACATCTTGTGACAAAGGATTGGTTTGAGAGGATTTTTGTGTTACGAGTACAAAAATAACTATGACTACTGCAACCAAGAGAAAGGAAAGGATTATTTTAATTTCAGGTTTAATGTGCATAATGTTAAAGCCCTACTTACAAGTTAAATCATTTAAAAATTCCTCCTCGCTACCAGACCCACTTTTTAAATTTATTTGATTACTCATACTTCCACCTACCCAAACATCAGGACCTTCCAGAATATAGTTTAGGGTTTTATAACCACTTTTTGAATAAATAAAAGTAACTGGAGGAGTATCACAGTCGTATTCTTTTAACACTGGAAATTGTACTTCGTAGTAGCCATCATCAGTGGTAAAAGTAGAAATGTTGGAAAAATTTGGGGAGGTAATTCTTACGTTACTAATAGCATTGTGATTTTCATCTATTACATATCCACAATGAGAAAAGTTATTGCCGAGGGGAGCACTTACGGGACAGTTGTGAGTTTTTACTATTTGGTCTAGACCAACTACTGTATCACTCAAGCCTCCGGGAATAGTAATATAGAATCCTTCCATAGTTTCATAATTAGGAGCCGAAATACTAACATTATATTTTCCAGATGAAAGCGTTTCCATGTAATCCAGGAAGGAAGTTATACCAGAAAACGTTTTACTATTAACTGTAAATTTAGGATTAGGAATGTTAATTCCGCTTGAGGCGTTTACCACAAAAAAGTTGGTTGTTTTAAGAAATTCAAAACCGCTTATGATCTGTTTGCTTAGTTCATAGTGTTGAAAATTGCGAGCCAATTCTTTTCGGTGGGAATCCGAGAGTTCTTCTTCTATCATAAACCCACTATACGAGTGGTCGAGAATATAAACATATGGACCATGGTCGAAATAGTAAGTGTCCTTAGTTGGGCGTGTTACGCTACCTTCCCCCTCTCTGATAACTGTTATATCTTTACCATTAACCGGCAACAACAGCTTTTTAACCGTTCCTCCTGCAGCGCCATCCATAGAAATAGAATTCTTGGTTTTATCTATGAACGAATCAAAACTAAAGTTGGGATCTTTTTCTATTACCTGAACATTTACCAAACTATCTATCGGAACACATTTTGGCAAAAGAACGTAGTACACATGTCCAAAGAAGTCACCTTCTGCTGTAATTTCCTCAAAAGCAATGGGAATACTAGTTCCTTCAGGAAGATCAACCTCTTGAGTCTCGGCCTGAGGAAAGTTTATGTCATTAATGATAACCTGACATCGAGCCTTTTCTGGACTTTGGATTAAAGGAAAAGATTCAGGAAAAGTTAAACTGAAGTTATAGCGTTGATTGATGTAAGTGGTGAACTCCGTTTCATCATCTTTGTTTTCATTCCAAGTATTAATAACTGTATTTTCTACTTGGGTAACCTTTTTGGGGTTGTTGGTATTTGTGACTAAAAGCAAAATAGCCACTAATGCAACAAGTAGAAAAGAAAGTATGATTTTGGTTTTAGGTGGAAAAGTCATAGTTTTTAACTGTGTGTATTATAGCAGAAACTATGATTATCAGTTATAATCTTTCTATGAATAAAACCCAAGACTTCTCAAATAAGATTGTGACTGTGGTAAGAAAAGACTTAGAACCTTGGCAGGTTTTAAATACTGTGGCTCACATTTCTGCTTATTTTGGCAATCAGTTGAAAGAGAACTTTGATACAGGGGAGTCTTTTGTAAGTAAAAGTAATACTGCTCATCCTCGCAATTCACAATATGCCATCGTTGTATTAAATGCCGACAAAAAAGAGTTATATCCGCTTACCTTGGAAATCAGGAAAAGGAATTTGCTCTCAATAAACTTTCTAAGAGATATGATAGACACTACAGATGACATAGAGCTTGAGAAATCTATATCAGAGAAAGACGACGAGTCACTGGATTATTTAGGCGTAGGAGTTTTTGGTGATAAAAATATTCTCAAAGAAATTACTGGAAAATTTAAATTATGGAAATAAAAAGAAGGTAACTGCGGAGCCGAGAGTGGGAATCGGACCCACGTTCCTGCTTTACGAAAGCAGTGTTCTGCCACTGAACTATATCGGCGTTATCGCCATTCTAACCCGATTCATCAAAAAATCCAATTTTGCGATATAATATAAAATATGGAAGATGAAAAACTTACTGGACGAGAAAGATATCGAGCCAAGGCCGGAGAATATATTGGAGACATAGTATATGGCGCGAACGACGGCATCATCACCACTTTCGCCGTGGTAGCCGGAGTAGCCGGAGCTGAACTTTCTCCCACTATTGTTATAATTTTGGGATTTGCCAATCTCTTGGCAGATGGTTTTTCTATGGCAACTTCAAATTATCTTGCTCGCAAATCCGAAAGCGATTATCAAAAAACTCTTGTGGAAGAGACAATGGCGGAGATAAAGACTCCAATAAAAAACGCCATCGCTACATTTCTTTCTTTTGTTTTGGCGGGCGCGATACCTCTTTTCCCATATACAATTGGAATCAAGGAAAATGTTTTTATTTTTGCGGTAATCGCGACTAGTATCGCTCTCTTCACTATAGGGTCCCTCCGCTCGCTGGTGACACGCATCCGTTGGTGGATCGGAGGATTTGAAATGTTAGCGGTCGGAACTCTCGCCGCTTTGGTCGCTTACTTTATCGGCGACCTCTTGGGCAAAATTGCTTAAGCAAATCAGCAAGAGCCGTTGAAGAGGATTGAACTCTTGACCTCGTCATTACCAATGACGTGCTCTACCAACTGAGCTACAACGGCATGCTGAAAATCATAGTCCATTTGGGACTATTTTGCAAAAGATTTTATCGGAATTGTCAGTTAAAATGAATTTGAAATCATAAAAAAACAGCCCCTTTTGAGGGCTGTTTTTTTTAGTTCTATTGAGCTGGAGTTGCTGGAGCTTCTGGAGTATCAGTTTTTGGCGGGCATGTGCAAGGGTTAGTACCGCAAGCACCACCGTTTGGGCATTTGGTTGTGTCGTCCATAGTATTTTTGAATTATTTACAAAAAGTGCAATAGCCAAGCCGACTACACTAGCCTATAACCACTTCGACTATTATACACTAAATTAATTAAGATAACAAATAAAAATTTATCATTTCCAACTCCATTTACTAAGGGGTAGTTTGCTCTTGTTCGTCTAGCTTTACAGCTGCCTCCGGCGTGGAAACACTTTTACCCATGAGAAAAAGTTTGATGATAGCGATAGCAAGCACCCAGTAAACCAACATTGCGAGCAGGGTGCTCCATTCAAGGCTACTCCCTTCTACCACTTGTGTTCTCTTAAAGACTGCGAGGAACGGCTGGGCAAATGGATAAGTTATTCCATAAATAAACTGAGTAAATCCAGCGCCTGTACTTGCGCCTAGTAATTTCAAAACAAAACGAAAAGCAAGTAATACTTCTATGATGCCTAAAATATACCAGACAATTTGCGTTCCTCGATATATCGGCTTGGTGGAGGGTGCTACAGATGAGTCCATAATTTTTTAAAATAGTTAGCTATGATAAGTTCGACTATATGTATGTATACATTGTAGCACTAATTTGTCTTTATCGCCCGACCTAGCTTGCCCCGCCTTGGCGTAGGGTGCCCGCCTTGACTTGCGTGTCAACGCGAGGCAGGTTAGAACTAGTTTTAATTGACAGGATACACAAATGTATTCCAAACCCCTATCTTGACTTGATAGCCGTGTTCTAAAAACATACTTTCTGCTTTTTGTTTATCTATATCACTCAAGTGTTTGTGTTCATAAAAAACACTCATCGGTTTTATTTTCACAAAATCTATTTGTTTTAAAATATTAAAATCATAACCTTCTGTATCAACTACAAGGAGATTAATTTTCTTAATATCATACTCACGAATAAGTGACTCCAGGGACATACAGGAAATCGTAGTTTTTATAATATTACTTCTTAAACCAGGTCGCCATGCATGCTTAAGAATAGTTTCCAAAGAGAACGAACTGAGCGAGCCTCCAATGAGTCTCAAATACCAGTTATCACTTCGTATTTTGTAAAATTGCTTCTCTCCATCTTCGTCACAAATAGCAACGTTTTTAAACTTCAATTTAGGATAATCTTTATATGTTTTGAGTAGTTTATTAAACCAAATTGAGACTGGCTCAACAAGCACTCCTCTCCAACTGTAACGTATAACATATTTATAAATTGGGTCTAGTCTTTTTCCATCTTTTGCTCCTATTTGAATAAAGAAGAA
>MFUV01000007.1 GCA_001787005.1 Candidatus Nomurabacteria bacterium RIFCSPLOWO2_01_FULL_39_18 | reverse complement strand
GAGGAGTTAAAAGCGCTGTCGCCTTGGACAGTTAACGTCATAGCTGAGGCAGGGTTAGAAAGAGTTCCTGCCGTGAAGGTGAGAGAGCCGGTGACGGTGCAATTGCCGCCGAGATCCATAGTTGTTGGAGAATTATTTTTATTGATGGTTAGGTCGCCGAATGTCACCGAGCCGCAAGTTAAAGTAGAATTGTCGATATTAGTATCATCAACAAATGTAAGAGTAAGTCCACTCGGGAAAGTGCCAGTTGAGACATCAAGATTGCCAGCAACCGATATAGTAGAACCGGCATAGGTCACTACTCCGCTGGAGCCATTGACGAACGAACCTCCCGTGACCCATCCTGTGCCGCTATGGGTAATCGTCCCGTTATTAGTTAAGGTATGGTAACGCCAATTTCCAGCAGTGGATGCATCTACTATAGTCCAGGTGCCGCTGGAAACAGAAATAGTACCGTTGTTGGTAAAAATAGCAGCGCCGTTTATATCAGCCGTAATATTTGTAGTTGGGTTTGCTCCTAAGGGGACTGTGCAACCGGAAGATATTTCCATACTGCCGACTGAATCCTTGTTAATAATGACTTGAGTGAAGGTAACTGAGCCGCAGGTGAGAATAGAGTTATCATTTCCATTATCATCAGTAAAAGTGACAGTGAGTCCTGAAGGAAAAGTGCCTAGACTCACATCTAGATTATCAGCTACAGACATAGTCGTTCCGGCATAAGTAACGATGCCGCTTGAACCATTCGCGAATCCGCGTCCATTGATCCAACCGGTGCCATTGTGAGTTATGGTGCCGTTGTTGGTCAATACCAGGTGGACGAGCGTGTTACTGGTATCAGTAATCGTCCAAGTACCGGAATCAACGGTAATGGTGCCGTTGTTGGTAAAAGTCGCTCGACCAAAAACTGATGTTGGACTGGCTCCCAGCGGTACCGTACAACCAGAAGAGATAATCATGTCACCCTCGGAGTCTTTAGTGATTATAACTTGGGTAAATGTGACTGAGCCACAGGTCATGGTCGTGTCGTCATTTCCAGAGGCATCCGTAAAAGTTACGGTCAAGCCGGAAGGAAATGTTCCAGAAGACACGTCAAAATTTCCACCAACTGATATAGCAGAGCCAGAATAAGTGACTGTCGCGCTCACGCCATTGATGAAGCCAAAGCTGCTTACCCAACCAGTGCCGCTGTGGGTAATCGTGCCGTTGTTGGTAAAGGTGCCAGCAGCGGCACCAGCTTTAGTTATGGTCCAAGTCCCGCTAGCCACGGTGATAGTACCGTTGTTAGTGAAAGTAGAACCATCGCTCAAGGCAGAGGTCGGGCTGGCGCCTAAAGGCACGGTGCAGCCTGAAGAAATAATCATGTCGGCATCGGAGTTTTTGGTGATAGTAACCTTGTTCAAAGTAATTGTTCCACAGTCAATAGTAGTGTCATCGGCACTATTACTATCATCAAACTCGATTGTTCCGCTGTTATGGGTAAATGTCGGTGAACCAGTTATGGTAAAACTCCTTTCAATATTCATATTGCCTCCGGGTTCAGTAAAGGCTCCAGCGGAGAGAGTAAAGCCTGCATCATTGATATCCATATGGCTGGTTGAATCGCCGCCGGTGAATGTTCCCGCAGATTGGTCATAGCCGGTGGAACCGATAGTAACAGTAGTGCCGTTAGTTTGGGTGATGGTACTCGCATAGCCAGCATTGATATCGATACCTAAAACGCTTACGCTTGAATTCACATCAGCCGAGCAGTTCGATACGCAGGTGCCGTCAAAGGTGGCTACGTCAGCCGTCCCCGGTTCAGTATCGTCAGACCAGTTGGCATCGCAAGTCCAGTCGTCCCCGGTTCCGGCTCCTCCGCAGGCGCCGTCCGTGCCTCCTCCATCCCAGGTACGAACAACGGCTTCAGTTATCTGAGGGTAGATAAAAAAAGTTGCAAAAAAGATTAAACAAAAAAATAATAAACTTAAGTAGCCAATATGTTTACTTGCCATTATACTAATATATTACCGAAATCTCTTTATTAAATCAAGGTTTATCATTAAAAATATAAAAGTTATCAACACCCTTAAATGTGTTGTAATAAATATTGTATAATAATAATGGAGGAGAAACCCATGCCAATGAGGATTATGGGAATCACCGCGTTAACAGTCTCCTGGCTGTTGTTCGCGGTAGCCGTCAGCCTCTACTTTTGAGGCTGACGGCACGGGGCATGTAAGCTTCGTCTCGGCGAATTGCATGCTTTTTTATTTCTTTTGCAACCACTCTTTTTCTTGGCGCACTAATAGCTTTTTTTTATTTTCTTGATCGAGAAGTATTGCTTCTACCACTCGCTCCATGCGCATTCCTTGAGATCCTTTTACAAGCACCAGATCTCCCTTTTCGATAAAAGTTTTTATAAATTCTTTTGCTTCCGACGAATCTAAAAATTCATGAATATTTTTTTTCTTGAAACCCGCTTCAATGGCGCCATCTCTTATGGCTTCGGCTCTATGGCCGACGGTAATAAGTATATCGGCATTCGCCATTGCAACCTTTCCAATATTTTTGTGCGCTTCTTGAGTATGCCGTCCGAGCTCCAGCATGTCGCCCAGAATTGCGATTTTCCTGCCTTCACATTTTATTTCACCAAGAGTTTTGAGCGCAGACTCGCAGGCGAAAGGAGAAGAGTTGTAAGTATCATCTATGATTAGAGAACTCTCTATCCCCTTCAAGAGCCGCATTCGTCCTGGCGGAACATCATAATTTTTAAGTGAATTCGCGGCGGTTAACATATTTAATTTCAAACCGAGAGAAAGCGCTAGGCCAGCCAGAGAAGCATAGACATGATTTTTACCAAACACTTCTTCTATCACGACAGGTACGCTGTTCCCCCCTTCGTCTACTCTATAAATCACTCCTGCCGGCTCGCCCGTGGAATTGTAAAGAATACTATCACCAGAACCTCGAACATCAGCACCCTCGCCAAATCCATAAGTTACAGTGCGATGTTTGCTTTTTGTTTTCATTTCAAGCACAGTCTCATCATCAGAATTTAATACAAGGAGTCCATCTTTTTTTAAAGTTTTTATCAGTCCGCTCTTTTCTTCCACCAAATGTTTGCGCGAACTAAAAAACTCAATATGAACTGGAGTTTCTCCAATCGCTGTGATGATAACTGCATCTGTTCTAAGCCAAGATGCAGTTTTCTGCATATCGCCAGGTTTCCCCACTCCAACTTCCAGCACTAACCACTCTGGATATTTGTGTACTGCCAAGAAAAGCCAGAAACCAAAAGCAATATCTTTCAACCATACTGCCAAGTTATTCCATCCATTAGGAACTCCTAGTATGGTGAGTGGCAAACCAATTTCGCTATTATAACTTTTTTCACTTTTACGAACGTATGACACTTGAGATAAAATTGCGAAAACTGCATCTTTAGTAGAAGTTTTGCCGACTGATCCGGTGATGACGATGATCTTCGGCTTGTATCGCCACAGCACGAGCCGTGACTCTACTTGCAAGACACGCACTAGAATTGTTTTATAAAAGCTTCTCATGATTAGTTTAGCGATCTGGTGGAATTTCGTAATAATTTAATAAAAATTTAGTAATTTCTAAAAAAGGATCCGACCAAGTCTCTGCGGCATAACGCACTCCCTTCGGATCAACTGCATAAAGAAAAATCATGAATTGTGGATCGTATGCCGGAAAATAACCGACAAAGGAATGTGTGTACCTATCTTCATAATACCCTTGAGTTGTATTATTGGCAATTTGCGCTGTGCCTGTTTTTACTGCAACACTGAAATGCTCGAATTTTGCCAGGCCTCCTTTGATCGATTTGTCCATTACATTCACAAGCATACGAGTAATCTCCTGTGAAGTTTCTTTAGAAATTTTAGTTGGAACGGTAGGGTATTCCATTTCTTTATAAGTACCGTCACCATATTTAATTTTTTTCACAACATGTGGAACAACCAGCTGTCCATTGTTGCCAAGAGAAGCCAGCGCCCGAACTATTTCGATCGGAGTAAGGGCGATTCCCTGACCAAAGGCCGCATTGGCAAACTCTATTTCACGAGGACTGTTCAGATTGGAAGTCAGTCCGCTCGTCTCGTTCGGCAAATCAATTCCAGTTTTGTCCTTGATGCCGTAAGAAAGCAGATAGTCACGCAATTTTTCTTTGCCTAGCTTCTGCTCTACGAACACCATTCCAGTATTTAAAGACTGGTTTAGGACTTCTTGCATGTTCGTGCCTGGACCTCGTCCCTTTTTGTCGAAATTAAAAATTTCTTTTTTCTCAACCACCACCGACCCCTTGTCGTTATAGGTAGTATGAGCATTAACAACGCCTTCATTCAATGCAGCGGCCATGATCAGGGGTTTCACAACAGATCCGAATTCGAATACATTTTCCACAAAAGGGTTGGAGAAGATGGAAACCTTTTTTTCTTTTGAAAAATCATTCGGATTAAAATCGGGCTTTACTGCAAGCGCGTATATAGATCCATCTTTAGGATTCATTATTATTCCACCGACAGACTCAACTTGGTACCTCCCCCTTACCTCCGCCAGTTTTTTTTCTAAAAAATTCTGCGTTTCTGGCTCTAGGGTGGTTACGATGTCCCCTTCCCGCGTATCATTTTCAAAAAAAGTTTTGCGCACATTAGAAAAAACTTCAGCAAAAAAATTTACATAGGGATTGTTGTTGTCTCTAGTGAGCTCTGTATTGTATTCCTTCTCCAGGCCGTAGCGTCCTCCCAACTCGGCGCCCTTGTAGCCAACAAGACCGAACGCATGAGAAGCCAGAACTCCTCCAGGATAAAAACGCCATTTTTCTTTGAAAATATTCAAGCCGGGAATTTTAAGTGAGGATATGGCGTCTGCCTTCTCTTTGTTCAGGCGACCAACGATTTCTTCATAGGGATCATCTTTCTTTTCTGCTTTAGCCAAAAATTCGTTATGATCAAGCGTTACTATTTTAGATAATTTTTTATAAACGCTTTCTGCGTTTGCGATTTTGCTCGGATCGATAGCTACCTTGAATCCAGAAGTTTGTGTAGCGGCACTTACGAGCTGGCCATCTTTTCGAGAAAAATAAATAGTGCCACGTTCATAAATGTTGCTCGAAGGAGTAGCATATTGATGCAAGGCAATTTCTCCATAAGAATCACTGTGCACTATTTGTACAAAAAAAAGTTTTACTATTAGAACTAGCGCAAACGATATAATGAAAAAAAGGATAATTCTGGTTCTCCCAAGAAAACTATATTTCATTTTTAACAATTTTTATATTGCCAAGGGATTCGCGCAGTCCAAGTGAGTCAAAAGATTTACGAACTGCGAATTTCGCTTTTATTTCTTTAAATCCCAAAGAATAGGAGAAAGCGAGATCGATATTTTTAGACATGGACAGATAAGCTAGTTCTAGGTCTCCAACTTCAGAAGAAAGGGTCCGCGCGCGCGCTTCGAGTGCCCGACGTTCTGTAATATTGAAAACCATATTGCCTAGAATAAAAACATACCAGATAGCCAATATGCCAAAAGACCAAAGAATAAAACGCAAAGCAATTCTCGGAGCATCACTGCTCCTTATGCTCATATTACCCACATTACTTGCATACATCTTTAGTTTTAAGCTTGCTTGTCTCATATTTTCTCTAAAATTCGCAGTTTTGCGCTTCTGGACCTCGGATTACTTTTTACTTCACTTTCGCTTGCTAAAATTACTTTTTTATTAATCAACTTTGCTTCCCCCTCTTTTTCCTTTTCTTTAAAAAATCTTTTTACTATCCTATCCTCTAAACTATGAAATGTTATCACCGACATTCTCCCCCCATTCTTTAAAAATTTAAATCCCTTCTTCAATCCTTCGGCTAGCGCCCCTAATTCATCGTTGACCGCTATTCGTATCGCCTGGAAAGTTCTGGTTGCAAAATGAATTCTTCCTCTCTTATAAACTGCTGGCACCGCGCGCTCGATTATTTTTACTAAATCAAAAGTGGTTTTAATCTCACCCACTACTCTGGTTTCCATTATCCCCTTGGCTATCCTCCT
Source organism: Candidatus Nomurabacteria bacterium RIFCSPLOWO2_01_FULL_39_18 (assembly GCA_001787005.1). GTDB lineage: Bacteria > Patescibacteriota > Minisyncoccia > Phycocordibacterales > UBA9973 > UBA9973. The sequence goes on along the minus strand of MFUV01000007.1, from coordinate 18,567 downwards.
TGCGAACTTTTCTTCACCGTATCCATAAATAATGTCTGCTAAATTCTTTTCGCTCCATGAGTTGACAACATCGTGAGCCGTCACGTCTCCCGGATCTAAACTTTCTTTCATTGTCATGAGCAAGGGCTCATCTTTCAAAAAAGAAAATCCTCGCCCGGATCCGCCGGCTGGCGGACTCAACTGGTCAGAACTCAAGCCTAAATCAAAAATTATGCCGTCAAAAGCTTTTAAATTTTCCTCATTCAAAACTTTTTCCAAATTTCTGAAATTCGCATTGTGAAAAGAAATTTTACAGTCTTTCAGCTTGGTTTTTGATCTCTCCCAAACGCCCTCGTCCTGATCAATGGCGATTATTTTTACATTCGGAAATCTTTTGTAAATCTCCAGACTATGTCCCCCGCCTCCGAATGTGGCATCTACCACAACAGGGTGATTGCTTAAATTCAGACCCTCTATAGCTTCATTTAAAAGAACTGTCTTGTGTATGCTCGCCTCCCCGCTTTTCGTTTTAATCGTCATCTTCTTTCTTGGCTAATTTTTCTGCCAAAACTTCTGCCTGTTTCTCCGCTTTCTTTTTGTATTCAAGCCAAATCTTGTCATTCCAGATTTCCAGCCGATCCTGTACTCCGACTATTGCTCCTGTGTTTTTCAATTTGGCTCTTTCCTTCAGAAAATCCGGTATTAAAATTCTCCCAATCGAATCCACTTCTGCCTCTGATGCCTGCCCAAACATATTTCTGTTGAAAGTTCTCTGGTCAGATTTTAAAAAAGAAAGATCTCCCTCATTACTGCCCAATCTTTCAGAAACTTTTTCCCATTCCTTTAGTGTAAAAACAAACAAACATTGATCGAGCCCGGGGGTGATAATAATTTTCTTGCCAAGCTCTTTGCGAAACTTTGCCGGCAAGGACATTCTGTTTTTTTCGTCAATTGTGTGTATGTACTCTCCTATCAACATAAATTTTATAAAAATTACTTATCAACAGACCTGCCCCGTACTCAAAAATTTGTGCATTCGACTAATTTTTGAAGTTCTGGGGTTTCCCACTTTTTCCCACTTCATATACATTATAAACTAGGCATAAAAATAACACCAAGCCCCACCTGTGGATAACTCGGGGTGACTTTTGGGTTTGTAAATTCTACTATGGATGAGCAACTTCCTTGCGCCACCCCGCCAGGGCCCAAGCTTGTGGCTTGCAACCAACCCCTGGCGGGGGAAAATATCGGCGTTTTTTAATTAAAAAACGCCAAATCGTCCTCGAGAATCATTTTTAGTTCCGAGGACTTACTTATTTGTGGAAGAATTTTTAATATGTCATGTGTTGATAACTCATAATGATTTTTATGCTAAATATTACTATAATACAATTGCAACACCAGATGGGAGAGACACCGGGGTGGTACTAGTCCAAGGACTGCATGTCCACCCCGGTGGAAATATCGGCGCTTTAAAAAATAAAAAGCGCCACAACGCCTCGATTGCTTCGCATTCGAGGCAAATTTGTTTATACAAGTCTTTTGCAAAAAACTTGAATAAAGAAAGTTGGTGGTGTATAATAAACTAATGACAATTAATTATTTAAAACTCGAACGAATTGTTAAAGGTTTCGCCAATCATCGACGACTCCAAATACTTGAACTCTTGAAAAAAGAGCCTGAACTCTCGGTAGAGAACATAGCTCAAAGATTAAAGATAGGCTATGAAAACACTTCGGACCATATACGCAAACTCGCCATTGCTGGACTAGTAATGAAACGCAATCAAGGCACGAGTGTTTGCCACAAACTTACTCCTCGTGCCAAATCTATACTAGTCTTTTGCAAAAAACTAGAATAAAGAAAAAACAACTAATACAACTTCAAATTAGAAGTCAGGACTTCGACAACATCTTTCGGGCCATAGATTAAAACACCCAGATATTCAATCTCGGCAAAATTCTTTGAAGCTGTCATTTCGACAACTTTTTTGTCATTTGTGGTTTCTATCATCTCTCTGGTAAATTCATCAACCTCAAGTTCCAAATCTTTTGCCTTCCCCAGTAACTCGCGCAAAACTTTTCCGGAGGGAGCAATCTTTATCATAATTGCATTTTTTATATTGAGTTTGATGTGTTGGTTGTCTTTGGAAACTACTGTATCTCTGGTAAACAAATCTCCCCTTCCAACTCTTGCGCCAAAAGCCGCATTTAAATGCGCTACAGTATTTAATTCCTGCCAGGGTTCCATTTTTGCTTCTTTGTTGAGCACAGCCACGGCAACCATGGTTTTCTTACTCTGGAGCTTTTCTGACTTACCTTCGGGTCTCATCAGAGGAAATATTTGAGTTTCTCGAATTGGTTTGTCCATTAAGAAACTAAAGAGGCGTTCACTAAAACCATGTCCGGTCGTGGGAGGCATACCGTATTCCAGAGCCTCCACGAAATCGTGATCCATCATTTGAGCTTCAGTATCTCCTGCTTTACGCAATTTTTCTTGTTCTTCAAATCTATTCAGTTGATCCAGAGGATCATTAAGCTCACTATAACCCTGCCCTACCTCACTACCAGCGATAAGAAAATGAAAGCGTTCTGTAATATTCGGATTATCAGGAGAGGATTTTGACAGAGGTGAAGTAATCTTCGGTTCATTTATTAAAATTGCCGGACCGCCAATATTCTTGCGACAATATTTCCACAAAGAATCAATCAAGCGAGCTTTGTTGCCTGCCTCGTATTTCACACCTAGTTCTTTTAATTTTGATTCAATTTCTTTTTGGTCTGCTTTCTCAATATTTATTTTTATCTGTTTTTCTATCTCTTGCGTATAATCTATAATCGGCCATTCTTTTTCAAGATCGATATCAAAACCGTTTATTTTAAATTTCAGAGTACCGAATGTTTTTTGCGCGACATATCTATAGCATTCCTGTAGAAATTTATACATATCTTTGTAGTTGGCATAAGCCCAATAAGCCTCACATTGAGTGTAGTCTTGAAGATGCTCTGGAGACATGCCTTCGTTTCGAAAAATTCTGCCTATTTCAAAAGTTTTAGGAATTCCAGCAACCATTAATTTTTTCTGCCAAAGTTCTCCGGCTGATATTCTGAGATAAACATCTAAATCGAGGGCATTGTGGTGCGTTTTGAATGGAGCAGCATCTGCTCCTCCAGTCGTAATTTCTAAAACAGGCGTTTCAACTTCGAGAAAACCATGCTGGAGATGAAATTTTCTGACAGAATTCCAAAAAAGGGCCTTTTTCTCAACTATTTCTTTTGCTTCAGGATTAAAAATTATATCCAAATACCTTTTCCTGAATCTCTCCTCTACATCTTGCAATCCATGCCACTTCTCCGGCAAAGGTCGCAAACTCTTTGAGAGCATCTGCCAATCTTTTATCTCTATCGTTTTCTCTCCCCTGTTGGTCGTGAAAAACTTCCCTTGCGCTTCCACGAAGTCTCCAATATCAACCACTTCGTCCCAGAAATTAAATTTTTCATCACCTAAAATATCTTTTTTCAGCAAACCTTGGAAGGTCCCTGTGCCATCGTTTAGAGTTATGAAAACAATTGCGCCTTGCCCGCGGATGGACATTATTCTCCCCGCAATCCATCCAGCTTTGCCCCCTTTTTCTAGATTATCAAAATTATCAATCGCTTCTTTCAAAGAAATTTCTCTTCTCGACTCTGCTGGATAAGGGTCCATGCCTTGCTCTCGCAAGAGCTTTAGCTTTTTTATCCTGGCATCTCTAATTTCATCAATCGAAGACATCTAATATTTAAGATACGTTAATTATTTTATAATTGACTACCCCGCTTGGAGCCATGAGTGATATGCTGTCGCCTTTCTTCCTGCCAAAAAGCGCGACCCCCACTGGAGATTTGTTGGAAATTTTACCCAAAGCCATATCTGCCTCCTCAGAGCCCACTATTATGTAGGTTTTTTGCTCCTTTTTTCCCGGCTCGGCAGACGGACTACTTTGCTTTTGGATGATTACTTTCGAACCAACCTTGATCACGTCTCCCCCGCCTCCGGAAACAGTTTCTGAGGATTTCAAAATTTCTTCTACCTTGGCAATTCTAGCTTCAAGTTTTCCTTGATCTTCGCGGGCCTGATGATATTCTGCATTCTCAGATAAATCGCCTAAAGATTTAGCGTATTCTAGGATTTTTAAAATTTCTTTTCTTCGTGGCCCCCTTAAGTCTGCGAGTTCTTCTTCTAGGGCACGTTTTTTTTCTTCAGTTATGTAGTCCGTCCCCTGATTCATCCCGTATGAAGTAGGAAATCTTTAGATTTCCGTAGTTAACTTTAATAATAACGACTATAGAAAATAATTTCAATAAAACACTTCCCGTGACCATAATTAACTGAGCGACTTCGTACGGGATTCATTTCCTTAATTTATTCTTTTTTTACGAAAAAGTCAATTGCGTTTTGGAAAAAGGTATGATAATCTGTAGCTCATAATGGCAAAAACAATAATAGAGGTCAGGAAAAACCCGAATGAAAACAACACGAGCATTTTGCGCCGTTTTTCACGCAAGATTCAAGAATCAGGAATAATCCGCAAGGTCAAGCGCGCTCGATACAATATCAGAAAAGAATCAAAACTTAAGCAAAAGAAGAGCGCGCTGAAGAGAATGACTCGCAGGCGCGAGATAGAGCATCTTCGCAAGCTAGGAAAAATGGTGACTAAGTAAATGCATTTTGTAAAATTAAAAAATGATATTTTGGGTAAAGACTATTCTCTCTCAATTGCATACGTTACTGAAAGGAAATCTCGAGAAATAAATAAAAAATACAGAAAGAAAGACAAGGCAACCAACGTCCTCTCTTTTCCCCTGCGAAAAAAAGAAGGTGAACTTGTGTTGTGTAAGAGCGTGATAAAGAGAGAAGCGAAAAATTCCAAAAAAAATTGGCAAGGGTGGCTCAATTTTCTAGTTATCCACGGAATGCTTCATTTGAAAGGTTTCAAACATGGAAAAAAAATGGAAAAATTAGAAAAAAGATACTTGTCCCGTACTAAATTTTTGATTAAGTGATATAATAATGGGTATTAGAATTTAAAATTTTAGTACTGGGATGATAAGAAATATTTCGGTGGGAATAGACATAGGGTCCAAAACGACCAGAGTCGTCATGGGCGAGTTTTTAAAGGGAGAAAAAAATCCTAAAATCGTTGGCGTGGGAGAATCTGAAACAAAGGGCATGAGGCACGGGTATATTGTTAACTCACTTTCTTTGGTAAATTCACTAAAAAGTGCGCTAAGAATGGCGGAAGAGACCTCAGGAATAAAAATAAGGCGTGCATTTATCGCGCTTGGCGGCACGACACTCCGCGGAGAAATGAGTGGAGGTACCTGTGTGATCTCTAAGGCAGATGGTGAAGTTACTTCACTAGATGTAAATAAGGTGTTGCAAGACTGTGAAGATAATCTGAATCTAAATAATAAGAAGGTTGTCCAGGTATCGCCTGTCAATTTTCGACTTGATGGAAAAGAAGTATTGGGTCGCCTGGAGGGAATGTACGGAATGAAGCTTGAAGCAAAGGCTATTTTTGTGACCTATTCTGTACAGCATTTGGAAGATTTGCTTGAAGTCATAGCAGAGGCCGGAGTAAAAGCAATAGACATCATAGCTTCACCTATCGCCATATCTCATATTGTCTTGTCAGAGAAACAGAAAATTGTGGGAGTGGCCTTGGTTGCCATTGGAGACCAGACAACGTCACTTTCTGTTTTTGAAAACGGATTATTAATTTCAATTAAAACTTTTTCCATCGGCTCTTCTGACATCACAAATGATATCGCGTTGGGATTGAAAATTCCCCTTGAACAAGCAGAACGTTTTAAAAAGGGAGAAATTGAAGAGACGCATCATCACAAAAAACTAAAAGAAATTATTGAAGCGCGCCTTTCTGATATTTTTGAGCTTGTTGAAAATCATTTAAAAAAGATAAAGAGAAGCGAGCTTCTACCGGCAGGAATTGTGTTTGTCGGCGGCGGCGCAAATACCAAGGGCCTCGAAGAACTGTCAAAATCCGTGCTCAAACTTCCGGCGACCATAGGAACCACCGAGCTTTTCAGCAACTCGAAAACCAAGCTTCGCGATTCATCATGGTTCACCGCGCTCGGTCTGGTAATATATGGAAAGAACGACAATAGTTATTCAGATAATTCTTTCATAAACCTTTTTAAAGATATAAAAAATATAGTAAAATCAAGCGTAAAACAGCTGATACCGTAATCCACTTGGAGGTCTTGCCTCCAAGTGATATGCTTGGGTTATGTCCATAAGAAAAACCAGTTTTGTAAAGGGAGAATATTATCATATATATAATAGGGGCGTAGACAAAAGAGACATATTTTTAGACAAAGCTGATTTACATAGATTCTTGCAAAGCATGGACGAGTTTAATGTAAAGGATCCCATTGGAAGCTTGTACGAAAATAGCTTTGTGAAGGAACTTGGAGGCAAGACCTCCAAGTTGGTAAAATTTATTGCTTATTGCCTGAATCCTAATCATTATCACTTTATACTCACTCCCCTTTTAGAAAAAGGTGTAGAAAAATTTATGCAACGGCTTGGAACCGGCTATACAATGTATTTTAATGAGAAAAATAAAAGATCTGGATCTCTCTTTCAGGGAAAATTTAAAAGTAAACACATAGGTTCAAATGAATATTTATTTCAAGCAAGTGCTTACGTGAATTTAAATAATTATGACAGAAATGGAATATTAAAAAAATCTTTAAATAGTTCAAGTTGGGTTGAATACACCCAATCAACTAATTCTAATTTTTGCGAAAAATCTATAGTACTTGGTCAATTTCAATCTAAAAAAGAATACGAAAAATTTGCACTAGAAGCTTGGGAAAATACATGCGAACGAAAAGAGGAAGTTGACAACTTTGAATTTATTTAATTTGGAGGCCTTGCCTCCAAGTCACAAGTCATACATCTCCATTCTCAGTAATTTTTGTTTCTTCATACGGACCAATTATTTTTCTATATAATTCTTGAGTGATAGCGGTCAATACTCCAAGTGCACGATTAAAATGAAAATATTTCTGTGGATATACATTCTTGATCATTTTTGTTACTGCATAATTCAAAGACCCATCTTGATCTTCAAGAGGCAATGATTTAAGGTGCTCAATTAACGGCGCAACTAATTCATCAATTTTTGGTCTTTGTTCTTTTTTAATATATGGCATATTTATAATAATAATCAGTTGATAACATATTCTGACAACACTCAACACTACCATCTACTTTAATATTGTTCAGATATTATAGCAAGCCCGCCTAATGGCCTCACAAAAACAGAACAACTTCCTTGCTGGCTTCACTTGGAGGCAAGACCTCCAAGTGGGTTGCTTTTTTTTTCTTCGGTGATAGTATGGGCTTTGTATAAGCTAATTCATCCTGCTTCACCCAGCCACAGCGGGACAGTAGACAGGAAAAGAAATATATGCCAAAAATAAACCAAGCAATAGAGAGTTTCGCCCGCATTATGGTTGTGGGAATAGGAGGATCTGGGAAAAACGCCATTAATCACATGATAAACTCTAAGGTCAAAGGTGTGACGTTTATTTGCATGAACACTGACACCCAAGATTTGCATCATTCACAGGCTGAAAAGAAAATTCACATCGGTAAAAATCTTACGAAAGGTCTCGGCGCCGGAATGGATCCAGAGATTGGAAAAAAGGCCGCTGAGGAAACTAAATCGGAAATTCAAGACGTGATCAAGGGAGCTGATATGATTTTCATTGCCTGTGGAATGGGGGGGGGCACCGGCACCGGCGCCGCCCCTATCGTCGCTCGCGCAGCCAAGGAACAAGGTATCTTGACCGTCGCGGTTACCACTAAGCCTTTCTTCTTCGAAGGCAGTCATCGCATGAAAATAGCGGAAAAAGGTATCGAGGACTTGGCGAAGGAAGTAGACGCTATTATCATTATTCCGAACGACAAATTGCTCCAATTGGCTGATCAAAACACTAATTTCAAAGATGCTTTTGCAAGCTGTGACGATGTGCTCCGTCAAGCAGTGGAGGGCATTTCAGACCTTATCACCACTCCGGGAATCATTAATGTCGACTTTGCAGATATCCGAGCTATTATGTCCGATGCCGGAAGCGCGTTAATGGGTATCGGTACCGCAATTGGCGAAAAACGCGCTGAAAAAGCCGCGCTTGGCGCAATCAATTCTCCCCTCCTTGAAGTTTCAATTCATGGAGCCAAGGGAGTATTGTTTGCTATTTCTGGCGGAGACGATTTGACCATCAACGAAATTCAAGAAGCGGCAAAAATAATTACAGAATCAATTGATAAAGATGCAAAGGTAATCTTCGGCACCATTAAGGATGAAAAATTAAAGAAGGGTGAGTTGAAAGTGACAGTTATCGCCACCAGCTTTCCTGCTGATATGCCTCGAAAAAGCCTCTTTGCGGGAACACCTGCGAGTCAAACATTGCTAAAGGAAGAAAATGCAGCTACCGCTAAAAAGGAAATACACAACGCGATACAAAGCGGAACTGGAAGCAAGAGTGATTTTATAAAGAAACCAGAAAAAAAAGCAGAAGTAATTGAAGACATCATTGAAGACGACGGGGATGAATGGAGCGCCGTCCCAGCATTTCTAAGACGCAAGAAATAATTTTTAAAAGATTTTTCGAAACAAACTTTTTCCGGTACGGATTTTTCGAAGCTTGAAAAATCCTGAAGTTCTCAGCTCGCCAGCCTCGAAACCCCTCCAAAAGCTTATTTCGAAAAATCCTATACTTAAGGTATAATACGATTATGGCTTACGATTTAATAATTATCGGTGGCGGACCGGCTGGGACAGCTGCTGCCGTATATGCTGCTCGTAAAAGACTCAAAACGCTTTTGGTAGTTCACGAGTGGGGTGGACAGAGCATTGTTTCTGAACAAGTTTACAACTGGATTGGAACTTTAGCTCTCTCGGGCAATGAATTGGCGGACAATTTCAAAAAGCATGTAATGGCCAACGCGGGAGAAGGGCAAACTCTCTCTGTAAGAGAAGGAGAAAAAGTAATTTCCATAAAAAGGACAGTCCTTGGGGAAACTTCTTTAAGGACTGTCCTTGAAAATTCATTTTCTGTTAAAACAGAATCTGGAGAAGAATTTCAAACCAAGACAATTTTAATAGCGAGCGGTAGCGGCAGGAGAAAGCTCGTTGCGAAGGGTGCGGATAAATTAGAACATAAAGGACTCACCTACTGCGCTTCGTGCGACGGGCCATTGTTTGCCGACCAAGATGTAGTCGTCATCGGCGGAGGCAATGCCGGTTTTGAAACTGCCGCCCAGCTCCTTGCCTATTGCAAGTCTGTAACCCTTCTCCATAGAAGCAAGTCTTTTCGCGCAGACGAGATTACCGTGGAAAAAGTTTTAAAGAACCCAAAAATGAAAGCAGTAAAAAACGTGGATATTTTGGAAGTCAAGGGAGAAAATTTTGTCGAGGGGATAGTTTATAAAGACAGAATTTCCGGAGTAGAGCAGGAGCTCAAAGTTGCAGGTATTTTCGTAGAAATCGGACAAATCCCAAATACAGATTTCTCGAAAAATATTGTCCCACTTGACGAATATGGACGAATAAAAATAAATCCATTAAATCAAAAAACTGAAGTCCCCGACATCTGGGCGGCTGGCGACTGTACTAATGTCTTGTATCACCAAAACAACATTGCCTCAGGCGACGCCGTCCGGGCATTGGAAGATATTTATCTTTACTTGCATACGAAATAGATTCTCATGAAAAAACTAACTAGCTGGATTAAAGATTACGCTTATTTGTTTTCTGTTGGGACATTTTCATATTTCAGGCGAACGCCCCCTAAGCATTATTTGGGGTATGTTAAAGACGGCAAGGTGCCGGTCATTATTTTGCCCGGAGTATTAATGTCTTGGGCGTTTTAAAAAGGAGTAGCTGACCACATTTCGCTCTTGGGTCATCCTGTTTATATTATCCCGAAACTTGGTAATAATAGCAGAGATATACCAACGTCAGCAAAGGAAGTGCGCGAAGTAATTGAAGAAAATAATTTAAATAATATTATTATTGTCGCTCATAGTCGAGGCGGCTTGATAAGCAAATATCTGTTACTGCATGAGAATCCTGACAAAAGGGTGAATGGGGTAATCGCAATCGCAACCCCTTGGCATGGTTCATCAATGGCTAAATTCTTTCCGCATTCTGCTGTCAGGGAGCTTTCTCCCGAGAGTAAAATTATTCATGACATAGAAAATCATTCTGAAGTGAATAACAAAATTGTTTCAATAATTCCATCGTTTGACAATCATGTCTGGCATCCTAAGGGCAGTTTCCTGGAGGGAGCAATGCAGAATATTAATGCTGAAGTAGCCGGGCATCATTTAGTCTTGAACGACAAAAAAGTTTGGAATCTCGTTGTTGAATGGATAGAAAAAATTACTTTATCGTAGAACTTTATTTGCACACTAGGGCTACTACCGACAGATCGTCTTTGTGACTCCTAAAAGCTCCGGATTTACTTGCCTTGACAGCTTCTCCTACTAGACCATTGGCGATGCTCTCGGCGGTTGCATTTTTTGAAATTATTTTTTCTATTTCGGGCATTACCAAGTTAACATTAATGCCATCGCAGGTTATAACAATTTTTGAGCCTTTATTAATCCTGACAACCTCGATAGCCGGCTCAATGCTCTCTTCTAACCCTAGCGCTTTTACAACCTTATGTCTAAACCCGTAATGGAATTTAGCGATTGGATTATCATTTAAAACTTTAGGGTCTTCGACATTATCAAGTATTTCTCGAATTCTGAAAGCTTGATCGGCGTCTTCAATGCTCCCCATCGAATCATCATCTTTGGTAATCTGATCGAAACCATGTCCATCAGATATGTAGAGCCTGCTATCCCCAACATGACCAATGATTCCCCAAACCGTACCTAGAGCATCAGTATGAATTTTAAGTACAGTAGCAGTTGTCCCCATATTTTTTCCCCTTTCTGAGTGAACTTTATTGTCTGCTGATACTATCGAATTAGCACCCACAAGAGCCTGCTTCATTGTTTCTTTAACTTCATCCAAAGACATGTTTGGAGAATATTTATCTATAATATATTTGTGTGCTGTATCGCGGGCAATTCGTGAAGCTACTTCTCCCGCCTCGTGCCCCCCCATCCCATCAAACACACCGAACACTCCGTTTTGAGGATCAAAAAGTACTGTATCTTGATTGACTGGATGACTTTCTTTTTTCTCTGTTCGAAAGGCAGAATTTAGGATTAATTCTTTATTTTCCGTCCCACTGCCCGGATTTACACCTCCTGGTCCTTGTGGAGTTTTTTGATTTATCGATTCTCCCATGGAAAAATTATGCCATAAATATTTTTAATATTCAATGCGGTGAGATTTGAACTCACGATACCCTTTCGGGTATGCCGGTTTTTTTAATCCCGTAAGAAAGCGGAGGGTACAGGACTTGAACCTGTAAAGGATTTCTCCCGCTGGTTTTCGAAACCAGTGCCATACCATTAGGCGAACCCTCCGCTTTCACACGGGACGGGCTGGTGCCTTCAACCACTCAGCCACGCCTCCAGCAATTAGTACTTTACTACAATACAAAATAGGGTCAAATATTAAATTTACATTCTTGCAACAATTCAATCACTTCCTTGTCGGATACCTGAGGAAAGTTTTGATAATATGCCCCAACTGCGCCAAGATACATTTGTTCATCTTTTAGAACGAAAACTTCGTCCGCTTCGGCGCGAAGAACATCCATCAGGTCATGCGGAACAACTGGCACCGCCACCAAAAGTTCTTTGGGCTCTTTTACGCGAAGGAAACGGAGCGCGGCTCGAAGGGTAAGTCCCGTCGCAACTCCGTCATCCACGACAATAGCGATTTTATTTTTCGCCGAGCAACATTTTCGACCCTTTAAATATGTCTCTCTGCGCCGTTTCGCTTCTTCTCGTTCTTTTTTTATTTCCCTTTCTAGCCACATGGGATCAAGCATTGCCCGCTTTCCTTCATTGCAAAATGGCTCCCCTTCTTCGGTGACGGCGCAAACGGCGTATTCCGGATTATCTGGATGCCCGATTTTTCTGGCAATAACTAAATCAAGGGGCGCGTGGAGAAATTGAGCTATTTCAAAACCGAGCACCACTCCCCCTCGCGGAAGTGCGTAGACTATTGCATCTTTGTCGCGATATTCTGCAAGCTCCTGCGCCAGCAGTTCCCCCGCTTCTTTTCTGTCCTTGAACATATTGAAATTATATCATTTTGCGATTTTTACAAAAATAATTTTTCATATTTATTCCGTTTTTGCTAATTCATTGTTGATCAAAATATCTGGAAATGGATCCTTATCTTTAAAGGGCTGGGTAGGTGTAGATATCCCAATCCATAAATCAATTTTGTCAGTTCTCCATTCTGTATTTTTAAGCGCTCTTTTCACGATTTCATCACATTTTAATCGAAACTTAGCGTCTAGCACATCCCAATCACATTGATCAAAAATAAAAACAACTTTTCCTAATGAATGATCGGAAATTATATTCGCGATTCTTTCAAAATCATCCTCTGTTAGATCTGCTGGATGGTGCTCAATATAACCAAGCACATTATCAGCAAGTAGCGCAGTCGCAATTTCGGTTGCTAACCTACTCTTCCCCACACCCCTCCCTGTTGCAGAAAAAGCAACCACTGCTATATCCTTATTCTTAAGAATTTCTCTAATCCTTTTTAAACTTTCAGCCAATCCTGCTTCAAAAGAAAGTTCTCTTTTCTTTCGATCCTCAAGGGAACTAGGGGGTTTTGTTGGATCATATTCCATGTCTCAAATCTAACATTTTTTGCGATTTTTTCAAAAATAATATAATATACTTATGTTGGTTGGCTCTATCGTCTAATAGTTAGGACACGAGCTTTTCAAGCTCGGAATCTGGGTGCGATTCCCAGTAGGGTCACAGAACGGTTCACTTCATCAAGAAATTCAGGTTCTATGTTGTAAATACAACATAATTCAGGAGTTTTAATAGTTGGATAGTGATAATAGAGATTGGACGGAAAAATTAGGGTTCTTAAAACTCTAAGGTCTTTCACATATATGTCTTCCCAAATTTCAGGAAGATGTTTTAGAAATTCAACTCCGTTATCAACCACTCTATCTATTTCAAGTTCAGGAGATGATAATTCACTCAAATCTTTTTGTAATTGCAATATCTCTATTTTACACTTTTCATTTGCAGGTAAAAAATCTTCATCTGATATTTTCCCTTCAATTCTGAGATTAAGCAGTTTTTCTTTTTTGTCTTTTACCTCTGCAATTTTTATCTTAATTTTATTTTCTGAAGCAGTAACAGAACTCAACTCATTTTTATGAGCAAGTTTAATTGCCTCCTTGAGAACATCAAAGTGTTTGTCATCAGGAGTCATCTTTGTAAGTAATTTAGTAAAGTCTTTCTCCATTTCTTTCTTTTTGATAGCAGTTCTTTTAACACAATCAGAGTTAAAGCAACCATAATACTGGTAATACTTGGTTTTCCCCTTTGTCTTACCTCCAGAAATACTTTTACCACAGCCACTGCATTTTATACCCCGCAAGGGATATTCAGAACTGTCCCTATTGCGAGGTAGCTTTCTTCCAGCCACACCTCTTTTACCACTGTTAGCTTCATTAAAAAGTTCAGTAGAAATTATTGGTTTATGGCTACCCTCAACATCAACCCCAAAACTTTGAATCACAATTCTGCCACAATAAATAGGATTTTTAAGAATTTTTGCAACTAGTTGTTTGGTTATTTTCATACCGTGCCTACTTCTTTGTCCAGATTTATTTGCTAAGCCTGCCAATTCCTTACAACTATATTTTCCCGTAATGTGCTTCTCAAAAATCATTTTAACTACTGGTGCTCTTTCTGGATGTGGAATAATAATTTTATTGCCTAACTTATCTTTTGTGTTCACATATCCCCAAGGACTTTTTCCACTCCATAATCCTTTAAGTGCTCTAGCTTTCATTCCTTCAGCAGTTCTCTGAGACCTGACATCATTGTCAAACTGAGCAAAGGCAGCCAACATTGTTTCTTGTAGTTTACCACTAGGGCTATCATCAAAAGCTTCCGTTACAGAAACCAAAGAGATATTTAATTTTTTAAGAAAGCCTCTAAAGGCAAGGTGTTCACCAGCATTTCTAAAAAATCTATCAACTTTATAAATGACCACCCTATCAATTTGTTTTTTATTTTTTTCACAGAACCTTAGCATCTCCTGAAATTTTGTTCTGTCTTCTGTCTTAGCACTCTCTCCCTCCTCTCTGAAAACTTTTAATACAGTGTGTTCAGTTTTTTTAGAGAACTCCCTAGAGAATTTTTCTTGATTGTCCAAGCTAAAGTTCTCAACTTGTTCTTTAGATGAAACACGTACATAAATGACATCATTTTTAGGCTTTTCAATTTTATTATTTTTCATTGTCTTAATTTAATTAAACTTCTTAATCTGATAAAAGTAAAGTTTGGCTCAAGGTGCAAAAATGTCAAAACTTTGTATAACCCTTGCCCTCACGCAGGGAGAACCTGAAATGAGGTTCTCCCTGTTTAGGGCAACAAAAACTGCTTAGGACTGTTGTTTTGGTGGTTTTCCACCACATCTAGACATCAGGTGAGCCAAAGAAATCAACTTTACCCCCTTAGACTTCAAAAAATCCTTGAGAGATCTTAACTCATCAGTATTTCTTGATAACATTGTAATGTCTGATACAATCAAAGATTTTACCCAAGAAGAATTGGCTTCAATGTATTTCAACATTGCCTGAAGACCTTTTCTGCTAAAAGTTTTTTTAGATTTTCCTTTATCCACAAAAACTTTTATAATTTTATTTCCATTTTCTTCAACATAATTTCTGATTATTTTTTCTTGCTCTTCTATGCTGGTATTTAACTCCTCATGATTGCTTCTAGCATAACCTATAATTTTATTGTTCATAATTTTATTCATTAATTAGATTTATAATTACAAGAGGTCAGAAATCTAAGGGGACTTGTCTGTTGGTGTTGGTAAATCTTCCGCATTTTGTGGTTTTGGTGGTTTAAGGTGCTGTTTAATCTGCAACCTAACTAGGAAAAGTGCAAGGTCATAAAGATTTTGAGCAGTCTTTTCTAAATCCTGTTCTGGGACTTTGGTTTTAATCCTTTTCAGGTCTTGTATTATTTTTTGTATTTCTTCTGCATTAAACATATTTATGCAGAAATTTTCACACAAAAAAGAAGCCAAATGTATGGATTGTATCTGACTTTATTCTGACCTATTTAGTTTTTGTTAACCTAAAATTCTATAACCAAATCTTTTTATATTTTTTATGAATTCAGGATTGTGTTTTTTCTTTTTAGGAAGAATGCCTAACTTTACATTAATCTTTTTTACAAGTGTATGTATAAACATTCTGTTTATCTTAGAATCAGGAGATATGTTTGGAATAATATTTTTTAAAAGTTCTTCATAACTAGATTGATGTGTTGGACTAGTTATTAGTGTATATAATAATTTATATTCCTGACCATTGGGAACAAGATTGTCTTTCTTATTAAAATAAACAAAATCACCAGTCTTGAGATTTATTTTTAGCTTACCAATAGTTCTCTCAAATTCACTAGAAGAAACAGGGAGATTAATATATTTATTATTTTTTTTTATAAAATCATTTAATGCCCGTGGAGATTTTATAATATTCTCTAAGGTAATTTGTATAAACTTCCCACGATTTTTATTTCCTTCAAGAGAAAACAACTTAAATCTGCCTGTATTAAATTCATTTCTTGCTCTAACAGAACCAAAATCATAATTCTCTTCTTCGCTACTTTCAAGTGGAAAGATTTTATAATCAAAAAATTTAGCCTTTTTAAATAAATCTAAGGTATTTATTATTTCTTCTTTTGTCATATAAAAGTCATATTGCAAATCTTTAAAAACACCTACTTTATTACTACGATATAGTGCAAAATAGGCTATATTTTTAATATTATTCTTTATCTTATTTTCTTCTTTTGCCATATACATAATTCTACAGCTTAAAAGCAATAAGATAAAGCTTCTTTGATTTTTAGGTAAATAGAGGTAAAATGAATACACAACTTAATATTAAGAGTAGCCTAAACCAGTAAGCAATGATTGGCATGGTGAAAGAAAGTCCAGACACGGATAAAAAACCCATCATGGGGTTGCCGTGTCTGGCTATGTAGGGAAACTTACATAGGAGGCGAAAGCTTCCACCCGTGGTGGGCTTTTTGTTATCTCTACTACGGGATTACTAATTTAATAAGTAATCTCTATGAAAAAAATACTAAAAAATAAAAAAATATTGTTATTATTGATAATAGGAATTGGGATAATAGTAATAATATTTAATCTATATAGTAAAAATCAAAGTCTGGAGTTTCAAGTTTATTCCACCAAATCAAGTCCTGATGTAGAGTTATACAATGCTCTATCTTTTAATTCTCAAAATATAGCTTCAGGAGAGGTTGTTGGTTTTGTCTCTTTTTATTTTAATACAGATAAACAACCTAGAGATTTAAGACAATACATAAAAATAACTCCCTCAAATGATTTTGATGAAAAAGGTAAACAAATATTCTATGAAGTAGATATAGTAAAAGTGGGCAATCTTCCGATTCACTATTTTGACCCTGTTCCTCTAAGTGTAAAAGAAGTAAAAGATAATGTAATAACTCTAACAGATAAATCAGACAATCTCTTTAAAATAAATAAGATAACTAGAAAAATAGTTATGTCAGACAACACAGGAGACCAGACAGTATTGATTACAAGCGAGTCTTCATTTAGAGATTTCCAAAATAAATTATTAAAATAAATATGAAAAAATATATTTTAACACTATTTGTAATATCATTTATTGTTCCCTCTATTGCTCTTGCTTCTTGGTATAATCCTTTTTCATGGTTTAGGAAAAGTGCTAATGAAACCCAAAAAATTGAAGTCCCAGTTCCTGAAACTACATCTAATCCAGTACTTCCAATTAAAACAATATCTACTCCTAAATCAGAGGAGCATAAAATTATTTATGATACAAAAACTGCAGAGAAACCAGTTACTCAGACTATTACAGTTCAAGATCCTACTTTACAAAGACGGATTCAACAATTGGAATTAGAAAACCAACAGCTTAAATTGCAGATAGAAAAATTAAATAATTTACAACAACTAGTTCAAACACAGAAAGAAGAAATTGAATCATTAAAGAGCGTACCAGTCTTTTCAAAAGACAAAGAATGCGAGGAAGCAAAAGAATTTATCAATTCTATTGGTGAAAGAGTAACTGACCTGAGAGAACGACAAGCAAAAGAAATTGCTGATTATATGAAAAATGAAATAAAATTACAAAAAGACATAGACGCAATAAAAAATAAGTACCGTGTAGAGGGAAGTCAAATTGACAGAGAAATCAAATCAGCTAAGAATAAAATTGAACTTTATTGTATATAAAAACTGTTGATTATACCTAAAATACCTAACCAAAAAAGACCCCCTAAAATATGTATTAAGCTAATTAAGCTAAATCTTTATAGGGGTCTAAAGCTAGTAAATTTACAAATTTAACAAAATTATAAAGACACCAAAAAGTGTTGATTCTACCTAAATCTATCTACTTAAAAAAGACTTCTGTAAAGTGTGTATTAAACCAAATTAACCAAAATGGTTGTTTAGTAAATTTACTCAACTAAACTTGGCTATAAATGTGTTTTCTTCTGTTTTCTTAAATCAAGACCAAAAACTTGTATTTATAGCAAATATAGCAAAACATTTTTAGCTTCTAAAAATGGTAGATATATCAGTTTTATCAGACTATAAAGCATGTTTATAAATTAAAAAATTAAAAGTCCTTTTATGCTGAAATTATAACATCAGAACAAGCTATTCAGTACCCAATATTTCAAACCCACTTTTCTTATTATAAGATAAGCTAAATCTTTGCTCAAAGTATGTAGGGCGTGAACTTTCATATTCTCCTGGCCACAGATTAGCACTTAATACAGAACTTTTTGGATATAATAATCTATTATTATCTTCTGTAATTACATTTGAGTTAGAGTATGTTAGTCCGAAATTCACAGCAGCTTCCACTTCAAATGTATCTTGATTCATTTTATTTTTTACATTAACATTAGCACTTCTAAAAAAAACATTCACTACATCTTTTTTCCAATTTGGAAGATAAAAAGACAAACCGCCATCAAAATCAACAGCAGTAGCTGGATAGTATCTTGACATTGCAGGCATTGGTTCATTTAAATTCTCAAGCATTTCTTTTTCTAATGCTCTTTGAAAAGAAACATTCTTGTTGAGGTTTTCAGTAGCTTCTTTACCAATTGTTTCAAGACCTATTCCTAATGCAAGAATATTATCTAACTCTTCCTCAATGGGTTCTGGTGGAATTATAAAAATATTATTTTTATTAATAGCTGAAAATTCCTTTTTCAACTCAGCTCTACTGAAAACAGTGTCCACAGTTATAAGCATGTAAGTAAAATCAAGATTGTTTTTTGCATCCTCTAGTATAG
>MFUV01000006.1 GCA_001787005.1 Candidatus Nomurabacteria bacterium RIFCSPLOWO2_01_FULL_39_18 | reverse complement strand
GAATTCATTTAGGAAAATATTTAAACGGCATGATACCGGTCGAGAAATTACAAAAGTACTTATCCACAGTGTCACCCTTGAAGGGTAACTAAAGGTCCGGATTATTTTTTATATTCCTTATTCGCACGCCTGCCCGCCTCTGGAGGGAATAAGTCCATGGTCTGTTTAATTGCTTTTTAGATTTTATCTGCTATGATATAGGCACAATTAAATATTGTTATCGAGAGCGTGGCGAAAGCACTGGCTTTATGACCCACCGGCAACCCTGAGAAATTCTCGAACGGGTGCCAAATCCAGCCCAAACTTGGTTTAAGTTGGGGAAAGATACATAGTCCGTCTCTTTCCTCTTTATGAGGATTTTTTATTTATAAAACATATCTCTAATTCGCGCGAATAGGCGAATAGTAATTTATGAAAAAAACAGCAGAATTCGTGAGTCCAAAACATCCAGATAAAATCTGTGATTTTATTGCGGATAGTATTTTAGATGCGTATCTCGAGGGCGATCCTGAAAGCCGGGTGGCAGTCGAGGTGATGGGCGGGCATAATTTAATTACTATAAATGGCGAAGTCACATCTCTTGCTAAACCTGATATAGAAAATCTGGTTAAAAATATCGTTGGCAAGGGGAATGGGAATTTTAAAATTATTTCTAATATTGTGGCGCAAAGTCCAGAAATTGCGAGGGGAGTCGATGCTGGAGGCGCGGGAGATCAGGGAATTATGAAAGGATATGCGACGAGCGAAACTCCGGAATATTTACCACTTGAATATGTTCTCGCGCGAGACCTTTGTAAAAATATTTATGCAGTGTATCCATTTGACGGGAAGGTGCAGGTGACGATAGAAGATGGCGCAGTAGCGACAGTCGTTGCTAGCTTCCAAAATACAAAAAATGATGAACTTTTTAAATTGGTAAAAAGTTTGATACAGGCAAAAGAATATTTGATAAATCCTGCTGGCGAATGGACAGTGGGTGGATTTGATTCGGATACGGGCTTGTCGGGGAGAAAATTAGTCATAGACAACTATGGACCGGAAATACCAATCGGCGGGGGTTCATTTTCTGGCAAGGACTGCACCAAGGTGGACAGGTCTGGGGCGTATATGGCGCGTCGAATTGCTGTGGAGCTCTTAGGGAGTCGAGGTGCGAGGGAAGTCCACACCAAGCTTGCCTATGCAATAGGCAAGAGTGAGCCAGTGATGGCTGTGGCTGTAGTAGATGGCAGGGAAGAGGAAATTACGGGCTATGATTTAAGCCCGAAGGGAATCCGCGAATATTTAAAATTAGACAAAGTAAAATTTGCCGACACATCTCTCTATGGGCATTTCGGCAGAGGATTCGAGTGGAGGTAAAATCCTTAGCTATTACGTCCCTACGATTATTAGCTTTTTAGGTTATGAGGGAGACAATTCAGGTACATCGACAAGTAATATGTCAGGTGTTGGCACACCCCTGTGTACGGTTACCCTTTGTCACCCCAATTTTCCTTTTCTGTAACCTCATAAGGGTAACTGTACACCGGATTGACACAGATATATATTTTATGCTATTATCTAGCTATGGGTTTTTTAATTAAATTTTCTGTTAACTATCACACCCGCCCAGTGGGACGGTCTTCTTTTTGCTAATTAATTTCACTATTTAAGCAAACGGCCGCCCCACAAGGACGGTTTTTTGTTTTTTACCCCTAATCTAATAAAAATATGAAAAAATTATCAAGAAAAATACAAATAGGAGTAATGGGTTCTACCGCTGATTTAAAATACTCAAAAAAAATTAAGAAAATCGCGGAAGAACTTGGATATCAGATTGCTGAAAACCAAGCGACCCTAATTTTCGGCGCAGAAAAAGATTTTGATTCCCTTTCAACTGCCGCTTGTCGCGGAGCCAAAAAAGCCGGGGGCCTTACTGTTGGCATAACTTATGGTAAGGGTTTGAACATTTTTGAAAAGAAAAATGTTGATGTGATTATTGCAAACGGACTTGAGCGTGGTGGCGGAAGAGAACTTACTCTCGTTTTAAGTTGTGACGCTATAATTACTATAGGAGGAGGTTCCGGAACACTGACAGAAATGGCAATTGCTTATCAGGCAAATATACCCATTATTTCTTTGTACAATACAGGTGGTTGGAGTAAAAAATTGTCGGGTACATATCTTGATGAAAGAAAAAGAATTAAAATTGGGAAAGCAAAAACGCCAAAAGAAGCTGTGAAGAAAGCTCTGAAATTAATTTACAAAAAATTATGAAAATTTCATAAGAATTAAGGGAAATTTTAAAATTATATGAATAACCAAAAATTAAAATTTAATTATTATTGGCATCACTACAATCCAGAAAATATTTGGGGGTTGTTGATTATGCTTTTTATTTTTTAAGAAAGAACATATCCACCAGCCTCGAAATATTGAGGTGTGGAATTGTTCTTGAAAAGGAGAAGATGGTGAGAATTTCTGAAGAGCTGTTTCGGCTTAGGATAAGTTTCCGAAAAGGAGAAGAATTTCTTCCTTTTCCGGTGGACGATGTTAACCCCACCCTTCCAGGGTCGAAGTATTTCTTGAGTAAGGTGGCACTGGGACAAATTTCTTCTACTTGGAAACAGTGGAAGAAGTTTGTGAATGGAATAATGTCGAAGCCAGAAGGCAGAACCTTCGTCTCCCAGTTTTTTCCAGAAGAATACTTCGCTTCAGGAAACTCTGCCCCGGAAACTAGCGGATGGGGAACCCGCAAAAGATCGGAGATTGAATGGTTTACGGCAGGGCAAGAGTATTTTCCTAGCCCGCATGTCACCAGGATCGATTTTGGCTTGACTGCTGAAAACCGTCTGGTTATCATCGACCCGAATGTGATGCCCTACGGCGTTACGCCAATGGTTGCGGCCCAAGAGCTTCTCGGGTTGAAAACCCAAGAGCCTTACTTGGAAAAACTCACCGAGTTCTCTCCGACTTGGGTGAGCGACCGTGCTCACGGCTCTGCCCATTCGCTCCGGTGGCTCACCGATCGAGTGCGAGCAAGCTTCGCCTTCTCCGACGAATTCTCGGGCGCCGACAACGTTGTTCGGCTCTCAAGGAAGGAGATCAGGGGAGGAAGGGCGACCGTTGGCGCTCCTGGTATTCGTCTTTTTGAATCCCAGGTTTGGAATGCCCTGTTGAACATCACAGGCCTTCCAGAGTTCTTCGGATTTAACGCAGATGTTGCCCTTCATCGTGCAAACTGCGTGGCAACCTATCTCGTGAGGTTGCACGAGGGCTCCTTGGAGGTCGGCCTTGGCTTTAGTCGGGGTCAGATCCAATGGGTAAGCTTCGAGGATTTCATATCCTCTAGGTGGGGATCTCCTTCGGAGAGGGTCTTCCTCAAGTGCCTGGCGACGTCAGGTTGCCGCCAGGTTACCTTCTCAGGCTTCAAGCAAAAGGAGGTTTACAAGGCTGTTTACAGTAAACTCAGCCTTCCCACCTATTTCCTCCTCCAACCCGCTCTGCCATGCCTCATCGACGGAGAGCGGGTTCGCGTATCGAGTTACCTGGGCCCGAACAAAGGCGAGCACTACGGGTCCGAAGTGACCCGAGTGCCGGCAGAGCAACTCCTTTCGCATGGGGGAACCCATGCCAAGATATCCTACCTTGTTCTGTAGGGTGATCAATTCCTGAGGCCGTCTGTCGATGATGGGCGGCCTGGGGAATTTTAATATATAATATAAAAATTATGGAAAAAGAATTATTAAAAAAACTTATAGAAATTCCAAGTTACCTCGATAAGAAAAGGGGTTCTTCAGAGCGGAGGTATTGTGATTTTATTCAGAAATTTTTTCGGAAGAATTTTAAAAAATATAAAATAAAAAAGATTCAAATTGAACGTGGAAGAGAAAATTTATTGATAATTCCAAAGAAACCAAAGATTATTTTCTGCTGTCATTTAGATACAGTTTTGCCAAGTAAAAAGAATCATACAAAAATAATAACAAAGGAAAATAAATTATATGGGCTAGGTACAAAAGACATGAAAGGTGGAACTGTGTCTGCTATTTTTGCTGCTTTGGAGCTACCGAAAAGGCTTCAAGATAAAGTTGGTTTTTTATTTTACTGTGATGAGGAGCATGGACAAAAAGGAATGGAGGTTATGGTAAAAAACAGCAGTAGAATACCAAAATCTGTCAGATATTTTGTAAGTCCAGAGTCTAGTTTTAAGCTTGGCTACGGATGCCGCGGATGTGCGAAAGTAAAAGTAATTATCTATGGAAAGAGAGCGCATGCTTCCAGATCACAGCAAGGCATAAACGCAGGCGAGGTGCTTTTTGATGTGTACAAAAAATTAAAAGATAATTTGCAATCTATTGAAACAAGATTAGGAAAAACTTCGGCTACTCTGGTATCTATGAATCTTGGTGTATTGGTTAATGGTAAGATTCAAACACAAAATAATTCTGTTCCAGATTACACGGAAGCTATTTTTTCTGTTCGTTTATCGAAAAATATATCAAGGCAGAAATTAAAAACTTTATTTGAGAACGAAATCAAAAAAACACATAAATTAAGCTTCTCTGTAAATGTACAACAGTTGAGATCTCCTAGTGTAATGACCGGAGAAAAAGATTTGAAACTATTTTTAGAATCTGCTAAACAAGTAGGGTTTGAAATTGAATTATCGGATCCTGGGCTTAGTGGCTACAATGACGTGGCAATGATAAGCGCAAAAACAGGTATACCATTTTTTAACTTTGGTCCCTACGGAGAAGGTAATCACGGAGCAGATGAATGGGTTAGTCTTCAATCTATAAAAGACACAAAACAAGTGTTTAAGAAATTTATAGGGAATATTTAATAAGAAAAATTCGCTTGTTTCCCCTATTCAATAATAACCACTCCCCCATCCTTGATGGCTTTGTATGGTATATTATTTTTCTGGCAAAATTCGATTTCTTCACCAATTTTTGCAGATTCAGGGTGGTCAGAATTAAAGTGGGGCATAAAAGCAAAATCAATAAAACCCAAACCTTCCCAGATAACTTCTTTCAATTCTTCATAGGGTATATCTGTCGCATCATCTACGATTGCATATGCTCTAAGATTGGGCGACAAAACACAACCACCGGCACTATAACCAGCGTAAAGAAAATCTTGATTATTATTTCTGAATTCCGTGAGAATTTCATCGAGACCGCTCAACTTCATGGCTTGACGCAACACAAAAACATTCCCGCCGCTGATAAATATAGCTCCTAACTCTTCGAGCTTTTTCTGTAGTTTATCTTTCTTATTAAAATAATTTTTTAGATCAATTACCTCAGCTTTTATTCCTAATTCAGCTAACAGGGTAACGTCCCTTTCTGTTCTTTCTCTCTTTTTCTCTGGATCTGTTCCAGAAAAATCTCGTGCATTGGGAATATACCCAATTTTTTTATTTGGAATTAAGTTTTTTAATTTCTCAGTTTCATTCCCCAGTTTATAAGAAGACAGGTAAAATTTCATACAAATTACTGTTTCATCGCATCCATTTTAGCGGCAACGATGAAGTCGTTCTCGGAGAGTCCGCCGATGGCGTGGGTCCAGAGTTCGAGCAGAACTTTATTGTAGTGCACATGTATGTCTGGATGGTGCCCTTCTGACTCCGCGATGTCAGCCACGTTGTTGACGAAATTCATTGCGCCGATAAAATCTTTGAATTTATACTCTCTAGAGATCTTTTTAATGTCTTCGCTCAAAGTCCAGCCCGTGACTTGGGCCATATATTCTTCTGCTTGCCTACGATCGAAAGGCTTAATCCCCTTCCCTTCGCACGAAATGCAAGTTTTTTTTAATAAATCATTGTATATCATTTTAATTTTATTATATAACTTATTATATAATACATTATGTAATACTTTCTCTTAACTTCGCAATCTGATAAATACTAAAGACAAGCGCCAGCGCAGAGATCCATTGTAGTGGAGTTAGCACTGTATGGTTAACGATAAAATCTAGTAAAATAGCAACAAACGGAAAGGTCAATTCCAAAATTGTGGAAATGTGTACTGGCGTTCTGGCAAGTCCTTTATAATAAATAAGTAACGCAACCATCCCGGTAGATAGAGCAATTAACGCCAAGAATCCAAATTGAGGCATTGTGGGTATGGCAAGCGCAGTACCCTTTTCAAACCCTGAAATATACACACGTCCAAAAATAAAAAGGACTGGCAGGGACACTATTATGGTAAACAAAAATCTGTAAAATGTACTAACTTCTGCGCGAACACGTCCCAAAAGCATTTTAGAAAATGTGGTGGATGACCCCCAGGCAAAAGCGGCGCCAAGCGCATATAAGGCGGCGATGATTGTGCCTTCGCCTGTCTCAAAATTGACCACGCCGTTGGGGAAAGTCACAAAATAAGCTGAAACAAGAGCGAGCAGAGCCCATTTGATGTAGCGACTGTCTAGTTTTTCTTTCAAGAAAATACGTGCAGTGGTGATGGCAAAGATCGGCTGAAGCTTTTGCAAAAGAAACACAACTGAAATAGAAATGAAGTGCACCTTACCGAGCGCTGTGGTAAACCAGAGTGTACCCAGAAGTCCGCTTAAAACTGCCACCAGGACAAGAAGCCACCATTCTCTTTTTTCTAGCTTTGTCTCCCGTACATATTTAAAAATAAATGGAGATAAAATTATAAGCCCTATTAAATGTTCAAAGAAAATAATCGTAATCGGCGGCAACGTGTATAAGTGCTGACGAATCAGCCCGTCGAAAGCCCAGAGAAACGCCGCAATAATAATTAAAATGGGACCGGTAGAATTTTGCATATTTTTAAGTCTAGCACTTTTCTAGGTCTTTCCCTATTTGTTCAATCAATTCTTCTTCAGTATTAAATTTTTTATATTCTCTTATGAATTCACCCACTTGGAGAGTTACTTCTTTCCCGTATGCATCTCCGCTGTACCCTATCAAATGCGCTTCAACCTTACCCTTGGGGCCAATAACAATTCCCGCCCTATATTCCCTACCATCCAAAACTGCCACTCCAGCATGCACTCCATCTTTGGGAAATTCTTTTGTCTTTTGTTGCTTGGTTTCTAAATTCACAGTAGGAAACCCCAACTTTTTTCCATATCCGTCGCCTCTTACTACCTTGCCGGAAATTTTATAGTTCATTTTAAAAACTACGGAGTAAGCCTATTCATGTCTCTCGGGAAAAGAATCGCTTCTTTTACATTCTCAAGGCCAATCGTCTTTTCCACTAAACGATCTATGCCGAAACCAAATCCTCCATGCGGGGGCAAACCAAATTTAAAGGCTTGCAAATAATATTTATATCCCGGATGTTCTGGGTCAATCCCTGCTTTCTTCATTTGAACAACAAGCTTATCATAATGATGTTCTCGCATTGGACATGTAGCGATTTCGAGTCCCCTGAAAAGAAGATCCGCCCAACAAACAGTTGTAGGATCTTTAGGATTAATCATGTGATAGAATTTCATACTCTCCACCGGAAATTCGGTAACGAAAATTGCTTCGCATTCATTTTCTTTTTTTGAATAATCACAAATCCATTTTTCTTCCTCTGGACGCATATCCTTCTCGCCAACGGTGTTAATGCCTGTCGCCTTGGTGTACATTTCATGTATTGTTTTGAGAGTATATCTCGGAAAAGATGCCTTCAACACTAATTCTGGAGCATTCAGGCTTTTTAGCTCTTCGGCATGTTCTTCATAAACTCTATTCAAAACATTAAAAACCAAATTTTCCGTCATTTTTAAAACATCGTCATGCGACTCGATAAAACCCATTTCAATATCAAGCATCGTAATCTCGCTCACATGCCTCGAGGTGGTGCTGGGTTCTGCGCGGAATGTTGGACCTATTTCAAAGACTCGCTCAAAAGCACCGACCATAATCTGTTTATAAAATTGCGGACTCTGCGCCAGAGTTGCTTCTTTACCAAAATAATCAAACTTAAAAACTTCTGCTCCGCCCTCTGTGGCACCCGCAAGAATTTTTGGCGTTTGGATTTCCACGAATTCGTTTTTATGCAAGAATTCCCTGATGTAACGATTGAGAGCGCTTCTGATTTTAAAAACTTTTCCCTCATTAATATTTCGCACTCCTACGACTCTGTATTCAAAAAGCGTGTCTAAATTTTCAGATTTATGACTTAATGGTTTATCAATCTCAATGGGAGAAGTTTCCGTTACGGGCAGCATTATCGTAATCTTTGGACTGTGAATTTCTGTACCTTCTGGGGCTCGCTCCTCGGCCACCACGGTACCCGTAATTTCCAAGACCGTTCCTAGCTGAAGTCCATCCAATTTTTGCGCTTCATCTTTGTCTTCTATTAAAACCTGCGTGACTCCCCCGCGATCACGCAATAAAATAAAGACAAGCCCGCCCAGCAGGCGCTTCTTATGAAGCCACCCTTGCATTAAGACTTCTTTCCCAATATGGTTCTTTATTCCACTTGATAATATCCGATTTTGCATATATTTTACTTTAACATAAAAATTAAAATATTTTTAGTAAACCTTCACTCCGATTTTTTCTCGTACTTCGTCCATTTTGGCAGAGGCAATTTTTTTGGCTTTATCGCCACCTTCTTTTAGAATAGCCAGGGCACGAGGGATGTCTTTCTCAAATTCTTTTCGCTTTTCACGCAGTGGTGCAATAAATTTCTCCAAATCTTCTATTAATAATTCCTTCAACTCTTTATATTTACCTTTCTTGCTCTCATAAATAGGATCGAGATCGGAAGATGGACGAATTAAGTTGTGTATCGCATAGACATTTTTCGGCTTACCTTCTCCTTTGCCCTCCCCTGAATCTGTCACTATGCTCATTACTATCTTTTTTATATCCTCATATTCAGAAAAAAGCGGGATGGTATTGTCGTAGCTCTTAGACATCTTCCGACCATCTGTCCCATGTATAACTGGAATTTCTGCAATTTTTGACTTAGGTAATGTAAAAGTTTCTCCAAATTTATTATTAAATTTTTCGGCGGTATCGCGCGCAATCTCCACATGTTGCTCTTGGTCCTTGCCAACCGGCACAAGCTCTGTGCCATAGAGTAAAATATCTGCCGCCATGAGCATAGGATAATTAAATAAGCCAACACTTATTTCTTTTCCTTTTGCCTGCGCATCTTTGTAGGCATGCGCTCGTTCGAGATATGGCATTGTGGTAATAGTATCAAAAATCCACGCAAGTTCTGCGTGTTCCGAAACATCAGATTGCTTGAATATGGTCGATTTTTTTGGATCTAAACCAATTGCCAAATAATCAATAACAATATTAATAATGTTACTTTTCAATGTTTCCTTGTCTTTGAATGAATTTAGCGCATGATAATCAGCAATAAAAAAATAAACCTGGTACTCGTCCTGATACTCCACGATTCTTTTCATAAGTCCGAAGTAGTTTCCAATATGGGGCTTACCGGAGGGCTGGATACCCGATAATAATATCTTTTTAGCCATGTTTTATATATTAACATTTTAATAACAATCTTATCAACTTGGAGCTTTGACAACATGGCTAGCATGGTAGAGAATGAGTTTATGCCTAAGGTTCTAAAAAATAAATCGAGCAATCTCCGTATTCCCCCACAAAGCATAGAATCAGAACAGGCAGTATTGGGCTCAATAATGCTTCGCAAAGACGCAATGCACGAAGTGGAAGATATGGTAAGCCCTGATTCTTTTTATGTCGAGAAACATAAGATAATTTTTCGAGCAATGCTTAATCTCTCGGTGAAGAATGAACCGATAGACATGCTTTCCCTTTCCACAAAACTTGCCGAACAAAAATTACTGGAAGCGATCGGGGGCAACCAATATCTGGCAGAAATAGTCAACGTCGTCCCTTCCAGCACCAATGTTAAACATTATGCTGATATTGTGCAGAAAAAATATGTTCTCCGAAGTTTAATCGAGGCAGCAGATTATGTTTCTGAACTTGCTTTTGAAGAGGGTGACGACCACATGGATGACATATTGGATATGGCAGAAAAGAAAATCTTTACGGTAGTCTCGTCTCCAAAAAATCAAAAATACATAAATTTAAAAGATGCCTTGCCTGAAGCATATGAGCGCCTAGAGAAATTACACGAACACAAAGGAATGCTTCGCGGGCTTCCGACCGGTTTCCGAGATTTGGATACTATGCTCTCGGGCTTGCAAAAGTCTGACTTGGTTATTATTGCGGCTAGACCTTCCATGGGCAAAACCACCTTGGCTTTAGACATTGCGCGCATGACTTCTGTGGTGCACGAAAAATCGGTGGTAATTTTTTCTCTCGAAATGTCTTCTCAGCAATTGGTGGATAGAATGCTTTCTGCTGAAAGCCGAGTCAACGCTTGGAATTTGCGCACGGGTCGCCTGTCTTCAGATAGAGAGTTTTCTAAGCTCAGAGATTCGCTGGATAAGCTGGCAAAGGCTAAAATTTACATTGATGACCAGCCGGGTAATTCAATAGTCAGAATGAAAGCGCTTTCCAGAAGGCTAAAAGCTGAAAAGGGGCTCGATCTTATCGTGGTGGATTATTTGCAGTTAATGACGACTTCAAAAAATTACGATTCAATGGTTAATCAAGTGACAGAAATTTCAAGATCATTAAAAAGTTTGGCAAAAGAACTGGACGTGCCTGTACTTGCGCTCTCTCAACTCTCTCGTGCAGTAGAATCGCGCGGAGGCAAGCCTCGCCTCTCTGACCTACGCGACTCTGGGTCTATTGAACAAGATGCAGACGTTGTCATGTTCATCCACCGGGACGATAAAGGGAAAGATGAATCCGAAAAAACAAATATCGCTGAAATTTTAATCGAAAAACACCGCAATGGCCCGGTGGGAAAAGTTGAACTTTATTTTGACGAAAAAACCACGACATTTCTAAACCTTGAAAAAAGCAACATCAGCGAATTCGCCCCGTCAAAAGTTAAGGGAGATTTGGATGAATTTTAAATTATGGATATTGTAGATAAACTAACAGAAATTTTTAAAGAATTTCCCGGCATTGGAGAGCGCCAGGCAAAACGATTTGTTTATTTTTTAATGTCCAAAAACGGAAGTTATGCGGAAAATTTGGCTCTCTTGATAACAGATCTAAAAAAAGAAGTAGCGCAGTGCGGAGAATGTTTTCGATTTTTTATCGTTCCCGCCCGCAATGCTGAAAGCATAGCTCCTGCAGGCGGGAAAAATGGTAAAAACCCCGTCAATGGCGGGATAAATAAAACGTGTGACATCTGCGGCAACACAAGTACAGACTCTTCTGTTCTAATGGTTGTGGAAAAGGATTCCGATTTAGAATCTGTTAAGAAAAGCCGGGTTTATAATGGTAAATATTTTATCCTAGGCGGGCTTGTACCGATAGTTGAGAAAAACACCAAGAGCAAGATACGAATTGAAGAATTAAAAGAAAAAATCATGCGTGAGGCAAGACCTAACGCTAACGCGTTAGGTCTTGCCTCACGCAACGCACTTCAAGAAATAATTCTTGCTTTTTCTGTCAGCCCACAGGGTAACCATACAGATTCCTATGTTAGAGAACAGATTAAAAATGTCGCGGATAAACAAAATATTAAAATCTCCTCCCTGGGCAAGGGCCTCTCCACTGGCACTGAGCTAGAATATTCCGACAACGACACCCTCAAAAACGCATTGAAAAATAGGCAGTAATATTTTTTATTTCTATGAAAAAATGTATTTTTTGTTCAGTTGTCAGAGAGAACAACCCCCAATGAAATTATTTTTGTTGATAAAAATCACATAGCATTTTTAGATACAAATCCTACAAATTACGGTCACATTCTTGTCGTACCCAAAAAGCATACTGATTTTTTATTCAATTTAAATGAGAAAGAATATATATCTTTATTAAAAATTGCTAGAAAGATAGCTCTTCATCTTGGAAAGATTCTAAAATCTAAACATATTTACCTTTTTGTAAAAGGACGTCAGATAAAACATGTTCATATACACCTTATACCAATCAATAGGAGAAACGATGCTGGACATTTACCAAGAAGAAAAATAAATAGTGAGAAAATTGTTAGAATCGGAACAATTTTAAGAAATTCTATGAAATCGAAGTTATTTTTATCTTAAATACATGATATATAAAAGCTGATATCACAAATACACAGGCGTTGCCTGTGTATTTGTTTAATTATGCTATACTTAAAAACATGGCTTTAAGAAAACAATCTTTCGCTGTGGATGAATATTATCATTTATATAATCGTGGCACAGAAAAAAGACTGATCTTTTTGGATAAAAATGATTATGATTATTTTTTGTTTTTAATGTATATTTGCAATACGGTGAAAAGTATTAAATTAAGAGATATTGGCAAAACTTTTGATCGCGAAGAAACTATAATTGATATTGGTGCATATTGTTTAATGCCTAATCATTTTCATGTCCTTGTTCGTGAAAAAGTAAAAAATGGAATTTCTAAATATATGCTTAAACTAATGACTGGATATTCGATGTATTTTAATAAAAAATACAAACGAACTGGGAAATTATATGAGGGTGTATTTAAATCAATCCATGCGAATAAGGACACATATCTAAAATATCTTTATTCGTATATTCATCTGAATCCAGCAAAATTGATAGATAAAAATTGGAAGGAAAATAAAAGTAGAAATACTAAAAATTTACTAAAATATGTTTTTACTTATCCATATTCAAGTACAAAAGAATATGTTGAAGAAAAATTCAAAATTTTAAATCCTGTGCGATTTCCTTCTTATTTCAAAAAACTGATTGATCATCAGAATGAATTGTTCGAATGGCTTAGTTTTTTCAATAGCTCTTAAGAAATACACAGGCAACGCCTGTGTATTTCTTAATATTCTGGCAACGACACCCTAAAAAACACTCTTTAAAAAAAAAGCAGTGAGCAAATTATTTTACATATGACTGTAGTTGTGTTATCAATTGTCTAATCTCTGCTGGAGTAAATGTACTATACTGTTTATGTATTGCATTGAAAAAAACCTTAACATTAAAAGGTAATTGTGTTTTTGCTATTCTAAGGGAAAGATAGAAATCTAAATCATCTATCATTTGTCTAATAACTTCTGGCGAATGCTTAAATTTTTGAATCGCAGCTAATTTTTCTTCTACTTTATTTTTGGATTCTGGTACATCTTCCATATAGATTTTGTAGATAGATATTTTTCTGTTATTTTATCGAAGTTATTTTTACTTTGAAAAATGGCTGGCGGTGACCGTTTCTGCGGAGGTAGCGGGATTTTTGTTTATATTTTACGACTAGGATTTTGCGAGCTCTGCCGATTTCGGTAATTTCCGCGTCCACTTTTGCGCCTGTTATATAGGGTGCGCCGATAGTAGCATTTTTCCCATCATCTAGGAGTAGAACTTTATCAAAAACAAGCTTGTCCCCCTTTTTGTACTCCCCCTTACTGCCCCCCTTGATCTTTTCAACAGAAAGAAAGCCCCCCTTAGAGACTTTGTACTGCTTCCCTCCTGTTTGTATTACTGCAAATTCTCCTTTGTCCATATGGGTTTATATTACAGGATATTCCACAAAAAGGCAACTCCACAGTGTCACCCTTGAAGGGTAACTAAAGGGCACTTGGTGCATGGCACGGTTTTTGTTATACTCTTGTATATGCAAACAAAAATTATTGAAAGGTATTTTTTCTTTGGACTTTTGATAGCCACCTTCATTTTTAGTTTTCTGATCTTTCGACCCTTCTGGGTAGTGCTTGTTCTAGGAGTTTCTTTTTCAATAGTTTTATATCCCATTTATAAGTGGCTCTACGCAAGACGTTTGCCAAGTTCGCTTTCCGCTTTTTTGACTGTAATCCTTTTTACCTTGGTTCTTTGCGGGCCGCTTCTAGGCATCGGCGCAATAGTCTTCAATCAGAGCCAGAATGTTTATGAAGTGGTTACAGACAACGGGAATATCGGGCCCTTGCTTAATTCGATAAATCGCACCGTGAACAAAATACTGCCTGACAGCATTGTTTTCGATGTAAAAAATAAATTAACAGACCTTGTTTCATATATATCGAACAATATAGCAAATATATTCAGCACTACTGTTTCCGCTTTTTTCTCATTTATCTTAATGCTTTTGATTATTTTTTATTTTTTGAAAGACGGCGAAGGATGGAAAAGATCCTTGGTTTCTTTAAGTCCGCTTGAAGATAAAGATGATGAAAAAATACTGGACAGATTGACACTCTCCGTAAATGCCATAATAAAAGGATACCTCTTTATCGCCCTTATACAGGGGGTGCTCTTGGGCTTCGGACTCTGGCTTTTCAATGTTCCCAATCCGGCTCTTTGGGGCGTAGTGGCCGCCGTGACTTCCCTTCTACCGACGGTCGGAACCGCGCTTGTTTCTGTACCGGCAATTATTTTTCTCTTCGCTATCGGTAATAATGCATCGGCTATCGGCCTTTTGATCTGGGCAGTGATTATTGTCGGATTGGTTGACAATTTCTTGAGTCCATTTATTATCAGCAAGCAAACGAATATCTCTCCCCTTTTAATATTATTTTCAGTGCTTGGCGGAATCTCATTCTTGGGTCCAGTCGGCATTCTAATCGGACCGCTCGCAATAAGTTTGTTCTATACTTTGATTTCAATTTACCGAAATGAATTCAATCAAACCACATAACTTCAGGTAAAATGCAATTGTATAACACGCTAACGCGGAAAAAAGAAGAATTTGTGCCAATCGAAGAAGGTCGTGTCAGAATATATTCATGCGGACCGACGGTGTATGATTATGCCCATATCGGCAATTTGAGAGCTTTTGTTTTTGCGGATATTTTGCAAAAAACTTTGGAATACGCTGGATACAAAGTTAAAAGGGTTATGAATATCACCGACATCGGACACTTGTCGAGCGATGCGGATTCAGGTGAGGATAAAATGACCAAGGGGCTTCTGCGGGAAAGAAAAGAATTGACCTTAAAAAATATGCGCGGGCTGGCAGAATTTTATACGGAAAAATTTAAAAGCGATCTTCGAGCGCTTAACATTGAAATACCGGAAGAACTCCACTTTGCAAGTGATTTTGTAAAAGAAGACATAGAGCTCGTAAAGAAACTGGAGGAAAAAGGTTATACGTACAAAACGAGTGATGGAATTTATTTTGAAACTTCCAAAATGCCCGACTACGGAATACTTTGGGGCGGAAAAACAACTCGAGATAAAGACCACGCTAGGATTACTGAAAATCCAGAAAAGAAAAATCCAGAAGATTTTGCTCTGTGGAAATTTTCCGCCAAAGGCGGATCCGCCTCTGGCGGAAATGTTCTTGGCTTCGAATCCCCATGGGGTGTAGGGTTTCCTGGTTGGCATATAGAATGCTCAGCCATGAGCATGAAATTTCTTGGCGAGCAGTTTGATATTCATACAGGAGGCATTGACCTCATGCCCACACACCACACCAATGAGATCGCTCAATCAGAATGCGCAACTAGCAAAAAACCTTTTGTAAAATTTTGGATGCATAATGAATTTGTGGATTTTGGCGGCACCAAAATGGCCAAGTCGTCGGGAGATTTTTTGAAGTTAGGAAACATCACAGAAAAAGGAATAAGCGCGGTAGCCTACCGTTTTTGGCTTCTAATGTCTAGCTATCGTACTAAGGTCAATTTCAATTGGGAAGCATTGGAAGGCGCAGAAATAGCCCTAAAAAGGCTCTACGGACTCTACAATGAGCTAGCAACAAGCAAGACTGACAGCGAACTAGGAGCCATAAGCCCGAAATACCAAAAAAAGTTCAAAAGCTACCTAGAAGACGACCTAGACACTCCTCGGGCACTGACAGTGCTATGGGATATTTTAAAGGACGAAAATATCTCCCTTGCGGACAAAAAGACTACTGTTTTGGACTTTGATAAAGTGCTAGGATTGGGATTGGAAAATCTAAAAATTGAGGCAATTCCGGAAGAAATTCTCGAGCTAGCGGAAGAACGCGAGCAAGCGCGAAAAGATAAGGATTTCAAAAAATCTGATGATTTAAGAAAAAAAATAAATTCCCTGGGTTATGAAATTAAAGATACTGATCAAGGACAAAAAATCTCGAAAATTTAGTGTTCCAAAAATATTTTTTTATTCTACTATCTCGAACATATGTAAAAGATGGTGGACAAAATAAAATTTCTATGATTTAAAAATCTTTTTTCTGTAAATACAAAATAATATTACAATACATTGAATTATCACCAAAATACCAAATAAAGAAATTGAGAATGACCAAACTTTGATTGTTAGCAGTCCAAGAATATTAGATACCATCGCCAAAAAGTAAATTAAGCCGCTTTCTGTTTCAGGAAATTTCCATGATTTTATAATGGTTGGGACAGCCGCTAGACTATCACTTAATACTGCGAAAATAATTGATATGCCCAGACTATGAGTGAATACGTAAAATATTAAAGCAAGAAGAGCAAGCGCTCCGCAATATAAATCAAAAGCATTTACTTTCCAATACCCATTTTTTATAAGAATTGAAAAAAGAATAACAAGAAAAGGTCCGAAGCCAGCCATAAATATCGGAAAGGCAGAAAAACCTGCTCCAGCTTTGATTAGAAAAAAGAAACCAAAAAGTGGCGCCAACATCCAAATAAACCATGACACTAGGTTGGGTTTGGCATGCCCTCTAAACATACTCATTATGTAAGATATCTGTCCTGTTAACTGTAGAAAGAGGCCAACAAATACAATGTTTTCTGGCAACATTTAATTAGATCCCCTCCTTTTTGAGTTGTTCTATGAGATCTCGTTCTTTGCGAGAAAGTTTATTAGGAAGTTTTATGTTGAGTTTGATTAGTAAATCTCCACGCTTATTTTTCCCGATCGGCACGCCCTTGCCGCGCACTCGCAGAACTTCATTTATGGAGACGCCTTCGGGGATGGTAACCTCAATCTCGCCATCAAGGGTTTCTATTGGATACTTGGTACCGAGTAACGCATCGGAGAGTTTCAAATTTAAATTCATAACCAAGTCGTGTCCGTCGCGTTTAAACACGGGATGCGGCGTGATGTTTATTTTGATATAAAGGTCCCCGGTTGTTCCTTTGGATACCGCTTCTCCCATGCCCGTCATGCGAATCATCTCTCCGTCGCGAATACCAGCTGGGATTAAAATCGATATTTCTTCTTCGCGACGCATGACACCTTTCCCTTTACACTTTTCACACAATTCTTTCGGCACTTCGCCGGCACCGAAGCATTCTTCGCAAAGCTTTGTGCTAGAAATAGTCCCGAGGAAAGATTTCTTAGTTTCATGTATCTTACCTTGACCGTTACATTTCTTACAGGTCATCATTCCCGACCCAGCTTTCGCGCCGGAACCATTGCAAGTGAGACATGAAGATGTTTTCGTAATTAAAATTTTTCTGCTCGTGCCAAAAATAGAATCCTGGAAAGAAATCTGCACTTCGGTCGAAATGTCCCGGCCTCTGCGCGCTTCCCCCCTTCCTCCGCCCATTCCTCCTGTGAAGAAATCACTGAAAATATCATTCAGATTGCCGAAATCAAATTCTGTACCGCCATTTTGAAAACCTCCAAAATCAAACCCTTCAAAACCGCCAAATCCTCCCTGACCCCTCGCATATCCCTGCCCCATATTTTCAAATCCTGCGCCAAATTGATCATATTTTGAACGCTTGCTGTCATCAGAGAGCACTTGATACGCCTCGTTTACTTGTTTGAATTTTGCTTCATTGCCTTCTTTTTTGTCAGGATGGTATTTATGCGCCAGCTTGTAGAAAGCTTTTTTAATTTCTTCCTTACTTGCATCTTTGTTTATACCCAATATATTGTAATAATCTTTGTTCATATCTTGAATAATAGCTTGCCCCGTACGAAGCCTTGCTTTCGTTCGGGGTCTTTTGACATAGTGATATTATACTCGCAAACAACTCTTGGTCAAGCGTTTCCTTAAATCATGGGCTCGGCTTCCTGTGAAGCCTTCGCCTTTGGGTTTTCTGTCTCAGTCTCACCCGCTTCCTCTTCGCCCACCACTTTCCCGCCCTTTGTTTTTTTCTTGGATTTTCCTTCAATAATTGCTTTTTCCTCCGCGCTTCGGATGATTGTTGTTTCTTCTTCGGCAATTAATTTTGCAGCAGCATCTTTCGGAATAGAATATTTTTGCCGAGATGCGGCAGTAATTTCTTCCCGATATGATGGATGCGTCGGAGGCAAGACACGAAGAGTCTCGGCAGAAAAAGGATCATAAGACTCCCCGTCTATTGTCATTTTGATATAAAATTCTGTGACTGCGAGGTTGATCATATCTTTCACATCAAACAGCGGCGCGAATTCCGGCTTTAATTTCACCGCATCCTCACCACCCACGCGGAAAGTTATCACGGACCCGACATTTCCCAAAACTGCTTGATGAACTTTGGTGATAATCTGGCCAACGTATTGGTGCGCAATGGTCAGGTTCAGTCCGTATTTGCGAGCTTCAGAGAGAATATTTTCAAATGTTTGCGTAACCACATTTTGAAACTCGTCTACATAAAGATAAAAGTCGGTACGCGCGGACTCGTCCATTGAGGCACGCTCCATTCCGGCTTGTTTTATTTTGGTCAGAAATATAGAGCCAAGAAATGAGGAATTTTCTTCCCCCAACTGACCTTTGGAAATGTTTATAAGTACAATTTTCTTTTCATTCATGAGCGAGCTAATATCAACCTTGTTTTCTTTCTGGCCGAAAATATTACGGAGTAGCGGGTCAGAAAGGAACTGCCCGAGCTTGTTGACAAGCGGAATAATGGCGTCAGTATCAAACTTCTCCGACCAGTCGGCGAATTCTATAGCGAAGAATCTTTTTACCATGTCGTCCGTGATGTACTCCACCACTTTTTGCCTATAATTTCTGTCCGTCAACATTGAAATCATTCCACGCATGGTCGCATGCGGGTAGTCAAGCAACGCAAGACAGGTAAAACGAAAGACGTGCTCTAGGCGTGGTGTCCAATTAGCTCCGAATTGTTTCTGAAAAACTTCAATCAATCCTTGGGTCAAAATGAATTTAAAAGCAGGATCAACATTAGCAAGAGGATTAAATGACACCGGAAATTCTTTATCCGTGGGGTCAATAATGCATACATCTTCTATCCGCTCCTTTGGAACAAAATCCAGTATGTTCTTAAACTCATCGCCGTGAGGATCGATAAAACACAATCCATGTCCATAGCTTATATCCTGTCTGACCATAAGTTCTAGAAGCTTTGATTTACCCACGCCGGATTTTCCAATAATATACAAATGCCTGCGCCTATCTATCCTCTTAATGCCGAAAATAAATTTCTTTTCTTCGAGCGACGCTACATAATTCGTCCGTCCAATAAAAGAAACATCCTCGGGTTTAACTTTTCCGAAGACGGGTAACTCTGGCGGTGGCGGACCATATTTGATTATTTGAACTCGATTGGGTTTCGGCATAATGTCTTAGTATTATAACATAATTCACCTCACCCGACCTTCGGCCACCCTCTCCTTGGCAAGGAGAGGGGCTGGGGGTGAGGTCAGTAAACTTCCTGCTGGAAGCATTTCTCGCAGTACACTATTTCTGGTCGTTCGGGGGCATAAGAGGTCTCGAATTCGTTCGTGCATTGACCAGAGTGGCTATGCTCCACTGTCGTTCTTGGTGACTCTGCACCGCCACACATGCACTGCCGGTGATAGAGTTTGGGAGGATTAACTTTTTTAAATCTTTCTTGGTGACGACACTCAAAACATTTCCTCGGCAACGCAAGATTAAATCTTTTTAAGAAAATAAGTTCATTTTCGATAATCTTGAAAGGTCTCCTACAGGATTCACACTCAATAACCTCCTTTAGAATCTGTTCATCGGTATCTTTGATATTGTCAGGCAGATATTTTGCCATACGAGTGGCTTGGTATTCTGGCTTCTCTTTCTCAATGTATTTATAGCCATTTTTGATGATATCGTTTTTATTTATTGGAAAATAATCCCGTGCCACAGTCTCGTTGTAGCCGAAGGGTGAAATCTCTGCCGGGAAATATTCTCCATACCTGTACACATTTCCCCTTTTGTCGGAATATGGCATCTCCATCATGTGCTTCATGATTTCCTCTCGCAGTTTCAAAAATTCTTCCTTGGTGTATTGTTTATTCAAAATACAGTAACTTTTATTACGTAGACCTACACAACCAAAGAGATTGTTGGAGCCGTGGCAATTTATACAATATTCAGTATTAAGACACTCCCAGGCAGTCAGAGTAAAAAGGAGCCGAGAGGCATCCACTCCAGAATCCATGGCTTCATATACGAGCTCAGAATTCGCTCCTACGCCATAACCATCATAACTTGTATAGAATTTAATCGCACAGTTGGTGATAAATTTGCAGTCCTTAACTTCACCGAAGAGATCAAAGCAATTCTGGCAATTGTCTGAATTTATAATGTTATCACCAGAAACATTTGTAGACCGAATTATGTTGGCATATCGTCTGATGGCTTTCATTTTTAAATTCTCAAACTTTTCTTTGGCTAGCATTAAATTTTTGAAACTATTCAAATTTAATTCTTTGAGTTGCTTGTCATATGCTTCTTTAGTAAGTTGTTCATTCCACATACAATTAGATTTGTTGCGTAAATTAGTACAGCCAAAACAATTTATGCAATTTTTGCAATCGTAAAGAAAATAGGAGCTCGTGCAAGCCTCCGCATATTGGGAAAAAAATGTTTCGTAGCACTTAGAGGAAGAGATGTCGTCGTAGCAGAATTGACAATCCCCTGAGGTAAACATATCCATACAGTTTTTCGAATTTTGAACTCGAGAAGAATAATACACATCCTCCCCGCCCCAGGAAGCAGAAACAAGATAAGAATTCTTAAACTCGCCAATATAATTACCATAAAAAGTATTCACGCATTTGCCTATAAAGAGGTTGGGTTGAGGTGTTCGCTCCATAAGCTCCCGAAATTGGGCAAAAAACGGTTTGTTGAAATCATAGTCCTGTCCATAGTCGCGTGGATCCCATTCATCACCCCACCAAATGTCCCGCTCAAAGATTGTAAAAGGAGAATCAGCCGCAAAACAGCTCACCAGGCTCTTGCCTGTCTTCGCGCATTTGTTTCTATGAAGTGTGCGCTCATTACGCCAAGCCATCCGCCTCTGCATCCGGCACTCCGGGCAAAAAGTCGGTGGTGGGACTTTGATTTTTTGGTAGAAATTAAAATCCTCCGGTTCGATGGTGAAATCTTTTTTGCAATTTTGACATTTTTTAGTTTCGCTTTTCATACTTTTTCTATTTACCTATTCGTACGAATAAGACAATCAATACACCTCCTGCTGGTAACACTTTTCACAGTACACTATCTCCGGTCTGTCGGGGGCATAATTGGTAATAATTTCTTTATTACATTTTGCGCAAGTGCGATCCCAGAATTTATACGGACCTCGGCGGAGGATGCGGTCAGTAAATCGACAATTCCAACATTCTCGAGGAATAGGAATCAGCATTTTCCTGTAAAACTCCAACTCACGTCTGATCAAACGATAATTCCTGGAACATTTGGTGCAGGTTAGCACTTCTTCCAGAATACTATCTTCCACATCTTTTATTTTGTCTGGAATGTCTTCAGTCTTCAGGGTTCCTTTCCCTTCTGTTTTCTGAATTTCATCTTCCCACCTGAAACCTTCTGAAAGAGCTTCCTCGCGCGTAAGGGGTCTGTTGTCCTGCCCGATAGTTTCATTATAAGCAAAAAAAGAAAGCTCGGCTGGAAAAAAGTCTCCGTAGACACCTTCCGCCTTCAATTCTTCTGTGATTTGAGATCTAATTTTTATGTATTCGTCTTCATTATAGCGCTTGTTTAAAATAACGAAACTCCCGCCTTTAACACCATCGCAGCCGATGCAATTACTGCTTTGGCGAGTCACAAATGAATATAGAACATCTTGGGAACTTTCAACCCACCACGAGCAAATAACATTCCTTGCACCAGCCCCGACGCCGACGCCGTTGTATAATAGCTCTGAACTGCGACAATGCCCGATCATATCAGCGCAATCTTTGCCCCGTTTTACAGAGAAGGAATATCGCATATCTTCACAAAAGGAAACCTCGAAGCATTGATGGCAATTTTTTGATTCAAAAATATAGTCTCCGAAACAATTTGTAGTTTTTAAATTATTATTCTCACGACGAGGGAACTTCAGAGAAAATTCTGAAAATTTCCGTTTCATCTCTTCTGTTTTTGCGTAACTCCCAGAAAATTCTTTAACACGCTCGAGCCATTCATCTCTTTTCATCGGTTCATTAAAAAAATAATAGGATTTATGGCGAAGATTCACGCATCCGAAACAATTTGTACAACCAAAGCAATTTGAGACAAAACGAGAATCTATAGAGTCAGATATGTTTTGCCCATAAATCACCCCGTTGTTCTTGTGGACATTCACACATTCATATGTATTTTCAATTTCATCGCCATAATAAACATCGAAAACATCTCGAGCCCCAATGATGCCACGAGAATACGCGCAGTTTTCATTTCCCGGACCGGAATTAAAAATCAAATAACCATCTTTATTGCCTCCGGCAAAGTTAGAATACTCGCTGTTGATATTTACACCCGTAGACGTGCTGCTGTAGGTGGCGGATTTTGGAACTTTTATGGTAAGTTCTTTTAATTGCTCAAAAAATGACTTAGACGGCTCGTAATCCATCGCATAAGAATACGGATCCCATTTATCAGAAATAAAGCAGTCATTACAATACACAATATAGGGAGAATTCGGACTGTACATTGTGATGATAGAGCGATTGCATAGACCGCAAGTCCTTTTGTAAAGCGTCCGCTCGTTGCGAAAAACTGCCCGCATCTTGAAACGGCAGTCAGGGCATATCTCCGGCACCGGAACTTTCATTTTCTCATAAAAAGAAAAATCGTCCGGTTCAATTATGAATTCTTGCTTGCATTTTTTACAGGTTTTGGTTTCACTATTTATCATTTTTCTTTTGTTCTTTATTCATTCTATGGAAAACCGAATTGGGATCATTCATTAATTTATCATAACTGCCCTCTTCAACAACCTGTCCCCTTTCCATTACCGCAATATTGTCGGTATACCTCAAAGTTCCCAAACGATGCGCAATTATTAAAAATGTTTTATCTTTACCGTATTCTCCTAAAAGCTTCTCCATAATTTTTCCTTCTGTTTCAGAATCAAGCGATGAAGTAGCTTCATCCAATATCACAATGGACGCATTTTTGTAAATTGCCCGAGCGATGCCGAGACGCTGACGCTCTCCGCCCGAGAGCATGTATCCTTTTTCTCCTATCAATGAGTCAAGCTTCTCGGGTAAGCGATCAATTACTTCTCCCAATTGAGAAATCTCTACCGCCATATCCATGAGTTCTTTATTTTCTTCACGCATCATCGTGATATTTTCTCGCAAAGAAAGATTGAAAAGTTCAGTTTCTTGCAATACCACAGTAAGATGGCTTAATGTTTCATTGTGAGAAATAGAATAATAATTTTTATTGCCAATCTTAAACTCTCCGGACCGGAGCGCGTATAACCCTAAGATAATTTTTGCCAGAGTAGATTTACCCGAACCTGACAACCCAGCAATTCCCGTTTTCGTATTCCTCTGTAAAGTTAAATTAAAATCATTCAGTCCCATCTGCCCGGATCCATAGTCCATGGAAGCATTTTTAATTTCAATGTTCTGCCAATTCTTAGGAAAAGGATCGTTGCCCGTTTTAATAAATTCCGTTTCTCTAAATATTGGCATCATGTTCCCTAGATCGGATTTAGAATCAATAAGGTCTAAATGTAATTCACTAATATCAGCCATATATCCCTGTAGCTTATAAAAATAAGTAAAAAATACTAAAACTGTTCCTATGGTAATAGCCTGAGATATGACTGACATACCCGAAAAATAAATAAACAGACCTAGTGCCCCACTATTTAAAAAATGAAGTAAGCGCCATTTTTTATTAATAGTATTATGTTTTTTAATAGCTATATTACGCGATAATGTTTCTCGGCCAAAAACACGTTCATTCATCCCAGATTCACTCCCTAGCGCTTTTATAGAAAGCATGTTGCTTGCGGATTCAACATACGTACCTCCTGCTTTCTGATTTAGACTGTTAAATTGATTACTTAAACTAAAAACTTTTTTACCAAAATAAAATTCAATAAACAAAAAAAATGCTACGTATATAATTACCAAGGAAACAATTTTGAAATCAGTAAAACCAAAAGCTATAGACATACCTATGGTGTTTACAAAAATTTTTAATAAATCTGATCGAAACATCCTAAGCCACCTTGAAATAGCCTCAGCTCCAGTAAAAATTCTTTCTAACTTATTACCAGTATTTTCTTTGCGATGCCATTCAAGTGAAAATTCAGTCAATCTTTCAAAACCCCAGATCCTAGCTCTGGCTCGAGCCTTGACTGCCATAATAGCTATAGCATTTCTACTTTTTAGCCTAACGAGTGAAGCTAAGAGAAAACTGACAGTAATAAAAATTATATAAAAGTAAAACGAGTGTAGTGATTGTCCTGTATTATAAGTAGAAAGAAAATCAATTATTTTACCAACGAGATATGGTGGAACAAGATCATAAAATAAAATTAATAAAAGACAAATAGAATAAAAAAGAAATCTCGGCTTATCCTCATCCAAAAAATACCAAATTGACTTAGGTATATCTAGCCAGGAAAAATTCGCCGTAGAGGTTTGTGATTGTGTTTTTGTTTCGCTTTGCATCACATTGCCATTAACCTAATTGCAAATGGAGAAAAATAATCAAGAAGTTGATTTTTATCCACTTCAAGTTTTTTTTGGTCTAAATCTCCTATTATAGATTCTAAGATCTCAAGCTCGCTCGTTCTCCCTTTCATCTCCGAAAATTCTTTGATTTTTTGTATTATATTTTGTGCACGAAGTATTGAATTATGCATGTTTATAAAATCGTCTTTTTGGTACTCTGAAATAGCCCGAGAAATTTCGCTTCCAAGATTCGCCATATAAAAAAGTGGGGTACGGGCAGTATTCATGACAGATATTTTAATATTATTTTTTTCATCTTGTCGCGTAAAATCGAATCTTGCACTTCCATCATTCTATTACCTTGCATCGGACGAATATTTATAAGCGAGACAT
Organism: Candidatus Nomurabacteria bacterium RIFCSPLOWO2_01_FULL_39_18; assembly: GCA_001787005.1. GTDB lineage: Bacteria > Patescibacteriota > Minisyncoccia > Phycocordibacterales > UBA9973 > UBA9973. The sequence continues at coordinate 55,325 of MFUV01000006.1, read as the reverse complement.
ATTCAAGCTGTTCTTCTTTTGGCTTGTCGAAATACCAATTAAAACCCCAGATATTTCGCTGGACTGAGCCATTCTCCAGAAGCACAGCATTCGCATCCATATGATATTCTCCACCGAGAGCTAGAGTTTCATTTTCAACATCAACAACGCCTTTTACCATAGTGCTGTAAAAATCCTTAGCAATTTCACGAAGTTCTTCTTCTGACATTTTACTTTTTACAATTTTTATATTCATTTTATTCTTATTCTAATGTTCTATATAACTGGATACAATATAATTAGTTCATTCGTTCGTAATAATTAAGTAAACTTATTATTTCTCTCTCACTGCTAATTATAGAATGTTAGAATGACATCCTTACTCTAGAATTTTCATTAACACATCTTCTGGCACTTCTTTTATATTGCCCTTGGTCAGTGGGGGCTCTACAACTTTCTTTTCTGGTGCAGGTGGAGGAGTTGGAATAGGAGTAGGTTCTGGTTTTTTCTCAACTTCGGGCGGTACAGTTTCGCTGGATTTAGCCGCGATTAAATCCTTCAATTTACCCATTTCTTCTGGACCTGCGGCACGGTCTTTGCCTGTAGTACCTACCGCAGCATTGTGAGCAGGTTTGGAAGTAGCAGCAATATCTTTAACTTTATTTTTCAAAGCATCAAGTGAAACTTCCTCTCTGGGCTGACTAGCCTGGGGCTCTGGTTTCGGAGTAGGCGCCGTAAGCGTTTTGTTTAAAACTTCTCTCAAGGCTACATTGTCTTTTGTTTTTTTACTTTCATCATCATGATGAAAAACCCCGCTCGAACGACCAGGGTCATCTGGTCGGGCAGGTTTTTTAATAGCTCCAAGAACGCTTGATTTGTGCGGTGGAAGAGTGGTTTTGGTAGTATGCGTATCAGTCCTTTCGGGATGCCTGTTTTCTTCTTCAACGTGTCCAGCGTCTTTCCGCTCAAATTCTATTCCGAGGTCAGCCAGCGGTTTATAAAATTTTGTTTCATCGTGCTTGATCTGATTCTCTGACCCTTTCTCCACTTTGACTTCTCCGGATTTTATTTTCGCAATACAATCTTTGCAATATACTGCCCTGCCCTTTTCTGGCTTGAAAGGCACTGTCGTCTCCTTCTTGCAAAGCGAGCAGATGACGGGGAATTTTTCTAGCGCACTACTGCCTCCATCGCTATCATTGCCAAGCGACATTCCGCTCCAATTATTAATTTCTCTTTCCACAACATCTTTCGGCCGGCAATAAAGCTCGCGAGAAGATCTTATTACTTCTTGTTCAACTTCTTTATTCCCCGATTTCACCATCTGGGGCATTGTTTTCGCGGAGAAAGGACGAGAGGTCACGCCGTCAATCATCAATTTCAAATAAATTTTATAATTCGGCAGATTCACAATATCCTGCGGAGTAAACTCCGGTTCAAATTCTTTTTCTAGAAATTCCGCATCGTCCGCCCCCACGCGAAAGATTATCATCGTACCGACGTTGCCAAATATGGCATCGCGCACCGCCGAGCTTTTGTCTGAAATAAGCTGGGCAGTGTATTGATGAGCTACGGTCAAATTTAATCGATATTTGCGAGCCTCTGAAAGAATGCCGGCGAAAGCGTCCGTCACAAAGTTTTGAAATTCGTCCACATAGAGATAGAAGTCTTTACGCGACTCTTCGGGAATGCGCACACGCTCCATGGCGGCAAGCTGAATCTTGGTAATAATCATGCCCCCGAGAAGCGCGGAATTGTCCTCGCCAATACGCCCTTTGGAAACATTTACTAAAAAGATCTTGCCGTTATTCATCATGTCAAAAATATTGATCGTACTTTTGGATTGACCAACGACATTTCGGATAATAGAAGTAGAAAGAAACTGCCCGACTTTGTTTTGAATCGGAGCAATCGCTTCATTTCTAAATTTGTCCTGCCAAGCTTCGTATTCGTGCACCCAGAAAGCCTTAATCACCGGATCTTTTAAATTGGAAATTATTTTCTGACGATAGTCCTTGTCCACCAGCATTCGAGGAATTCCGAGAAGCGTCGTCCCTGGAGTATCGAGGAGCGCCAGAATACAATTGTTTAGAATATATTCCATTCGAGCGCTCCAGGCATTCGCCCAAATCTTCGTAAATATTCCCATTAGTCCAGAAGCCACCAAGTGCTTATATTGAGGGTCAACCAACTCTAAAACATTAAAACCGATATGATAGTCGGCATCAGCGGGATTGAAATAAACCACATCCTTCATGCGGTGCGGCGGAATGGCAGACAAAACTCCTTCGACATTTTCTCCATGCGGATCAACCAAACAGACCCCCTCGCCGTTCTGGATGTTCTGAATAATCATATTAAACATCAATACCGATTTACCAGTACCGGACTTTCCGAGCATGTAAACATGCTGACGTCTGTCTTTGCGCTTGATGCCAAAAAGAGTATTTTTGTCCCGATAAGTAGTAATACCGAGATAAGTAAGTTCTTTATTAAAGGGTATTTCCGGGGAATCCATTATTAGATTATACATTACTAGCTCGATTTTTCAAACTAAATACCTATGTTCTATTGACTTTTTACTCAAAATGTGCTATATTTATAAGGAACAAGTTCGCGCCGCCCACATCTAGATGGCCCCGGCGCCTTGACAAGAAAGGAAAAGAAAAATGAAGTTAGTGGGAAGAGGATTATTTAAAGTTGAGGGAGAGATGCCCTGCTCCCCCAGAGCAATTCGCGTCGGTAAGTACAGCCTGATAGCAACGCTCGAAAAGGCAGAACGGGAGGAGGCTGCGGCACGCATCCTCTCTTTCTCTCTACAACTCGACCAGTGGGTCGGCGTGAGCTGGCACCGTCTTGTCGAGATGATGCAGGGAGATTACGAGTTGTGTCAGCGCGCCGAAAAGGCGCAGGAGCACAACTTCAACGAGCGCGAGCGCATCCAGCGTGCGATGTGGAAGTACTACATCCTCTCCATTCTCACGATCGGGATCTATGCGCTCTTCGTTGCGAAACCGGTGGCGCAAATGCATGAGATCCCTGAGATCCCGTTCAGCGGGATCTTCATGTTCGGACCCCAGCATGTCTTCGTCGGCGTCCAAGAACTAGTCGAGAGGGAGATGCTCCTGCAAGTTCGAGACGGAGAGGATGACGTGTTCTTCCCGACCCCTGCGCTCGTATCGCGCATCATGCAGAAGCAGAGCGTCGTCGCGTAGGAGAAACCTCGACGCAAGCGGGCGGGATCCATTCTCACGGGGTCTCGTCCGCAGAGGACAGTAAAATAATTCGTGAGAAAATCAACCACCATGGAACCCCGTTCTTTGGTGGTTTTCTGATTTATAACAAAAAAATTCTAAAACCCGAGATCTTCATTTACTAAGATCATTTTTATTTTTCTGCCATTGTAAGCGCTCTCGCCATTCCAAGTAACAATCTTGTTCGGCGCCGTGCCGACGCCATATTTTTCTTGCATGTGTTTTTCTTCGAGCGGTATCACATGCTCCATGAGGCGAGTCATAGCATCCGGCAAAGTCGGGACAATTTTCTTGGTGCTCACTACGAAAATAAGGTTGCGGGAAGAATATACTACATGCGGCAATTGGCTGCCGGTATTGGACGCAATAACGAACTGACCCGTCTCTGCGAGTGCATGTACACTGCCCAGATAATAATCAGACAGCACGCCAAGCTTCCTCAGTTGTGCTTGCTTAGCAGAATCTTTTTCTGCAATTATTCCCTCATGTAGATTGTTCCAACCATGCTCTCCCCCTTTAAGATAATCTACGAAGCCAATCTGCTCGAGCGTAACCGAGGCTCCGTTCATAACCGATGCGCCCTGCGGGATAAGCTCTTTTATTTTAAGAAGCGCATCACTGCCAGACTCTACCACTAGTGCTTCAACATTCCTTGCACTAAGTGCCTCGACAACTTTTTCTATAGATTCTTTTGTAGCTAGTGTGTTGTAGTCCATGATATTTTTTTATTTTTAATTACGCTTTTGGAGATTCACCTTCTTCCCCTTCTTTTTTTTCTTTGAATTCTGCGTCTTTGACTTCTGTCGGCTGTTCTTCGGGAGCCTTGGCCTGCCCGCCTCCTGCGGATTCGGGTGAATTTTTCTGAATCGCTTCTCCAATTTTAGACATTTCGGTTGAAAGTTCCTCGGTCGCTTTTTTGATTGCATCTGAATCCGTGCCACCTGCCTGCGCAGGCAGGTCTTTTGCGGTTCGCAGTGCTGTGATCTTAGCATTCACGTTATCTTTTAATTCTGCCGGAATTTTCGCTTCGTTGTCCTTCAGCGCTTTCTCAGCAGTGTAAATAATCATCTCTGCGGTATTTTTTGTATCCACAACGTCTTTTTTCTTTTTGTCTTCTTCAGCATGAAGCTCCGCGTCGGCTTGCATCTTTTTAATATCTTCTTCTTTGAGTCCTGAACTTGCTTCAATTTTAATGGACTGGGTCTTGCCACTGGCTTTGTCTTTTGCCGTAACATTTAGAATTCCATTGGCATCCACATCAAAGGACACTTCTATTTGGGGCATGCCCCTCGGTGCTGGTGGTACACCATCTAGTATAAATCGTCCCAAAGATTTATTGTCGCTCGCCATTGGACGCTCGCCTTGAGTAATGTGAATTTCTACGGAAGTCTGGTTGTCAGCCGCAGTAGAAAACACTTGCGACTTATTTGAAGGAATAGTCGTATTTCTTTCAACTAATTTAGTGGCCACTCCGCCCAATGTCTCAATGCCAAGCGAAAGTGGTATCACGTCAAGGAGTAGAACATCTCGCACATCTCCTTGCAATACCCCCGCCTGCACAGCGGCGCCGAGAGCCACGACTTCATCCGGGTTGATAGTTAAGTTTGGGGTCTTATTGAAAACCTTTTTCACTTCCTCAACGATCTTCGGCATTCTGGTCTGCCCACCCACCATCACTATTTCATTCATATCTTCAATCTTAAAACCAGAAGAAGCCATCGCGCGCTTCGTTATCTCTATCGAACGAGCTATATATTCATCAGCGATAGATTCGAGCTGGGCTCGAGTCATTTTAAGAAGTAAGTGTTGCGGGCCTTGCGCCGTAGAAGTGATGAATGGAATATTAATTTCTGTTTCAATGGCGGTTGAGAGCTCGATTTTCGCTTTTTCTGCCGCTTCGTCCAGACGTTGTAGAGCAAGCTTGTCAGAACGCACATCCACGCCAGAAGTTTTTTTAAATTCTTCTGCAATCCAGTTGATTATCTTGTGATCAATATCGCGGCCTCCGAGGTGGCTGTCGCCATCAGTGGACTTAACTTCAACTACATCATCACCAATCTCGAGCACAGACACATCAAATGTTCCCCCGCCGAAATCAAACACTACGATCTTTTCATTTTTCTTTTTATTGAATCCATAGGCGAGAGCGGCGGCTGTCGGCTCATTGATGATACGCTTCACATCAAGCCCGGCAATTTGCCCCGCATCTTTGGTTGCTTTTCTTTGCGCATCGTTGAAGTATGCCGGCACAGTTATGACCGCTTCAGTAATTTTCACTCCCAATTTCGCTTCCACATCAGATTTTATTTTTGACAGAATCATCGCGGAGATTTCTTCTGGGCGCATCCATTTATCACCAATTTTTACTTCCACTCCGCCGGTGGCTCCTTTCTGAACTTTGAATGACGCATTTTTCAAATCTTTCTGCACCTCCGGGTCTTCAAAATTATGACCCATGAAACGCTTGATCCCGTAAATTGTATTTTCCGGGTTGGTAACTGCCTGCCTTTTAGCAAGAAGTCCGACAAGCCTGTCGCCATTCTTGGCGACCGAAACCACAGAGGGGGTCGTACGATTTCCCTCTGCATTTTCTATAATCTTCGGTGCGCCTCCTTCTATGACGGCTACTGCTGAATTTGTTGTACCCAAATCTATACCTATGATTTTTGACATTGTTTTATATGGTTATTTTATACTAATAATTTTTTGAACATTTAATTTGCGACCGCTAAAAACTTGTATAATGAGAGTATATATGATAGGCTATAAGTATGTCAAGTCATTCGAGGAAAATACTCAAAAAACTTTCCGAAAAACCTGCAATCTCTGTCGAAGAATTAAAGGATGGGGACATAAAAACCTCCTATGCTATATCTCGCGCGCTCAAAAACTTGGTAGAAGGTGGCTACGCCGAGATTCACAAAACGGAAAGGCAAAATTATGCCAAAATCACAGCTCATGGAAAAAGTAGATTAAACACAATGACACTTGGAAGCGAAGATGCGCTAGTCCCCCAAGCTTGGGACGGATTCTGGAGAATAATTCTGCTCGACTTACCAGAAGAGAGAAAAAGTGAACGTGAGTCTCTGCGCTATCTTCTGAAAAAAGCTGGTTTTGTTTGTCTTAAAAATTCCGCTTGGATTTCTCCTTACCCTTACGAATATCTTTTCACAAATATAAAAAGGGATCTCGGACTCACAACAGAGATGGTAATTTTTACCACAAACAACATTGACGAAATATCGAAGAAAATATTTTTTGAAAGTTTTAAGAACTAGATAATAACACAATGGACGCTACCGCTGTTATTGTGTTATCATGGTGTTATCATGGTTTTTGTTTTTTAATATACTTCCTGCTGATAGCACTTCTCACAGTAAATTATTTCCGGACGTTCTGGCGCGTACGCTGTTTCGAATTCATTTGGACATCCGCTTTTCATACATTTTCGATGCCAAAGTTTCAATGCGGGCATGACTTTGACTCTTTCGTAATAACGGCAGTTGGAACAAAGAATAGGAAGCGGTATGTCGTGTTTTTTATAAAATTTTAATTCATAGTCAGTTAATCGAAAAGCCGTGCTACATTGATGATCGCAGTCCCCTTTGTGCGCACAACCCAAAATTTCTTTCAGAATCTCCTCCCCTGCATTATCTATATTATCAGGAATTTTCTCTGCTGGCATAGTTATATCGAAATTTTTTACGGCTGGTTCGCACCACGAATAACCATTTTTCTCCGCTTTTTCTTTACTTAAGGGGAAAATTTCCTGTGCTAGGGTTTCATTGTAAGCCCAGGTAGATAGCTCTGTTGGATAAAATTCTCCGTATTCATAAACATTTCCTTTTTTATCCACATAAGGTATTTTTTTCATCTGCTTGATAATTTCTTCTCTTAACTTTATAAATTCTTCTTTAGAATAAACTCTATTCAATTCAAAATTGCATTTTCTTTCTTTTTGAGACCAATACATCCGAAAATACTGTTGCAGTCCATGCAATAATCAGCATAGTCTGCATCACGAACACTAAAAGCATTGGAGGAAAATTTAACATTGTAATTGTTTATGGAACCGGTAACATACTCATAACACAATTCCGACCAGCCACCAAAAGTAAAATCCATACAGTCTTTGACATATAGAGCCCTGTAACAAAATTTACAGTTCTCTGCCTCATATATCTCGAAACAATCCTTGGCGTTCTTAACATTAAGCAGATTATTACCAGTAACATCTACACATTTTGTAATGTTGCCGAAACGATAAATAGCTTTCTTCTTTATTTCCTCGAATTCCCCCTGCAGAGCCTCCCTTGCTTGGTGACTTTTAAAATTTAATTTTTCAAGCTCTTTTAAATATCCTTCTCGTGTATATTGCTTATTGCGAATATTAAACTGTTTATTACGCAAATTGTAAGACATAAAACAACTGCTACAATTGATGCAATCCACACAATAATAAGAGTCAAGCACACCACGACAGAGTAAAAGGTATTGCGAATTATAATTCCCCTGCGCCTCGACATTTTCATATAAATTTTCCGACCCGTTAATAATATTCAGAGAATCAAATATGTCTCGAGAGGCATCAACGCTTTTCGAATAAAAAACATTTTCAGATTTTTGGGTTACTGAATGAGAAAGATAAACATTCTTTGATTCCACAACCATATTGCTATAATCTGAATTAACTATATTTCTTTGAAAAAGGGCGAGCCGCGGAACAACTTTTAAGAGTTCACTAAATTGTTCAAAAAAACTTTTATTAAAATCGTAATCTCGTGCGTAAGAAGAAGCATCCCATCCATCTCCCCACCAACACTCCCTACAATATACTGGGAATGAAACAGAATCATGGTACATGGCAATAATATCTTTCTTGCATAAGTCACATTTGCGCTTGTAAAGCGCCCGCTCGTTCCGCCAGGCAAATCTTCTCTGAAGTCTGCATTCCGGACAAAACGTCGGTGGTGGAACTTTTATTTTCCATAAAATCCAAAATCATCCGGCTCGATGGTGAAGTCCTTTTTGCAATTCTGGCATATTCTTTTTTCGCTTTGATTATTCATTCTAACATTTTGTAAAATGACATAATGTCATTTTTAATATACCTCTTTATTATAATGTTCTGTGCAAACTACTTTTTGAGGACCACCTTCTTCTTCCAATAAATAAGTTGTATCAACTTCTTTATCGCCAAAATAACACATCCTTTTCCTTAGAGTCATCGGATTTCTTAATTTCAATCTTTGATTATGTCGTTCATCAGGATGAGTAGAGGGTAATGGCAAATCCAACCTCCTATAAAAACTCAACTCTTGTTCTGTAATTTTAAAAGGCTTTTTAGTTATTTCGCATTCAATTACTTGATGAAGAATGGAATCATCAACTTCGGAAATCGTTTGGGGGAGTTCGTTCCCTTTTACGGTAGTCTTGTAAGTATTGGGAATATATTCACGCCATAAATATCCTCTTGATTCTGCATCTTCTTTCCCAATTGGAAAATAATCTTGAGCTACAGTTTCATTATAAGCGAACGGGGATAATTCTCCCGGAAAAAATTCTCCAAATTCATATGACCTGCCCACCTTGTCAACATATGGCATTTCCTTCATGTGTTTGATTATTCTAGGTAACAAATTTTGATATTCTTCTTTAGTATACTGCTTATTCAAAATACAATACTGCTTGTTGTGCATTTCGGCACACCCGAAGCAATCATGGCAATCACTCAGCATAAGGCTATAGTAGATATCCCTCGAATACCACACCGTGACACAAAAGTAAGTTTTATAATTTTTATCACCAGTACTCACACCTTCATAACCCATTTCTGATTTATATCCACAGCCCGGACCTGTATCATAGGAATCTTTTAATCCTCCATTACCCCAATGCGCATATTTCACATTTTCCGCATCGTCTCTGAAATCAAAAATGTAGTATGCATTGCGTGAATTAGAAACATGATCTCCGACCACATTATTGGTGTTAATGAGCTTGAGGTGTTTATGGAATGCATTCTGCCATAGTTTTTCAAATTTTTTATTTGCTTTTTTAATGCCTGATCTAGTATTCAACTCTAATTCTTTTTTCTTTTTAAAATATTCTTCTTTTGAGTATTGTACATTCTCTATGCAGTAACTTTTGTTTCTTAAGTTTGTACTCAAAATGCAATTAGAGCAATTGCGACAGTCATATAAAAAGTAAGAATCCAAACAATTCTCGCTTTCTCTGGAGAAAAATAGTCGGTTTGAGTCGCTACAATATACATTTTCATAACAAAATTCAGTATGAGAACAAATGTAGGAATCGTGGGTAAATTTACATTCAAAAAGACGATTGCCATACATTGAATCCTCGCATCTCCAAGTAGCAGTCACTAAATAACAATTTTTCAACTCAACAACATAGTTACAAAATTTTGCATTTATTGATTTACCCTCAAAAAACGATACATGCGGAACCCTCTCTAAAAGCTCCTTGAATTGTTCAAAAAATGGTCTGTCGAAATCATAATCCGCGCCATAGTCGCAAGGGTCCCATTTGTCACTCCACCACATTTCTTTATCATAAGAAGTAATTTTCGCATCTGGATGATAGATAGAAATGTGTTCCCCTGAGAACCCTGGGGTGCTGTTGGGTCTACGAAAGAGAGAATGTTCATTACGCCAGTACAAACGTCGGATCATGCGGCACTCCGGGCAAAAAGTCGGCGGAGGAACTTTTATTTTTTCATAAAAAGAAAAATCGTCCGGCTCGATGATGAAATCTTTTTTGCAGTTTTGACATTTATGAGTTTCTCTATTCATGAAAATATTTTATCATTTTATAATAAAAAAAACAATAATAGTACAATGGTAGCGGTAGCGTTTATTGTACTATTATGCTTTTTTAATTTTTAGGCGATATTTTTTTTATAACAATCTTCGCAGGCGATTTTTTGGTATCCCCATTCTGGCGGATAATAGGCATTGATGTTTTTTGAGCAATAAATACATTGGTAGGGATAACCCCTAAGTGCGGTAATTTTCTTTACTTTTTTTAATATTCTTAAATCAAAATGTATTCGGGGTAAAGCAAAATTTTTATTTTTGTGAAATTCATACTCATCTTGTGAGATGTTAAATCTGTAGTGAGTTTCCGGACAGATAAGAGCTTGTGAAGTAATTTCTGGTTTTGTGTCTAGAATACTATCCGGAAGCTTTGCGGAAGAAATCCCATCCTTAGAAGACAAGTTTTCTTCTGACCAGTAGCCACCTTTTTTTATTATTTCTTCTTTAGTAGTTTGGGGAAAATAAACAAAACCATTAGACAAATTATAATCACATATACCCATAGAATATGGTAAGTATTTTCCATATTCTCCCCTTTTTTCCATATCCTTTATAATTTTATCTTTCAGAATTTCATATTCTTCTTTCTCATATTGTTTATTCAGGATACAATATTTCTTTTTACGAAGACCGACACAACCAAAGCAATGTTCAACTTCAATACACAGATCGATGTACTCTGAATATCGGCCGTCAGACCAAGACGAATGCTTTATTTCGTAACCACCCGTGACACAGCTATTGTCTCCTGAAATTTCATTATTCCAACAACCTAATTGATCTATACAATCTTTGGTATTTAAACCCCTTAATGAATTGCGTGAATTTTGTGAATTTTCCCAAGAAAAAACATTTACACACTTGTCGCAATTAGTCATGTAATTCCCAATAGAATTGGTAGTTTTCAAATTAAAATTCTCGCGATGCACAGCTTCGTTTTTTAACATATTTTCAAGTTCATTCTTTAGATTTTCAACATTTTCATAAGAATCTAATTTAATATTTTTAAGTTCTTGTTCATATGCTTCTTTTGTGTACTGCTTATTTCGAATACAATACTGTTTATTGCGTAAATTCCAGCACATAAAGCAATTCTGACAATTTCGACAATCGAAAAGAAAATACGAGTCTATGCAATCTTTGGAATTCTCTGAAAAATTTAAATTGAAAGAATTGTAACACAATAAACAATTGTAAGAATTTTGTAAATTAAAAGAATAAACTATATCAAAAGAATCTTTCGTTTCTATAATCCGATAACCATAACTTGTATTTTCACATTTTAAAATAGACCTGCAAAGATAACAATTCTTTGAATCCCAAGAATCGTCACACCAGTCGCAGTTGGTACTCTTTGAACTAACTTGGTGTGGTCGGGGAATTTTTTCTTGAAGTTCTTTTAATTGGTCAAAAAAGGGTCTAGATGAATTATAATCTTGCCCAAAAGTCATCGGGTCCCACGCATCTCCCCACCATTCATGTGATGTGTAAATAGGATATCTCGGACTAGAGGGCAAAACAGTAATCAAACTTTCTCCTGATAAATTTGAGACCCCCTTCCTGAATTTTCCAAAAACCCAAAAAGCAGAATACTGTTTTATCCGACAAAAGAAGCACTGCTCCGGAATTTTTAAGCCAATTTTTTCATACAAAACCAAATCACCGGAATCTATTTCAAATTCATTTTTGCAATCAATACAGTTTTTAGTCTCTTGGTTCATTTTCTTAGAGATAGAGCTTTAGACTCTATCTAAGAGTCTAAAGCTCTATCTCTGGTTCTTTTTCTTTAAACTCGTAAACATTCACCCTGGCAGGACGTATAACGCGTCCTGCCTGCGCAGACAGGTCGCCTAATTTGTAGCCTTTTTGAATTACTTCTGCTACTTTATGATCTTCTTCTTTTTTGTCTGTCGGCATCATTTCTACCGGCTGGTGAATATTGGGATCAAAGCTCTCTCCCGCCACGCCTATCTCCTTCACACCATATTCTTCGAAAATTGCATTCATCTGCCCGTAAATATATTCCACCCCCTTCCTCCAATTTTCGTCTACCTTATTCCACATCTCGCTGTTAGCGAAAGCCATATTGAAACTATCCATCACCGTCAAAAACCTGGCCAGTATTCTCTCCCGCAATGCTTCTGAAATCATGACTCTCCTGTCATCCTCACTTTTTTTATAATTGGCGAAGTCGGCTCGCTCTTTTTGCCAGCCAGTCAGATATTCTTCTTTTTCGGTTTTGCAAACTTTCAAATCAGCCCTGAACTTTCTTAGGGTTTTCTTTAAATCTTCTTCGCCGTCTTCATTGAATTCAAATTCAAGAACCTCAGATGGATCTTCTGGCTCCTGATTTTCAATATCATTTTTAGTTTCCTCATCGGACATATTCGTATATTAGCACAAATATAAAAAAAATTCAGGCATATCTTTTGCAGGGGTTTTGAGCGCGACGGCGCGAAAACTTCAGGATTTTTTAAGCTTCGAAAAATCCGTACCGGAAAAAGATTATGTCTGAATTTAAAAAAGCCGAGCAAGCGCTAGAAAAAGCCGGCGCAAGCCGGCTGTTTTCTAGCGCTTGCTCCACTGCGGTGCCTTGCGGGCTTTTTTCAGACCGAATTTGCGACGTTCTTTTGCTCTAGGATCACGTTTTAGGTACCCAAGAGTTTTTAAATCTTTACGAAGTTCTTGATTAGAAGCTACCAGAGCCCTAGAGAGTCCATGGCGTACAGCTTCTGCTTGAGAGTGCGCTCCCCCGCCCTGGACATGCACTTCCACGCTCCATTTCACATCAGCTTTGCCCTTACCCAAGCCCTTGGCGATAGGACCTAGAATCAAATGGCGCTCTTCCTCTGTTTTAAAGTATTCTTTTGCATCTCTTCCATTAACAATAAAATTTGTTTTATTAGACTCTCTGATACGCACTCTGGCAGTCGAAGTCTTGCGTCTTCCTACGGCTTCTATATAATGGGCAGGTTTTGACTTTGTTTTATTGTTTGTCATAGTATTTTTAATCTTCGATTTTTAAATTTTTCATCATTTTTCTTCGTAATTTATTTCCTGGGAGCATTTGGTAGACTGCCAGTCTAATTAATTCTTTCAATCCAATCGTCTTCACGGTATGACTGCCTGTCAGAATACGAAGCCCACCTGGAATTCCTGAATATCTCGTATGATATATCTCAGCCAATTTCTTTGTGGTAATAGCAAGCTTTGAGGCATTCACAACTTTCACCGGAACACCTGAATAAACATTGCGTTCGAAGCTTGTCCTTGTCTTACCCATCAAAGACACAGCTGTCTCGCTGGCTACTCTGCCTAGGGTTCTCCCTTCTGCATCAATCGACTTTACGCTAATTGTTTCCTTTATATTTTTCATATAAGTTCTATTATCGCCATGGGTGCCCCATCTGTCGTTCTTGCTCCTAATTTTAAAATTCTAGTATATCCACCATTTTTATCAGCATATTTCGGCGCTATAACTTCGAAAAGTTTTTTAACTTCGCGACTGCGACTCCCAAGTTTGGAAATCATTAATCGGCGAGTAGCTAAATCTCCCTTCTTCGCACGAGTTATGAGCTTCTCTATAAAAGGTCGAATCTCTCGCGCCTTTGGTAGGGTTGTTTTCATTTTTTCACGCACAATTAAATTGCAAGCTAAAGAATTAATCAGCGCTACTTTAACTTTCCTAACTCTGCCAAATTTTCTTTTATTATTACTGTGTCTCATGTTACTCTTTCAAATTAAGTCCGAATTTACCAAGTACCTTTTTAATCTCGGAAATTCCTTTTTCGCCGATACCTTCGACTTCAAGCAAATCTTCTCTCTTTTTTCTGGCAAGACCTCCCAATGTCCGAATATTCGCGCCGGTAAGAGCATTTAGGGTCCTTGTGGAAAAATCCAAGCTGTCTATTCTGGTTTTTAGAATATCAGCAAAATCACTTGCTCCTTCTCCTTTTTCTTTTTCTTCCAAGACTCCCTTTTTCTTTTCAATTTTTTCTTCTTTTTCTTCCGGTTCTTTAAAATCAACAATGGCTTTCAGCTGATTAATCATAATCTCGATAGATTGTGAAAGAGCTTCGCGGGGAGAAAGCGTGCCGTCTGTTTCAATCAAAATTCTTAAGCGATTATGATTGGTCTTATCGCCAACACGCATATTTTCAACTTCATATGAAACTCGGCGAATCGGAGTGAAAATAGCGTCAACAGCAATCGTGCCGATATCAACTTTTTCTTTTTGAAAAACTTCTTTCGGAATAAATCCCAAGCCTTTTTCAATCCTCATTTCAATATTCAAATTCACTTTGCCTGTAACGGAAACGATGTGTAAATCCCCATTTAAAATTTCTACCTGTCCGCCTGTTTTTATATCGCTTGCCGTAACTTCTTTGGGGCCCTTGATGGAGAGGCTTACTGTCTGTGGCTCGTCAGAAAGCATCTTGAAGCGAGTCTTTTTTAGATTTAAAATCATGACAATCACATCTTCCTTGATCCCATCCATAGTTTTAAATTCATGAGAAACACCATCTATCTTGATTGATGTAATACTAGCGCCCGGAAGAGATGAAAGGATGATTCTGCGCAAACTATTGCCCAGAGTATGACCATACCCAGGATACAAACCATCTATTTCAAATATTCCCTTATTTCCATTCTCTTCTACGACATGAGGCTTGGAAGGCATAACTATTTTGTATTCAAGCATAATTATTTTTACAAATTAATAAAATTTAACGACTATAAAATTCAAGAACGGCATTTAAGTCAAGGAAGGTTTCTGCGTTTTTTGGTTTAGCTAAAACTTTCCCTTCCATACTATTTAAATCGAACGCGACCCATCCTGGGGGGTTGTAGTCTTTGAGTCTGTCGCCAATATTGCTGAAAATTTTCTTACTTTTTGATCCTTCGCGGATTTTTATGATATCTCCAGGTTTTAATTCATATGATGGAATAGTAACTTTTTTATCATTAACAATAAAATGTCCGTGAGAAACCATTTGTCTAGTGAAGCGCCTACTGCCCCCGAGACCCATTCTGTATATTACATTATCAAGACGAGACTCAAGTTCCTCATAAAATTTCTCCGCGGCTCCAGAACCCTTGGCATGAGTCGCTTTTTCAACATAATTTGAAAGCTGACGTTCAGATATGCCGTATGAAAAACGAATTTTTTGCTTTTCCACAAGCTGTGTTCCGTATTCAGAAAGAGCTTTCGGACGGCGCGCGCCAAGCAGGCTGCCTTTTCCAGTCGCAATTGTAAATTTAGAAGTTTGGCATTTGTCATAAACGCCTGGACCTAGTCTTCTGCAAATTTTAAATTTTGGTTTACTGATCATGGCTGATTTTTAAGGAATGAAATGACTATAAAAATCGTCATCCCATCACCAATTTATTAATTATTTTACTTTATTGTTATTCATAATTTATCTCTTTTAATTTATCTTATTAATTAATTTAATCAATAAATTGGTGAGGGATAAGTAAAATCATATTCGCTCTGCTCATTGATTTTCACTTATACTCGTCTAGGCTTTTTAGCTTTCGGACCATTATGGGGTACTGGCGTTGCATCTTGGATGGAAGTGATTTCAATCCTATGAGCCATAAATGCCCTAATGGCAGGCTCACGACCAGATCCAACTCCCAATACCACCACGTCTGCATCTTTCACCCCGAGTGCTGCCGCTTTTCCGCCGATTACATCACCTACCTTCGAAGCTGCGAAAGGAGTCCCTTTCTTCGCTCCTCGGAAACCGAGAGTACCTGCGCTAGACCAGAATAATGTATTGCCTATTTTATCCGAAAAAAGAACTTTGGTGTTGTTGAATGTGGCATCGATATGCAAGATGCCAGAAGTTACTTTCTTTTTTGAAACCTTTGAAGACTTCTTCGTCTCGTCTGTACCCACCCCGGCTTCATCCCTTGGTTTATTCTCTTCTCCTTCACCTATTTTTGTTATAATTTTTGTTTTTCCCATTTTAAATAAAATTATGTCTTGGTTTCCTTACGTCTTCCCGATGCCATCGTCTTGCGCACATTGCCCCTTACTGTCCTCGAATTAGTTTTTGTTCGCTGGCCCCGGACTGGCAACCTCTTCATATGACGGATGCCTCGATAACTTTTGATATCTTTCAATCTTTTGATATTCGCTCCTATTTCTCTCTTTAAATTTCCTTCTATTAAAATTTTTTCAATTATGACACGAATTTTATTCTCATCATCCGCTGTTAGGTCTTTCGCGCGTACACCTCGACCGATGCCGGCTTGATCTAAAATTTTTCTAGCTTTTGGAATGCCAATACCATACAGACAGGTTAAGCCAATTTCGAGTCTTTTTTCATTTGGTACTGTGATGCCAAGAATTCTCATCCCGTTTAGAAGCAGGTCGCGGTCACTGAACCGTCATCGTGCTTAGTTATTTTTTTAAATTTTATATTACTTATAAACATGATTATTTATATTAAACCGCGACCGCGGCTTCTAACGGGACTCATAAACTACTGTTTTTGCTTATGTTTAGGGTTGGAACAAATTATCCGCAAATGCCTAGCTCTCCTGACTATCTTGCAGTTATCACAAATTTTTCTTACTGCTGATTTAATTTTCATCCCAGTATTAAAATTTTACTTTTAATTATTAACTTTAATTCATTTTTATTTTTCATGATTATATTCACTCTATATATCATTTAATCTAAAATTTAGTACGGGACAGGTAAAATATTCTGACTTATATCTTACGCAAAAAAGAAAAACAAGGAAAATACCCTTATTTTTCAATGCCTTTAATTTTTTTAAACCGAAATCAAGCTGTGGTTTCCATCATACACCATTCTCTCAAAAATTACAACCCCCTTACAGCCTTTTAATTATTCTCCCCTTTCCGCCATAAGGATCAAGCACTACTTCGACTCCATCCCCAATCAAAACCTTGATTCGATGCATGCGCATTTTACCCGACAAGTACGCTAAGATTTCTTCCCGATTCTCTCCATTGTCTTCCATTTTTACTCTAAACAAAGTAGAAGGTAAAGCCTCGGTAACAATTCCCCTCATGGTTACCATTTTTTCATCTTTTGGATCACTCATGTATATGGGATAACTATATTAAAGTTTTGGTTTGGAGTCAAGCTTATAAAGACAGTATTTCCACTAAATTTTTTGCCTTTTTTATTAAAGTCTTATCGTTTGTCACTAAAGTTACCCTCCCTGAAATAGCGGTAGCAAGAATAATTGCATCACCTAAAGATAATTTTAAATTTCTACGAAGTCGTGCAGACAATGTAGCAACATCATCATTTAAATACGACTCGCTGAAAACGTTCAAGAAATTTTCTATATCTTGAACACTTTCTTCCTTTAATCCGCTCAAGCTTAAAGCTTCAATCTTACTGATTACAGAGAAACTCAAGAATTCATTATTTTTCTTAGCATTAGTAATAAAATCAATTTCCTTTTTACTACCATTGAGATACTCTATCAGGATATTAGAATCCAGTAGGTACATCATTATTTTTTCGTTTGTCTTCCCAGTCTTTTAACCCTACTTTCCCATTCTTTTCGTATCTCTCTTTGGTAAGCCACGCCGGACTTTTTGAGTACTCCCTTCAGGAGACCGGCAGACTTTCTTAAAATCTTGGTTTCTGAATCTTCCCAACCTAAAAGCTTTCGAAGATTTTCCTCGTAATTTATTGCTTTTGTTCGGTTTTTTAATGCCAAATTATTCACACCTATATTATATCACAGCCCAAATACAAAATGCAAACAACTAGGAAAAACATAGTTGATGCTAGTATAGCTCCACCACAATTGGTGCTTTTCTTTTACCACGCAAGTTGCTCCAGGGAAGTTCTGGGCGTTGGATTGGGACTACCTGTACTCATAAATTTTTCTATTCCGGATAATTCACGAGTATTTCTATATCTTCTGGCTTGTCTGGAATAGACCTCTTCCAGATAGGGCTGAGCGACAATTTAGCAGAGCTAATATTTGGATATTGCAATAATACTTGGTTGAAATCCCCTTTTGATACCTTTAATAAATCAGCGCGAAGTTTGTCGACATCCAATTTCCAGACGATTTTTGTAGCACCTGATAAATTAAAGTTTATATTTTTTAAATCACTAAAATTAGGAAGACCGACTGGTTGAGAAAGAGAAAAAGTTAAATCTTCCATATCTAATATATAAACTTCACTACCGTCATATTTTTCGATTGCGCGCCCTACTATCTTTTTCGTTAGTTGTTTTTCTTCAAAGAGAATGCCGTAGAGTGTGCCTTTTTGTTTTATCGGCAATGTATCGCTTGGAGATAAAAATTCTACATCCTCCATGTCTTCAATGTCGAGAGAAACTGCATCTTTGAATAAAATAAATCCACTTGGAATCTGCTCTACGGCCTTCCTCCTGAGCTTTTCTTTTAAAACATCCTTAAGTTCATTCAGCGCATTCATTTTGTCCCCCCCAGAAACAACATGCGATTTGCCTTTAAAGCCGCCAGTTATTTCGCCCTTAGATCTGGCATAAAATTTAGAATATTTTGGACTTCCTTTGAAACCAAAAATCGTAAAATCAAGCGGCGCGCTATTGTATCTTTCGCCCCCTTCCGCAGCATAAATCCTAACCTCAATTGATCCGGGTGTGCCACTTTTAATCATTCCTGGAACAACTATTTTTTTCTCGGTTTTGTAGATCTTGCCATTGGAACCTTCCAGCCTAGTGTCTATGTCTAATGTCTGGGTAGCCGAGCTGTAGTTATTATAAATCACAACTGTACCGCGAGCTTTTTGCGAAACTTCTCTTTCTTCTGTGGCTTTCACCATCTTTGTTTCTTCGCCCGAAATCACAACTAAATCGAAAGACAAATCACCCGTGCCCCCTTTAAGATTCGCAGACAAATTTTCATTTAGGGCAATGTCCTTCATTTTGGGATCAATCACGACTTCCGTCTTTGAAAACAAATAAGAGAGGGCAAAAACAAAGAATGCTACAGCAATAATCGCCACAAACCAAAGGGTGTGGCGAGATCTTGGGGCGCTTGGATTGTATTCCGTTTCCTGCCTCTCTTCAATCTCCCGCGCTACGGGCTGTTGTTTTATTGTTACATTATTATTTTCTCTTTTTTTTGCATGGTTTATTTTTACCATATCTTGAAATAAATTTTTTGACATAATTTTATTTTCCCCGCTCAGCGTGGTGAAGCAGAGTGAATTAAAAACCGATTAATATAAACAGAATCAATAATAATAAACGGGTCTCGAATTGCACTTTTATCAAATGTGGCAATGCCATGCAGAGTTTCCGTATCTAAGAAAGTAATCTCGAATTTGGACTCCGTCAGAGTGTACTGGTTGAATTGTTCAGTCTTGATTGTTTTGCCAAAAAAATCTGCAAAACCCATCTCTGTAGACAAAAAGATAGTAGCGGGAATGGAAATATCCCTAGAAATATTAGCCAGAGCTTCTTGAAACTTCTTTAACCATTCCATTTTTAATTTATCTATAATTGGGTTGAGTTTTTTCTCCGTAGATGCATCTCCATGCTCATCTTGTAGCAAAGATATGAGAGATTCAGCTTCGCCAAGCGTAGAGCCCAAGGCAGAGGCAACTCCACGTATAATAAAATTCTGACCCAGGGGAAAAGAAATTGACTCACGCAGTACATTCTTTTTTATCATGGAAATATCCGTCACCTCCCCTCCGACATCAATTAAAAGGAAATTTTCCTGGTTTATAAACATGTCGCGCACTACGGCAAAAGAAGACAGGGCGAAAGAAACAAACTTGATGTTCCCGCGGTGAAAATATCTTTTGACCGCTTCTTCTATTTTGGACAAAACTTGCTCGGGACTCATGGAAATGAACACGGTTATCTCAAGTTCTTTTGACTTTTGATCTAAGGGGTTGGCTGTTTCATAACCATTCAACATTGTTTTAATGTTTTTAAGTTCAATTAATCTGATTTTATTACCTTTTTCTGTATATTTTGCTAAATGTTCTTCTTCAAAAATATTTATCTCCTTTTTAATTAAATCATCAATGAGCTTGGTGGTAACAGTAAAGGGCGTATTTTTTTTAAGATTTATTATTCGTGTTTGAGAGACAAACCAGGGAGAAGAAAGAATGCAAAAAATCCGCTCTGGCACGCCAATACCCGCAGTTGAGATTTTATCAGCGATAATATTAAGGGGTTTTATAATTGAGAGCACAAATCGATTGATATCTATTGTCTTTTTAAAGATTATCGGCTCACGGAAAGATAAAATTATTTTGGGAATTCCAGATTTTTGCACTCTAAAAAGCGCTCCTCCTACAGAAGAAGACCTGATGTCAAATAAGGCTACTAGCTCGCCTTCCTTTTCTGCTTTAGTAAAAATACCCATCTGGTTGATTATAACATAATGTATTTATAATGATTATTTTCCAACTAACATTACCGTATAAAACCACGCATTTGCTGAATCTTGAAAAGTTTTTTCGTTAATCATGCCGTCAGCGCTCATATGCTCTCTTGGATTGGGATGCATGGGCATACTGCGACCCGGTGCCATTGTATATAATGTTTTTTTATCACCTTGTTCGGTTGGGACAAATACCATGTATAATTTTGTAGTCGGTCTTCTGGGGGTATCAACGACTGGCACAAGCACATCGTCCCTAATTAACTGAAACTTGATTTTGCCATCTGAATGATTTTTAACAAAAATTTCTTTCTCATCTTTTGTTCCTAGGCGATTCAATCGTATCACCTCCTCTTTGAAAGCTAGTGCTTTTTGAACATCATCTTTCGTAAGTATTCCCGAATCTTGTAATTCTTCCAAACCAGCTATACCTTCTTGTCCTATATTTTTCCCCATTTTTACTTCAATCACTAAAACACCAGGTTGTGTTGCAACGTCTTCGGGAATTTTTTTAGCTACATCTTGCATAAGTGCTTGAAATGATGGCTCATCAAAAAGACTCCCAGCATCAGCGCCCTTTATGTGTAAATTATCGATATGCCCTGCTGCCGCTGCGGAAACAGTTAATTCTTTCCCATGTTTATTTCTTAAAACAAAAAAGATTGTTACTGCATCAACCTCTAGGACTTCTCCTTCTTTTTTTGTCACTTTTACTTTTTTAGCGGGTCTATAGGGCTTAGTTTCGTCTACCTCAGTTACTTCTATTTTTTGAAAATCCAAATACTCTTGGTTAGGTATTAATTCCCAAGACGGCTCTTCCTCTATCGCCCGACCTTCTAGATTATTCCCTGGTATAAATGTTCTATCATCCATAATTTTTATACTGAACGAGATATCATTCAACTTTATTAAACTAGTACAGCTTTTATGCGTCTTATACCAGCTGCTATAGCTTCTTCTTTTTGGATTTTGAATGTCCCCAGTACCCCAGTATTCGTAACATGTGGACCGCCACAGAATTCTTTACTAACAGCACTATATTTTTCTTCGCCCGGACCAATAAAGTATACTGACACTGTATCGGGGTATTTTGCTCCGAATTCCATTTCAGCTCCAATTTTTTTAGCAAGATGAAGCGGCAATTCCCGGCGCGTAACACTCAAACCTTTTTGTATTTTATCATTTACCCAGTCTTCAACTTTTTTCTTTTCCTCATCGGTAAGCTTGTGGTCGCAAAGAAAATCAATTCTCAGACGCCTTTCAGTAATGTTACTCCCCCTCTGCTTTACATTTTCACCTACGACAGCTTTTAGAGCCGCAAGAAGTAAATGATGTGCGGTATGGAGTTTTATTGTTCTCTCGTCATGATTTGCAAGTCCTCCTTTAAACATTCCAGCAGAAGCGCTACGAGAGAGTTCTTGATGTTTTTTAATAGCTTCATTAATCTCATTTTCGTCTATTTTGAATCCCAATTCTTTTGCAACGCCAATCATTAGGTCCATTGGGTTTCCATGCATTGCAAATAATGCATGTATATATAAGCCCGAAACCGTATTTTTATCTTTTAATATTGGAATGTTACCGACTTTTTTAATCACGCCAAATTTCATAGCCTCAAGAAGATCTAATCGGTATGTTTCAACTCCATCAAGGGGCTTTTCAAATATTTTTTCTTCTTCTCCAAAAATCGCAATGATGTCGTTGAGTTTCTCATATATTTCGGGATAATTTTTACTATAAATTTTATACAGAACATCAACAAACTCTTTACAAGTATAATTACTGAGCTCAATAATAGAAGATTTGGTAAAAATTCTGCGCAGTAACCGACGCAAGATGTATCCCCTGCCAGTGTTCGATGGGATAACACCATCAGTAATCATAAATACCGCCGTACGAAAATGATCGGCAATAATACGAGCAGAACGTAGATCATAATTCACACTTTTTTCTTTTATTAAATCCATAATTGGAGCGAATAAATCGGTGTCAAAAATACTGTCTTTCCCCTGTACCGCCATGACCACCCGCTCAAGCCCGCTCCCTGTGTCTACGTTTTTTTGTTTTAATTTTCTGATCACCTTTCCATCTTTTTTCTCATATTCCATGAAAACATCGTTCCAGATCTCCACAACTCTTTGTTCGTCGTCGGCCTTCATGTATTCTTCGAGAGTCATGCCTTCAGTCAGTTTGCCTGTCAGGTCATAAAACATTTCGGTGTCTGGGCCACATGGACCATTATCCCCCACGCTCCACCAATTCTTGTCTGCCGGGCGAAAATATATCCGTTCGCCAGAAATATTATTTTTTTTAAAAATTTCTTGCCAAATACCTGCCAACTCTTCGTCTCTTGGAGCGTTTTCATCTCCTTCGAAGACTGTTACATACAGCCGCCTGGGATCAAGCCCCAAACCTTCTTCCTTAGAGGTTAGAAATTCATAGCTCCATTTTATGGCATCTTCTTTGAAATAATCCCCGAGAGACCAGTTGCCCATCATTTCGAAAAATGTGTCGTGAGTTTTATCCCCAACTTCGTCAATGTCTTGGGTTCGTACACATTTCTGAACATTTACTAAGCGAGTTCCCCCAGGGTGTTTCTGCCCCATCAAATATGGCACCAAGGGCTGCATGCCAGCAGTATTGAAAAGCACCGATGGATCATTCTCTGGGACGAGAGAAGCCGAAGGAATTATTTTATGCCCCCGTGCTTCGAAAAATTTTAGAAATCTTGATCTAATCTCATTTGAATCCATCTTTTTTTATTTAACCTTTGGGCTGATCTATCTCCCCAGAAATTTTCCTAATAGGCTTCTCTAGGAGATTGCCAATAACCAATATAAAAAGCACAAGCACCGTCGCAATTATAGCCATAGAAAAAAGCCTGAACCCAACAGCCATGCCGATGCCAGCTGTGACCCATAACCCGCCCGCAGTTGTCAGCCCAATCAGCCGAGAACCCTGAAGGATAATCGAACCAGCGCCCAAAAATCCAATACCGACAATCACCTGTGAAGCAATTCTAGCCGGGTCGAAACCCCCAACGCCCGCATATTTAATAGCAAGCATTTCAGAAACAATTATAAATAGTGCCGAGCCAAGAGATACCAGGGCGTGAGTTTTCATACCCGCCGCTTCCCTCACCAAGAGCCTCTCCGCTCCTATCAGCATCCCCAGCCCTACTGCCACCACTAATCTTAAAATAATTTCACCATTTTGCGCTAAAAATTCAGACATGGAATAATTGTACTATAAAAGACTGTAAAAGAAAAGGTTTTATTTCACCACCCCTCCGCCCAGACAGACGTCTTTATCATAAACAACGCAGGACTGGCCGGAGGCAACCATGATCGGTTTTCTAAAAATTATTTCAGCCCTTCGCTTCCGCTCGGGATCTACGACCTTTACTTTGCATGATAAAAATTTTCCATGGTAACGAATTTGAGCGGTATAATTTTTATTTGAATCTGGAACTTTAGAAATCCAATTTACATTTTCTAGCGAAAGAAAAAAATTGTCTTGCAAAGAGACTTGCGAGCGCGACTGGCGCGAGTACGAGGAATTTTTTAGCAAAAAAATATCCGTGCTCTTTGTAAGATAATTTTTTTCTTGAGACACGATCAAAATATTTTTCTTAACATCTTTAGCAACAATATAATATCGTCCGTCATTTGGACCCTTTTTTGTAATTGTAAAACCATGCCGCTCTCCAAGCGTATTAAAAACCGCGCCATTATGCCACCCTATTATTTCACCTTCGGTATTCAGCACTTTTCCCTTTTTTTCTTTTATATAATGTTTTAAAAACTCTTTTAAATCCACCGCGCCCAGGAAACATATTCCCTGACTGTCTTTCTTCTCTGCCACAGGCAGTCTAAACTTTTTAGCCAATTTTCTCACTTCTGTCTTTTTTAAATCTCCAACTGGAAAAATTATTTTCGAAAGTTGCTCTTGTTTAAGGGTCCAAAGAAAATAGCTTTGGTCTTTGGACTTATCCGGACCTTGGCGAAGCTGGAAATACTTTTTAGCATGGTCTGGCTGGGGGAGGGACCCAGGAATCCGAGGACCTGATAAAAAGTAGTTTCCAGCTTCGCCAACTTGCGCATAGTGCCCCGTCGCCACAAAATCAGCTCCCATGGAAATAGCTTTTTTGAGAAACGCGCCAAACTTCACTTTTTTATTACACATCACATCTGGATTCGGCGTCCGTCCAGTTTTATATTCAGAAATCATGTAATCTGCAACTTCTTTTTTATAAACACTTTCTAAATTAAATGTTAAAAAAGGAACATCCAAATATGCTGCCACGCGCATGGCATCGCGACGCTCTTCCTCTTCGTTACATTCTAAAAAATCTGGGTGCCAGGTTTTGATAAAAACTCCCACGACTTCAAAACCTTGCTTCTTTAGTATGGTTGCTGAAACCGCAGAATCAACGCCCCCCGAAAGTCCGACAAAAACAACTTTTTTTTTCATAAATGATATTCAAAAAACTATCAAATATAACTTTTTGCCGGTACGGATTTTTTGAAGCTTAAAAAATCCTGAAGTTTGCTCGCCGTCGCTCGCAAAACCCCTTAAAAAGTATATTTCATAGTTTTTTGATTTTACAGCTCCATCAGCTTTTTGTAAAGCTCGAAAGTCGCTCGAGCATCAGAGAGCGCTGTATGCGCATGTTCATTTTTGATACCGAAACGCACGCACATTTCGCGTAAGGAGAAATGTTCTAAGTCTGGCTCCTTGTGCAACTTTGCCCAAGCGATTGAGATAGTGTCGAGTTTGTGGTAATGCATGCTGTTAGCAATCCCCACTTTGGAAAAAGCATGTTCTAGAAATCCAGAATCAAAAGCGACATTTTGCCCGACCATAATGGCATCCTTCGTTTTTTTAGAAAGAATTTTCATGGCTTTCTCTAAAGTAAAAGCATTCTCCCAACTTTCCTTATCGTAATGACTAATCTTCAAAGAAACGGGGTCGGAATTTTCTATGTGTTCCGGTTTTATTTTTAATTCAAATTCTTCGATCACCTTAAGGTCGGGAGTAGTCAAGACGCACCCAATTTCAACAATCTCGTGTTTTATCACATCGAGTCCGGTACTCTCTATGTCTATGAAAGCTAATTTGTGTTTCTTCATCCGGGTTTTATCTCAAATATTTTTGTCTATTCATTTTATGCTCTTCGAAGTTTTTTGCATAGTGGATATTGCCATCTTTGTTGTGCAAATAATAAAGATAAGGCGATTTTTCTGGAGTTATCGCGGCTTTGATGGCTTCGAGTCCTGGGTTTCCAATTGGATTCTTGGGCAGTCCAACCTTGTCATAGGTCTCTGGCGCGACGTCCACTTGAAGCGGCATTTTCATGTCAAGCCTTTTCCATAAAATTCCAGAGATAGTATCCCGATCATCGTCACCCTTTGCTTCTCCTTCAACGAGGGAAGCCATAACAATAATTTCTCTTTCACTCCTGCCACTTGAGACAATTTGAGGTCGAAGAGGCTCTAATTTATTTTCAAAATTCTCACGCATCAACTTGATTACTTCTTCCTCGGTGTCAGTAGAAAAGAAAAAATAAGTATCAGGAAAAAGATAACCTTCCAGTGCTTTTGTTTCTAAAATGAATTTTTCTTTATCAAAAGCGTACAACTTGGAGGAAAAAACTTCTGCTATCATGGACGCATCAAACCCTTCTGGGATGGTTACTTTTACTGGCGCTTTATACCTTTCTCCCTTTGATATACGTCTGGCAACTTCATAAACCGGTAATTTTTTTTCAAAGAAATAGTCAGCTGACATTAGGTGCTTTTCTCCGCCATAAATTATCACAAAAGCTTCAAATGCTATTTGAGAACGTATGACATTGTTTTCTTTTAATTTTAAAGCCACACTCCGCAAACTCTCCCCTTTTTCTATATTAATGATAGTTTCAACAGGAAAATCCACGGGAGAATTTAACAAAAAAAGAAAGCCAACTGCGCAAAGTATTAAAATAACCAGTTTGAATTTATTCATCCCGTTAGAGATATGAAATGCTTTGCATTTCCGTAATCATATTTATTTTAATGAAAATTTTTAACATATAGTAATCTCTAACGGGATTCATCCTATATAGGCAAATTTGGAGGCGGAGAAGCTTCTTTAGATTCAATACGAGTAAGCGTAGGAACTTTTAATATCTGGCCCGGGAAGTGCCACAGCGCCGCCAGCTCTTCAGTGTTTAAAACATAAGTCTGATGATGAACATAAGGCAAGAAAAATTTCTTTACTACGGTCATGAATATTGCATGAATAACAGGTTTGGGGAATATTTTTTCAAAAACATGTATTGAAAAAAGATGATGTCTTAGGGGAAGATGGAAAAATGCTCGTTCTCGATATTCGTGGAGCATCCGGTTGGCCAGAATCATTATTTGATATTTAGAAAGAGTAAGTATGCTGCTATTAAGAGCGTCCCCTTGAGCTGAATTTATTCGATCCAGTCCGTTAACATCTGGAGCTGTGTATTGACGAAAGATCAGACGAATATCTCTAGAATTATTGGTTCGCGAACCGGGCGGATAAACTTCTTTCTTGGCTATATACATTACCCTGATGCCAGTCTCAAAACCAAGCTTGGAAGTTTTTGCGCTCATTGCTTTCGTAGCTCTGTCTAAAATAGATGGGGTACGAATTTCAATTCGAGCCAACTTAAGAACTTTTTCTCCTTCGCCCATATCTTCTCTTCTAGAAGTATAGGGTAATAATAATTTGAATAACTGTTGCTTGGCTTCTTCTACCCAATCGTGCTCTCCAAACCAGGTGCCCTTGGTATGATACATTTTCTTTGAAGGCGTAACCACAATTTGCACCCAGGCTTGCTCGCCTTTTCCAAGTGAGCCAAAAAATTCTATTATCGGAGAAATAGGGTCAACTTTTAATTCTTCATCCGGATCTTTGTCTAATCCATAATCAATATAAGTTTTAATCGGATACGCTTCTGGTTTCAGCAATCTAAACTCGCATCCCCAGCCATTCCAAGCGCTCTCGGGCGTTATTTCGTCCACTGCTAAAGTATAATCCTCAACTACTTTGACCTGAGATTGAGGATATTGAGCATACATTTGCGTCTCAATTAAACCCTTGATTCTTGACGGCGTGCGAATATAAAAATGCACTTGTCCTTCAAGAGAGACAATTTCCAAAGAAAACCAGAACCAAATAGCACCTTGCCAATATTCTTCTTTTCCCCCTTTGTAGCTGAAATGATATAGGGCGTTCGAGATAAAAAGTTCCATTGCTTTTGGATTACGCAAGACTTCGCGCGGGGGTATTACCTCAAGTAAAACAAAATCTATGCCGGAAATAAAATCTTGCTGTATGTAATGAACCCAGATTTTCCATGCCACCCAGCCGACAAATCCTGTGCCAGCCAAGGGCAAAAGCCATACAATCGCAATTTTATAGATAAAGAAAAGCACAGTGTCTACCATACTCTACATTTTAATACAAAAAGTAAAGAAAACAAAGCAAAATACCCAGATAGAGCTTTAGACTCTATCTGGGAGATTGTCTTCTTCTAAAAGAGAAGTTTTACCTCTTTCTTTTCTAATAATTGAAACAATCTCATCGCAGTGTTTCTTAAAATTTTTGCTACCATTAAAAATTTCCAAAATTCTTTTTCCTTCTTTTTTGGAAACAATCTTAAAATTATTATTTTCATACTCGAAGTCGCTAGCGAAAATAAGATCCATTTTATTTTTTGGAATATTGTGAACTTGATAGTTTTTATTTGTATACCCAAGAATTTTATTAAAATAATTTTCACTATTCATGAGATGTGACTTGAAAGTTCCTTGAAAAAGCGATCCGGTACGGGAATTTTTTACATTAAAATAATAAGTATAACCTCCTTGTAGTTTTTGCATAAATTTAGCTATGCCACCATCAACTAATTGTTTTAAGATAAAATGAAAATGGTTTGGATTTAGACAATAAGCAATAATTGCAACCAAGGGCTCAGATAGAGTCTAGACCTCTATCTGTAATGTAATTCTATTCTACGGTAACTTTGATGGTGGAAAAATTTGATTGTCAATAAAAAATTGAAAGAGTTTTTCTACTAAACTTGAATATCTTTTACCCTGATTCCTGTCTTGACCATCTAATAAAACAAGGACTTCCTGACATTCAGTTTTTAGCGTCAAATTATCAACAAATGGATCAAGTGATAATAAAATCCTAATTGTTTCGCCAAACTTACGGAAAAAATTAGTCCATTCTTCAAAATCATAAAACTCCAACATGTACCTTTCTTGGTTTAGTGGAAAAAGTTTTTCGAAGACCCTAGATAACTCTCTCTCTCTCTGGCTTTTTAATACTTTTGCCAATCTAGCTTCTTTGCCTTTTTCTGTGTTGTCAGCTTTTAGAAATTCATCTGGTTTTGACATAATTTATTTTACAGATAGAGTCTAAAGCTCTATCTGGTGTTAAACCACGGTATAAAGCCCATTTTTATTTTTCTTGAAGTATTTTGGGTTAACAAGATTGACTAGTATGGTGTTCTTTTTAAAATACCTTTCTTTATTAACCTTGGCAACAATATCATCTTTAGGAAGCGGACCTTCTCTTTTTAAAATATCGCGGATGACTTCACGGGCAATGCCTTTCTTGTAGCCCCATTCAGCCAGAGCATACATTCCCCTGCCGACCAGAACAAATCTAGAATCTTTAATAAGTTCATTGTGGCATGTGGCATAATGGATTTTTTTATTAAAGGTTTTGGAAATGGAATCTGCAACTTCTTTAAAATGCATAGGCGAACCGTGGCGTCTCATCACGAGAAACGCGTAGTCCTTCACCCCGCGAGTCCGAATGTTGGGCGATGTCGTCTTGCCCCATTCGCCCAGTGGATTTTTGGAAACTGTTTTTGACATAGAAAGCCATCTTCGAGCCATCTCTTCATTCTTGTATTGCTCGGCAACATCCTTCATATGATCAAAGAATTTTTTAATCATCTCCGTTTCCGGTATAAGATCTTCGTCATTTAAACTTGCATAAAGCTTTTTCAAAGAGTCATGCACTTTTTCTGCCATTTCATCATCCACACTCCAGCGAGTATGGAAATGGTCGTCTTCTCGGTGCTTTTTAAACACGTCGCCCAACACTAAATAAAAATGGATATGATTTTGAATTGCTTTGTCCTTCGAAATATGAGACAAGAGCTCATGTTCAGCTACGATGGATCCTAATTTGTGCACCAATTGTTTAAGTTCGTCGAAAGCCACTTGCTCCCCTTTATATGCGTGAGACTTTTTAATCAAAGATATGGCTACATTTTCAATTTGGCGTACTCGCTCTCTGGTTATGTTATATTTCTTGCCAATTTCTTCAAGAGTCTTCCTGGTCCCATCCAAGGTCAAACCAAAACGATTCAAAATAACATCGCTGGCTCGACTTTGTAGATGGGAAACTATTTTTTTCGTGACTTTTTTGGGTTTAAAAGATATTGTTGGCATCCCGGTACTAAAATTTTACTAATAACCTTTATCTTTATGCCCCGTAATCAAAATTTAGTACGGGACAGGTAATTTTTTCTTTATTTTGTCCCGATTATAATCGGGACTTTTTCCTGTCAATTTCGGTTAGATACTTCTTGCGAAGCCTGACGGATTTCGGAGTGATTTCTAAATACTCATCTGCGCTCATAACCTCAAGACCTCGTTCAATACTTAAAATGAAAACCGGATTCAAGGAAATAGCTTCGTCAGTGCCTGATGCCCGCATATTGGTGAGCTGTTTCCCTTTCGTAGGATTCACCGACATGTCATCTCCTTTTAAAACATTGCCAATGACCATCCCTTCGTACACTTCAGTTCCGTGCTCAATATACAATATACCACGTTCCTGAAGATTTGCAAGGGAAAAGGCTACCGCTTTGCCGGAGACCATAGAAACCATAGATCCATACTCTCTTTTTTTAATTTCTCCAGCATATTCTTTAAAGCCGGTAACCCTTCCTGACATTATTCCTTCCCCCTTTGTGTCTATGATAAATTCCCCACGATAGCCCAGAAAGCCTCGGGTTGGTATATCGAAAATAATCCTTGCAATTCCTTGCTTTTCTACCATATCCCTCATTACCCCCCTTCGTTTGCCGATCTTTTCTATGACACTACCGGAGAATTCCATCGGAACATCGATCACTAATTCTTCATATGGTTCTGTTTTTATTCCGTTACTTTCTTTAATAATGACTTCCGGCTCTGATACCTGCATCTCAAAACCTTCCCGGCGCATATTTTCGAGCAATATTGCTACGTGAAGTTCTCCCCGACCGTAGACTTTGAAAAAAGACGGTCCTGTCTGCGCAGGCAGGCCTGATTTTTTATCTCCCTGGTTCGGAGAAAAATCAACTCTAAGACCCACATTTATCTCCAATTCTTTTTCTAATCTTTCTTTGATTTGCCTAGAGGTAACAAACTTCCCTTCACGACCCGCAAATGGAGAATCGTTCACTAGAAAGTTGAGAGATAAAGTGGGCTCATCGATCGCGATAGCGGGTAATGGTTCTGTATTTTCATCTTCGCATATAGTTTCTCCGATATATATGTCTGGAACCCCGGCTAAAAGCACGATATCACCTGAAGAAGCAGTCTCTACTTCTTTGCGATTTATTCCGAGGAATGTGAAGAGTTTCGTTATTTTCCCCTTTCGCGTACCGTTTTCTCCTGCCTGCGCAGGCAGACCTTTTACAAAAATAGTGCTTCCAGACAAAATTTTTCCTGAGTAAATTCGCGCAACAGCCATCCTGCCTAAAAAATTATCATAACCCAAGTTGAAGACCTGAGCCGACATTTTTTCATCTTCTCGACCTGAGGCTGGTACGACTTTTTCTAATATTAAATCAAGCAATGGAGAAAGGTCCTTGGATTCATCACCAAGATTCTTGAAGGCTTTCCCCTCGCGCGAGATAGCGTAAATCGTTTCGAAATTGGCCTGCTCTTCGGAAGCGCCTAATTCAAAAAATAATCCCAAAATTTCATCATGTACTCGATGTGGATCGGAAGCAGGCTTGTCTATTTTATTTATAACTACGATGGGTTTGAGTCCAAGCTCTAAAGACTTTTTCAAAACAAATCTAGTCTGAGGCATCGGTCCCTCGACTGCGTCTACAAGCAAAAGCACAGAATCGATAGCCCGCAAAACACGTTCTACTTCTCCGCCGAAGTCCGCGTGGCCGGGAGTATCTACAATGTTTATCTTAGTATCTTTATAAAAGATGGAGGTGTTTTTTGAGTAGATAGTAATACCACGCTCTTTTTCTAGAGCATTTGAATCCATTGACACTCCTTCATCTTGCAGAGCGCCATTTTGCTTCATCAGAGCATCGGTCAGGGTCGTCTTGCCATGATCCACGTGCGCAATAATTGCGATATTTCTAATTTCCATAAATAATTTTCATTATATCTTTATTGATTGCTATACCTGCCCCGTATGAAGCTTTGCTTTCGTTCGATGTTTCGTATTTCCATAGGGTTGATGAAACAAAAAAGCCCTAAGGCCCTTTTGAAATCTACTTTATAATAACATGGATTTGGGGAAATAACAAATGACTCGTAACTTATTAGCCGATTAATTCTATGTTATTTTTTCTACAAAAAACTATTACTGCTTTCTTTTCTAAATCAAAGCCATCGAGCATTCTATGGTCGTTACCTAATTGTGTTAACTTCTTTAGGCTTTTTAATCCCTGAACTCTTCTGGCAAATGATCTCATTTCCAAACCAACAGTTTTTGAGGCTGTCTCTACTAGATGATTTTCTAGAACTACGATCTTTGTTTTTATCCACTCTTTGTCTGCTTTTGCCAAAGCAAGAGCTTCTTCATAAGTCTTTTTTTTCTTTTCTTGCTGTGCTGGGTTTTGTTCCATATTTTTTGGTGCGCCGGGTTGGACTCGAACCAACGAAGACCAAAAGGTCGCGACGTTTACAGCGTCGTGTAATTGCCACTATACGACCGGCGCATATATTTCTTCACATATAACTCTATCATACTTTTTATCTCTAGTAAAAGTTTCTTATCATGATAACGTACGTGTACCATACCATGCTTCATTTTTCTACCATCTTCCCTAAAATCAGATCGAACATAGGGTTTTAAAAATCGAGCTTTAGGAACCCTGGTGAGCTTGCTCCAAAAATTTGTAAATTCTTTAACATTTTGATTTGCATAGCAATACAGATATATTCTTATCTTTTTCTCGTCGGGTTTAAATATAAGGCGAAAGAATTGAAGAAAAAGTTTTATCATCAAGGGGTCGCTGTTTGCAAAATCTATTGTTGTGTTGGAAATTTTTCCTTTATATCCCTCTGCCCAATACAACATGGTGCCAACAAGTGAAAGTTCTTTAAGATAATGCGAATTTAGTTTCTGTTTAGAAAATGATAAAGGCCTGTTATTGAATTCCACCTGTTGAGCCTCGCTGTATGATCTCTTCGGAATATTATGTCTCCGAAAAAATGAAGTAACCGCATCTGCTGAAACTTTCAAATGCTCTGCTATTTCTCTCACGCAGAGTTTTTTATTCAAATATAAATTTCGCACCAGAGACAATTTATTCTTTGATATAGCAGGTAAGGGCGCCATATGCACATTATAAATCATACCTACGCCTGTTGCAATAGGGTTATCCACAAAAAACACTTTCTTGCATCCTTATCACCCACCACACAGGAAATACTACACAGGAAATTCCTATGCAATTTCATCTGCTGTAATCTTCTAGCACTGATAGCTTTTCGTTTATATATCGGACAGCTCTATCTAAATAATTGTTTGTTTCGTGTAAGACTGCATTTAATTCCGCGCTTTCTTTTTTTTCGGCCGACTCATCAGCCCCACTAAATTCCCGAATGAGATCTTCATTCATCTTGTGAATTCCCGCAAAGGCTTGACCAACTGATAGTAGACTTTCTGTATTATCATTAATTACATTTATCCTTGGTATATTTTCAAATAGAGACCTTAAAAGAGCACTATGTCTTGAAAATTCTGTTTTCACATCCTCAATAGTAATTTCAGATTGTCGGATAATTTTTTCTAAACCTTCTACTGCTGTCGACAAAGCACTTATTGCATCTGGATTAACAATCGGGTTAAATCCTTGCTCCACCCGTGAATTCAATATAATTCTAAGAGTGTTAAATGGGGTGGCAACATCATGTTTCTGTAATATTTCATGAATTTTCTCTGTATAATTTTTTCTACCTTCGAAAATTCTAGTTATTTTTTGTCTCAATCGTTCGACATCTTCTTCAGTAGCCCTAGATGTTTTGGCAACTTTTTGAGCTTCTTTTGCATTTACCATGTCTCTTGTGGTTGCAGTTGCTTGTTCAGAAGCAATCTCGGCTGGTTGCTCTGGCGCCGGCTCTGGAACCGCTCCGGACTCAGCCACAGAATTTTTCAAAAGAGATGGAATTATTTTGGGAGGGCTTTCCATGTCTAAATTTTGTTATTTTCTTACTTTTTACACCTCAGACTTCGGTCGTACGCTAATTGAACTTTTTATTTTGCCTCCTCTTAAATGGTTCTTTTTCTTCTCGATAACAAGCTCTTCGTTTTTTACAGAGACAGAGACAGTATCGCCTTTTTTCACTCCATTCCCAATAATGTATGACGCAACAGGATTCAAAATTTTATTTTGAATCAAGCGATTCAAGGGCCTAGCGCCAAAATGCGGATCGTAGCCCTCTTTTGCTAAATGAGACAAGGCCTCTTCGGTAATTTCAAAATTGATGCCCTTCCCGGCTAAGCGATCTTTGACCACTTTTATCCTCAAGTTTACTATTTCTTTCAAGGCTTCCAGAGATAGGATGTCGAAGACAATAGTTTCATCAAGACGATTTAGGAATTCCGGACGGAAATTGTCTTTCAGCGCTTCCATGACTTTTTCTTTCATATTACCGTAGTCTTGCTTATTGGAATTATTGGAAAATCCGATTGATTCCATTTTTTCTACGAATTGCGAGCCGATGTTGGAAGTAAGAATAATAATTGTGTTTTTGAAGTTCACTACTCTCCCCTTTCCATCCGTCAATCTTCCTTCATCAATAACCTGGAGGAGCACGTTGAAAACTTCCGGATGAGCTTTCTCAATTTCATCAAAGAGTATCACCGCATATGGTCTGTGCCGCACGGATTCGGTCAGTTGTCCCGCTTCATCATAACCAACGTATCCCGGAGGAGAACCGATGAGTTTGGACATTGAATGCCTTTCCATGTATTCAGACATGTCCACACGGATAATCGCGCGATCATCGTTGAACATAAACTGCCCGAGCGCTTTAGTAAGTTCGGTTTTTCCAACCCCCGTCGGACCCAGAAAGATGAAGGATCCGATAGGCCTGTTGGGGTCTCCTATGCCAGCGCGACTGCGTCGTATGACATCCGCCACGCGCATTATAGCCTCGTCTTGACCAATAACCCTTTTCTTCAATTCTACTTCCATCTTCTCCAGCTTTACACGCTCTTCCTCAAGCATCTTGGTAAGCGGTATGCCTGTCCAGCGAGCAACCACTTCCGCGATGTCTTCGGTCGTAATTTCTTCTTTTAGGATTCTGCGCGATTTCTGAAGTTTCTTTAGACGCAATAATTTGACTTCAAGATCTTTTTTAAGCGCTGGTATTTTACCATAACGTATTTCCGCGGCGCGAGATAAATCTGATTTCATTTCCGCATCTTCTGCCTCCAGTCTTATACTTTCCAGTTCCTTTTTAATCGAGCGTATTTCAACCACGATTAATTTTTCATTCTTCCACTTCAGTTCAAGCTCTTTTGTCTTTTCATATAAATTGCCTATTTCTTTATCTACCTCTTTAATTCTATTTTTTATCTCTTTTTCTTTTTCCTTTTCTTCTTTGTTTTTTTCTAGAGCAAAGGAACTAACCTCTTTTTTTAATGCTTCTTTTTCGATTTCTAAGCGCATTATTTTTCTATGCGCATCCTCCAAAACTGGTGGTTTATTTTCAAGCATTATTTTAAGAG
The DNA here is from genome assembly GCA_001787005.1 of Candidatus Nomurabacteria bacterium RIFCSPLOWO2_01_FULL_39_18. Taxonomy (GTDB): domain Bacteria; phylum Patescibacteriota; class Minisyncoccia; order Phycocordibacterales; family UBA9973; genus UBA9973. The sequence goes on along the minus strand of MFUV01000006.1, from coordinate 19,847 downwards.
AAGAAGAGGCTTCGTCTATCAAATCCACCGCCTTGTCCGGCAAGAATCTATTAGTGATGTAACGAGCAGACAGATTGACCGCAGAAACTATCGCATCATCAGTAATACGGACACCGTGGAAAAGCTCATATTTTTCTTTTAACCCCCGCAGTATCGCAATAGCATCTTCTATCCCAGGCTCATCGATATATACTGGCTGGAAACGTCTCGCCAGAGCCGGATCTTTTTCAATATGTTTTTGATATTCTCGCAATGTCGTTGCGCCGATAGCCCGCAGTTCTCCGCGAGAAAGCGCCGGCTTTAACATATTCGAAGCATCCATCGTGCCTTCAGCGCCACCCGCTCCAACAATCGTGTGAATTTCGTCGATGAAAAGAATAATTCTGCCGTCTGATCGCTCGATTTCTTTCATGATGCCTTTTAGTCTCTCCTCAAATTCTCCGCGATATTTTGTACCAGCCACAAGCATCCCTAAATCAAGGGAAACGAGTTCTTTATCTTTTAAGGATTCTGGAACATTACTTTTTACGATCATTTGCGCCAGCCCCTCCACTACTGCTGTTTTCCCAGTGCCAGCCTCCCCTATCAAAATGGGGTTGTTTTTTGTCCGGCGAGAAAGTATTTGCATAATGCGCATTATTTCATTGTCGCGACCAATGACAGGATCTAGTTTGTCTTCCTTTGCCAGCTTAGTTAGATTGCGAGTGTATTTAAAAAGCAATTTAAATTTTTTGGGCTCTGTCACATCAGTAATATTCTGACTACGTAGCTCTTCTAGGACTTTTATAACAGAATCTTTTTGAATTCTAAATCGCGCCAAGGTCTCACGCGCCTCGCTTGTGACTTCCAATATGGCAATAAAGAGATGCTCAGTTGAAACAAAGTCGTCTTTCATTGATTCTGCCAACTTGGCAGACTGTTCTATCACCTGTGCTAAATCAGGATTGAGATAAATCTGATATGAGGGAGAAAGAGTATTATGTGATTCTGGCAATTCAATCAATTCTAAAACAGAATCAGTCAGAAGCATCGTGTCAATTTCTAATTTATCTAAAATTGAATTGACCATAGACTCTTCCTGGAGAAGTAATGCCGCCAGTAAATGAAGGGAGGAAACATGATTGACCCCGCGTTCTATCGCAAGCTCGTGGGCTTTCTTGATGGCATCTTTGGCTTTAGTTGTAAATTTATTTAATGGTGGCATATATGTTGGGTGTAAAGTTAAAAAGTAGAAAGTTTTATGGGACTGGTGGAGTTTTATCTTCTGGGATAGTATTTGTATTTGGGTCTGGGTTAGGAAGAGTTTCTATTTCAGTTTTAATTAATTCAATAATCGTAAAATCTTTTTCTACCGTTACCTTTGCAACTTTTTGTTCACCTAAAACACTTTTGACAACATAAATTTCCCCTTCTTTGGGTTCTGTAATTATAGATGCTATCACGACTTTATTATCGCCCAAAAATAATCCTGTCCCTAAAATTTTATCTTCAGTTTCTCCCGTCTCCGTAGGTAAACCTTTTAATAGCAAAGTGACCGTAAGTGGCTTGATGGCTTTTAGGTCCTCAAGCAATTTTTTCTCATCTTTGGATAAAGCTGGAGTATTGTCAGTAGTTTTGGCTGGCACAATTTTTTCAACAGTCTCCCTGACAATACGAGTAATTGGCACGGTTACAGACGCCGGCGCTTGTTGCATCAGTGTTACCGTCGTGATGCCAGTCGCGATAGAAGTTACAAAGGAAAGGAGCACAGCCAGCAATATAAGTTGTGATTTATTTAAATCCTTGATGTCCATGCCCTAATTATAGCACTTTTTTATTTTTGTCAAAGTTTTTTTGGAACAATTCATGAATGAAAATTAAATCACCTGATAAATTTTTTGCGCACGATTTTCAGAATTTCTTTCATGATTTGTCATTACCTTTATTCTACCCATATCCACCATCCGAGATAGAAACGCGCGGATGGCTTGCTCATCAACGAGAAAAGATCTGCTCTTTTCAATTTCCAATAAAGCTTCATAGGCATCACTAACAGTAAAAGTTCTTCTATTAAATCTTTCTCGTAAAAAATTCAATCTACTCTCTGAAATATAAGAGATCGGTTTTGGTTTTTCGCGAAGCTGCCATTTTTTGTTAGCTGGATTTGATTCTAGCATGATCTAATTGTACCATTTTTTTAATTTTAATAAGATTTTTGAAAGAGATTTAATCGTATAATCAATATCTTTTTTTGTTGTCTCTCTCCCTAAAGAAAATCTCAGAGAACCGTCAGTTTCGCTTGTCTTTGGATGAATCGCTTGTATTACATGGGAAGCCTTGCCATCCCCTGCCTTACAGGCGCTCTTTGCTGAAGCCATTATTCCCCTCCCGGAAAGCTCAATAACTAAAAGATCGCTCGGGATGCCGGGTATTGTGATGTTCACATTGTTTGGTAATCTATTTTTTAAATCCCCACTTATAACCAATGGAGTGTCAAAGACCGTCTTTGACATTTCTTGAAGTCTTATAAAAAAATAATCCCGGAGTCTGCTTAGACGTTTTACTTCTTTTTCTTTTATTCTCTCTGTAATTTCTAGAGAATGAGCCAGATTAGCTACTCCTATAACATTTTCTGTTCCCGGCCGCAACCCCTTCTCCTGGTCTCCCCCAAACATAATCTTACTGATCGGTGTGTTTTTTTTAACATACAAAGCGCCAACCCCTTTTGGTCCATAAATTTTAGCGCCGTTAAAAGACATCAAATCAACGCCTAATTTTTGAACATTGATGGGTAGATAATTTATTGCTTGGGTAGCGTCAGTATGGAAAAAAGGAAAAAATAGGTTTTTGGAGACTTGGGAGCGCGACGGCGCGAGCACGAGGAATTTTTCAGCAGAAAAATATCCGTGCTCCAAAAACCTATTTTTTCCTTTTTTCCAATGCCTAATCTCTTTTGCAATTTCCCCTATCGGCTGAATCGTGCCTATCTCGTTGTTTGCATACATGACAGAGACAAGTATTGTATCTTTTGTTAAAGCTTTTTTTATTTTTTTTGGATTCACTATTCCACTCGATTCAACTTCTACATAAGTCACCCTCGCTTGTTTTGTTCTCTCTAGATGTTTGTAGACTTCCAGGACTGATGCATGTTCGATATTTGTTGTCACAATATGCGGAAAAGGAGAAAGGTTTTTGAATGGTCTGGGGATTTTTTCCGAGGACCTGAAAAAACCTTTCTCCTTTGTAGCATTCACAACACCTAAAATAGCCAAATTGTTGCTCTCTGTGGCTCCGGATGTAAAAATTATTTCATCTCTGCGCGCGTTTAAAATTTTAGCAATTTTTGCCCTTGCATTTTCTAATTTTTTTTTTTCTTTTACTCCCAATTCATGGATGGCTCCAGGATTCGCAGATAAATAGGAAGCGCTCGATGCGTAATCAAGGTATATAATTTTACGCTTTTTGTCGTTATCATCATTTGATTTAAGCATTAAAATAGTATATATTATCTCTGCATGGATATAAAGCTCGACAGCATTTTTTTATTGGCTTTTTTTGTTTTGGTTGGAATCATTATCTTGGTTCTCGTTGTTTGGGTTGTCTCTACAGAGAAACGTTTGAAAAGATTTTTCATCGGCAAAAAGGCAAAAGATCTAGAAGATACCATCATTCATTTAGAAGATGAAGTTTTTAAGCTCAGGGTGGCAAAAGAGGGCGCTGAAAAAGATATCGCTCTAATAAATAAAAAACTTAGGAAAAGTATCCGCGGACTGGGAACCATTCGATTCAATCCTTTCTCTGACCAGGGTAGCAATCAAAGTTTCGCCATCGGAATGCTTGATGAAGACGGCGATGGTGTGGTGATTTCAAGTCTATATTCTCGTGAGAGGATGAGCGTATTTGCTAAACCTATAAAAAATAATAAATCCGAATACGATCTTTCTTCTGAAGAAAAAGAAGCATTAAAAAGGGCAGAAATAAACTAAATGGAAAAAAATGAAAAAAAACAAAACATCGTAGCAAGACCACCAGTAGTAGTGGTTATGGGTCATATTGATCATGGAAAATCAACCTTGCTCGACTATATTAGAAAGACAAACATAGTAGAAAAAGAAACGGGTGGAATTACTCAAAATATTTCGGCCTATGAAGTTATACATAGGGATGAAAATGGAGAAGACAAAAAAATAACTTTTTTGGATACGCCAGGGCATGAAGCTTTTTCAAAAATGCGTGAACGAGGAGCGAAAATTGCTGATATTGCCATACTGGTCGTATCGGCTGAAGACGGTGTAAAGCCGCAGACAATTGAAGCATGGAAAACCATCACCGAGAGCAAGATCCCCTCCATCGTCGCAATAAATAAAATAGATAAACCAGGAAGCAATGTTGAAAAAACAAAACAAGAGTTAGCGGAAAATGAAATTTATTTGGAAAATTACGGGGGCAAAATCCCGTTCGCAGAAATTTCCGCCAAAGTTGGGACGGGGGTAGATGGTCTATTGTCATTGATCTTAATTCTAGCGGAAATGGAAAATTTCAGCGGCAATCCTGACCTCGATGCAACTGGATTTGTAATAGAGACCAACTTAGACTCCAAGCGTGGCATACAAGCTTCTTTAATTATCAAAGAAGGCTCACTCCAGAATGGGATGACGGTTGCAGTGGGAGATTGTCTTTGTTCCACTCGTATAATAGAAAACTTTCTGAGGGAAACCATAAAGAAAGCATCGTTTTCTTCTCCAGTTCGTATTTTTGGTTTTGATAAAATGCCCCAGGTGGGAGCAGAATTTAAATCTTTTAAAAACAAACGGGACGCTGAAAAATACGCGGAGAAGTGGCGGAACTTGGAGGCCTTGCCTCTGCTTGGAGGCAAGGCCTCCAAGTCAGGAGAAGAATCACATAAGAAAATAATTCCGATAGTATTGAAAGCCGATGTTTCTGGCTCTCTCGAAGCTATAGAGAAAGAAATCGCAAAAATAAAAAACAAGGGAGATGTGCAGAGAGCAGAATTTAGGATTGTGGCAAAGGGCGTAGGACCGATTTCTGAATCAGATATAAAAAATATCTCCCACGCTGAGAATTCAATCGTCATCGGATTTAATGTAAAGGTAGATAAGAGCGCCTTGGAGACTGCAGAAAAGAAAGGCGTGACTATTTCCCATTTTGACATTATTTATAAAATGACCGAATGGCTAGAAATTGAAATGGAGAAAAGGAGACCACGAGTCGAGACTGTAGAGGTAACAGGTCGGGCAAAAATTATCAGGGCCTTCAGCCGTACTAAGGAGCGCCAGATATTGGGAGGAAAAGTAGTAGAAGGACGTATTATTCTGAATGGAACAGTAAAGGTCATGCGCCGAGAATTTGAAATCGGACGTGGAAAAATCGTAAACCTAGAGCAAAGTAAAATAAAGACAAAAGAAGTACTAGAGGGAAATGAATTCGGCATGATGATCGAATCCAAAATAGAAATTGCGCCAGGTGATGTCATTGAATTATTCAGATTGGAGCAAAAATAGTAAAAAGATGACAGAAAGAAATGCAAAAAGAACTGACGGGGTAGCGAATCAAATAAAAGAACTCTCAGCAGAATTCTTGGGGAGAGAGGGCAATAAAACCTCCTTGATCACGGTAACCCATGCTACCTGCTCCCCTGATCTCAAGCGCGCCACCATATTCATTACTGTATTCCCAGCAGATAAAGAGAAGGGCGCGTTAGAATTCGCGAAACGCAAAAGACCAGAGTTGCGTGAGTTTATAAAAAAGAATGTGCCGATAAAAATAATTCCCTTCATCGATATCGCCATAGACCTAGGAGAAAAGAACCGCCAGAAAATTGACGAACTCTTGCGAAATGGTTAGACTTCTTCAGTATGGTCTGGTCGCCAAGTAGCATGAGCAAAGCGAACTATATAAGCCAAGAGTCTGCGGCAGACTTTTAAAACCGGCCTGGTCGCCAAGTAGTAAGGCAAGAGTCTGCAAAACTCTTATACGTGGGTGCGATTCCCACCCAGGCCTCAAGTTTAAATAAATATACACACTTATCCACAGGTTAATATTTGAGGTAGTTTTCCATGTGGGATATAATTAGAAGTACAATGACAATAAAAAGGGAACAAGTCAGAAGTTTAAGAAAAGAAGGTCTTAGTTATGGTGAAATTTCTAAAAGAACTGGTGTATCAAAAAGCACAGTTAAATATTGGTGTGAAAATATAAAACTAAATCAAAAAGATTATGCGAGATTATATACAAAACAAATTTCAATGCTCTCTAGGGGACCTAGTAGTAGTCATTATCGAAGGCAAAAAGAAATCGAAAAAATAATTCAAAATGCAGAAAAGGAAATTTTTTTATCTAAAGATTCGGAAACTTACAAACTTTTTGGAGCCGCCTTATATTGGGCAGAAGGAAACAAGGTAAGCGATTTTACGATTACTAATTCAGATCCACTTCTTATAAAATTTATGACTCAGTGGTTTTGTAATATATTCAAGGTTACGACTAATCAAATGAAGGCTCATTTAAACATTTACTCTCAACAGAATGATTCTAAACTAAAAAAATTCTGGTCAGATATTACTGGCATACCGTTAAAAAACTTTGGAAAAACTTTTATTAAACCTTTAAATAAAAATTATAAAAAAAATAATTTATATTATGGAACTATTAAAGTTAGAGTGAGTAAAGGAACTGATTTTAGACACAGAGTGTTCGGTTGGATTAATACAATTTTAAAAGATGTTAAAATAAGTGTTGAGATTACTGAGAGAAAATGGTATAAACTCAGAGAATACAAGCGCCTATAGCTCAGCTGGTAGAGCAATCGACTCTTAATCGAAAGGTCCCAGGTTCGATCCCTGGTGGGCGCACCAGTTAAAAAGTTTATTAAAATAAAGTTTTTAACTGGTGCAGGCTTTGCCCGAGTGGCGGAACTGGTATACGCGCACGACTTAAAATCGTGTCTCGCAAGGGATGTGGGTTCGACCCCCACCTCGGGCACCAGTAGTAACTTGTTCGTTCAAATTTTTCTAAAAATAATTTCCCCTGAATTGTATCATATTTTTTATTTTTAAATATCTTAAAATCTAGGTTTTCAACATTGGCATATGCTATATGTTTTAGTATAATTTACCTATGTCTTACAGAAAGAACAAAGTCAGTTTGGCGTGGAATAATAGTTTTGCATATGTAATTGGAATCATTGCAACAGACGGCAATTTATCAAGCGATTTAAGACATTTAATAATCACATCAAAAGATTATGAAATGATCATAAATTGCAAGGGTTGTTTAGGAATCAATAATAAAATTAGTAGGACAGCTAGAGGAAAATCAAAAAATAAAAAGTATTACATGCTTCAGTTTGGGGATAAGAATTTTTTTGAATTTCTAATAGATCTAGGACTAACTCCAAGAAAGTCAAAAACTATGTCTGAGTTAAAAATACCTGAAAAATATTTTGCGGATTTTTTTAGGGGTTGCATTGATGGAGATGGAAGCATTTCGATATCCAGTCACGCTGAAAGTAAACACCCACAATATAAAATGCGTCTCTGTTCAGCAAGCGGTAATTTCTTAAATTGGATTTTAGAATCATGTAAAAAATCTTTTGATGTTCAAGGTGGTTCAATTTCAAAAACAAATAAATCTTCTGTTTATACTCTAACATTTGCGAAAAAAGACAGTATAAAAATATTGAAAATGATTTATTTTAAAAATGTGTTATGCTTATCAAGAAAGAGAAAAGTGGCATTGAAAATATTGGGCGAGTGGCGTAATTGGTAGCCGCTCCAGTCTTAGGAACTGGTCTCGCAAGAGGTGGGGGTTCGAGTCCCCCCTCGCCCACTTGACTTTTATCTGTGTATATGCTATACTGTATGTATATGAAAAATATGAACAAAAAATTAATAGTTTACGGCTTGGGAATATTGGCTATTTTGGCTTTTGGGATAGCGGTTATGCCGGGCACAAGTTATGCTAGGATTTATGGTAAAACTTGTAGTGACAGAGTTGGATGCAATTATAACTTTGAAACTGCTCCGGGCGTACCTTCTGCAAACAGTCAAAGTTCTGTTATTCCTGTTGTTTATTCAAGTAGCACTACAACGACTCAAAGAGTTGCTGGCGCATCTACCACTACCGTAGTCAAAAAGCCGGTAGCCGTAGCTAAACCAGCACCAACAAAGGAAGACGTTAGTGACTTGGCGGCAAATGCTGTCTTTGGATCAGATAATGGTTTTATGCCTTCTGGCTTGATTCAATGGATATTCTTTGCAATATTAATCCTAATCGTAGTTATCTTAGTAAGAAGGGTTACAGGCGGTGAAGAGAGATATCATAAGGAACCTCTGAAGCACGCTTAACTAAACGTGTAGCAAAAATCCCCCAAAGGGGGATTTTTTTGTTAGATTTTTATAAAAGCCCCTTTATTTTTTCCTGAAAAAAAATCTGCATACTTTCCTTTGACTGTTGCCTTTTTACCCACACAATATTTTCGTCATCTAAATCCTCCGGTGATGTTAATTGCTCGCAAAACAAACGGTCGTTGAACGCATTGCCATATTTTTCCTTGGCATCTGAAATCATCATGTCAAAGGTTGCGTATTCCCCAGAAAGAATAAAATATAAATCGACATAGTCCTTGAAAGATCGCCTGCGACCTAGAGTATAAGCTTTCATGGAAACAATATCTGAAACGGAAGCAAGTGGTACAACGCTGGTATCAATAGTTTTATATTTCAAAATAAATGGGTAATGCAGAAAAGTCATTTTAACCCCATCCGCTGTGACAGTAAGTTCATTTTTTGTATTCACTAAAACAGAGACCATCTTAAAGACCTCTTCAATTTTTGCAAGTAATGTTTTTTTAATCGGATTGGACGAAAAAAAATCCAAATCAACAGAAATGCGATGCCCAATTTGCAATGCAAGCGCTGTGCCGCCAGCTAAATAAAAATCGTCGCGTAAAAAAACGCAACTATCCCAAACTTTTTTTGTTTCCTGGTTTAGAGATTCATAGTGCATATTGCCATCTCATTAAAACATCAAATTTGCTAATTTCAACACGGAAGGTCTAATGACCACAACAGAAACACTGTTGAGTATTTTTTGAATTTCTGGAACACCATAAAAAGATTTAATCCATCGCCAATGCTCTAAGTTCCCATATAAAATGGTATTCGCAATAATCGTATTTTTCATTTTTATTGGGTCGCATTTTTCAAAATCGTATGACCATAGTATAGAACGAAATATTTCGGGTAGCTTTTTCATGCTTATATTATAGCAATAAAAAAGGAACATAACCATTGACTTTTCCAATTTTCTGTGATACAATATAAAGGTATTTCGCCCTTTGAAAATAAAATAAAATTTGTTAAACACTCGGTGTTTAACATTTGGGGATAGTTTGCCCGCCAAGTAGCTGATAAACCCCTTCTGGCCTCCCCTTATCAGGGGAGGAAGAAATCCAGAATGTCCCCCTGATAAGGGGGATTAAGGGGGTTAGAAATTGGCTCTTTGACGGGCAGACTTTCCGTCCCGTTAGAAGTAGGTCGCTTGCGACCTTAAGTTCTAACGGGATCGCCTAGAATTCAAAGAAAAAGAAGGGCACCTACGGGTGCAAGGAGAAGAAATGGAAACGATGGGAACGTTTGCAATATGCATAATCATTGCGGGTCTGGTCGGGCTCCTCTTGTCCACTATCCTGGTGTACAAGAGACTCAACTTGGCCCAACTTTCGATGAATGTCTTTGGCGGTGGTATCATAGAACACCATCAGGGACTCTCCATCAAACCCCCATGGTTCACACTTCAACAACCAGAGATTACGATGAACGCAGAAATCGTCGTGACTTCTGGGGGAATTCAACTGGTTTCGTGGGAAAGTTTTATGGCAGGAAAAATGTACGAGAAGATAGCCACACGAGCCTATGAAACCATGGATTCCGTCGTCTTCGGCGCATGGGCAACGGCGATCCGACCGCGCAGGGGTGGACTGGAGCAGTTCGTCAAGAAAACTCCAGGAACTGCAGCCATCATGGTAATGGCCGAGATCGACATCGCCCTGTCGGACAGAATCGCCAATATGGAGACTGAAAATGTCCTCTCCAACAAGAAGGCACTTGGCGAGCTCGTTGCACGAGTTTTTGGGGGAAACGACGAAGAGGCGGATAGTCCGGTTGAACATGTCTACGGGGTGATCGTCTCTAATCCTAAGCTGTTCGACCTTGACCTGGGCAAGAGATCCCAGGACGCCAAGGAAAAGCTCTTCGAGGCGAAGAAGTTCCGTCAGGCCATCGGAGAAATGATGACAGACGGGGGGATCACCGATCCGGAGAAAGCTGCCGATGTTGTACTAACCGCGACTGGGGTCGCGAAAAAGCAGATCTTCCAAGTGGAAGGGCTCGAAGGCGCGCTGAAGAGCGTCGCTGGGGCCGCTGAAGCGTTCTTCAGGAGGCGGTCATGAGAGCGCTCTTTGGAGTAATGGTAGCTGTGGGGCTACTTTTGCTCCTGATTTCTCGCAGTTGTGGTTCATCCACCCCACCGGCAAGCTCGCGCACAGTAGCACCCGTGCCTCCCCCGGAGTACCCTCGCTCTGGGGAAGGTTTCTTGACGAAAGATGTAGGCATCAAGGCCTACATCGATCCCCTACGGGCAACCACTCGTACGACGGGGAGGATTCGTTACGTTTTCGTCAAGGATCCCACGGTGACCTTCGATGACCTGCCTGGTAAGGTCGAACGGGATCGGAAGCGGGACAAGGCATGGCGAGACATGCTCGCCGGGGAGTACATGGTGTACTCCTTGGAAGACCGCAGAATATGGTACAAGTGGTGGCATTGAGGGATGCCATCAGCGCCCTGACCCAGCGCAAAAGGAGGTCAAGGAAAGGAGAGAAAGTATGAAATGGGCGACAATGCGTCTTGGCCCAACGCGCAAGGGGGCGGTTATCGTTTTCACACGACCCGCCCCCTTACTATTTTTACTCACAAGAAAATACAACCCCTCCCCACCTCCCCTTATCAGGGGAGGAAAAAATCTCGCAAAGTCCCCTTGATAAGGGGGATTTAGGGGGTTAAATATTTTTTACGGATCATATTCCGGCAACTTAACTTCCCCCTCCTCTGGATTCACTTCAGTAATGTTGAAAGTGTTGATGATGAGTCCGAGGATAGTCCAAACTGCCATCATTATCGTGATGCCAATGATACCCCAGAGCATATGACTCTTCCCCGATGTCTTCTTCTCTTCGTTCTCCTGATTGGCAATAAACTGAAATACGCCGTAGAGAAAGTAAGCCAATGCCAGAGCGAAAAGCAGTGTTATGAGCGGATTGACAATCAGCTTGTTAACACTCAATATAAAAGAGTCGAGCGATGCGTAGGCTACTTTCGTAGAAAACAAATCTAGAAACAGAGTCATATTTTGTTTTACTGACCTGGGATAACAACGGGAACGGTTGGAATTGTGAAAGTTTCACTATTATTAACTCCAAAAGTCCTTGTCAAAACAGACACTAATCCCCATACTGCAACGATAACAGCTAAACCAATAATACCGAAGATCATTCTATCTCTTCCGGCTTTCTTTGCTTCTTCATCGCTGGCGATAACATAGGTAATGACTCCCCATACGAAATAAACCACTCCCAATGCTATCAAGACAGGAACAACAGAATTAAGGATTTGGCCTATCTTACACAAAATAGTGAAGAATGTAGTTGGTCCCGTCGCACACTGGGAACTAGAACCAGTAAAAGCAACTTGCGCTAACGCTACGACCGGTGTCAAACCCATAACTAAACTCGACAATGTAACTATTTTCTTTTTCATCCCGTTTAGAAATTATACTATCCGTACATAACCCATTAGGTCTATAAAGACAGATAATTCTTATTTTTATAATTTCACCCCGTTATGTAAATTTCTAACGGGATTCATTTTTTATAAATTAACTTAATAATAAACACGACCTTATTATAAATAATACCTAATATTATATCATAAAGAACAAATGCAACAACTCCCCTACGGCTGTTGCTTCACTTTTGGAAGAACTGTTGTGTTGACATTGAATGTGTCGCCTAAAATCTTGACTAGACCCCACACCGAAACCATCACCGCTAGAGCTATAATACCCCAGAGCATAAATTGCTTGCCTTTTTCCTTTTTCGCCTCTTCATCGCTGTTGATGACAAACTGCACCACCCCCCAGACGAACATAACCGTAGCCAAAGCGAAAATTAGAGGGATCACTGAATCATTGATGATCTGGGTGATATAACACAAAAGATCTTGGAATTTCGGATCACCCGCAAGGCTACAGGTAGCAGAACTTGTGCTGGTTATCAAGGGATCCAAGGCCGGCGCAACGCCTTTGAGGTTGAAAGTGGTAACAACTATTATCACAAGCCCCCACAAGCCAAAGATAACCGCTAGGCCAATGATGCCATAGATCATCTTGTCTTTACCTTTCTTCTTCGCTTCTTCGCCATCAGCGATGACATAGTTCACCACTCCCCAAATGAAATAAACCACACCCAAAACAATCAAAACCGGAACAATTGAGTTTAGAAGTTCGTGAATCTTACAGATAAAATATCCCAGACCGTCTTGCTGACCGCACACTGATTGAGAACCTGAACCTGCTGGTAAACAAAGTCCGTTTGGTGGCATTGGTGTACCATCTGGACAACGAGGATCTGGTCCTTGAGCAAGAGCTAACATCGGAGAAAGTACTGTTAGGACTAGAAAAACGATTAAGAAAATTTTAAATAAGTTTTTTTTCATCTATTTTTTACTTTACAAACTTTGCAACTTTCTACTTTATAACTTTTAATTTGGGATCGCCAGCACCGTTTCTGATATAAGTTTGGCGATAGCCCATGAGCCTAGAAGTATCGCCGCGCCGATTAAAGTATACCATAGGGCATCTTTCGCCTTGGTTAAATCTTCAGACTTGCCTTGAGCCTTCACAAAAAGAAATCCGCAGTAGATAACAGCGAGGGCCACGAGGGGTATGCCGATTTTTAAGATACCTTCTAACAAAACTCTGATAAATTCTTGAATGGTACTTGTGTTTATTGGATTAACAATTTTGCCCAGAGAAGGATCTGTATCGGCATAAAGATAGATTGGTTCTAAAAAATTAAAAGAAAGAAGAAACAATGCTTCTAGACTTTTCTTAAGAAATTTCATTAACATAATTATATACTACCTTAAAATATTCCTCAAGATCTTTGTAGCCTAAAATTGACAGCAGTGTTTTAACAATGAGCCAAGCCGCCGCCGCTATCACCAGACCCAGAAACGCATTCCAGAAGATACCCTTTGCCTTTGTTCTGGCGCTAGCCACCTCCTCGCCCGCCGTCACTAAAAGAAACCCGGCATAGACGAACATTATGGCGGCAATGGGTATAGCCATATAATAAAGAACAAAGTCAATAAGAATGTTTATAAGCTTCAAAAAAGCATAGTAATCGCACTTCTCCGTCTCTGGTATTGTGCCATTAGTGGATGGTGTGTTATTACAAGGAACCAACCCTCTCGCTGGGTCAAAGTCGGCAAGAGAAATAGCTGGAGCTAAGAGCATTAAAAATATAAGTACTGGAATTAAAAACTTTGCTATTTTTTTCATAATTAATTTTTTGCCCAACACGATAATCTATGGCTGAAGTAATAATAAATTAAGCTTGCTGTCCGCGTCTGAAACAGCTTGTCCGGTTCCTGCGCTGTTCGACAGCACACTGTCAATCATATTGCGGAAAATGTCATCTGTGCCTCTACTATCAGGGTCAAGCCAGCTCCTGGCGAAAAGAGCGGAATTGTAGAAAGCTGGAGAATATGAATCGGCCGGAACATTGGCCAGTAAATCCCGGCGCGCCGGCACCATCCCCCCCACCACTCGAAGTTTGTCTGCGAAGTCTCCTGTGGCCATCAAGCTTGCCGCCGTAAAAGCTGTGTTGAAATTTTTTGAAAAAGATGAAATAGCCAGCCCGGTCACCCGAGCACCCGTTAATTTAAAATTGGAACCTCTAATCTGGGGGATGGGCGCGATAAAGAAGTTTTGATTCGGGTTTCTGTTCACCAGCGCAGTAAGCTCGCTCGCAAAACCAAAATAAAATGCCAAATCCTCTCCGGAAAAAGCATCCGCGGACTCAGGCAAAGATCTATTCCAGGAATAGACATTTTCTGTAGGGTTGGCAAAGTCTGTGTAAAACTTCAAAATTGAAGCAAGATTCTGCTGCGAACCAGAACCGCCTAAAGCAGAATTAAAGGCTCCATCTTTCTCAGCGACAATCGGATTTCCTGTCTGCATAAAAAGAGTAGCGAGTATATCCTTGGCATGAGCGACATTTGAAAAGTGCCCCAGGGCGACAGCGCTCTTTATTATCTTATTGGAATCATTCTTTTCGGTAATAGCCGGAACAAGAGAAGACATCTCATCCCAAAAAGTTGGAGGATAGACAATCCCTTTTGCGTCAAGAATGCTTCGGTTATAATACATCATCAGCGGATCAACAATAATTGGAAAAGCTAAGATGCCACGTGAAGTCAGGAATACTTCTCCCGCGCCGACAAAAGTATTTTTAAAAGACGCCACAGGAAAACTCTGATAAGGAATAATGAAAATCCTCCTAGCATAATGAAGCGCTAAATTGTCAGGCAGAAAAAATATATCAGGTCCCACGCCAGAAGCTATTGCTTCCAGTAAATCCTGATCAAAAGAGTCCTCTGATTTTTCGACATATTTCACAGTAAAAGCCGGATTGGCTTCATTGAAATCGGTTAATAAGGGTGCCATCACGCTAGATTTTATCGTCCCCCACAGGACAACGGTGCCCAGGCTTCCCTCCCGCTCTTCATCGCCGATAGGTATTGCTCCGGAGAAAACAAGAACACCAAAGATAGCGGCGGCCACGAACACAATAATAATTATGAGTTGGAAATTGCCTTTCATCCCGTTAGAAATAGGAAATGCTCCGCATTTCCGTAGTTATATTAATTATAATGAAATTTTTTAACATAAAGATTTCTAACGGGATTTATTGCTTAATCAATATCATACCATAATGATGCTCTCCCGCATCAATCTTGCGCTCAAAAACAAAACCTTTTTTCTCAAACATTTCTCGCGCCCTATTTTCTGGAACAAACCCTTTGAAACCAACAGCCGGAGAGTCGGCAGACCAGTCTACCAGCAGGACTTGACCATTTGGTTTTAGTATCCTTTTTGTTTCCAGAATAAATTTATCTTTATCTTCAACCTGAAAAAGCACATTGGAGACAATGGCGGCATCGACGATATTATCTTTGATTTTCGTCCCGCCAAGCTTTTCAATGTTACCCCAGATAATTTCTACATTATTTAAATGCGCTTCTTTTACTTTGTTTCGAATTGTGTGGAGAAACTCTTTATTTATTTCAACCGCATAGACCTTCCCCCGAGATACTATATGCCCTGCTAAGACAGAATAAAATCCGGTTCCCGCGCCCAAATCCGCTACAATACCATTTTCCCTAAGTCTTAAAGTTTTTAAATTTTTCGCCGGGTCGGAGAACATACAACCATTATAGTATAAAAATGAGCTTTTTACTCATAAGTTATTAACAAACCATGTCAAGGACAGTCCTTGACATGGTTTAATGGATTTATGAAAAATAGAGATTATAAAAATTTTGCACCGGGAGTTCTAGTACATATCTATAACAGGGGAAATAATCGCGAAAAAATATTTTTTAACGAACAAGATTATAAAGCTTTTTTATTCAGAGTTGGATTGGCTCTTGGGATTGATGTTGAAATTCTTCAAAAAGAAAACTTGACATCAATCCCCTATTCAAGAATTAGGATAGATGCGAAGAAAAATCTTTTTAAACTTCATGCCTTTTGTCTTATGCCAAATCACTTTCATTTATTGATTGAACAATGCAAGGAAACACAAATCTCAAAATTAATATCTCAAATCTGTACAAGCTATGCTATGTATTTAAACAAGAAATATAAAAGAGTTGGCCATGTATTTCAAGAAAGATTTAAATCCGTACTTATAGAGAGTAACCCTCAATTAATGTGGGTGTTCTCTTATATTCATATGAATGCTGTAAAAGATGGAATTATAAAACATCCCAGTGAATATAAATGGAGTAGTTACAATGACTTTGCGGGTACAAGAAATTTACCCATCCTTAGTAAGGAATTTTTGATTGGAACTTTTGGCGACACTAAAAACTTTATAAGAGAAACCTTGAATTTTAATGCCAAGGACAGTAATGCCAAGGACAGTCCTTGACATATGTGTTAGATGCACGCGAGCGAGGCAATGCCGTCGCCCGCGCGGAGGCGCATAATAGTCACGCCTTGAGTCTGGCGACCGAGGCTGGGAATATCTTTGAGCGCTGTGCGAATGACTTGGCCTTTCTTGGACATTGCAATCAGCTCTTGCTCTTCTCCGGTCAAGACTTTAGCGACAATGAGCTTGCCAGTCTTCCCTGTTACTTTCGCAGTCTTTACGCCCGAACCGCCTCGTTTTTGAACTTTGTATTCTTTTAATGAAGTCTTTTTGCCAAATCCATTTGCGCTCATGGTCAAGAACGCCCCTTTCTCTTCGGTTTTTCTGACAATATCGACGCCAATAACCTCATCGCCTTTTCCTAGTCTTATACCGCTTACTCCCCCTGCCGTCCTGCCCATCTCGCGCACATCTGATTCTTTGAATCTGATCGACTGCCCATTGCTTGTCGCAATCATAACTTGATCTCCCTTGTCTATCGTCAGAGCCGAGATAAGTTGGTCATCTTTTTCGAGTCGAATAGCAATAATCCCGCTTCGGCGGACGTCTTTAAAGCTAGCGCTACCCATCTTCTTGGCTGTACCGTTTTTCGTTACCAGCATAAGCGAGGTAGCAGATTGATCTTTTTCTTTAGGCCCGCCTGCAAGAGCTATGCTCCCAGCATTGCGGGCAGGCATAGCTAAAATTGAAGTAACTTTCTCTTCGCTCGAAAGCGCCAAAAAATTCATGATGGACTTGCCACGAGTGGCGCGACGGGCTTCTGGAATATCATACATTTTCATTTGGTAAACTTTGCCCAAATTAGTAAAGAACAAAAGGTTGCTATGCGTAGAGCCAAAGACAAGCATCGTCACAAAATCTTCCTCTTTGGTTTCAAGGTCAATCACGCCGACTCCACCGCGCTTCTGGGTGCGGTATTCTGACGGATCGGTGCATTTCACATATCCGCCGGCAGTTAAGACCAGCATCGTTTCTTTCTCCGGCACTAAATCTTCGTCCGAAATTTCTTTCACCCCGCTTTTGACTATCTTTGTCCTTCTTTCATCTGCATATTTCTCGCGAATTTCTTTCAATTCCCCCGCGATAGTTTTCAGAATCTTTTTCGGGCTCGTCAAAAGGTCTTTCATCTCCGCAATAAATTTTTGCTTCTCTTTTAGCTCATCTTCCACCGCCTGCCTCTCGAGACCTGCCAGCTTGGATAATTTCATTTCCAGAATCGCAATCGCCTGTAAATCTGAAAACTTAAACTCTTTCATTAAATTCACCTTGGCAATTTGGGAATTTTTCGAAGCACGAATAACACTAATCACGCGATCTATTTTATCAAGTGCTTTCTTCAGACCGAGAAGTATGTGTTCGCGCTCTTCTGCTCTTTTTAAATCATAGATGCTTCTCCTTTTTACTACTTCTTTCCGGTGAGAAATAAATTCCAAAAGAATGGATTTCAGAGAGAGGGTCTGTGGCACGCCATCAACCAGAGCGACAATATTGAAATTGAAATTTGATTCAAGCTGGGTATTTTTATAAATATAATTTAAAACTTTCTCCGGATGAGCGCTTCCTTTCAAATCAATGACGATCCGGATATCTTTGGTCGACTCATCGCGCAGGCCCTTGATGCCTTCAAGCTTCTTTTCTTGCACTAACTCTGCAATCGCCATTATTAAATTCGCTTTGTTCACTCGGAAAGGAATTGAGGTGATGACAATCGAAAAATTCCCATCTTTTTGCTCCACTATTTCCGCTTCCCCCCGGCACACGACTCCACCCCGCCCTCCTGAGTAAGCATGGAGCATATCTTTGTAGCCGTAAGCGATGCCTCCTGTAGGAAAGTCCGGTCCTTTTATAAACTGCATCAAATCTTCGGTTGTGGCGTCCTCATTTTCAATTAAATAATTCGTGGCATCAAGCACCTCTGCTAAATTGTGCGAAGGAATATTCGTCGCCATGCCGACAGCAATACCTAAAGTGCCGTTTAGGAGCAGTGCTGGTACAGAGGAAGGAAAGACTATCGGCTCTTTGCGAGTTTGGTCGTAATTAGGACGGAAATCAACCGTCTCCTTTTCTAAATCTCGCAGTAGCTCGCTTGAGATTTTAGACATTTTCGCTTCCGTGTAACGCATCGCCGCAGCATTATCGCCATCAATTGAGCCGAAGTTGCCCTGCCCTAGAATAAATGGATAGCGGTAAGAAAATTCTTGCGCCATGCCCACCATCGAATCATACACAGCCACATCTCCATGGGGATGGTATTTCCCCAGCACATCTCCGACCACTGCCGCAGACTTTCGAAAACGCGCGGAAGCGGTAAGCCCCATTTCATGCATGGCAAATAAAATTCTCCTATGCACTGGCTTCAGCCCGTCCCTGACATCCGGCAAGGCGCGCGAAGTAATGACCGACATGGCGTAGGCGAGATAGGAATCCTTCATTTCGGTCACCACGTCAACCGGTAAGATCGTATCTCTCCTCTCTTCCTTATTTGGTTCTGCTGATTTTTTCACCATAGAAAATTACTATTCAGGCAACATTAAATCCGGATCGTTTATACTCTGATATCCGTCAATGATGTTACCCTTTAACACAGACAATGGATTCAACTCATCATTTTCTTTCACTTCTGCGGTCATTTCAGAAAAATTTACTCCCAGAGAATAAACCCAGAGCGAAAATAAAATTATACCAAAAACAATAGTAACAATATGTAAAATGTGTCTTTTCGTTTCCTCTGGCTGGCGTCTGAGATGATGAATAATTCTTCTCATAAAATTTTTTATAAATTATGGTAGCTTTTCCGCCAAAGGCGGATCAGCCTTGGGCTGATAATACGACCACCTCCCCTTCTTTATTCTCTAAATCTTTTAATTTTAATGTCAGCTTTTCTACTACTTCCGCCTTTTCTTCCCCGCTTTCTTTCAAAAATGACTTCAATGACGCATTATCATAATCCATTGGGATTATAAGCTTGGGCTCAAGTGAAGCCGCCATCTTTGCAGCCGCTTTGGCATCAAGCAATCCCCCGTCGCCGACAGGAATAAAAAGAATATCCGGAGAATTTATCGCCTCGCGGGATTCTTTGGAAATCTGGCTATCTGACAATGCGCCCAGAAACGCAATATTTATATTATCTATCGAAAATAGATAAATGGTATTGATGTATTTTTTGCCCGCAATGTCTGCATCTGACATAACTCCTTTGATGAAAATTTCTTTAATCTCATAATCTCCTGGACCGCTAATAACGAAAGGAATGCGTTCCCCATGAGAGAGCTGTTCTGCTCCATTATAGTCTGGATGGTTGGTAGAGATAAGCGCGATGTCTGCGCCAAAATGAGCATTTATGCCCGTTTTGGAGCTTTTGCTGACGGGGTTGAAAGCGAGAACCATATCCCCTTGTTGGATTTTGAAAAATTGTTTCCCGAAATACGTGATTATCATCAGATGTATTATAGCAGAAAAATTAACAAAAAGAAAGTTGCCGAATGGCCTCACCAAAAATGTTACCAACCAAGGTATCGTAACCTCACGAAAATGGTTACCAATGATTAGTATGAGTGCATATGAATATGCA
>MFUV01000005.1 GCA_001787005.1 Candidatus Nomurabacteria bacterium RIFCSPLOWO2_01_FULL_39_18 | reverse complement strand
ATTTTACACGGTTACCCTTTGTCACCCCAATTTTCCTTTTCTGTAACCTCATAAGGGTAACTGTACGAGCCCTTGCTTTTTTTATTTAATCTCATATAATCTCATATAGTGAATATATTAGATTATTTTTATGAATCGTTATAATAAAAGGATAAAAAACATCCCCAAAAATATCTGGTCGCTCATTAACCAAATTGATGAATTAAAAGGTCAATGGGTCGGCGGGGCAGAGATGAACCCCCAGGCGCTTCTGCGATTGAAGCGGTCTGTTCTGGTTACTTCCACCGGCGCGTCAACTCGTATCGAAGGAGCCAAACTTTCTGACCAAGACATAGAAAAAATGATGCGTGGACTTTCGATGCAAAAATTCGCTGATCGGGACAAACAAGAAGTGCGGGGATATTATGAATTACTTGAAAATGTTTTTAATTCTTACGGCAAGGTACCTTTTTCGGAAAGCAGTATCCAACATCTCCATAAAGAACTTTTAAAGTATGTAGAAAAAGACAAGCTTCATAGAGGTAATTATAAGAAAACAGAAAATAGGGTAGAAATGGTGAACAAAGCTGGTAAATCAGTCGGAGTATTATTTGACACCACTCCGGCATGGCTTACACCGAAAGAAATGCAGGAATTGGTGGAATGGACACAGGCAGAAATTGCTTCGGAGGAAAATCATCCTTTGCTTATTATCGGCAACTTTCTTGTCGAATTTCTCAATATCCATCCATTCCAAGATGGAAACGGCAGACTTTCACGAATACTGACAAATTTACTGATGCTCCGCGCTGGTCATATGTATGTACCATATGTCTCACATGAGAAATTGATTGAGGACAATAAAGCGGAATATTATCTAGCTCTTCGAAAAAGTCAGAAAACTTTTAAAAAAAACACTCCGAATATAACCCCGTGGCTTGAATTCTTTTTCAGTATTTTGCTCATGCAAGCGAGACAAGCGATCAATCTATTGTCTAAAGAAAATATCGACAAACTTCTCTCGCCAAAACAACTTTTGGTTTGGAAATATCTTGAAAAAGTCGCAGAAGCCACACCCGGGGAAATATCGCAAAAAACAAAGGTTGCCCGCCCGACAGTATCTCAAGCGCTTGACACGCTTTTACGCCTAAAGAAGGTAGAACGGCTGGGACAAGGCAGGACAACTAGGTATAGTAAGAAATAAATAAATTTACTTTACAGATCGTAGAGCTCACTACCCTGCAGGCACCCGGCAATATTACTTGGCGGAGGGTAGAGGAGTCGAACCTCTAAGGGATTGCTCCCGGTAGTTTTCAAGACTACTGCCATACCATTAGGCGAACCCTCCATTCTCTGCATTTTGATGTTATCAAAAAAGCGCTTTTTATGCTAGCCTTAAAATATGAAATTCCTGGGCATCGATTATGGAACAAAGAGAATTGGCATATCTATCTCAGACGAGGAAGGAATACTCGCCTTCCCTAAGCGGATTGTTTTAAACAATGCGGATATTTTTAAAACTCTTTCGGAAATTATAGAGAAGGAGAAAGTTTCGGAAATTGTGATTGGGGAGTCGGTGGACTTCACGGGAGCATCAAACGCGCTGTCAGCCAGGATCGAAGTTTTTATTCTGGAATTACAAGAGAAATTCAACTTGCCAATTCATAAACAAAAGGAATTTTTAACTTCTATTGAAGCTCGCAAGTCTAAAGGAGGTAAAAAATTAAGTGCATCGCAAGCACACAGCAGAATAAAGCAGAAAAAGTCGGACCACGTGGATGCTCACGCCGCGGCTATCATCTTGCAGAGGTATTTAGACAAAAAGAATAAGGGAAAGAATAGCGAATAGTATCGTATAACCCTAGAGTAGAGCTTTTTTCTTTGATAAAAGTCTCACTACCGGGTATAATACAGTAATGTTTCGGAATTCATTAAATAGATTTTTCCCCGCGCCAAAATTTCTAATATCGCCTTCTTTCGGCTTAGACATATCTGATGAATCCTTGAAGTTTGTAGAACTTATTTCTCAAAAAAATGGCATCCGCATGGGCAGATATGGAGAACAAAAGATTCCAGCCGGCATTATTGAATCTGGTAAAATTAAAGATCCAAAGCGGTTGGAGCAGGTCCTGCTTTCGCTTCGAAAGGAACAAGGGATCCGCTTCGTGCGCGTCTCTCTGCCGGAAGAACAAGTATATCTTTTCCGGCTTCGGCTGGATAAAGCAGGGTTGGAAAATATTCGAGAAAGCATCGAGCTCTCGCTCGAAGAACACATTCCCATTGCAGCCAAAGAAGCCATCTTTGACTATGAATTAATAGAGGAAGACGAGAAAAGCTTGAAACTCCAAGTTGCTTCCATCCCCACGAACATCATTGAGAATTATCTTTCGGTGTTTAGAAATTCTAAAATATCGGTTCAATCTTTCGAACTTGAAGCGCAGGCCATCTCGCGGGCTGTGATTAAAAAAGATGACCCGGGAACTTACATGATAGTGGACTTCGGCCAGACGCGTACAGGAATTTTTATTGTATCTCGCGGAGTGGTGATGTTCACTTCTACGCTTGAAGTAGGCGGGATCATGCTGACCAATATGATAAAGAAGAATTTTAATGTAAGTTTTGAGGAAGCGGAAAAAATGAAAAAGGAATTCGGCCTCCAGCGCAACACAGAAAACAGGGAGATGTTCTCTGTTCTTTTGAATGTCGCCTCTATCTTGCGCGATGAGATAGTGAAGCACTTCTTATACTGGCACACTCATCCGGATGAAGAAGGCAAGGACCACCCCAAGATCGGCAAGATAATCCTTTGTGGCGGTGATGCCAACTTGATAGGGCTCGTTGAATACTTTTCTATCAGCATAAAAAGCAAAGTAGAGACGGCGAATGTCTGGATTAATATTGGGGATAGGGCTAAGTATATTCCAGAAATAACTTTTAATCGTTCACTGACATTCGCCGCAGCCTTGGGGCTTGCCTTGGGGGATTTTGAATATGATTAATTTAATTCCAAATGAAGAGAAAAAGAGGAAGGTGCAAGACTTTTTTTTCAGGCTTTCGGTTGTACTTTTTGCAATGCTTGGTTTTTCCTTTCTTATCGCCTCGATTAGCATCTTGCCAGCTTATTTTATTTCTCTAGAGAAGAAAAATTTCGCAAATACCAAGCTAGAACTGCAGCAGAATGAACTCTTGCCTGTGCCTGACCGGGAGACCCTCAATCTTGTCAAAGACTTGGATAACAAATTAAGTTTGATAGAGAAAAACAGGGAGAATCAATATCTTGTTTCACAAAAAATAATAAATGAAATGATGCTAGAAAAAATGCCTGATATTAAAATCACCGAAATTTTTTATCAGGACAGCCAAGCCCAAGGCAAAACCATCAGCATCAAGGGCACAGCTCCAAGCCGCGAACGACTACTCTTGTTCCGAAAGATACTTGAAGACAATTCTTCATTCCAGAAGGTGAATTTGCCTGTTTCTAACTTTGTCAAGGGAATTAATATTAGATTTTCTTTGAATTTAACCCCAATTTAGCATGCAAAGAAATTTTCAAAAATTTCAAAAGGCGCCGTTGATCCTCTCCTTGATATTTTTAATATTTTCATGCTTGGTTTTTTTCTTTTTATACAGAGAGATACAAAATAACAGAATCGTGTCCGAGCAAGCTCAAACAGCCTGGCAGGATGAAGCGAATAGGCGCGATGAACTACAGTCTCTCAATCGCTTGCTTAAAAATATTGAAGAAGAAAGGGAGCTGCTTGAAAATTATTTTTTACAGAGCTTCGACATCGTGCCCTTTCTGGACATGATTGAAAAATTGGCACCAAGGGTTGGGGCGGAGGCCGAGATCGTCTTGGTAGATATGCCGAAAGACAATTCTCTACTTACGGTAGAGATGAAAGCTACTGGGCGTTTCGAGGCGGTCTATAAATTTCTAACACTTTTGGAAAATTCTCCGTATGAACTTGATTTCATTTCAATGAATATGCAAAAATCAAGCGTGGGGGCTACCGCCCAGAGCGGAGAGATTCTTCCTTCAACGTGGTCAGTAGTATTTCGCGTGAAAATTGTGAACTTTATCCAATAAAATTAAATTATGGAAATAAAAATTTTTAAAATTAAGAAAAAATTCACCAAGGGGGGCTTCCACACGAATCCGAGTATTTATTGGAATGTCATTCAGGGAATAACTTTCTTTTTAATCCTTGGATCTTTCGTTTTTGGCTTTTTGCTTTTCAGGAAAATAAACAAAGAGTTTATCTCATCAGCCGAAAACACCCATAAGCAAGCTGAAACAATCAGCAAAGAAAGAATCGACAAAGCATTGGAATATTTTTCTGATCGAAAAAATAAATCCGAAAGTATTTTAAATTCTCCCTCGCCCATAATTGACCCATCATTGTAAAAATGGTAATTTGAATTTGTCTGCGCGCTTAGCTCAGTTGGTAGAGCAATCGCTTTACACGCGAAAGGTCGGGGGTTCGAGCCCCTCAGCGCGCACCAGAATTTGACTTTTATGTCATAAGGTGATATAATACAAGAATGGTTAGTAAACTAATTAAATCTGCCGGAAACTTTTTTATTTCAGCCATGCTTTTTATGACCTTTTTGGGTGTTTTATCTTTCCCTATAGTGGCTAAAGCGGCTGATGAGCCAGACACAACGACTAGAAGTGCAACTAATGTCACCGATGAGAGCGCCGTCTTGAATGGACGAGTAGATGGAAACGGCGCTTATACTTACGCTTGGTTTGAATGGGGTAGAGATAGAGACCTGGATGATTCCACCTTTGACGTAGTGATTGGCTCGGGAACAAAAAACTTCGACATCCGGATTACAGGACTTCGTGAAAATACTACTTATTATTTCCGCGCTATTGCCGAAAATGACGAGGGCATCGATCGCGGAAGTATTCTTTCATTTAGAACGGACAGGTATTCAAATTTTTATTATGATGAAGATGATTACTATTATTCAAATAATGATGGGCGAATAACTTCGGATGATTTAACAGCTATCACCGATGGCGCAACAGAGGTGGGGAACACTAGCGCACAGCTTAATTCTCTCATTATAAGTTCGGTAGATAGTCCTACTAATGCGTGGTTTGAATGGGGCACAACTCCAAGTCTAGGCAATAGAACTGCGGAGATGTCGGTCGGATCGCTTCCAGCTGTAAGACACGCTCATACTCTCTTGGGGCTTACGCCTGGGAGAATTTATTACTTCCGCGCGGTGGCAGAGAATTCTTATTGGAGAAATTATGGCTCGGTTTTGAGTTTTGTTACAAATGAAGGCACTGTAGAACAAAATGTAAATACAATTATTATCCGGGAACCTGTGATAGTGGAAATCCCCGCTCCTGCCACAGCAGTTGAGGAAAATGAAAAAAAAGATAATTCTGTGGAGGATCAACCAGAGACAACTAGAACGTCTCCCATCGGAGCAAATGTCTATGGAGCTGGCTTTCTGCCAGGAAGCCTTCTGGGGTGGCTTCTGCTTCTTATTCTTGTCTTGATGGCTGTGATGCTATTCAAATACATTTGGGATCATTCTTCCAAATCTCAAAAATAAAAAAGGCTTGACAAAAAGACATCAAGTGTGCTATACTTAAAAGACAAAGTAGGTGCGAAAAGAGTCGATTTCTTAATTTTATCTATTTGTAATTTAAAAATCTAATTTAAAAATCAAAATCAATGACTGGTACAATAAAAAGACTCACTGATAAAGGTTTCGGCTTCATCACCGCAGAAGAACTTGTGAAAGATGTATTCTTTCACACCAATTCCCTTGTTGGAGTAAGCTTCGATGAATTAAAAGAAGGTGATACACTTTCTTTTGAGACAGAAGAAACTGAAAAGAACGGTGAAAAAAGATTGAATGCGGTAAACGTGCAACGAGCATAATCCCGACATAAGATCGAGGATCCACGACTCACTAGAGTCGGGACATTCTCTTAAAACAAAAACACCCTTATCGGGTGTTTTTGTTTTTCTGCCTAATCCTTGGCCCACTCCTTCAACGCCTTGTAGCTATCTTCCCCGCAAATCCACTTGTCAGTTTTTGTATTATAGAAAAAAGGCACACCACCGCAGAAATCCTTGTCGAGTTCCAAGAGGCGCTTTTCATTTTCTTTATTATGCCAGACTTCTAAACTCTCCACCTTGACCCCCTCCTCCTTCTCTAATCTCTCCACGAGCTCATGCATCCGCTCGCAATGCGGGCATTCGGTTCCATAAAATTCTAATAAATGACTCATGTTTTTAATTGAAAGAGAAATTTTACTAAAAGGGGGTTTCGAGGCTGACGAGCCGAGAACTTCAGGATTTTTTTAGCTTCAAAAAATCCGTACCCTTTTAGAAAAGATTTCTCTGGAAATTATTTCAATATTCGTGACAAGCGGGATTTCTTGCGAGCAGCATTGTTCTTTTTGATCACACCCTTCTGTGCGGCCTTATCTATCGCCTTGAATGCGCTTGGAAGCATTTCGGCTGCTTTAGCCTTGTCTGTTTTGGACAATTTCTCAATTTTCTTCATTATCTCCTTCATCGACTTCTTGCGAGCATCATTAAAAGCCTTCTTGCGGAGAGACCCTCTGACTGCTTTTTTAGCTGATTGCGTAATTGGCATGGTGTAAACATATCAAAAATAACTATAAAACGCAAATTGTCTGTTCTTTGGCATGATATGCTATTATTAATTCATGATCGGAAGTATCAGAGGGAAAATAATACTTAAAAAGGAGAAATTCTTGATCGTTGAGGCGGGGGGCGTGGGATATAAAATCAGTATCCTGCCTGACGGACTTTCTAAAACTCACAAAACAGATGCCGAAATTTTTCTGTTTATTCATACCCATGTCCGCGAGGATGTCTTAGATTTATATGGATTCCTAGAATATCCAGAACTGGAATTCTTTGAAATGCTGATTAATGTCTCTGGCATTGGGCCAAAAGGGGCAATCGCTATTTTGGGAGTTACGACGATTGAAACATTGAAGAGGGCTGTGGGCACAGGTGACACAGCATATCTGACGAAAATTTCCGGCATCGGCAAAAAAACAGCAGAGAAAATTATCCTCGAATTGCGCGACAAAATCTCGGAGAAAATGAAGGGAGAGAAGGAGGGCGGTTCCCTGCAGGGAGAGCTTGATGTGTTAGAGGCATTGAAGTCTCTGGGCTATTCTCAAAATGAAGCTCGGGAAGCAATGAAGAAGGTCTCCCATGAAGGAAACACAAACGCGAAAATTCGTGAAGCGCTGAAAATACTTGCAATGAAATGATGCGAAACTACTAATGTAACGAATGATGCGAATGTCTACGAATAATAAAGTTGGTGAAAAAGTTTTGTATCCTGAATTATCCTACCAAATTACTGGATTATTGTTTAGTGTTCATAACGAACTAGGCCCGTATGCAAAGGAAAAACAATACGGTAACTTGATAGAAGAAAAATTAAAAGAATCTAGTTTGCCTTATGAAAGAGAAGTAGGTATTGGAGATGGTGGAAATATTTTAGATTTTGTCGTAGATAAAAAAATAATATTAGAACTAAAAGCAGTAAGGGTTTTAACCAGGGGGCACTATAGACAAATACAAAACTATTTGCAACAAACTAAATTGGATTTAGGTTTGTTGATAAATTTTCGAAATAAATATCTAAAACCATCTAGAATTATTCGTATTCATTCGTAGATTAGTATTATTCGCTAATTCGTATGTTAAACAAGACTCATTCGCATCCATTCGCAGATTTGCATTATTCGCATATTCGTATGTTTATCTAAATATATGCCGGAATTACCAGAAGTTGAAAATTTGCGTCTAGGACTCATGAGCACCATTGTCGGTCAAATAATTCGCAAAGTTACAGTTCAAAAACCAAAACTAATTTCTGGAAAAGGAACCAAGCGCATCGCATCCCTGCCCAAGAGGGTTGAATTCATAAAAGGAATACGGGGTGAGCACTTTGTCGGCGTTGAACGCAGAGCAAAAAATCTTATTTTTAAATTAAGTCATGGAAAAATAATTCTGGCTCACTTGAAGATGTCCGGCCAGTTTGTTTATAAAGACAAGAATAAAAGAAAAACCGTAATGGGCGGGCACCCTATTGAGGTTTCGGAATACAAACTACCTAACAAACACAGCCATATTATTTTCGAGCTTGAGCGAGGAACTCTCTACTACAACGACACACGCATGTTTGGCTATCTACTCTACTATAAAAATGAGGGTGCGTTAGATGCTGAAAATTATTTTGCTTCTTATGGCTTAGAGCCTCTGGCAAAAAACTTTACTTCTAAATATTTTTGGGACTCTCTAAAAGAAAAGAATGGAAAAATCAAATCAGTTTTGATGGATCAAAAAATAGTGACAGGGCTGGGGAATATTTATGTGGACGAAAGTCTCTTTGAAGCAAGAATACGCCCAGACCGTAGGGCCTCTTCTTTATCTAAATCAGAAATTGAAAAACTGTATAAAGCAATAAAAAGAATTATGGAACGCGCAATTAAAGTTGGTGGTTCTTCCGTTGCTACTTACAGGCTTCTCGACAACACGAGAGGTAATTATGCAAGAGAGCATAAAGTCTACGGTAAGGCAGGCAAAATGTGCATTACCTGTGGCAAACCACTTCAAAAAATAATTATAGGTGGTCGCACAACTATTTTTTGTTCTCGTTGCCAGAGATAAAATTTTCAACAAATCCTATTTCTCTGTTTGGTTCGGATTTTTTTTAATAATAATTGGACCGTACCCGCCACTTTTAGGATCTCCGTCACTTTCTAGCGTGTGATTATTTTCAATTAGCCAATCTACAAAATCTTCGCCCAGTACTTTTTCCACACTTACAGGATTACCAGAAATACTTTCTATCCCTCGCGGAGCCATGTGTAATCTTCCACCTGGTTTTAGAGTTCTAATAATTTCTTTGATTGCTTGAAGGCGCTGTTCTCCTTCTGGGTAAAAAACCGTAATTTCCGATGATGAGATCGCTGTATCAAAATAATTATCAATAAATGGTAGCTTCCCCCCAGTGGCGGCAATTGATTTTCTCTGCCAGCCAGGATTTTTAAATTTAAGTATTTTTCTATAAATCCATCCCTTCAATGCAGGATTAACAGAAAAAACCTCCGCTTGTAATTGTTTTTTAGCTTGTATCGAAAATTTCTCTCTTAACAACCTAGAGCCGATATCTAAAACCTTTTTCCCTTCTATTTCATTATAATCTAAATCCAATTCTATCGCACATTTAAGCAAATTACGGTCAGGAATGGCTAACCATTTTTCGTTGTTTATATTACGGTTTCTATTACGATAAAGTTCTACCAGACCAGCAAGCATTGGATCCAGAGGAGGTGTTCCTTTCGTTTCCATTGACATATAGATGTATTATTACAAAAACTAAATTTTTGTCAAAATTATCGCAATATCCCAAACAAAGCAATCCCCAGAGCCACAGAAACATTTAGAGATTCTTTTTTGCCCTTCATTGGGATTTCGGCAATCACATCACATTTCTTCAGTACATTTTTGGGTATTCCTGTCACCTCTGCGCCGACAATGAAAGCATTCCTTGATTTTAATTTCAGTTTTTTGTAATCAATCGAATTTTTATCCTGTTCTATGGCGATAATTTGGTGCCCTGAACTTTTTAGATTTGAGATCAAAGATATAATATTTTTCCTCTGTTCCCACCCAACAAACTTCTCCGCGCCGAGCGCCGACTTTGCTAAATCTTTACGAATCCGCCCGAAACGGTCGAGTGGGCAAGGTGTGTAGCCTGTCAGATAAATTTTATCCACCCCCGCCGCATCAGCAGTGCGAAACATCGCCCCGACATTTTCGACGCTTCTGATATTGTGCAATATTAAAATATTTTCTTGGTCTTTTTTTGATTTAATCATATTTTATCTATTTACCTATTCGTACGAATGTGACAATGGGTATTAGTACACTTCTTTTTGATAACATTCTTTACAATAAATTAGTTCCGGCCTATCGGGCGCGTATATCGTTTCAAATTTATTTGAGCACTTTTGTTGATGTTCGTGATTCGACAGCTCACACATACATTCTCGCTCATAAAAACGAAAGGGGTTTTTCCAGACCAAGCGGGCATGATATCTGCAATTGGGGCAATATCTCGGGATTGGTAAATTCATCTGGCGATAAAATGACAATTCATCAGGTAATATTCTGTATGCAGAAGTACATTGTGTTTTCACTTTGCCTTGATTGGGACATTCAATGATCTCGTTACATATAGAATCAGCAACATCATTAATGCTATCTTGAATATCATCCCCTTTTATTGTCGGTTTATAAGATTTTAATTCCGGTTCTCGCCATTTATATCCCAGAGATATGGCTTCTTTCTGGGAAAGAGGTTGTTCTTCAAATGCTACAGTTTCATTGTAAGCAAATGGGGAAATTTCAGTAGGAAAAAATTCACCAAAGGAGTATTTTCGGTTGATTCTGTCTATATATGGATTATTATTCATATGAGCTTGTATTTTTTTAATCATTTCAAAATACTTTTCCTTCGAGTATTGTTTATTTAAAATACAGTATTGTTTTTTACTAAGACCAACACAGCCGAAGCAGTCAGAACATTCACGACAGCTATCGCAATAAAAAATATTTTTACATCCTCCTCCACAACTTATAGCAAAAATTGCTTTATTTGCGTCACGTCCGCCGTAAGTAAATTCATAGCATTCCTCATTGAGACCGCAAAACGCGATGTTTTGAGAATCTTTAATCATATTCATTGCGAAAAATATATGCTTTATATTTTCAGCACCAATGAGACCATAACAATGGTAAACGTTTTTTGAATTCTCAATAAAATCTCCTATCGTGTTCACTGAATTTTTTATGTGCGCATCTCTGTGGATGGCATTTTGTGCAATTTTATAAAATTCTTCTTTGGCTTTTAGTTGACCAGAGTATGTGTCAAGCTTAAGTTTGGAAAAAGCTTTTTGATATTCTTCTTTTGAAAGCTGTTTATTTCTAAAAACATTACTCTTGTTTCTAAGATTTAAAGATAGGCAACAATTTGTGCAATTAGAGCAATCAAAAAGGAAATGTGATTCAATGCATTGATCACTCTCTATTAAAAAAGATGAATTGTAACTACCGCTGGATTGGACTAGTTCATAAACTCGGTCGCTGTTTTTAACACTCAAACTATCAAAGCAATTTTTATTCCCCTTAAAAACATGAGCCGAATACTTAACATTCTCGGAACCACCCACACTAAAAGACAAGTAGGTATCCTTAGACCCAAAGCAATAATTTGAATATTCACATCCTGTGCCATTCTTTTCATTTTGGTCAAGTGCCCGGTGAGGTACGTTAATCTTTAAATCATTGAATTGCTCAAAAAAGGGTTTTGAGAAATCATATTCTTTTGCATAATCTCTAGCGTCCCAAGCATCACTAATATGGCATTTTACACACCAAACGGGAATAGGTGTATCGGGATGATACATAGATATTGTAGATGCATTACAGTGTTCACAAACACGCTTATAAAGAGAGCGATGATTAATAAATGTTAATCTTCTTATAAATCTACAATGTGGGCACCAAGTTGGCGGAGGAACTTTGAGTTTTTCATAAAAATTAAAATCTTCCGACTCTATCGTGAAGCTACTTTTACAGTTCTGGCACACTACATTTTTTGATTTATATTCCATAACTTTTTTGCAACCTGCCCCGTAGGAAGCTTTACTTTCCTTCGGGGTTCTGGCAGATTCTTGTTTCGAACTTCATTTTTATATAGTATGCCTTTTGCAGTTTAAATCAATAAATTTTAAGGAAATTTTTATTACGCATTTTTTTGTGGTATGCGATGGCAAATCTATGCGCTTCGCTGTTCGCAAGCAAGATCTCCCT
Source organism: Candidatus Nomurabacteria bacterium RIFCSPLOWO2_01_FULL_39_18 (assembly GCA_001787005.1). Taxonomy (GTDB): domain Bacteria; phylum Patescibacteriota; class Minisyncoccia; order Phycocordibacterales; family UBA9973; genus UBA9973. The sequence goes on along the minus strand of MFUV01000005.1, from coordinate 58,930 downwards.
TTTATATTTTGCCACAATTTCTCTCTCACCCATAATGCTTTTTGGCTTGTGTCTTTCGTCTTTTACAACCGACACTGCGGGAATATCAAGGTGAATCCTTGATAAATTTTTTTTAGCCATATTTATTTGGGCTATTCCGCCATCAACTACGATTAAATCAGGATATGCCCATTCTCTGTGCGCCAAACGCCTCTCTAGAATCTCCGCAAGCGCACCAGTATCATTTGCTCCAGCTTGAGTTTTTATCCTGAATTTTTTATACTCACTTTTCACCAGTTCACCTTCTTCAACTACTATCATCACTCCTACCATATTTTTGCCACCCATGTGAGCTATGTCGTAGGCCTCAATGCGAATCGGCGAAGCAGACAATGAAATTTTTGTATCCGAGGGTTCCGCTTTGTTCCCTATCCTGCGCCCAAAGAAGGGCGCAGGATCAAAAATTTTACTGTCTGCGAAGCTATTAGCCTTTAATAAAGCAATGTCATTGATGTGTTGTAGAGCAAAAAGCTGTCTTTTAATTTCTCCGGCTTTTTCAAATTCATGCTTCTTCGCGTATTCATGCATTTCTTTTTTCAAGTTTTTGAAAATTTGTTTTTTCTTGCCACCCAAAAACAATTTGATATTTTTGATATTTTGCAAATATAGTTTACGACTTGCCTGCGTCGGTAGGTCATTTAGGTCAGGAATTAAATTTATTTGTCGATAAAATTCAATATAATTTTTACTTTTATCATCTAAAAATGGAAAAATCTTCCTGATTATCTTGAGCGCTTCACGAAGATGTACGCCACTCGTATATGGTCCGTAGATTTTGTTAAACACTCGGTGTTTAACACTACTCCCCCGCACAGTAATTACTCTAGGCAACTTTTCTCTTGTGATACAAACGAAGTTGAAACTTTTGTCGTCTTTTTCTTTGGTGTTGTAATAGGGTTGGTGCTTTCTAATCAAGTTGGCTTCGAGAATTATAGCCTCCAGAACATTGTCTGTCTCTTGCCAATCTATTTTATTTGCACGAACGATCATATCCACCAGAAGTGGCCCCCTAGTTTGTATCAAGTCCTTGCCAAAATAACTTTTTATTCTATCTTTCAGTGATGTTGCTTTGCCAATGTAAAGAATTTCTTTACCTTTTTTGAAAAAGTAGACTCCAGATTTATCAGGTATTTTTTTTATTAATTCAATTTTCATTTGCGTAAAGCCCTCTTTAAATATTTCCCAGTGTAGCTTTTTGTATTATTCGCCACTTCTTCTGGTGTGCCCTTCGCCACTAAATTACCCCCATTCATTCCCCCTTCTGGCCCAATATCTATTATGTAGTCTGAACTCTTTATAATGTCCAGATTGTGCTCTATTAGAATGACGGTGTTGCCTTTACTTACAAGTTTATTTAACACTTCCAATAGTTTATGCACATCATCATAGTGCAACCCCACAGTAGGTTCATCAAGAAGATAGATGGTCATATCTGCATGCGGACGATATAGCTCACTCGATATTTTTACCCGTTGCGCTTCCCCGCCAGAGAGTGTGGTGGCCGACTGACCAAGCTCTAGATACCCTAGTCCCACATCCATCAGAGTTTCCAGTCGATCAGAAATCGCAGGAATGTCCTTGAAGAATGAGAGTCCAACTTCGACCGTCATGTGGAGCACTTCATAAATATTTTTTTTCTTATATTTTACAGTAAGTGTTTCTTTATCAAATCTTTTGCCGTTGCATACATCGCAAGTCACGTAAACTGTCGGCAAAAAGTGCATTTCCACAGCGATCTCGCCGTTGCCTTCACAAGCTTCACAGCGGCCGCCTTTGACGTTGAAAGAAAAGCGGTTTGCCTTCCAGCCACGCAGACGAGCCTCTTCGGTGGTGGCAAAAAGGTCTCGAATATGAGTAAAAGCGCCCGTATAAGTTGCCAAATTAGAACGCGGAGTTCGACCAATGGGTGATTGGTCAATTAAAATCGCTCGAGATAGGTATTCAGTACCAGAAAAAGAAGAGCAATTGTAAACTTTAGCAGTACGATATTTGCGTTCATACCTCGCCTGTAAATTCTTGTAAAGAATTTCATACATTAAGGAACTTTTACCGCTCCCGGACACACCGGTGATAGAGGTCATGACGCCAAGCGGAATTTCTACATTCAAATTATTTATATTAAAAATTTTTCCCCCGCTGATGCGAAGCGCGCCTTTACCGCCGCGACGCTTCTTGGGAATTTCTATTTTTAACTCACCTCTTAAATAGCCAAGTGTTCTGGACTTCGTGTTTTTCCCTGCCCCGTATGAAGCCGTAGGCTTTCGTTCGGGGTTAGCAGTCAATAAATCCTCGAGAAAACCAGAAACAATAATTTCCCCGCCATGCACCCCAGCCTTCGGTCCAATATCTACGATATAATCTGATGCATAAATAGTGTCTTCATCGTGTTCAACAATTAAAATCGTATTGCCTAGATCGCGCAGATTCTGCAATGTTCTGATTAAACGGTCATTGTCTCGTTGATGAAGCCCTATCGTCGGCTCATCGAGCACATAGAGAGCTCCCACAAGCCTGGAGCCGAGCTGTGAAGCCAGGCGAATGCGCTGAGCCTCTCCGCCGGAGAGAGTATTGGCTTTACGAGAAAGCTGAAGGTAGTTGAGCCCAACGTCGAGCATGAATTGTAGCCGCGCTTCTATCTCCCTCACTACTGGCATGGATATTTCTTTCTCTTGGCTTGAGAGCTTAAGGTTCTTGAAAAAATCATGCGCATCGGCAATGGAGAGAGAAGCGAGATCTAAAATATTAACTTTTTTATTTTTAGTTTCCAAAAAAACATTTAGGGCTTCGGTGCGAAGGCGCGCACCATGACAAACATCACAGGGTTCGTCTCCCATAAAATACTTCGAACCAAGGCCATTACAAGCTGGGCATGCGCCATAGGGAGAATTAAAAGAAAATAAACGAGGCTCAATCTCTGGAAAAGAAAAGCCGTCATTTTTGCAGGCAAATTTTGCAGACATAATAAATTCTTCATCATTAATTTTAGTTGTGACTAGTCCGTCAGATTCAATCAGAGCTCGCTCGATCGCTTCAGACAAGCGCATGCGCAATTCTTCTTTTTTTAATCCATCAATCGAAAAACCATCCACCAAGACCTCGATGTTGTGAGCTTTGTATTTTGAGAGGGTGATTTGCTCCCGAAGCTTTTTCATCGTTCCATCCAGCCGAATCTCGGAAAAACCTTTGCCCAGCAAGTCGTACAATAACTGGTAATATTCTCCTTTTCTCCCTCTAACGACTGGAGAAAAAATAGAAACAGAAGAATGAGTTTTGATTTTATTTTGAATAAAATTCAAAATTTCTTCATTAGAAAGTTTCTTTATCTCTTCTCCGCATTCCGGGCAGTGCGGGTGCCCAATACGCGCGTACATTACCCGGAGATAATCATAAATTTCTGTAATGGTCGCTACGGTGGAGCGAGGATTGTTCGATCGGGATTTTTGGTCAATGGAAATAGCGGGTGAAAGCCCCGTGATTTCATCCACGTCCGGCTTGGGCATTTGATTCAGAAATTGCCGGGCATAAGAAGACAACGACTCTACGTATCGCCTCTGCCCTTCGGCAAAAATTGTATCGAAGGCGAGAGAAGATTTGCCACTTCCAGAAACTCCGGTAATGACTGTCATCTTATCTCGTGGTATTTCAACCGTAATATTCTTAAGGTTGTGTGTTCGCGCCCCTTTTATTATTATTTTATTTGATTCTTTTTCTTGTTTTGCCATAAATACAACCGCACCCCACTTTATTCATAGGGGGTGTATATAAATTTAGTATAGCAGAAAAAATACAAAAGTCTTCTTTTTAGGATTTTTTCTTCTCTTCCAGGACTTCTTTTAGTTTCAACATTATTCCATCGGTCGAGGTGGTAGCTTTTATTAAGAAACGGGCAGCTTTTAGGCTTTTGCCTTTCTCTATATCACTAGGCTGGCTTAAATTGGAAAGAATGATGACTGGGATATCTTTAGTCTTTGGATTTTCTTTGAATTTTTTAAGCAGATCAAAACCATTAATGCCAGGAAGAAGAATGTCGAGTAAAATAATATCTGGTACTTCTCTCTCCACTAGGAGCAGCGCTTTCTCACCATCTTGCGCGTAGAGGAAAACGCAGCCTTGAGCAACAAGTTTGCGGGCAATAATGTCGCTTAGAAAAACATCATCTTCAACTAACAACACTCTTTTCTTGGAAAGTCCATCAATAGTTTTTTGTTTGTCGTCAGATGCCATAACGGTAGAATTATATCATTTGTGGGGGAAATGCGCAAATATACAATGAACACAAATGTGAATACATTTTGGACTTATTTGGCAAATTTTAGTAAAATTACAAATATTGATGAAACAGGCAAAATCTCATAAAAAAGTAAGAAAAATCTTGCCAAATGCCGAATTTGTCACTATTGCCGCCCATCAGTTAAGAACCCCATTAATTGGATTGAAATGGTCTTTGGAAATTCTTTCTTCCGGAGAAGCGGGTAAATTGAACCCTGATCAGAAGCAAATTATATCTAAAGCCTCTGTAGCCACGAGCCACATGCTCAGCTTGGTGAATGATCTTCTGAATGTAGGCCAGATTGCGGAGGGATCTTTCGGAGTTATTTTGAAGAAACAATCCATTTTGCCAGTATTTAAAAATCTTAAGGATTCATTTAAAAATATTGGAGATGAAAAGAAGGTTGTTTTTAAGTTTGAAATCCCCCCTGACCTACCTCCGCTTAATGTAGATATAGAAAAAATGGAGATGGCTATAAATAATATTTTTGATAATGCTATCAAATATTCTTCCTCGGGAGACAGGGTGGAGCTGGAAGTCGCTTGTAATGACCATGAGCTCGTTATTTCAATCAAGGATATGGGTATTGGCATCCCTAAGGAAGAATTCGGGAAAATATTTACAAAATTTTTCAGATCGTCTCGCGCGTTGCATCATCATGCTGATGGAACTGGTTTGGGACTATACGTAAGTAAAAATATCATCGAGCAACACCAGGGCAAGATATGGTTTGAGTCAAAGGAAAATCAAGGAACTACATTTTTTGTTTTATTGCCGGTACCGTAAACAGTTTTTTGAGACAAAACTCTAATTTCATCACGAAGTATGGCCGCTGTTTCGAAATCCAGCTCTTTCACGGCTCGATTCATTTCTTTTTCTTTTATTTTTATTATTTTCTCATAGGTTAATGCCTCTATTTCTTGATCAGAGAGATGCGATTCGCCTAAACCTTTTGGTTTAAGTGGTCTAGTCAGTTCTTTTTTGTAAGCTCTACGGAATATTTCCACATCAAGTTTTAATTCTGCATTTACAGCTTTTCCATGTTCACTTTCGAATTCTTCGGTAATATCTTTTATCTTTTTTATTATCGTCTTGGGGGTGATGCCGTGCTTTTTATTATAGGTGAGCTGAATATCCCGACGACGAGCAGTTTCGGCTAGCGCTTTATTCATCGAGCCAGTGATAACATCTGCATAGAGAATTACCTTCCCTTCACTGTTGCGCGCGGCACGCCCGATGGTTTGGATAAGAGATGTTTCTGAGCGCAAAAATCCCTCTTTGTCTGCATCGAGAATCCCAATTAACGCCACTTCGGGCAAATCAAGCCCTTCGCGAAGCAAGTTTACTCCCACCAAAACATCAAAATCACCTTTGCGAAACTTTGAAAGTATTTGGATTCTTTCCAAAGTTTTTATATCACTATGCAGATACTCTGATTTTATTTTCTTGCCTGCCTGCGCAGGCAGGTCTTTGAGATAAAGAGACAGATCTTCGGCCATTTTTTTTGTTAGTGTGGTGGCTAGAACTCGAAAACCCTTTTTAATTGTTTTCTCTGCTTCACTTATAAAATCTTGAATCTGGCCGGGGTATTTATTCCCCTCTTGAGGAGTGGATCGCTTGCGAGACGGGGTGGAAAATTCATCCACCTCCCCCTTCGGGTACTCCTCAAGAGGAGAATTTGCACTCACTGGTCGAACTATTGTCTCTGGATCGACAAGCCCGGTTGGTCGGATTATTTGCTCTACGACCCCGCACGAAAGAGTACTTCGTGCGGGGCAAGTTTGTTCACATTCTTTTTTACTTTCTTCTATTTCGTATTTTCCGGGCGTCGCACTGGTATAAACTACTGGACCGATGCGCTTCTGAAATTCCTCATATTTAAGAGGCCGGTTATCCTTAGCTGAAGGCAGGCGAAAACCATATTCTACAAGGGTTTTTTTGCGTGAAGCATCGCCCGCATACATACCTTCTAGTTGAGGCAGAGTTACGTGGGATTCATCAATGATGGTAAGAAAATCAGGTTCGCCATCTCCAGTATGGGGGAAATAAGAGAGCAAGGTTTCTGGCGGTTCGCCTTTTTGTTTACCTGATAAATGTCGCGAATAATTTTCGATGCCACTGCAATAACCAACTTCCTTGATCATGGCGAGATCGTAATTGGTCCGGCGCTTTATCCGCTCTGCCTCAAGCAACTTGCCTTCTTTCTGAAACTTTTTTAATTGCAATGCGAGTTCTTTCTTAATTTCAATCAGGGCTTTGTTCTTTTTCGTATCTTCTGTGATGAAATGCTTGGCCGGAAAAATAAAAACATCTTTCTCTTCTTTTATTATCTGAGAAGAAATTGGATCAATTTTGGTTATTTTTGAGACAGCCCCATCATCTATTTCAATCTGGTACATTATTGTCTCTGACACTGGCATAAATTCTACCCAAGAGCCGATAGATCGGAAAGTCCCTGGGGTAAGATCAGCATTTGTGCGTTCGAAATGAATTTCAATCAGACGTTTCATCAGAGTCAGCCTCTCCATTTTCATACCAAGTTTAATTTTTAAATTAACTTTTTCATATTCTTCTGGAGAACCTAAACCATAAATACAAGACACGGAAGCGACAATGATAACATCTCGTCTAGTCAAAAGCGCTTGGGTTGAAGCATGACGAAGACGATCTATTTCTTTGTTTATCTGCGCATCCTTTTCTATATAAGTGTCCGTTGTCGGCATATAAGCTTCTGGTTGGTAATAATCATAGTAGGAAACAAAATAGTGCACCGCGGAATCTGGGAAAAATTCTCTGAATTCCTGAGCTAGTTGAGCCGCAAGGGTTTTGTTGTGCGCTATTACCAATGTCGGCTTATTGTATTCTACTATCACATTTGCCATGGTAAAAGTCTTGCCTGTGCCAGTTGCCCCGAGCAGAGTTTGTTTTTGCATGCCCTTCTCTAATCCATCAAGGAGCTTTAAAATAGCCACAGGCTGATCGCCAGCTGGTTTAAATGGGCTATGCAACTTGAAAATACCTTGAGTCATAGTTACACCTTAACACGAAAATTTATTGGATTAAATAGTCGGGATATGCATTTTCGTATGCTTTTACTATAATAGTGTAAGCAAACAAAGAACTTACTATCGTTAAAATTAGAAAGCACAACAACGTTTTGCTGATCTTAAACATACTAATATATTACCATTTTTCTTGATTTTTAGCCTTATTTCTTATACTATCACAAGATGCGCCCGTAGCTCATCCGCCAGCTGGCAGAGGTAGAGCAGAAAAATTTATGTTCACAGTTTATGCAATTTATAGTCAGACCTCTGATAAGATATATATAGGTCAAACTATCGATATAGATAGCAGACTAAAACAGCATAATAGTAACGGGGGTGATCATTTAGGTAAGTTCACTTTGCAAAATAGGGGTCCGTGGGCATTGATCCATAAAGAAGCATTCCCCACGAGAACTGAAGCCATAAAAAGGGAGCGACAATTAAAAAGTTTTAGGGGTAGAGAATTTGTTAAAAATTTAATAAAACACATGCGCCCGTAGCTCAGTCGGTAGAGCAGATCCCTTTTAAGGATAAGGTCGTTGGTTCGATCCCAACCGGGCGCACAGTTCTGATCACTTATAACTTTTCTTTGGCTCCCATAACTGCCAATTAAATTTAATTGCCAATAAACGCAAAATGAAAATAATTAAAAGCAAAATATAAACTACCCATACATTGTCTTTAAAATCCCTCAATAGAAAATAGGCGATACCAAACAGCATCGCCAGGGTGGCATATACGTCTCGATACATAATGGCAGGAACTTCCCTTGATATAACTGATCGTATGGCATCACCACCAGCGGGAGTTATTATGGCAAACATCACAACCCCCAAAAATCCTAGGTTTTCTGCCATAGCCCGTGCGGCACCGACATAAGCAAAAGTTGCTAAACCAACCGCATCCATCACCAATATCCAATATTTTATTTTCTCAAACTTTCTAAAAATACTATAGTAAAAATCGTAGCAAGAGATATTACAAGCAGATAATCATAATTAATAAAGTAGGCCGGTAAACCATTTAGGAAGAATTCCCTTACTGTACCACCCCCAACACCGCTAATAAAAGCGCAGACAAAAACACCAAAAATGTCGAAGCCCCTTTTCTCCGCTGCGTAAGCACCCAAAACAGAAAAACCGAAAGTGCCCAGTAAATCAAAAAATATAGTTGAGGCATTGATTTTTACACCCCCCGATACCGACTACTTAATTATAGTACTCTTTAAAAAAGCTTCAAGCAAAAACTGCTCAAAGACTGCTTCGGCGTCACGACTAGCCTTGCGGGCTTCTGGTAAAAGGTAGGAGAGGCGAGAGGCGGAATTTTTAAGTTCTGCTTCGGAGAATTTGCGGAAATCTTTTTTTATTAGCATATCCTTGATTTTCCAGAAAAGTACTCCGATCAACTCCTCCATCCCCACCCCGAGGTCGACAGCTTGCCGGAAATAAATCCAAAGATTTAATTTATCTCTAACTCCAAAAGCATTGGCTAGAAGAAAATTATTGAATTTCTCCTTTTTTTCTTTCGGTAATTCGAAAATATTAATCTGGAGTTTTTTTGGCTCGATTTTCTTGAAAGCATCTAGAATCGGTTTATTTAATTTACCTTCTAGAAAAACAAAAGAGCTGGAAGATTTGCCCATTAAATCCAACTTCTCTAAAACAAATTCTCGAGTTTCTTCTCTCTCGAAAACATCTTGGAATACCACTACGCAATCTTCGAAAAAAAGACCTGACCCAGAATAAAGACTTTCTATCTGATTCCTATTAAAATCATTTCTGTTTATAAAAAAGGTTTCAGTATTCGCTGGAATACCTGCCTGCGCAGGCAGGGATTTTATAAACTTCTCGTAAGAGAGGTGTTTATTCTTCACATCATCGCCAGAAAAAAGATAAATCATCCCGGTACTAAAATTTTAAGTTTTTATTAATAATGGTCATGTGTCATAATCAAAAATTTAGTACGGGACAAGTATTTTAGAATTTAACTAGCTTTTTATATTCTGAATAAGCATCCCCGTATTTTTCTACAAGAATTTCATCGTGTTTTTTTATAAAAATGAATTTAGAAATAATAAAAGAAACAATCGTAGATAAAATAACGAATAGAGCATTGGCGATAATCCCAAATCCTAATACTAAGAAGAAGAGCCCCCAATGTGTCGGAGTTCTGGTATAACAATATGGTCCTCGGCAAAAATGCTCTGTTTTTACTTCCTCAACTTTTCTTAAATCACGCCCAGTCTTTTGCGCCCAGATTATTACGACAGTAGCAAACACTAAAAAAAGGAAGCCCACGGGTATCATTACGGGGTCTTGGAAAATTTTAAATTGGAAAACAAAATCTAAATAAACACCTATTAAAAGTAAGATGAAATAAGCTGTGTATGAATGTGCCAGAACCTTGTGTATGTTGTGTTTATTGAGATTCTTATTTTCTACTTCCATTTTCGTATTGTACCACAAAAACATCTCCCAAGAACTTTAAGATCACCCAGTGAGAGCTTTAGACTCTCACTGAAATAATTCATCCGGTTCTTCTAGGGAAGTTTTCCCCCGTTCTTCTCGAATAATTGATATAATTTCTTTACAATGTTTTTTAAGATTATTCTTACCTTCAAAAATGTCTAGCATCTTTTGTCCTTCAGACTTTGACACTAAATTAAAAAGCTCGCTTTCATATTCCGTGTCACTTGCAAAAATAAAAGGAAGTTTGCTTTTAGGAATATTGTGAACAGAATAATTTTGATTTACATATGCAAATGTTTTTCTGAAATAATCATCATTTTTAATTAATTTAGATTTAAAAGTCCCCTGAAGTAGTGCCCCCGATCTCTGGTTTTTTTGATTAAAATAATAAGTATACCCACCCTGAAGTTTTTGAAAAAATTTAGCTATCCCGCCGTCGACAAGTTGTTTAATAAGAAAATGAAAATGATTGGGGTTGATACAAAAAGCAATGATAGCCACAAGTGGTTCTGATTTTAATTTCAGATAACTGTCGGGGTGAGAGCCTAAAGCTCTTATTGATTTATTGTACATTTCTAAACTACCAATGCCTTCAATTTGATTAAATTGTTTTATGCTTTCTTTAAAACGCTCGAGATCTTTCAGATTATTAAAAATATCTCGCTTATCTACGCCTCTATTATAAATATGGTAATACTCTCCCGTTATTAGTGGTTCCTTCCGCATGTATCTTACTATATCATAACTCGCAGTGAGAGTCTAAAGCTCTTATTGGTTACTTTACCTATCCAAAATTATTCAAGTAAGTCCCACTTAGAATAAAATGTCTTGGAATGAAGTATCCAATAAAGAACGGCTGGTCCAACTAGCGCGTACGGAAGACTAAATGGAAGACTAATGAGTTCTATCCTTCCACTAATCACATTCAAGATAAAAACAACAACCACACTCCCAAAATAAGCAAAAAATGCCCATTTTTTCCACCTGAATAAAAATACTATAAACACAACATTGACGAATCCTGATATTACATAAACATATATTAGCCAAAGTGATGTAGACTCTGGCGTATATGGATGTATTGATTCCCACAACCAACCTGCGCTGATAATAACATTAATGATTATTATCAGAACTACCCACACTGTTAATAACACGCCATGTTTTTTATTTTCTTTTTCCATTTCTTTATTATATTATAAAAATATTTATTTCACCTCTCCGAAATTATTCCCTGAACTAGAATGAACAACTAGCGGGATGTCTGTTTTAAAATGAAGATATGAACGTTCCAGCACCCCTTCCATCGCTTTTTTTATTATCTTGGAAGCTTTTTCTGTCGCGCTTTCATGTATTTCATATACCAGTTCATCGTGTATCTGGAGAATGAGATGAACTCGATCTTTTATTCCTGCCGCCTCTAAATCTTCATCGGCATATCGAATGGCAAGCTTAATGATGTCAGCCGTGGCTGTGCCCTGAATCGGAGCATTGGTAGCTGTACGTTCTGCTATATTTTTCAAAAATGGGATTCTGGAATTTATATTAGGGAAATATCGACGCCGACCGAATAGGGTTTCAGTGTGGAGATTTTTAAGGGCGAAAGCTTTCACCTCTTCTAAATAATCTCGTACGCCGGAGAATTGATTAAAATAATTATTATGAAATTTTTGCGCTTCTTCGCGCGTGCCTTTGAGGTTCTTCTTCAGGGCAGAAATCCCCATGCCATAAATAATGCCAAAATTTATTATTTTTGCTTTGCGGCGCATTTCACTATCAACCTTCTCAATAGGTACTCCGAATACAAAAGACGCTACGCCCGCGTGAATATCCTTCCCCTCACGGAATATTTGCGTCATCTTTTTATCTCCCGAGAGCATTGCCACCACCCGCAGCTCTATCTGACTGTAATCGAAAGCGCAAAGTTTGTGCCCAGGCGTCGCTACAAATCCGCTTCTGATCCTTCTGCCTAGTTCAGTTTTTATCGGCAGATTCTGTAAATTTGGATCTTGTGAAGAGAATCTACCCGTCGTCGCCCCATTTTGCAGAAATTTCGCATGTAGACGGCCATCCTCCCCCACCATCTTGGGTATTACATCAATGTAAGTAGAAAGCAATTTCTGGAGTTCGCGATAGGCTAGTATCTCTTTTATGATCTCATTTTCATCTTCTAATTCTTCCAAAATAGAAACCTTAGTGGAGAAAGATCCACTTGCGTTTTTCTTTTTGCTTGACTTCATGCCCAATTTATCGAAAAGAATTTCGCCTAATTGTTTCGGTGAATTTATATTAAATTCCATGCCAGCCATTTTGTAAATTTTTTTCGTCAATATATCTAATTCTCTATGATATTCATCAGATAATTTTTTAAAATATTTTTTATCTATCAGAATCCCGTAGTCTTCCATCTCTTTTACTGTGTGCATAATGGGTTTCTCTATTTCGGAGAATACTAAATCTAGTTTTTTCTCCTTTAGCTCTTTTAAAATATACTCATATGCCACAATAAAATCATCCGTATTGGCAAATTGTAAAATATCTTCTAAGCTTGGATTTGAGATATCCGAGTTGATAAGCCAAAGCGCGATAGAAGCTTCTTGAAGTTTAATCGGATCTACATCTTTCTCGTTCGTCTTATTTTCTTCGACAAAAAGAAGCTGGTTAGAGCTGTTTTCGTTCCCACTTTTTCTAAAAAAGCTTTTCAAACGCGCAAATAAAGAACGAAATTCAAATAATATGAAAACTTGTTCAATCTTTTTTAGATCAGCGTTGTCCCAAAAAGTTTTTCCCGGTATTTTAAAATCTATCGGCACATTAGTCCGGATTGTCGCCAGAGTTTTCGAAAATAAAGCTTCTTCTTCGTTATTTTTTACCAACTCGATCATTCGAGGACTAACCCCGGCTATGGTGAAAGATTTTTCATCTTTTTTTATTTTTTTATAAATCTCTTCAATCGTGCCGAAGTTTACTATCAGGGTCTGCGCTGTTTTTTCTCCGATTCCCTTAATGCCTTTGATGTTATCCGATGGGTCGCCACGTAGCCCCTTGTAGTCCGGCAAAAATTTGGGCTTAAAACCAAATCTCTCCACCACCTTTTCTTCATCATATAAAATTGTATCATTGATGCCTTTCTTCAAAGTATAAACCTGCACTTTTTTATCATCGACTAACTGCATCGTGTCCATATCGCCAGAAGCAATGATGATGTTCAGATCTTTGTCCCCCTTGAATCTCTCTACTATCGTCCCCAGCACATCATCCGCTTCAAATCCTGGCGCATTATAGAGGGGTATATTAAATGCTTCGAAAATCTGATGAGAGTTTTTTAATTGCAAAATGAGCGCATCATCTGTTTTCGCCCTGCCTGCTTTATAGCCATCATATGCTTCATGCCTAAAAGTTTTGTCCGGTAAATCATAGCAAGCCACGATGTAATCGGGTTTTAGATCAGCAATTATCTTCATCAGCATGGTAGAGAGTCCATAGAGCGCCCCAGTGGGCTCGCCCTTCGACGACAAGAACTCTGGCAAGGCATGATAAGCACGATGTATGATAGCGTGAGCATCGAGCAGGACCAGTGTTTTCTTGTCTTTATTCATTGTGAAAATTATACCACTTAAGTATACCCCCACACTTATTTTGAATAAAATAAGTGTGGGGGTATACTTTATGTGTGGCAAAGGATTTTAATGAGGAAAAACAAAATAGGCAACTAGAAGAATTGCATAAACAAGAGGAAGAGCAACTAGTAGCAACTTTGGCCGAATCAAAATACGGTCTCCCCTATATTGATCTCCATCGTATTGGTGTGGATAATGAAGCCTTGAGAGCGATTCCGGAGGCTGACGCCATCGCGATGAAAGTCGCACCTTTTAAACTGTTCGGAGATAACGTCTATATAGCTGTCCGCGCGCCTTCAGAGGATCTTTTTAAAAAACTAAAAGAAGATATGGAAAGAAAAAATCTGAATCCGACTTTCTATATGACATCTAGCGCAAGTCTAAACAAGGTCTGGGAAAGATATAAGGAGCTTTCAATGGCTGAAAGTTCTAGAATCGGGGGTTTAGATATTTCCGGAGAAATTTTAACAAATACGGCGAAGAACATACATCACATCCAAGATATTGAAAAATTAGTAGTAGAAACTTTGGAAGCGAATAAAACTCATAGAATTTCTCGTCTGCTCGAAATAATTTTAGCTGGAGCAATAGCGATTCGCGCTTCTGACGTGCACATAGAACCAGAGAAAGACAGGAGCAGACTGCGGTTGCGGCTTGATGGGGTGCTTCAGGATATAAACTTTTTTGGATCTGATGTGTATCGCTTACTTAATTCTCGCATTAAACTCCTCTCGGGAATGAAGTTAACTTCAAAAGTAGCCCAAGATGGGCGCTTCAATATTATGGAAAAAGATGAGGAAATAAATATCCGTGTTTCCTTAATCCCCGGTGCATACGGTGAAGCAATTGTTATGCGTATATTGGATCCGAAATCCATCCAGGTGGAATTTGAAAAATTAGGAATTGAACCATACCTTTTTAAAATCGTCCAAGATCAAATCAAAAAACCAAACGGCTTGATTCTGGTCACGGGTCCAACGGGCTCTGGTAAAACTACGACTCTCTACGCATTTTTGCGAAAAATTTATTCACCGGAAATAAATATAATCACCATTGAAGATCCGGTGGAGTATCATTTAGTTGGCATAACTCAAACCCAAATAAATCTGAAAAGAGGCTATACTTTCCCTGAAGGACTACGCTCGGCACTCCGGCAAGATCCAGACGTAATAATGGTTGGAGAAATCCGTGACGGGGATACAGCGGAAATCGCAGTGCAGTCGTCTTTGACCGGCCACATGGTTTTCTCAACACTTCACACCAACAACGCCGCCGGTGTCATCCCGCGTCTTATTGACCTTGGAGTGAACCCAAAAATTTTGGTCTCAGCGCTGTCCCTTTCCATGGCTCAGCGCTTGGTGCGTATTCTTTGCACATTTTGTAGGAAAGAATATACGCCGACTGAAGAGGAATCGAAAACTGTAAAACTAGTGATGGATAGCATCAAAGATGAGGGCAAAAGCCTCACAAGCTATAATATAAACCCAGACGCGCCTGTTAAATTTTTCGCTCCAGTCGGCTGTGAGAAATGTAATAAAACTGGTTACAATGGAAGAATAGGAATTTTTGAGGCGATTATAACCAATGAAGCGGTTGAGAAAATAATGCCTGAAAATCCGAGTGAACATGAAATCAAGAGAGTGGCGCGCAATCAAGGGATACTTTCAATGCGCCAGGATGGTTTGGTAAAAGTATTAAATGGAATTACTTCACTCGAAGAAGTGCGAAGTGTGGTGGATCTAAGTGAGGAATAAAATATGAAAGTTTTAGAGACTTGGGAGCACGACGGTGCGAGCACGAGGAATTTTTTAGCAAAAAAATATCCGTGCTCTAAAACTTTCATATTTTATTCCTCACAAAGAAAAAGCATTAATCTCTAAACAATCCTTTCCTAGCTGTGCTAGAAGAGTAACAAATTATTATAGGATAGCGCCAGAGAACTAATAAAAGTACCAGAACGTCCTATGCAAACTCGTATAACCGGTGGCTGATTGCTTAGAGATTAATGCCTTCTTTCATCAAATAACTTCCTAAATACATTTTACTATATGGGAAGAGCGACAAATGCTATAATGTTGATAGCCTTGTTGATACCCTGTTGATAAATGTACCATACAAGTAGTATAACATATTATTAAATCAATGTCAAGCAAAATAACCAAAGAAACAAGCGCCAGAAGCCAGGGCGGGGCAAGTAAATCTGAAGATTCTTTTTTGGACCAGACCTTGCGTCCTACGCGTTTTGATGAGTATATAGGCCAAAAACACATAAAGGATAACGTCAAAATTCTTTTACAAGCTGCCAAAGAGCGCGGACATATACCAGAACACATTCTTTTCTATGGTCCCCCAGGTCTAGGTAAAACCACCTTGGCTCATCTGATTGCCAAGGAAACCAACCGACAAATAAAAATCACTTCCGGACCAGCAATCGTGAAAGTGGGTGACTTGGCTTCCATTCTTACAAATTTATCCCCGGGCGATATCCTTTTCATTGATGAAATCCATCGACTCAATAAAATGGTTGAAGAAATACTCTACCCTGCCATGGAGTCTGGAGTTCTAGATATCATCCTCGGCAAGGGACCATCTGCCAGAACAATTCAATTAGATCTCCCCCCTTTCACCTTGATAGCGGCTACCACCCGAGTAGCTTTGATTTCTTCACCGCTACGATCAAGATTCTCTGGTGGAGTTTTCAGGCTGGAATTTTACTCAAATAAAGAGATTGAAAAAATAATAGAAAGATCTAGTAAATTACTTAAGGCAAAATTAGACAGTGGCGCTCTGGAAGAGATAGCTAAACGAAGCAGGTTCACTCCCCGCACGGCTAACTATTTCTTAAAACGAGTCCGAGACTTTGCTCAAGTTCACCCCGAAGGGAATCTTGCTTCCTACGGGGCAGGCAAAAAAACCATAAGTAAAGAAACAACGAAAAGTGCCCTTGCCATGCTGGCGATTGATGAACTCGGCTTAGATCCTTCTGATAGAAAATTTCTGGAAATATTAATTAAGAAATTCGGTGGCGGACCGGTGGGATTGAAAACTATCGGAGCAGCGATGTCTGAGGAAGAAGCGACAGTGGAAGAAGTAATAGAGCCATATTTAATCCAGCTTGGACTCCTCGAGCGCACTGCTCGCGGCCGGGTGGCTACCAAGAAGGCGTACGAACATCTGGGGGTTAAGGTGAAAGAAAAACAAAGTAAGCTTTTGTAGGCAAGCAGAAACTTCCGCCACTTAATCATAAATGTCGTGGTCACCAAGTGATAAAATATTGACTCTTGTTTTTGAGGCATAGGAAAAAACAACTCGGAAACTGTAACTTACAGAAAAACTGTATCTGTCTTTCATGGGACCTTTTAGTTTATGAACTCTTAATTGTTTATGGTTCGATGAGTCTTTAAATAATTCTATTTTTTCTTTAACCTCCTCCTGTAAAAATGCTTCTGGTTTTTTGAATTCTTTAATAAAGATCGGGGCATAAGTGAGCTCAAGCATTTTATTTTATTTTTTTCATCAGATCTCTTAAATCTCCTCGTAATCCTTTACCTTGTGATATTTCCTGTTCAGCCCGAAGTACAACTTGAATTGCCTCCTCCTCAGCAAGACGAGACAGAGCTTCTCGCATAACTGCGGCTTTATTGTCTCTAAAGCCAGATCTTATTAAATTATCCAATGACGCCTCTAGTTTAGGATTTAAAGGCACAGATATTGTAGACATATGATTATATAATATTAACTTATAATACTTTTATAGTATATGTTTAATCAGTACAAAAGTCAAGGTAACAGAAAAAGCCGTTAAATGCATCAAACCCGCACACTTAACTTTGACTTATGCTAGGTGTACGGGTAAACTTATAATTAATTTTATGGAAAACGGAATTAGCGGGAAAAAGGTTGTAAGTATCAGTAAAGAAGACAGAAGGAGAGAAGAGAAGACAACAGAAGCTAGAATGGAAATTCTGGTTGTCTTAGATATTGTCAAGTCTATATGCTTGGATTCGCTGGGAGATATTCAATCTGTAGCAAAAAAATATTTTGCAACAAAAGAAAAAGTGACGCCCCGTGAAATGTTTAGAGAGAGTGAATATAAAGAATACAAGCGACGTATGGCTATAAAAAATAAACAGCAAGGACCTCAGCTTGTGCCAAAAGAACCCGAAATCAGATTAGGAGGTATGGCGCTTTACGCTCAACTATATGAAGACGAAGCACCCTTAAACGAAGCAGTGGAAGAATTTACGCAAGTTTTTGAAGAAGAGAAAACTAACCTTAGGGTGCTTTTTGAAAAATTCAGACACCTTGCGGAAAACTGCGCAGAAGTGGAAATTTTGGGCAGAGTTGCGATGGATCTGAAATCACTTCATCTCGCTTCTACCCCAGACTCGTTGGAGTATATTGAAAAATTCAAGGAAAGACTTGAAGAGATGTTTGAACAGGTTCCAAAAGGTTAATATATTTTTTATTTTTCTGATACATCACCAGGGCTATAATGAGGCCAGCAAATAGGATGATAATCGGGATAATTATTGCCAAGCTTACAATCTTGTTAACTTTTGTTTGCTCGGAAGGCAGGCCGATGCTTTCTACGTCTAGATAATACTTTAGCGGATTGTACTTACCAATATAGACATCAATCTCACGCCCCATCGTAGCCTCTGCAAACGGATCACTCCAAAGCCAGAAGCTCTTGAAAATTTGTTCTTCTTTAGTTGTCGGATTCGTCCCTCTGGCATGAATGATGTAGGGCGAGCGGCCATTAATTTTAACATTGGTAACTTGCTGTAGATGAATGATATTGGCTGTAAGCTTTATTCCTGAATTTTTTAGTGCTTGTCCGTCTTGGTAGGATACACTTTCATCTTTAGTCTCTAGAAGCGCCCAGAACCCCCAGAGTAGAAATGCCAGACCGCAGAGCCCAAACATGACCACGCTAATATACGCCCAAGGGGAGAGCTTCGCTGTTTCTAAAGATACGTAAGCTCCAAAAAAGAACCCGAGAGACCCAAAGAGTGGCAAAATAGCAAAAAGTTTTTTCACAATGATTTAATTTTAACATAATTATCAGAGAATGTGGTGTGTCTACGAATTAAAAAGTGTTAAACTTAACTTATGCGAATTTTAGGAATAGACCCGGGGTTCGAACGATTGGGAATCTCGGTATTAGAAAAGAAAGAAAATGGAGCGAAAGAATGTATGATTTTTTCCGAATGTTTTAAGACTTCGAGTTCGCTAGACTTTGCGGAGAGATTGCATCTAATCGGCCGAGAAGTCAGAAAAATAATAAAAAAATACAAGCCGGAAGTTCTTTCAATCGAGACTTTATTTTTAAACACCAATCAAAAAACAGTGATGCGCGTGGCTGAAGCGCGGGGAGTGGTAATCTACGAAGCCATCCAGGCAGGACTTCGCATTTTTGAAGCAACTCCTTTGCAAATAAAAATAGCCACCACCGGCTTTGGGCGAGCAGACAAAATACAAATGATGAAAATGGTTAAAATTTTGGTTGATGTAGATAAATTTAAAACATCAGATGATGAGCTAGACGCGATCGCGATCGCTTTGACTGCCTTTGCACATATGAGAGGATAGGGAGTTACCCGGTAGTGAGACTTTGCGACGCATCTTCGATGCATGCTTCGCATATCGCAAAGCTCTACTACCGGGTTATCCACACTTTTGGTCTTTTTGCTATTGCCAAGCGATTTATATTTTGTTACAAAGTATGAAATTGGGAAATAAATATAATTTGGTCGTTTAAAAAATTTTCCGCCCAAGGCGGATCCGCCCCTGGCGGAAAAAAATAATTTTATATGAGTTACGATGAAGATGAAGAAATAAGTAGTGGGTTTAAGGTGGACGGTGATGAAGAGTCATTCGACCCAAATATCCCACTCGAAGAAATGCCCGGCTTTGAACCAGAAGATGATGATCCAGAAAGTAGATACACCTAACTAAAACACCCCGCTCGGGGTGTTTTAGTTTGTATTTATTTAGTCCTGATCTTGATAAACTTTTTCTTACCTATTTTAAGAATCAAATTTCCTTTTATTTTTAAATTTACATCCGTAATGTTTCTATTTTTAGCTAAGTCATGAATGGCATTGCTTAAGACAAGCCTGCGCCACTCGCTTTTTGAGGGTAGGATTTTTATTTTTACTAAAATCCCACTCAAGGATTCGCCATCTTTAACCTCTATTTCTTTTATTTCTTTGGGAATTTCTCTTTTCTGAAAAGTATTTTCCCAATTTTCTTGTGCGGCTTGCGCATTTTTTTTATTATTTAGATCCTTTACAATCTCGAATGCAAGTCTCTTCTTGTCTTCCAATGGATTTTTGTTTGGAATCTCTCTCATCGGTATTGTAGTTAAAGCCTCAAAGCAAGGAACGATTACTTCATCCGGGAAAGCCATTATTTTACCAAACAGATCTTCTGGTTTATCATCGAGAGCGATAGCGTTGCCTTCAGTTTTGCCTATCTTGACGCCCTGACTATCTTCTAAAAGTTTCGTGGTCATAACAAACTTTTCTTTCTTAAGAATTTGTCGCATGAGCTTGCGTCCCATCATCATATTAAACATTTGATCTCTTCCCCCCAACTCCAGATCCACATCCATAACAACACTGTCATAGGCCTGCATAACTGGATATAAAAATTCAGTTGTGTTTATATCCTGCCCTTGTTTTAACCTCTCTTGAAACATGTCTCGTTCAATGACCTGACTATAAGTTAAGTTCCCAGCAATTCTTAGAAACTCCACTGCACTTAACTTACCCAACCAGTCTCCATTAAAAAGCACTTCGGCTGGGTTATCACCATTAAAATTAAGGATTTTAGACGCTTGTTCTTTATAATTTTTCGCGTTAGCCATGGTCTTTTCGTGAGTAAGTACTTTTCTGGATGACAACTTTCCCGACGGATCTCCGATCATCGCAGTGTAGTCACCAATTAAAAAAATAACATGGTGTCCCAATGATTGCCATTCGGCCAATTTCCTTAGACCCACCATATGCCCAAGGTGCAGTTTGTCTCCTGTCGGGTCAAAGCCCTGATAGAGTTTCAACTTCTTGCCGGAAAGCAGAACTTCTTCTAGTTTTTCGCGAGATGGATAAATTCTTTCAACCCCTCGAGTTAAGAGTTCATCTATTTTTTCTTTATTGGTTATAACTTTCACATTCGAATAATAACATCTTAAAGGAAATTTTCAAAATTCCTACGGGACAGGCTATTTTCTGTTATAATCTATCAATGATAGAGAAGCCTAGAATAAATAAAAGTTTTCGGAAGAATTTAATCCTGTTTTGTATAAGTATTTCTATACTTATGGCTGGAACAGGGATGCTCTGGATATCTTCTTTCCAGATACCGGATTTCCATTCCTTTGAAGATAGGAAGGTTGAAAATTCTATCAGAATTTATGATCGTACGGGAGAAATCTTGCTCTATGATGTGCATAGAGACACGAAAAGAACTGACATTGCCTTTGGAAACATGGGCGCAAACATTAAAAACGCAACTGTTGCCATTGAAGATTCTGAATTTTACAATCATAGCGGAATAAGAATCACTTCTATTATTCGTGCCGTGTTGTCCAATCTTTTTGGCACTGGCCGTACTCAAGGCGGTTCGACTATAACCCAGCAGTTAGTAAAAAACACGCTCTTAACACAAAAGAAGACTTATACTAGAAAAATAAAGGAATGGGTTTTGGCAATTAAAATAGATAATTCCATGTCGAAAGAAAAAATCTTGGAATACTATTTAAATGAAGCCCCCTACGGCGGGAATGTTTATGGAATCGAAGAAGCAAGCAAAACTTATTTCAATAAAAAAGCGCTTGATCTGACTCTGGCCGAAGCTTCTTATTTAGCATCAATCCCGCAATCCCCAACTTTCCTCTCGCCTTATGGTAAAAATAGAAATAAATTAGAAGAAAGAAAAAATTTAGTGCTCTCTCGAATGTTGGAGCTTAATTTTATTAGCGAGGAAGAATATAACACAGCCAAAAAAGAGACCGTGGTCTTTGCTCCACAGAATACTACGGGGATTAAAGCTCCACACTTTATTTTTTTCATTAAAGATTATCTTGAAGAAAAATATGGAAGTGATATGGTGGAAAAGGGCGGGCTAAAAGTTACAACAACGCTTGATTATAATTTACAAGAAAAGGGAGAACAAATAGTGAAGGAGGGAGCATCGCAAAATGAAAAAGATTGGGGTGGATCAAATGCTGGATTGGTGGCAATCGATCCCAAAACAGGACAAATTCTAACGATGATCGGTTCAAGAGATTATTTCGACAAAACAATTGATGGCAATTTCAATATCGCGACAGCGGTGAGACAACCAGGATCTTCTTTTAAGCCTTTTATCTACGCCACAGCCTTTAACAAGGGCTTTACTCCCGACACAGTGCTCTTTGATCTGTCCACGGAATTTCAGACTACCTGTGACGCTTATGGCAGAGCATTGCCCGGTCACAATCAAAAAGATTGTTACAAGCCTGACAATTATGACGGGAAATTTCGAGGCCCCGTCAGCTTAAGAAACGCCCTAGCGCAATCAATCAACATCCCTGCTGTAAAACTTTTCTATTTAGCCGGGCTATCTGATTCTTTAAAAACAGCAGAAGATATGGGTATTAAAACTTTAACTGATGTCGGCAGGTATGGCTTGACCCTTGTTATCGGAGGTGGAGAAGTATCCCTTCTCGACATGACATCTTCGTATGGAGTCTTTGCAAATGATGGGATGAGAAGTCCCTACACTGGAATTTTAAAAATTGAAGATTTGAACGGAAACATTTTAGAAGAATTTAAGCCAAATTCATGGGAAGTTTTGCCGAAAAACACTGCTTTGATTATTTCAGACATTCTTTCGGATGAAAAATCTCGCATTCCAACTTTTGGGGCGCATTCGGCTCTTTTTGTTCCTGGAAAGGACGTAGCTGTAAAAACCGGAACAACAAATAATAATAAGGATGCCTGGACGATAGGTTATACCCCTTCGATCGTGGTGGGTGTCTGGGCGGGTAATAATGATAATAAAGCAATGAAAAAAGGCGGGGTAGCTCTGGCGGGGCCGATCTGGAATAAATATATAAGTGAGACTTTAAAAGTTCTGCCTAATGAAAAATTTGAGGAACCAAATCTGGAAACTGACCCGCAAACAATAAAGCCAATATTGCGAGGTTTCTGGCAAGGTAATGAAAATTTCTTTAAAGATAAAATATCCGGGAAACTAGCTGGAGAGTTTACCCCAAAAGAAACCATGGAAGAAAAAGTGGTAACAAATGTGCACTCGATCCTTTTTTGGGTGGATAGGAATGACATCTTGGGGCCACCACCTCAAAATCCATCTGGAAACCAGCAATTCAGCCATTGGGAAATTCCTGTACAAAACTGGTGGGCACAAAATAAAGGAAGGTACCCAATAACCACTTGGAATGATAAGCCAAACAGAGTGGACGATGTGCATACCGATCAATCAAAGCCTGAAGTCTTTATTATTGAACCTAGTGGAACAAAAACTTATTTGCCTGACCAGAAGATACAGCTGGAGATTTCAAGTTCAGGGCGTTTCCCGTTGGAGAGAGTTGATGTTTTTGTAAATGATGTTTTTCTAGAAACTTTGGAAGCCCCCTTTTCATTCTCTTTCATCCCTAAAGAGCTGGAAAACTTACAAAAAAATAATGAGTTGAAGATAATCTTCTATGATAATGTCTTTAACCGCGGAGAAACGACTTCGGCCTTTGAAGTGGACTATTAGCTCCCCCCAGTTACCTATTCATTGGCATTATAAGATAAGTAAATGATGAATCACTCACGGGAGATATAACTATGGGCCGTGTCGCTCCAGAGAGTTTTATAGACACACTGTCAGTATTGATTGATTGTAAACAATCTAAAAAATATTTATAATTAAAACCAAGCAAGACACTCTCCCCCTCCAGGGCAGCATCTAAATATGTTTTATTCTCGCCCACATCATTATTGGCAGAAGACAATTCAAAAATTTTCTCTTTCGGCAAAATTTTAAGGTTGACTTGGTTAAGTTTGTCTGAAAAAATATTTGAAAGTTTAAGCGCGTTTAATAAATCTTGCTTGAGAACCACCGCATTGGTTTCTGAATCTTTAGGAATAATCTGGCGATAATCAGGGAAAATTCCATCAATCACCCGTGAAGTCAAATAAATATCTCCTGTTGAAAAGGAAATTAAGTTTTTATTAAAACAAACTTCTACGGTACCAGTTAATTCCCCAAAAATTCTCAATATCTCAGAAACGTTTTTAAATGGGATAAGAATGCCACTTATCTCCTCAAGTCTTTTTATTTTTACTCTCTTTTCAGCCAGCCTAAAAGAGTCGGTCGAAACAAAAATCAAATTATCTTCTACTGAATAAATAAAAACGCTTGAAATTTCGGGTTTTATATCAGATGGAGAGGAGCTGTAATACACAGATTTTATTCCGTCTGTTAATTTTTTTGATTCTATCTCAAAAATTGTTCCAGCAACTTTGGGTATTGTGGGGAAATCTTCGTGTGGTTGACATTTTAGTTTTATTTGGCTTTTTTTTGTTTTTATTAACAGATTCCCACCAAAATCCTCAAGAGAAACACTCTCGTTTTGAAAAACATTAGAAAAAATACCCCCTAATACCGATCCAGACACAGCAACAATTCCTTCTTTTTCTACTTTTGCTGGGATTTCTATCTCAATCCCAAGACTAAGGTTTGTAGACCTAAGTTTTAAAGATTTAGATGACGCAACCAAAAGAATTGAATTTAAAATTGGCAAAGTTAAATTTTTACCAGTAATTTTTTCAACTTGTAAAATTCCATTTTTTATCTTTTCAACCTGGCATTCTAGTTTCATATGTTTATATTTTGTATATTTAATTTATTAGTACTAATATGTGTGTTAATAAGTGGATAAGTTGGTTTTGTATTGTTTTATATGACTGTTTCTATTAGTTTATTTTTAATTTAGGTCTAATAATTATTCATAACTTTTAACTATTTGAACATAATTCTTATTTGTTCCAATTCTTGCAGAAGTTGTGGGTCGTTTTTCAAGTCAGTTTTAATCTTTAAACAAGAATGAATGACTGTTGTGTGATCTTTTCCCCCCAACTTTTGCCCAATTAGTGGGTAGGATACATTGAAATCTTCTCGTAAGAGATACATCACTATTTGTCGTGCCTTCACGATCTCTTTTTTTCTGGTTTTTTCATAAATAGAAGCTTCCTCTAGCTGATAATGTTCACTTACCAGTTTGACAACGTCTTTTATCGCGATATTTTTCTTGGGCTTCATGCTGTTCTTTAACAAACTTTTAACTTCCATTAGTGTTAAAGACCTATTTTTCAAACGATATTGGCAAACAATAATATTTAAACTCCCTTCTAGTTCACGAATATTCCCCTCCACCGCACTTGCCACATACTCTATAATTTCTTGGTCTAAATCAATGTTTTGCTCTCTTAATTTTACTTTCAAGATTGCCAGACGGGACTCATATTCGGGTTCAGAAATATCCACTATCATACCGGCGGCAAAACGGGATTTTAAACGTTCAGCCAATTCTGGTATATAGTTAGGGTGCTTATCCGAAGAAAATATGATTTGTTTGTTATTTTCATGAAAAGTATTGAATGTATGGAAGAGCTCTTCTTGAATTTTTTCCATTTTCCCAATGAACTGAATATCATCGATGATTAGAAGATCATACTTTCTATACTTTTCTTTAAAAGAGTTTGCTTTATTACTCTGCAATGAATTCACAAAGTCAGTGGCGAATTTTTCCAGGGTCATGTAATGCATCTTTTTATTTGGGTACTTTTCTTTTATTGTATTCCCCACCGCTTGGATTAAATGAGTTTTACCTAAGCCCGTGCCCCCATAAACAAAAAAGGGATTATACTTGGTGCCTGGGTTATCAATGATTGCCTGAGATGCAGCATATGCTAACTCATTGAAGGTTCCAACGATAAAAGAATTAAAATGATAACGTGGGTTTAAATTATCTTCTGGATTTATATAAAGATCTTTTAAGGGTAGCTCTTTGTTTACATAAAGCTCGGTTTCGCTTGCCGTTAGTATTTCTTGCTTTTTGTTTTCTATTTTAGAAATGGCGTATTCTACAGCGCGCATATTTTCATATGCATCAGCTATGGTTTTGGTGATTAGTTTATGATATTTATTCATCAGCCAGTCGCGGACAAATTCATTCGGCACTCCAATATAAATAATACCTGCGTCCTCCTTGATAATAGAAGTGTTTTTGAACCAAGTGCTGAAATTGGCCTTTGATATACCCGCCCCGATTTCTGCTAGGCAATTTTCCCAGAGTTGTTTTGTATTCATGGTCTCATATTATACTATTTATCAAATTTGCAATACTTGCAAAAACTTATTAACCATGTTGATAATCTGTGGATAATGTTATATACTTTCTGCATGTCATTCACATATCAGCCTAAAAAAAGAAAAAGAGCAAGAGCCCACGGATTCTTGGTTAGATCAAGGACCAAAACTGGTTCCAAAGTTTTGCTACGAAGACGTCAAAAAGGCAGAAAAAAGCTCAGTGTTTAACTTTGTTTAAACATGCTTCCCAAAGAGAATAGAGTTGATAAAAGAGATATTGATTTTCTTTTCAAAAAAGGGAATTCTATTAATTCTTCCGACTTAAGCTTTAAGTTTATACTAACCACTGATGCGACCTTACCTCGCATCTCTTTCATCGCGCCTAAAAACATAGCAAAGCTGGCTGTTCTAAGAAATTCTCTCAGACGCCGGGGCTATGACGCGCTCCGGAAACATATTAGAAGCTTCCCCCGTGGCCTAATCGGTGTTTTTCTTTTTAAAAAGAACCAGCAGGATGTTCCGACAATTGAAAATGAAATTAAAAACATACTCAATAAAATTAATTAATTTTTACCAAAAATTTCTGTCCCTTCCAAACAAATGTGTTTTTTATCCGTCTTGTTCAGAATATACAAAACAAGCTATAGAAAAATATGGGGTAGTTCACGGAATTCGTCTAGGATTTTTTCGGATCTTGCGTTGCCACCCATGGCAGAAAAATCACATTGATCCCGTTAAATAATTTATTTCAATAAACTTCTTGTTGGTAACACTGCTCGCAATAAATAATTTCAGGGCGTTCGGGTGCATAACTAGTCTCAAACTCTACGGGGCATTTCCCTTTATGTGTATGATTTTTTTTCTCGCACATACATATTCTATGCCAAAGTTTTAATGGGTTTCTTTTCTTTAATCTTTGATAATGTCTACAGTTGGGGCATAGATGTGGTATTGGCAAGTTCATTTTTTTATAAAATTGAAGTTCCGAGGAAATAATTTTAAAGGCTTCTGTGCATTGTTCGTTACAAGTTCCCCGATGTGCGCACTCGATGACTTTGCCAACAATATCTTCTCTCATGTCTTTTATATTGTCTGGAATATTTTCGTTTTTAATGTCTATAGAATGGTTTCTTTCTTCCCGATTTTTCCATTTATAGCCTTGTTTTTCAGCCTCTTTTTCGGCTAAGGGGAAATATTCTTGAGCAATAGTTTCATTGTAGGCGAAGAATGATAAATTGCTTGGTAAAAATTCTCCATATTTATATACTTTTTTATTATTATCTATATACGGCATATCTCCCATATGTTTTATAATTTTGGGGACCAGTTCTTCATACTGTTCTTTGGTATATTGTTTATTTAAAATACAATAGGATTTTTTCTTTACTCCGCAACAACCAAAAAGATTACTAGAACTATGGCAATTTATACTATAAGAAATATTATTTGAATTATGTATGGTCATACAACCCAATAAATTAGAAGCATCGATAGTATCCACACACTCATAGACAAGTTCAGAAACCCATCCAGAACCTGGTCCGACATCAAACAAGTCTTTGGCCCCGAATCCACTCCAAGTGGCGTAATGACAATTCTCAGTATTGTCTCCTCCAAAATCAAAACAATGAGTGCAGTTTCTTGCATTACGAACGTGATTTCCTGTCACGTTTTTACAATTAATAAGATCCGCATATTTATGTATTGATTTCAGATAAACTTCTTCAAAAGTTTTACGCAACTTTTCTAAGGCTTTAAAACTTCCAAGGTTCATTTCCGATATTTTCACTTCATATTCCTCTTTAGAATACTGCTTATTCCATATACAATATGATTTACTGACAAGGTTTGTACAGCCAAAACAATAACTGCAATTTCGGCAATTGTACAAGAAGGCACTTTCCAAACAATTTTCACAGTTATTGGAATGCGCAAGCTTGTAACATCCATAACAATATAAACAATCGTAGCAAAATTCATCTTTTTCGATGATGTAGCAATCAACTGAGTCTCTTGAGTTTGTGGAGCGATTTACATATGATAATTTTTCATTCCACCCACCACCAGTAAATAGATAACAATCTTTGTTGTGGGAAGCATAGTTGCAATACTCACTGTTGACATGCAACATGTTAAATAAAGCCAAATGCGGCACCCGCTTTAATAATTCTTGATATTGCTCGAAAAATGATTTGGAAAAATCATATTCAATACCATAATCAAGTGGATTCCAATTATCACTCCACCAATATTTTTCTTCATATGCTTTATACTCCGAATTAGGCGAGAAAATAGAAATTATATCGATTCCCGTAGCATCACATTTCCTTTTATATAATGAACGTTCATTTCTCCAGGACATGCGTCGAGCAAATCTGCATTCTAGACAGAATGTTGGCGTCGGAACCTTCATTTTTTCGTAAAAACCAAAATCATCTGGTTCAATAGTAAATTTACCTTTGCAATTTTGACAAATTGGTTTCATATCTTAATTATAGCAAAATTTTGATTTTCAGCTCTTTTCGTATAGAATGAAACAATGCTCTCAAATTTATGGAATTTTCTTTTATATAAGCCATTATTGAATGCTCTGGCTTTTTTAGTCTCTATTGTCCCCGGAGGAGATGTGGGTATCGCTGTCATTATTCTGACTATTATTGTCAAAATTATCCTTTTCCCTCTTTCGCAGAAATCTATCGAAAGCCAGGCCGCCATGAATGTGCTTGCCCCAGAATTAAATAAGATAAAAAGTAGCGGGGTCTCTAAAGAAGAACAAGCACGGAGGACCTTCGAACTTTACAAGCAACACAAAACTAATCCATTTTCCGGGTGTCTTTTGGTTTTGATTCAAATTCCAATCATTTTCGCGCTGTACTATGTTTTTTTGAAAGGGATAGATTTCCAAGGAGGGTTGCTTTATTCCTTCGTTCATGTCCCAGAAAAGATCAACATGCTTTTCTTGGGAGTTCTTGATATAAGTCAAAAGAGTTTTGTTTTGGCAATTTTAGCCGGTGTATCTCAATACTTACAGGCCCACTTCATGCCCAAACCACCCTCTCCTCCTCCCACTACTTCTTCCACCCCTTCTTTCGGGGAGAGTTTTAGTAAAAGCATGAACATGCAGATGAAATATATTTTTCCATTTGTTGTGGTTTTTATTTCTTACACTATTTCCGGAGCTATCGCTTTATACTGGATTACGAATAATATATTTACAGTAGGTCAGCAGATTTATGTGAGTAGAAAGAAAAAGGAAACGACAATGATAGTAAAATAATCTTATGGACAAGGAAACAATACAAAATTTAATAAAAGAATTGATTGAGAAAACTGGAACGATGCTCAACAAAATTACCATTACTGAAGACAATGGTACTAATACATGGTTTTCAGTTGAGGTAAATGAACCGCATCTTTTCATCTCTCGCGATGGTGAAGCGCTCAATGCCTTAAACCATCTTGCTCGCAGAATGATTGAAGCCAAGAGAGACCACATGTCGGACTTGTGGGATTCCCACAAGTCCGACATGTGGCCAGAAATTCTAATTGACATTAATGGTTTCCAAAAGAAACGTGTTGATAATGTTCGTGCCGTGGCACATATGATGTCGGAGCGAGCGCGCTATTTCAAATCAAACATAGAAGTGGATCCGATGTCAGCTTTCGAACGACGGGTGGTACATGAATTTTTGTCCGATGCCACGGATCTAAAAACTGAATCAGTTGGTTTCGGACCGTCTCGCCGAGTAGTGATCAAATACATTGGCGCTATCTAACCCCCTCGCCTTTCAAGCTCTCCCCCTTCGCAGGGGGAGAGGGGACCTCCCCTCCTTTTCGAGGAGGGGTCAGGGGTGGTGATTTATTTCAGCTTTAGTTCCCACAAAAAAGAATCTTTTTTGTTTACAAAAAATAGATAACTCTCTCCTTCGTCTAAAGCAAGCTTAATGCCATCAACATCCTCTCCCCCCAGAGCCATGATCGGGTCTTCGATCATGGTGGCATTTCCTGTTTCAACATCTATTTTCCAAATTTGGTCAGAAAATGACTCTTCTCCCTGGTACCAAGTATCTGGATATTGGCTAGCGCCAATTAATTTCGGTACAGCGCAGTAAAAAATATCACTCCCGCCCCCCCAGACACATTTTTCTGGCAGAGTTTTTATCCCCAATAAATCCGAACTTTTAGTATCCGTATGGTAAATATATGAAGTTAGATTATTATCACTGTAAAGAACCAACTTTCCGTCCGGACTTGTGAGCGTAGTTAATCCATTTATATCACCCAAGATTTTAGTTAAGTTTTTACCAACTCCATCAATGCTGTACATGTATCCTGGAGTGTTCGCAGAAGGCTTAGTGGAAAGGGTGATAATTTTATTATTTGGCCAGGATGACAGCCATTCCGTAAAAGGAGAATCAAATATCTGAACCTTTTTATTGTCCAACAAGCTCAAGGTTGTGCCTATGATGCTTTCTCCTAAATTACTTTCACTCTCAAAAAGGTAGAATATTTTAGAAGTATCAGATGAAAGGCTTATATCTTTTATGTTATTAGGTAAGAATGATCCTTTTATCTCATTGTTTTCCGTTGCATCACCGCCCAAATATTCTTTCGGGAGGACACTGAAAAAAGTTTCTATGGTCTTTTCATCCCCCTTTAAGTATCGCATCACCACAGATCCCCCATGATTGCCGAAATGCGCTTCGTATACTTTAGGTATTAATGTTCCAGAAAACTTTCGCTCAATTATTTTGTCTGCGAAAGTCTGATAAATGTTCCCAGTAGCTCTCGCCACATATCTTACTGCTGTTGCAAATTCAGTCGGTGGCGGTGTGGGTTTCAGACTCCCCGAACCCCCCTTAGCAGGGGGGGCAGGATTCTCTTCCTCCCCTGACAAGGGGAGGGCTGGAGAGGGGTTCATCTCTTTCAATCTTTCTTTCGTAAATACTCCAAACCCAGCGATTTCCATACTTGAAACTTTTTTTAGTTCTACTTCCAGCATTTTTTCTTCAGGATCTTCTATAGGTGAAGAGGTATCCTCTGTGGGCCCTGTGTCTTCCGGCGCTGGTTTTTTGTTGCTGAATGGATTAAACCTTGCGATGAAATTAGTGCCCTCGCCTCCCTCTCCTCTAGGTGTCTCTCCACGAGAATATAGAAATACAAAAAACCCGACTGTTCCTAGAATTAAAATTATTATTAAAAGTGTGAAGTTTCTTTTTGACATCCCGATACTAAAATTTTATTTATTAATTTTTATCATTATACCCCGTAATCAAAAATTTAGTACGGGACAAGTAAAATTATTTTATGGACCAATGTGCCAATGATTTCCTTCAAACAATGCCGATCCAACTGGTGTTGGGTATCTTCGTCCTGCGACCGGAGCTGTTGTCCCACCCATTAGATATCTAGTCAATTCAGGTGTTGTTCTAAGGTCGACGGTCGTACTTCCAGACTGATGGGTCGTACTTCCACTTCGCCCGCCGTGTAGCCACCATTCTGTTCCACCAGTGATTAATACGTTACATCCACAACCATATTGTATTGTTCTCAAATTACTAGTATTTAGACCTCTTGTTGAAGTGCAATTTTGTTGACCAATAGTAGAACATTCTGGTTGTTTTGCAGTAACTGATCTTGGCAAACATCCTGTACCAGTTTCTGTTGTACATGCTGGGGTAATTCCCCCAACTGTGTCATTCCATGGCGCGTTAAAGAGAGCTCCATTGGCATATTTTCTGGTTGCTGGGTCATAAGTCTGTGGGACATCAGCTTCAAGATCTACTGTGACAGTCACACCTGGGACGTCTAGGTCGGATTTCAGCAAGTCCGGATTTATTGTATTCAAAAGCGCATAAGCGCCAAGAGCTACCAGAAGTCCGAAGAGCGCGTTCTTTATTGTTTCTTTACCCGCTTCCTTACTAGATATTAATTCAGAGGTCATGTATTCTATCCCCCCTATCACAATCATAACCACAGACAAAATTGCGGCAATTCCGATGATTATTTTTATCATTGTGTTTAGGTATGCACCCAAGGCAATGCTTTTTCCGGTGCTGTCTATTTGCGCGGTGTCAATTCCTCCATCTTCCCTGTTCCCCAAGCCAGGCAATGGAGCCAAGGGATAGTAGTAACCTACCCAAGTTGCGGTATTGCCCTTTGCTAAACAATTTGCTTGTAGATAATTTTCTTCCTTCCTTTTCTGTTCAGCTTCAACCCAATTACAAGTTCCGTATTGTTCCACAGCGTTTACATCTAGACTCGGACTAAAAAATCCTATGAGTATAAAAATAAATCCCAGTACTAAAATTTTACTTGTAGTTCTCAATCTTAATTTATTTTCATCTTTTATAATCATTTTTATTTTAATATCATTTAATCTAAAATTTAGTACGGGATGAGGAAATTTATATTCATTTCACTCATTAAATTTCACTCAAAATTCTAAATCTATTTCCCCATCTGTTGTCTGGAAAATTTTGTATTGATTCTCAATTCGAAGTCGCAGTCGTGATATCCCGGAAGTTCCACTCTCTACCCGGAGAGGCATTACATTTTTCCTAAAAATTGGAGTATTTATTTGCGTGTCATTAATAAACCAACTCCATATCAATGTTGGATTTCGGATATCTTTCGGTGAAATAAAGTAAGGCGTCGCTTCCACTATCTCTGTATCTTGTATTCTGTGGAAGTCAGGGAGTATTTTCTCCCATAATATCCCGAGGCTATTATCATATTTATAAAATAATATTTTCGGTTCTACTATTCCCACATTTATGCTGGCTTCAGATGAATATGTCTGGTCTATGGTCGATGCCGTTACTCCTATATTGTTAGAATCCTCTAAATAATCATTTATAAAAACAAAAGAATTTTTGCCATAACCCGAACCCTCTACGTTGTTGGTGTCATCTTCTTTCCAAGAATAGGTCATGCTTTTGGGGTTAACCGTCCCGTCCGAACCAACTTTTATTTCTGGCATGGCTACCACTTTTATCTCACTACCTACGGAGGGCATTGCCTTGCCTTTATAAAAAGGCGGGACATAAGAATCATTCGCCTGCCAGAGTAGCACCATTAGGCTTGATCTTATTATCATTCTTTTCTCCACACTACCTTCTGGCAGGGAGATAATGGCTGTAACGACAACTTCAGAGCCAGCGCCTGGAGCCGTCAGAGAAAATGATTTTTTGCCAATCCCAGATGAAACGGTTCTTCCATCAAGAGACCAGGTTATTAAAACACTATCTAGATTATTGGCGTAACTGCTCAAAGTAATGCTTACATTCTCGCCTGGAGCCGGGCTAGAAGGTATCATATCAACCGAAATGCTACTAGATGAGGCGGCATTTACCCCCGACGCAGAAATCACCATAAATATTACAAGCATAGTGATCAAAGATAGTAATAAAAATTTTAATTTCATAATTCGATTATACCATTTATCCTTGCTTTATAATTTGTCTCCCGCCAGCTCCAGGGCCTCATGCTCTTCTTTGGCTTTTCTATTTGATAATATTTGTGAAGGATCAGAAGTGATAATCTGATCTTCTGTATAAGAAGAAATAATTTTTATAGCGACATGCTTCAGCCCCGCGAAAAATATTCCCTCTCCCACCCCAGACTCTAGAAGCAAATATTTTTCCTCATCAGTAAGGTTGAATGTTTGCTGTAAAATATCCATCGTAGTGGGAGATTGTTTCAAGAGAAGCTGGATAGAAGAGTTGGTAATGATTGGCACGCCGTAGGAAGATTTCATGAAATCTGCCGCATCTTGAGTAATGGTTGCGAGCCCAAGATAATATTTTCTGCCCCGTTTGGCGATGGAATAGAGAAATGACGCGGTATCTTCGGACTTCATCATCCACCAGGCTTCATCCACCACGAGCAGACGCTTCTTTAAATTTTTACGGATTGAGTTCCAGATATAATGCATGACGATATACATTGCCACAGGCTTCAGTTCGTCTTCCATATCACGAATAGAAAATACGACAAATTTTTTATCAATGTCCACGTTCGAAGGTCTGTTTAAAAATGTTGCCCATGAACCCTTGGTGTATTTTGCCAAGCGAGCCACGAGCGAATCACTGCCGTCCATCCCGCCCAGAACCATTTCGAAGTCCGAAAGAAGCGGGGGCTCGATATTTGAGAAATCCGCTTCTGGGGTGATATCTTTTATCGCGTAAGTTTCTGAAATAGCTCGATCAACCATTGAATCTTCTTCTGGCGTCAGTCCGCCCAACATTAATCGGAAAAGTCCGACTAAATTAATAATATTACTGCGCAAAACATCTTCGGCTGTCTCATCTTCTCGTGGCATGGGTAGATCAAAAGGGTTCATATGGTGGTCTGAAGAAAGAGAAATATTAAAATATCTTCCGCCAACCGCTTCAGCTAGGAATTCGTATTCTCGCTCTGGGTCTATCACCATAACCTCAATGTCAAACATCAGGGATCTCAGAATTTCCAGCTTTGTGGCATAAGATTTTCCTGAACCGGATTTGGCGAAGGTCACTGAGTTGTAATTCTCCAGCGAAAAACGATCAAAAATGACTAAACTTGAGTTGTGCCTGTTAATGCCGTAGAGAATGCCTCTGTCGGAAGTCAGGTCAAAAGAAATAAAAGGAAAAATACTTGAGAGTGGCTCCGAATTTAATTTTTGATGAATATTTAAAAGATCAGTATTTGTCGGGATAACGCTTTTGAAACCTTCTTCTTGCTGGAAGAGCGCTGGTTTGATATAGATCAATCTTGATTCGAGGATTGATTTTATCTCATTTTCAATTTTGAAAAGCTCCAGATCATTGTCGGCGTAAATTGTAATGTAGATACCCACATCAAACATCTTTTCCTGCGCTTGTATCAGATTATCACGGAGCCCTTCTAGGTCTTGATAGGCGGTGTCGAGCATTGGGTCGCGCACCATGCCTTTTGACTCGCGCACATTTATCTGGCTTTGCACTTCAGCGACCTTTTTCTGGAATTGTCGTAACATCAATGATGTGTCTATCGGATGAATGAAAATTGAAATATCAAAAACTTTATCTAGGTTGATTATTGGAGAAAACCAATTGTCGGTCAAAAACCTCGGGTAAGATATTATGAAAAAAGTACGAGCGATTTTATCGCCCAAGTTTATTGACTTTGATTCAATCTTTAACGCTGATGGCGCGATGATATCCTGAAGCTCCAGATTGGCCGCTTCATATATTTCTTCTGGAAGCACAGCCAAGAGTGAAGCATTTGTATTACTCAAAGCTGAGCTATCTTTTTTCCTATTTAATAATTTATCAAAAATTCCCATAATATTTTTATTCCAGCTTAATTTTCCCCTCTACTTCTCCGGGGTTAAAAACTTTATAAAATACTTCCACGATTTCTTCCGTGCCGAGCTCGGCAGACTTTATGCCACAGCGATTAAGCCCTTGTTTAATCACCCCCACCCGCTCTTCTAGCTGGGACCTCTTTTCCTCAAAGTCTTCTTGTTTCGCTATTTTCACCTCTTCTTTGTTTTTTCTGTTGAATATTTTTGATATTCCGCCGAAAATTCCGGAGTCTGATTTTAAAACTGTGTGAGTGTAGGGTATTATCACGAAGAAACTTTTGGTCATTATACTTACTGATTCGGTGAAGTTTCTAATGAATTCAATATATTCTCTTGTCTGCAGTTTAAGCAAAGATTCAGTTTGAACTTTCATCCTGTCTTCTAGAAGCAAAAGATAGGGCCTGATATCCAACCTTCTGGACTGCACTGATATCTGAATAGCGAAGTCGAGGGTATTCAAAAAACTTTGGAATTGAATTATTGTTGCTTTCTGTTCGTCATCAGACTTCAGGGATAAATTAACTGAATTAGCAAGTATGATAGCTCGCAGTCCGCCGTCTTTGAGCACGATCACTCCATCGCGGACTTCTTTTATCGGTACGAACTCTTGAGTTGCTTTTGCTTTTAATGCCATCCCGTTAGAAGCAGGTCGCGGTCAATTCATCGCAATTTAGCTTTATTATACTATTAATTTTCATTTTTTTGATTAACATATTTATATTTTTTAAACTGCGACCGCGACTTCTAACGGGACCATATTTTTAATTGTTAATTTCCTTGATGTTTACTTAAATCAAGCACATCCAAACTCCAAGCCAAATCCCGTAATTTATTTCTACCCAGCCTCACCGCATTTTCCAACATTTCTCTTTCTCTTTCTTCCACTCCATTCGTTTCTGGCTTGTTTTTGTCGATTTTATTTTTACGTCTCTTCCAAATATAAAGTTTATCTTGTGTAAAATAGTTGAATCCTGCTTCGATCATGTTGCTGAAAGGTTTATTGTTTGGTCGATAGAAAGTAAGCGCTAAGGAGAGCCCAGCTATCGCAAGCATTGGGATAATGCCTAGGAAGAAACCCAGCAGTTTATAAAGCACAAAACAAAGACCGGCTCCACCTGCTAAGTAAATAAATTCCTTAAAAGTAAAGGGGCCAAAAATTTTGTCTTCTATATCTAAAAATTGTGGAACTTTGAATTGCATCCCGTTAGAGATAGGAAGTCTCTAGACTTCCGTTCTTTTAATAACCATTAATAATTTATTTAAACTTATCATAATATTTTTACTTTTTTATTACTTTTAACTAATTAATCTCTAACGGGATGCATGATTCTACTCCGGAATTTCGCGGTAAGGATCAATTACAGGCTTATTTTGTTGTTCAGAAGAAGGCTGAAGATTTTGCAAGGAGTGGTCCGTCTTGACTACTGGAGCCTGATAAGGGCCGGATAACTTTTGCGCTAATATGGGATGCGTTTCTTCCCCTCCTTGTTGAGGAGGGGTGCCAGAGGCGGGGTGGTTCTCTTCTGAATTACCACCCCCCGCCCCCTCCTTGATAAGGAGGGGGGGATTCTCGACAATCTCGATGCCGTGGGCGCCCAATACTTGCGTATCCTGTTTTTCTTCAGCTTTTTTGTTCGCGAATATCTTTTTTCTCTCAACATTCTTTATCAATTCTTCCCGTATTTTTTTGAAAATTCTTTCGTTGATAATATTTACTAGTTCTCTGACTTTTTCTAGCGGTAATTCTAAATTATTCTCTAGCACATTCTCGAATTCATCTGGATGAATAGTACCCATTATTAGATCAGTGGTTGCTCTTTCAAGCGCTCCCATCTTCGTAACGCTGAAATTTTTCTCTTTGCCAATACCATAGAGAATGTCTTGATAATTGGATTCGTCAATTATCTTTTCCAAATCCGGTGATAATTTCCCAAAACGTGTGTCTAAGACTGGTTCAATTTCTGGGTTTTCTTTTTCTAGAGAATTTTTATTTGCGTTGAATGCATCAATGAGTTCGGGTCGTATATTATTTATAATTAGATCGTTTATTTCTGAAAGCATCTTATCTACAGACTCTTTCGATAATGCTAGTTCTTCTATCAATATTTCTTCATACTTGATTATATCGATTATGCCCAAAAGCACCAAAGTTGTTTCCGTGCCGAGTATCTCTTTCTGTTTGTCATTTAAGCCGTACTTTTCACTTATGCTCTTTATAGTCTCAAGCCATTTCATACTGGAAAAAACCGCTTGCGCTTTTGGTGGAAGCTTTGAGTAGTACAATGCTATTTTCTGTTGTAATTCTTCTTTATCCATTTTTTTTTAATTCATTTTCTAATGATGTCCTATCTTTCTCTCTTATTCAACTTCCCACTTCACTACTACTTTGGAGCATTCGCGCCTGGGGCTGGACCATGTGCTGTTTTATTCCCCCCCCCATCTTCTAATTTTACATCTAACTTTACATTTTTTAATGCTTCCGTAACTATTTGACCGATGTCTTTAAGGGCATTTCCTTGACCTGAACCAACTTCAACTCCAGCTCCTTGTTTTAATCCCATTCTCATGCCCATTGCTACGGCGGCGATAAGACCAACCGTTGCTTTGGCTCCGATTCCTTCTCTTTTATCTGTTTTTAGTCCTGACAAGTTTCTTATGTCATAAGTTCCGCTTGTTGTTCTAGATGCTACCCTTGTTGCCATTCCTATTTTTTCCTTAGCTTCTCCCTGAAGTTTTGCAAATCTTATTTTCCCTACTTCTTGCACAAAACCTTTTAATTTTTCATTAAACTCTTTTCTCAATTCATTTTCGACTTTGTTGTCTCCTTGCTTTGTTAATTTTCCACTTGCATCAACATCTCCCGGTGCTGCTGCTGTCTCTATACCAGCGGCTATCCTGCTACGATTTGCTGACTCGTACTCGTCTTGACTTAATATCCTAGCACCATTTTCATCTTTTATTTCTTCACCTTTAGCGTCATGACCTCTTCTAATATCCCTTTCAATATCGGATCCCTTGTCTTTAACAAATGTTTTTTCTATATTCTCCTGTTGTGCACCAGTGATGAATGCATCTCCCACTCCTTCTAATCCAGCTTTCTTCTTTATCTCGTCTACTCCTTGTCTTGCGCGTTCTATTTCACCCGACCTTGATTGAGCGGCATTAATTCTTCCACCCAAAGTAATGAATGGATTCTTAAGTGGATTACTTGTGTAAATTTTCTTCCCGCTTTTAGATTCATAATCTGCTTTAGATTTTTCCCAGGTAGGTTTGACACCACCAGATCCACGTGCCTTTTTTTCCTCTCCTTCCCACTTTTCTAAAGCCTTATTGTGCTCGATTCTCGCTTTCCCATAATGTTTCGCACCCTCTGTCCTCGAAGCTATTGCTGCAGTTCTAGCAAAAGCAGTTCTTGCCAAAAGAGCTGTTCCGCCTGCTGCTGCGCCGACACCTATCACAGCCAATGCTTTTACTGCTCCCATTACCACAGTACCCAATTCTCCCGACAACTTTTTGGCTTTTTCAGTTGCCTTTTTCAGGATTATCAAAATCACCAGCGCAGGGAGTACAATGAATAATATTGTTTCAAACATGCTGTCGCTCGAGTTTAGAACGCCCGTGAATGGATTAGCTTCTATTAGTTTGAATATTATGTATAAAAAGAACATGAAAATCGGCGCCAAGAAAGACACTTGAAGGAGCCGATGCCACCAGTCGTCCCAGCCTATGCCCTCAGACTTGCTTAAGACTGGCACAGACGAAGACATAAAAGCATAAGGTGAAAAAATAATTAAAACCCAAAGTTCAATAAGTCTGCTTAAGAAAAATACTCCAACTTGGAAAAAACAATAAGCCGCGTAACCCATAATTACTCCGGTTATGATAAGCATTGAGATCAATATACTTGGTGGTACTTTACCTTCTGTTGACGGATCTATTTCTCTAGCCTGCTTAAAGAAATCCGCTGATACTAATTTTGTAGGATCAAAAGCCTTATATAAACCACCAGAAATATCTTTTTCCCCCGTCGCGCTTTTGTAGGGTCTCGGTTGTCCATCTACCCTCGTTTCAACATTTACTTTATTATAGAAAACCAGAGCCAAGATGTTCGTAGTATCAATAATAATCTTGGTAAAGAACATGCTGAAATTTATAAGTAGCGCTGTCAGCACAACGTGGGCTATCATTTTTTTAACTTCAGAACCCCCCATCCCCAAGATTGTTTTTATTGCGATGTAGAGCAGAATAAGAATGAAGAAGATGTTAGAAAGGTCTCGAACTACTGCCCAGGCCGCAGAAACAAAAGGAGAATCGCCCACCAATCCACCACTTAGTGTTATGGATACCAGAACGTTGAAAAAATAGGCGCTTACTGCAAATAAAAACGTGGGGATAGCATAAAAGAGGCCGTAAACAACCCATAAGACACATCCAGGCCAGAAAGTACCCCCAATCCCGGCGAATCCGCATTGATATTCTTGTAATTCTTTGTCGAATGGCGTTTGGTCATCTGTTTTTGGTTTTTCAGTGGGATTTGGTGTGGGTGTGGGGTCCCAAGTCCCAAAGTAAGGGGTTTTTTTACAAGCGTTTTCTGTTATATTTATTGATTTGTAGCCGTTAACATCATCACCATAAAGGCATTTTCCTATCGGGGCTACTGGTTCCTGTGCCCGTGCATCTCTAACGCCAATCATCGGGCTTAGAAGTCCGATCAGGATGATGAGTATCAGGCAGTACGGGATTATTTTTTTAACCTTCGTTTTCATTTATTTACATTAAATCACTCTTATCCCAGTCTTTCTAATTTCATAAACTAAAGGATCAGCCAAATTTTTAAAATCTGTCTTTGTGAAGCCATGTGGTTCAATGCGACTGTCCACTTCTTCACGAAAATCCCAAAGTCTCATGTAACTTTTCCCAAAACGAATTTTAAATTTTGGAGAAATTATTGCCACATCAATATCACTCCACTTGCGCTGGGTATTTTTTGCATAGGAGCCGAACAAATAAGCCGCCGAAACAGGGTATTTTTCAGATCTTAGTTTTCTTACATAGTTTCTAATTATTTTCTTTGCTTCTAATTTTGACATAATAATTTATATAATGTGATAATTTTATCCAATTTATCTTTTGTATATTTTTCTGTGCATATTTTATATAGTTTCAACTTTTGCTCAGGGTATCTAGCTCGAATGTTGAAAGTACTAACAATTTTTAATAAGTTAAACTCCTCTTTATTTAAATTGATTTCTGCTAATTTTGCCAATCGAAGCAAATCATGTATATAAGGCGCTTGTTCCCCTGTTTCTTGAACAACTAGACCTTTAAGAGTTTTTTCCAAAACAATATGCCCAAAGAACAGGCTTTCTGGGTAGCGTTTAATCTTAAAAAGCCCAAGCATGGTGCCATAATCTCTTTTAGATGTTTCCTTCCAATATTTTACAGCATTTTTTATTTCTTTTTTAGTCATAATTTTTTTCACTACTTTATGTTCATTTACTTTACAAACTTTATAACTTTTCACTTTAAAACTTTCTTATTGTTCCCACGTTCCTCCATTTGCGGTGCAGTTTTCTTCTGTTACATTTTGGTCCGTGCGAGTACAAATATCGGTTGAGATATTCCATGATCCTCCGCTAGCGGTACATTCATCCTGTGTCATACCTGTTTCTTCATAAGTGCAAGAACCAAATTGTGTGGTACCACCCGTACTTGGTAATGGATCCGTGAGACCACTATTTAAACCTGGCAAATCCTTTTTGTAATCTACCAAAGTGGCTTTGTAGATAATGTCACATTTCAGATCTATGTTGACCTGATTACCCTTCAGTCCCAGCCAGCTTCTCCACGTATACACCTTTTTTGCATTTACCATTGGCAATTTAGGAGTTGTAGTGTCAGGACCAATGAATGTTCCATGGGAATAACCACCCTTAATCGGTGCCTCACAAAATACATTTTGTTCTGAGATGGCGGGTTTAGCCGATTTTTCAGTCTTGCATTGTGTAATCAATGAATTTAGTCTGGCCAATTTATCTACCGAGAAAAATAATTCATTTTTTATTTCATCCACGCTAACAGGGCTCGAGATTGAAGTCCGAATGGCGTTGTATTGTTTTTTTAGCGCAATTAAAGTTTTTTCTTCGGCTGATCCCGCGGCTGGTTGGATGAGGGGTGGATTTTGCGAAGCTAGGAGATTTTTCAATTCAAGCAATTGTGTTTTTATTACCTGAAGTCGTATCAAAGCCTGGGTCTTTCCCCTTTTTCTGTCGGTGAGTTCCTCTGATTGCTGATATAAGTCTTCAATTTCATCTACCGCGTCCATATAAATTATAGAATTTGGGAGTTCCGTTATCATTTTATTATTTATCCAATCCCTGAAAGAATTTACGGCAAATTTTAATTCCTTAAGAACTAGGTCGGCCTCCGCAGCTTTTTGCCCGTCACTGTCACTTGCTCTTTCCTGAAGTTTTTTGCTGTTTCTCACCATTTCATCCAGCAACCTGTCTTTCCAACCAAAGTCTGGACCTGGCAGACACATGTCGAGTTCTCTGATCTTGGGCCAAGTGCCGCTTATTATTTGCGTTATTCCGCTATTGCATGGCAGGCCAGTCGTTGCGTTGAATCCTAGATTTGATGTACATCCTGGAGGAAATGCGCCAGATGCGTTGACATAAGGATTATTTGGATCCAGATTATCCATCAATGCCAATTCTTTTTGCGTATTTGCTATATCGCCGGGTACGTATACCGAATTAGCAGGTACCCATATTCCGCCTGCTGCTATACAAGCCGCTTGCGTGAAACCCGGTAGCGCCAATCCAGTTTGCATAATACAAATTGAGCTAGCAGAATTACCTGGAACTATTTCTCCAACTAATTGTTTCCCGAAATCATCCAAAATGACAACTTCATCCGGTCCGGAATCCCATTCCTCGTTAGTTTCATCTGTCGGACTGCCTAGGGTCAGACCGCCATAAGACCAATCGTCCGGTGGTGGTTTTGGAGGATTTTTTGTGGTTGCCAAGGCATTCAAACCCTTACTCAAGAACTGGTTAAGTAAAGCGTCAAAAATAGCAGACATGCTGTTGCCCAAAGCCGCTCCAAGTTCGGTCTGCCTGAAATTTGACCCCATGGCGTTCGTTATTTGATTCGCTACTACAGAACCAGGAGTAGTTGCCACTAAGTTTTTACAAGTGTTTTTTGTTGCCCAGGCAGCTCTTTCTTTTGCTAGTCTTTCCTGGTACAGTTGCACTTCGGCTTGATATCCTTGAAATGCAGCCTCACAATATGGTGGTGGGTTTGGACCACCATCCACACATTCTAATAGCATGGGAGTCGGGTCGAATTTTGTTACAGGTTTAAAGCTTGGTCGCTTAAACTGATTTGCGACAATTTTATTGTATTCATTATTCCCGCCATTATCCGCGCAAGTTTGCGGAGACAAGAAACCCATCCCTTGATCAAGAGTAGTCTGTACTTTCTGCGCATTATTTTCAACTGTGCCTTGTAATCTCCCAGCTAATTCTTCTGTCGCTAGTAGTTGAAACCCGATATAATTATTTTGCTGGTATTGTGTGTTTATTAAAAATCCATTCCAGCCTCCGAAGTCGAAGTCGTTTCTATAATTATTTAATAAAGCAGGATCGTTAATCACCCTGCTTAAAGTATATTCAGCATTATCTCCCAGTTGCCTTTTATAACTATTGATTGTATTTAAAGCAAAGTCTCTGCCAAAAGGAAATCTCCGGCTATCGTAGCCGAAGGTGTCTATTAAAGTTTTAACTTCATATTTCGCAATATCCTGGAAGAAAGATTTTGGATTTTCCAGGAAAAGCGGTGATCCATGGAAGCCTCTATTTATCCAGTTCACCATGCCTTTAGTCATCTCCGCCAGAAGTCTTCTCTGAATGGTCATGACAATTTGCTTCAAAATTTCTTTGGCGACATCTTTAAGCTTCAATGCGGTTTGAGTAGTTTCTTGCCCTGCGCTTACCGTAGCGGGGACTACATTTGCGCCAGTAAATATATCCGTTAACCATGTAGCGCCGAAGGCTTCCGCTTGTTTCGGTTTGGACAGTAAAATACTCGGTGCTATTGTTGCGATAATTAAAAGCGAGGAAATAAATTTTACCATTCTACTATTTTTTTCTGTCATTTTCCTTATATTATACCCGGTAGTGAGACTTTTACCAAAGATCTACTACCGGGTTATATCGTTTTTTATTTAAT
The DNA here is from genome assembly GCA_001787005.1 of Candidatus Nomurabacteria bacterium RIFCSPLOWO2_01_FULL_39_18. Lineage (GTDB taxonomy): Bacteria > Patescibacteriota > Minisyncoccia > Phycocordibacterales > UBA9973 > UBA9973. Next base: position 15,557 of record MFUV01000005.1, on the reverse strand, counting down.
TACTCAATTTTTGATTAATGGCGTCCGTGAGGTTTATGGTTGCTTCTGCTAATAGATCGGTGTTTGCTTCATATTGACTTATGGCGCCAAGCGCAACAATGACATCGGTGTCGAAAAATTTTATATTATCTATATTTTCGGATAGTCTTTGGAGCCCATTCACGATATCCAAATGCAAAACTGCCAGGGATTGCGGGACATTCATTTCAACCATGTCTCCTATTATCCCTCGTACCTGTGCATTTATAGGGTCAAGTTCCGACAGGACAGCAGTATCAACATTTTCTTCATCAGCTGCGAAATCTTGCAATACATCCATTACAGTTCGTTCCGCGGGGTGTTTTTGGTGAATAATATTTAGAGTATCGTCGTAATTTTTTATACTCTGGAAATTATCATCTTGTATGATTTTTAGATCAGACAATAGAAATATCTTTTGAACTGGGGAGTTCTTTATTTGTTCGGCCAGAGAAGTGCTCAATTCGTCAATAACCACCTGATCCACAGACCCATTTTGAGAGAGTGCGCTGATTGTAGAGAAAAGTTCTCTTGAGAATCTGTCTGTTTGAGTCAAATTTTCTGTGTCTAGACTTTCTAATTCCCCGTTCAATTCTGCTTCCTCTGCTTTTTGCGCCTTTAGTTCTTCTATTGCCACACTATCTAATATTCCGGGAGTAGTTTCCCTCTCCATCGGGCTGGTTCCCCACAAACTCTCTTCCCAGTCCAGTATTCCGTCTCCATCGGTGTCTTTATTTATTATATCTCCGAGCGTTTCAGTATTATAAACCAACCCCTCTTGTTGTTCTGCTAGATTTTCTTGTTTTTCTTCATTTTTGAATACAGAGGTTGTTTTCAGAAAAAAAAGTACAACAATAAAAACAACCGCAAAAACGATTAAAAGAATCCTTTTTTTGTATTTTAACCAATCTGATTTAATTATGGTTTAATTATAACACTTTTTACACAACGCAATCCAGTCTTCTAGTGTTAAATCTTCCGCTCTCCTATCTCCCAGGCTCGAGACGGAAGCCTTGCTTCCGTCTTTTAGATTTTTTAAATTACTGGAGAGCTTTTTTCTCTTATGGGCAAAGCCCGCTTTCACTATTTCCCAGAATTTCTCTTCAAATTCATGGCTGTTCAAGGTTTTACCTTGAACTTCTTTACTACCTCCCCCTTGATAAGGGGGAGGTGCCCAATTAGACTTTCTGGGCGGAGGGGGTAATACTGAAAAAATTTTGCGAGAAATATTTTTTATAATGATTATCGCTGAATCTACTTTCGGCACAGGCCTGAAATATCGCGCTGGCACCTTCATAACAATTTTTGGTTCACCATAAGCCTTCACAGAAATCGAAAGAATACTTTCTTTACTATCTCGGGCCATTATCCTCCTCGCGACTTCTTGCTGAACCATCAATACCATGTCTGTCGGTTGGTTTAACCCTCCTAAAAATTTTTTCAAAATCGCTCCAGTGATGTTGTAGGGGATGTTGGCAATTATTTTAAAATCAGACGATTTTGAGTTTTTTGAATGGTCTGGCTGGGGGAGGGACCCAGGAATCCGAGGACCTGAAAAAAACTTCAAAACAGTTTTTTTTGCATCAAATTTTAATATGTCTCCATATACTAGTACAAGAGAGCGTTGCTCTATTTCTTTTTTAAATTTTGTTTTTAAAAATTCAAAAAGCTCGCGGTCTTTTTCAACTGCGATGACCAACCCCTGCCCCGCCCCAGCAAGGTAAACTTTTTCTAGAAGTTTTTCGGTCAATGCTCCTCTGCCTGGTCCTATTTCTAAAATTATGTCACCCCTTTTTATCTCCCCTGCTTCAATAATTTTTTTTAAAGCCAGTTCTGATTTTAAAAAATTTTGCCCTAACGACTTTTTTGCTTTGTATTTTCTTTCTTTTTGCATTTTTACTTTATAACTTTATGAACTTTATAACTTTCAACTAGTCTAAATAAATTGTTTTCAATAAATTTTTCTCTTCTTCTTTTTCTAATAAATCAGCTGGGATATCGGAAATAAATTCTGATGGAGTATTAATGGAGCGTGAACCAAAGATAGTGCGAAAATTTGCAAATGACAAAAACAATTTATTCCGAGCCCGGGTAACCGCTACATAGAAAAGTCTGCGCTCCTCTTCGCTATCAATACTAGTTTCTTCATTTTGTTTCTCGTGTGGGAAGAGTCCATCTTCTAGCCCAGTGATGAAAACATATTTGAATTCAAGCCCCTTTGATGCATGAACTGTCATTAATTTTACTGAATTTTTTACTTCTTTCTTCTCTCCTCTTTCAATCAAAGAATCCTGATCAGAAGCAAGCGACGCATCTTCTAAAAGCTTTTCTATGCCTAGCCCTGGCGCCAGATTGTCATATTTGAGGGCCAATGTTACAAGCTCTTTTATGTTTTCAAGTCTTTCCATGTCTTCCTCGGTGCCACTCGATAATTCGTTTTCAATGCCAGACTTTTTCACTACGAATTTTATCACCTGGCTTGCCTTTTCACTTTTTATTTTTTCTTTTATCTCCTCCAATATTTCATAAAAATTAATAATTTTTATTTTCATTTTTACTGGCAGGTTCTCTATATCATCCGCGAAAATTTTCACCAAAGTTACTTTCCCTATGCCTCGCGCAGGGAAATTGATAATTCTTTTTATATCCGAAAGACTGTCTCTGTTTAATGCCGCGCGCAGATATGCCAAAGTATCTTTGATTTCTTTTCTTTCGAAAAATTTAACACCTAAAACTTGATATGGAATGTTGTATCTTAGCATTGCTTCTTCCAGCGCCCTAGATTGAAAATTTGCGCGATAGAGAATTGCTATGTTGGAGAGGACAGGGCTGGTGTTGCTTTTGCTCAGGTCCTCGGATTCCTGGGTCCCTCCCCCAGCCAGACCATTCTCAAAAGCAACACCAGCCCTGTCCAAAATTTCCAAAATCTTTGTTGCCACAAAGTCCGCTTCATCGGTCTCATCAAGCGCTTCATAAAAACCAATTTTTTCACCCATGGCGTTTTTCGTAAATAAATTTTTATCTGGGCGGTATTTATTTTTTTTAATTATTACGTTCGCGGCTTCCAAGATGTTTTTTGTTGATCTATAATTCTGCTCCAGCAAGACTATCTTTGCGTCAGGGTAATCTTTTTCAAAACTCAAAATATTTTTTAAATTTGCTCCGCGCCAAGAATATATATTCTGATCGGCATCCCCTACCACAGCTATGTTTTTATGCTTTTCAGAAAGCAATTTTGACATTAAATATTGCACTTCATTTGTGTCCTGATACTCATCGATGTGAATATATTCCCATTTTTCTTGATAAATTTGCCTAATTTCTTCCCGTTCTTGCAATAATTTCGTTGCTTTCAAAAGCAGATCATCAAAGTCCAGCGAATTTTCTTTTTCCTTTTTCTTTTCATACAAATTCCAAACTTGCGCCACAATTTTGCCCACATAATCCGTTCTTTCTTCTGTAAACATAGGCAAATGCACGAACTTCCCCTTCTCTCGGCTGATAATGTTTTTTATTTTTTTCGGGTCATGCTGTTTTGGATCTATCCCCAATTCTTTTAATGATTCTTTGATCAATATCGTAGAATCTGACTCGTCCAAAATGGTGAAATATTTTGTTAGTCCCAGAACCCTGGCATTTTCTTTTATAATAAAAACTCCCAATGAGTGGAAAGTGCTGACAAACGGTACGGAGTCTTGTTCTCCCGCATTTTTCTCAATTTCTGCGATAATCCTCTCTCGCATTTCTTTAGCCGCTTTGTTGGTGAATGTTACAGCCAGGATTTTATCTGGGACGATACCCTCCTTTATCAAATTCACAATTCGGTGTGTTATTGTTTTAGTCTTTCCCGCGCCCGCGCCCGCGATAATGAGCATAGGACCCTTCATATGAAGCGCCGCTTCTTTTTGTTCGTTATTTAATCCTCCTAGATGTTGAGCTTCTGTTGTCACATCTGAAATATAGCACCCGGTAGTGAGACTTGGCAAAGTTTTTTTAAAATAAAAATTTACTTTATAAGTATTGCCAAGCTCTACTGCCGGGTAGCACAGAATTTTTTATTTTATTATTACTTCATCTATTTTTCCTCCTTTCATCGCTTTTTGCAAAGCATGCGCCATATACTGATCAACAGTTTCTTTTTTGTCTGGTTTTGAATTGGTTACTTCTTGAAGTTTTTGTAAATATCTCATTATACGATCGTTTGGATCAGATTTTTCTCTTCCCATAAATTCATTTGCTTTTAACTTTCTCATTTCTTCCCATGCCTTCAGTCCATCATCATGGTTTTCAAACATTTTCTCTATATCTTTTTGATAAATTCCATATACTTTTAGCAATTCTGCTGGTGTAAGGAAAAAAGGATTTCCTCTGAATTCAGGGTGTTCCTTAAGTATTTTGTTTGCTCGCTCTAGAATCTCACGATCCACTGCGCCAGTATCGAAATAAATATTGCTTCCACCTTGTCCTCTACTGACCTCTACAGCTCCGGTCGGTTCTTCTCCAGCATCCATTTGTTCCTTTATTTTTTTTCTCAATGCTTCGACAGCATCTGGACTACCACCAAGGTGGACAGTCGTCCCCATTTGTACTCTTGTCCCCGTTGTTACTCTTACTGGCGCAGTGGTTAGTCTCGGTTTTCTTTTTTGTTCTTCTTTTGGTTTCTCGGGTGGAGCTGATGGCTGTTCTGGCTCAGGCGGTGGAGTATCTTCAGTTATAACCGGTTGAGTGTCTGGCGCAGCCGGTGGCTGTTGTTCTGGAGTAGGCGTAGCTGGTGTGTCGCTTTTTTCAGGTTGAGTTCTTGTCACAAGGGGTGAAGGTCTTTGTTCTTCTTCTTGTGCAGGTTCTTCCCTGCTAGGGATCGGGATTGTTGTTTTTGGCACGGGGCTTCGTGCTGTTCTCACGATATTTTCTCCCCCCCCAGTGCCAGTATATCTACCTATAAAGTATGCAAAAGTCTCTCCCCTTTCAGCTGCCGCTATAACTAATGCACTAATAGCATTTTCCCCATCTTGTTCTGTGTCATAGGAAGCGAATGTTCCTCCGTCGGCCGCTTCAACGTTACTATTTTTTTGTCCCGGTGCACCAATATATTTGATATTCCCTCGATTGTTTATTACTCCTTCTGGAGACCCACCCTCGTTATAAATAATTCCTTTCACAATACGATCTAAACCGATTTTTTTATCATTTACAACGTCAGAAAGAAGTTTTGTAACATCATCGAGACCAATGTATTTTGCAATCCTTATTGCGGCCGGAGAAACTGATGCCCTCTCTCTCTTTCCAGTTACTCTATTTTTCAACGCAACCACTTGGGTACCAAGATCTTTCCATATACCCTTCTTTTGTCCGGTACGTATAAGATAGCTAGTTGATGCCGCAAGTCCACCCGCCAATGCCGCAGTTCTCAAAAATCTTCGTCCTCTTCCAGAAATTAATCTTCTCCGCGGACCTTTTGATTTTTCTTCTTCTGGCCCCAAGGGCGCACCAAAAACATCTCTTTCTTCTTCTGGGCTCGCACCAGCTGCCCGCAAAGCTTCCGTAGCTTCTCTCACAACTCTTTCAGCATTTATTATTCTCTCCTGCCCTAGCTTGTCTTCTTCAGCCAGTCTTTTGAGCTCTTCTTCTATTTGCTTTTGTCTAATGAGTGGATCTTGCTCCATAAAATTTTAATTTATTTAACTTGCTTACTTTGTTTTTCAAAAAGACTAATCTGCCACGCTTGATATTGTTGAGCTCTTTGGTCCAAGAGTTTCTTCCACCCCTCCAGATCAGACGCACGATCATCTGGATCATGCGTCCAGTTCGGATGAACCAACCTATATTTTGCGTTGGGGCTGTCTACCATTACAATTTTTCTACCCTCCTTTTTAACTGTTATTTCATCTTTATTTAATAATTGTAAAGAAAATCCATTAGAAGAAAAGTACACTGAATCATTCCTTCCCGGTAAAATAAATTCAGGAGTGAAAACACATATCTTCTTACCATCTTCCCCAGTTATATTGTTGCCGGATACAGAATTTATATCTTTCAAGGTAACTTCCTCTTTTCTTCTCTGGTACAAACAAATAAAAGCTTTAGGGCTCATATGGTCAATTATGAAATACTTAAAAGGATTTTTTATTTTATCTTTGACCAATTCAAGCTCCACAAGCAAAGTTTCCCTTACCTGTTTTCTCTTTTCCATTCTCTCACCTTCTTCTTGAATTATGGTCTGGGCGCTTGCTACAGCTTCTCTAAGTCTAGCTACTGCTTCAGCTTTTTCGATTTTTGTTTCCAAGGTTGGTTTTCTAACCGGCCCAAGCTCTGGCACAAGTATTTTTCCTGCTCCTTCTTTTCTTGAAGTAGTCCTTGAAACATCTTGTGTAGACCCTGAAGTGCCGTAAGTTACTTTCAATTGCCCATTTTCAATTTCCATTTTTTCTACTTTCCTACCTTTTTTATCCTCTTTTTCTATAAATTCTTTTAGCATCTCTGAAACTTCATTGAGTTTTGGCGCTATCATACCTTCCACGCTACTTTTTATAAGCCAACCTGCATCAATTTTGTAACTTTTCACCGCTACCGCATTTTTTTTGTTTTCAAGAACTGCTTGTATACCAATGTCTGAATCCACAGGACCAGCTTTTACTCTTATATTTAACATTATCTCATTGCCCCTACCATCAATCTTAATATTTACAACTTCTTTAATGTTTTCATTGGAAGCAAGAAGATTCCCAATTTGTTGTCTTATAAATTCAGCTGAAAAAAATTCTACCTGAGACGCCTTTTCGGCCTTCGGTGCAGGAGTAGGCACAATGGGTTCATCAACTCTCCTTCCCTCTTCATCATAACGAAAACGTCCAGTTTTTCTTCCTTCTCTGTCGTATTCTTCTATAATTCCACTGTTATATCTTATGCTTATTATGCTTCCCCCATCCCATCGGTAATATATTGTGTCTCCATTAGAACGATACTCCACTTCTTTTGTTTTCCCATCCTCTCGGTAATATACTCGAGTGCCATCAGGCAAACGTTCTCTCTTTAATGTTTTATCTTCTCTATACATTCTTTCTCTTCCACCAGGAAGTGCTTCCCACGCCAATTCACCGTTTGGATAATATCTGCGAGTATCTGTATCTGCAGGTCTTGCGGGCGATACTTCAGGTTCTGATTCAGCCCCCGATTCATTTTGAGTTGGGGTTAGTGGTGATGTGGGCGGTTCTAAAACAGGGGTTGTGTAATCAGAATTACCCTCATCATATTGTCTGTCGAACATAGCTAGTCTTTCCTCCCTGAATGTTTTAGGTTTCGCAGGTGGCGTTTCCATAGGAGGTGACGCAGTATCTGGTGCAGGGGGCACAGATGTAGCTTGTGCCGCTAATTTTTTTGCCAGAAGTGCATCCCGGAGTGCTTTTATTTGTTCTTTTGTTAAGGGTGGTTCTTCCATAAATTTTAAAAATTATTTAAACGTAACTTTCAATTGACCATTCTCAATTTCCATTTTTTCAACTTTTCTTCTTTTCGGATCGTTGTCTTCAATGTAAGACTTTAATGTCTCTGAAATTTTTTCAAGGTGTGGTTTGACGAAGTGGACCAGAAGTGGGTTCAGAATCCGATCAATAATCATATTAACATTTGCTTTAATCTCGCAATTTTTTACCACAATAATGTTATTTTTACTTCCAAGAACTACTTTTATTCCAACATCACTGGTTACAGTTTTTTCTGTCCCTGGTACCTTCATCTCCACATTAACTTTTGCATTTAGAATTATTTCACCACCTTTTCCTTTAATTTCTAAACCCTTAACTTCTCCAACCTTTATTTTCTCCTCTTCCCCCCCACCTTCAAGCTTGCTGTCTTTTTTAAAGGCGAGAAGTTTTTTAATTGTATCTTCTATAAACTTCGTTGGAAAAATTTCTACCTCTGGCCCCCTTTTAACTTCCGGCACAGGCGGTGGAACAGGCGAGGAAGATGGGGCGGTTTCTGCCGGAACGCTGGGTGGAGAAATCGAGGCATCAAGCCCCACCCCTTCTCCTGTTTCTGTTGGTGGCGTAAGAATTTCTACCTCTTGCACTCCAGTATCAGGTCCAGTAGGTACCTTAAACTCCACCACCAGCTTTCCATCTTCAATCTTCATTGTCTCAACTTCTCGCCCTCCTTTTTCCTCTATATATTTTTTTATTCCATTGGGAACGACTTCACCTCTGTCGCCAAGGATAAATACCAAATCGCCGCTTGCCACAATAGGGATTTCACCTTTTTTAACATTATTCACAAGAATTGTGTCAATATTTTCAACAGTATTTTGATTTGGGCTGCCCCGATGATCCGAGATTGTTAACTTTCCAGTCAATTTTATTGCATTATCTTTGCCTTCAGTAGCTAGACTCTCCACTTTTATAACTGCTTTTGACCCCTGTCCAAAGACATAAGACTCTAGGATAAATTTAACTCTCTCTCCCACAAACTCCGGTGTAAAAATTCCGGTTTCCAACATCTCTTGCTCTTCTATCTCCTTAAGTTTCTTTTCAATTCTCCGCAATTCTTCTTCATCTGCCTCTGTCCACTCTACGGGAGCAGGTGCTGTTTCTGGAGTAGGAGCAGATGTTTCTGGCGCGCCGGAAGTTACCACTAATTCTCCATTCCTAATCTCTATTTTTTTAATTTCTAAACCCTCCAACATTACTTTCTCTGCTATCTCTTCCCTCAAACCTTCAATGGCTGATCTAATTAAAAAAACAAAATCTTCCTTTTCCATCTCATTTTTCACTTCAATGCCGGTATCTTTGTTCTCAAGTGTCACCCTTACTTCACGACTAAAGGTCATCATCGAGCTACGTGTAATTATTGTTGCTCCTATTATTATTTTATCTCCTACACCCTTAACTTTTAACTCCTCTATTTTCCCATGGTTTTCAAGGTGAGACGAAAGAGCAAGCCTAATCTGATCTTCCACGACAGCGCATGGAATTTTTGTTTCTAGTGTAACTAACGTAGGCTCTTGGGCCAAAGCTTCTTCTTTTCGTTTCAGATCATATTCAAGACGATAGCTCATCTGGCTAAATTTTTCATTTAAAGACAGTATATCTGCTGGAATTTCTCGTTTTCTATCGTCAAAGAAATTAAACAAATCTTTCTCCATTGGAGTAAGGCTTTCGCTGTTTAATCTTCTTGCTTTGGACAAGTCACCCCTATCAAAAGCCTCTCTTGCTTCTTCTTGAAGGTGTATGCGCCTAACTCTGTCTACCCTAAGACGTTCCTCTAATTTTTTTATTTCAGGCGAAACAAACCTTGCAACTTCGTTTTTAGGTTTTGTTTTCTTTCTGTCGGTTTTTACCCTAAAGGTTTCAGGATTTTTGTATTTTTCTACCTCTTCTTGTACTTTGGGTGGAATAGTTTGAACGAAAACAGCTTTCCCACTTTCCAACGCCTCTTGTAATTTTGTATATTTAAGCTTAAAATCCGGCAAGCCTGGGCTTGTCAGCCTATATCTATTGTCATTCTCCCAGCTGGGAAGTTCTACCACCTTGTAAGTTTTTCCTTCATAAAAGATCGTGTCATTGTAATGAATGTGAAATTTCAACTCCGGTTTTGCTTTTTGTGTCTCCATAATTGCATTTCCATTATAAAACTTTTAGCTTTTAATCCCTAACTTTTGATAAAAACTCTTATAATTCTGCATATTTTTAACCTTCTTGTCAATTTTTTGGTGGCTTTTATCTACAAAAAGTTTTCCACAGGGGTTTCTTGTCCGATTGACTTTGACCCCTTTTTGAGTTATCCTGGAAACATAGTACTGGAGAGAGGCACGGCACAAGATGACAGAATGAGAGACCTGATAGTAACCATCGTGAGAACCTTTGTTTGCAGACACCCCAGTAGTGGAGCAGAGCTCACTACGGGGCAGGCCTTCGGTCGTTCTGTGATTCTACCCTTATTTTTAAAGGCTAGAAAAGGATATCTTGCGATATTTAGTTTGTTTTTTTATAAAATCTCTATTTAAAATATTAAACTCTATTTCTGTATTTTCCCTATTTTTTGGGGTCTTTTTTGTCTTCTTATTTTCTCCCCTTTTGGTTTATGCCTCCCTTTTCTCCTCTATTTTAGGCAATGAAGCTCAGGCACGGACGGATATAGGATCGATCGGTAATTCCCAGACCATGGCGCTTCTAGAGGCCAATGTCTCACCCATGCCAGTTTCTCAAGATCAGAAAACAAAAGATAGTGAAATTGATGCAACTACTGATGTAAATATTGTCTCCGACAATGCTCTTTTGCCGACAGCCGGCCCCATCAATGTCTTAAGAGACGTAGGCGGTATTGATGTCCTTGACGCTTCGTTTGACGACGAAGCGAGTGTTTATGTGGTGAGAAAGGGGGATTCAATATCTGCCATAGCCTCAATGTTTGGTGTTTCTGTGGACACAATTCTGGCCGCCAATGACATGAAAAAAGAGGATAAGCTTGTGGAGGGCGATGTGCTTTTTATTCTTCCGATTTCTGGTATTGAGCATACTGTCCTAAAGGGGCAAACACTGCAAAGTATAGCTAAAATGTATAAAGTGGATGTGAATGATATCCTTATTTATAATGATATTACGGAAGACGCCAAACTCGCGATTGGCGATAGACTTATGATCCCAGACGGCATTCTCCTAGACGAAGGTTCTACTACAAGTTCAAAATCTAGTTCTCAAAATGGAGGGTATTATGCAACCAGCACACTAAAGAATGCCGCTGGGTATTTCATTAATCCAGTTCCTGATTTGAAAAGAAAAAGTCAAGGATTGCATGGTCCAGGTCGTCGCGGAATAGATTTAGCCGCTCCGACCGGCACACCAATCTACGCTTCCGCATCTGGAACGGTGCTTCTGGCTCGAGGCGGATATAACGGAGGATATGGCAACATGGTTATCATTCAGCATCCGAATGGCACAAAGACGCTCTACGCCCATATGTCTAAATTAGCGACCTCTACAGGCGCAACAGTAGCACAAGGAGAATTGATCGGATACATCGGTTCTACTGGCCGCTCTACTGGGCCACACCTACACTTCGAAGTTTTCAACGCTAAAAATCCAGGAGCTGACTGGTCCTGGAAGCAGTAACTGGACTCTTTTTTGACATACTTTTTATAAAGCACACATATCCGCCAGCTGGCGGATTGCTCTGCTCGTCACTCAAGAAAATAATAAGTGAATTACCACTTTTATTTTCTAAGCTCCTGCGCAAGGCTTTCTAAAAAGTACGCCTGCAATGAGTCCTTATAATCATTCCGCAAAAGTCAAAGCAACCATAGCCAAAACTCCGGCTATAACTGCCATTATTTGCAGGATGGAATATTTCACCTCTTTTGTTTTTTGAAGTTCGGGAATTAAATCTGCCACCGCAATATATATAAACCCCCCGGCGGCGATTGGTAGAAAAAATTTTGAAGATAACTCGGCGATATTACCAATAACAAAGAGAACAATAACGCCTAAGATCGCGGTAAATGCCGATAAAAAATTTAACCACAAGGCGCGTCTCTTTGTGTACCCAGAGTGCAGAAGTACCGCGAAATCCCCTATTTCCTGTGGGATTTCGTGTAAAATCACAGCTAGGGTTGTAGCGAGTCCCACAGGAATACTAACCATAAAACTTGTCCCAATAATCATTCCGTCTAGAAAATTATGGATACCATCTGAAAGTAAAATGAGCTTCCCCACGGGATGGACGCCTGATTTTTCCTTGTCTTCACCATGGTGATGCCAATGAAGGAATTTTTCTAAAACGAAAAAGAAAAGAATTCCAATAATGACCAGAACACTTGTTAAAACAGTGTTGGTAGAAGTTTCCAATGCTTCAGGAATTAAATGGATCAAGGCGTCACCCAAAAGTGCACCCACGGCGATGCTGATAAAAATGAAAATATATTTTCGCAAGACTTCTTCTTTAAGAGATAGCGCAAAGACACCCACAAATGAAATAAGGCTGACTACCACAACACTCACAAAGGCATAAACATATGTTGATATCATGTGTCTCTATTGTACCAAGTTAGAACCTATTTTCAAAACAAAGTGAGGTAATGAATTCCGTCACGGTACATCGTCCGCTACGAGACACTGCGGAAGCAGTGTCTCTCCGCTACCGCTGTTCCGTTCCGCCCTCGCCTCGCCACCACGCATTCTGTTTTGATTTGGCGCGATTTCCTTTTTTATTTTTCGGTATGGTGGTGGCGAGAGCGAGGTCGGGTTTCTCCTAAGGGAGAAACTGACGGAATTCAAAACGGACTCGGTTTTGCCAAACTATTTTCTGGGGAAAAGGATTTGGCAAAACCTCGGCGGATTTCCCGCCCGCAGAAAGGGGTCTGGGGAATGAATGCGGGCGGGCTTCTTTTGGATTTTCGGCGACGATTTTAATAAAATATTAAGTTAAAATTTTTACAACACCCTTGTTAGCATCCATTTCTACTAAGCCACCGTCTTTTAAAATTTTTGTTGCGGCTTTTACATTGACCATGGCAGGTATTCCATATTCTCTGGCTACAATAGCTGCGTGAGATAAAAGCCCTCCGACTTCAGTAATAACTCCGCCTGCTATAGCAAATAACGGTGTCCATGCCGGATTTGTAGTTCTTGCGACTAAAATATCTCCTTTATTTAATTTTATAAATTCGTTTGTATTATTAATTACTTTGCATACTGCTCTGATTTTCCCAACATTAGCTATTATTCCAGTTAGTTCTTTGGTAGATTCAAATTCTTTTTCCCAATTTATATTTTCTTTCTCGGTAAATTCAAAAGGCGGATTAAGTTGATATTGTTTTTCTTTTTCACTTTTTCTATATTTAATGTTTGATTTTAATTCCACTAGATTTATTTTTGTTGCATTTTTTTCATTTACTAAACTTTCTAATTCTTGATTTTGAAAAAAGAATATATCGCTCTTTTGCTCAATAATACCAGCGTTTAATAAATTTTCTCCAATATGTAAAAGTATGTTCTTTAGCCAGTAAAAATACATCATTCGTGAGTTATATCGAGCTTCTTTTAATAAATTATATTTTTCAGCTAAATTTAGCCATTTATAAAACCTGTCTTTCAATAAAAGTCTTTTTATTGCAGAAGTTTCAAACACCTTTTCTATTTTTGCCAAGGTATCTTTCCTTTTTTCATTCTCGATTTTTATTTTATCGTTGATATCTATATTTTCTAAAAGGTAATTTTTGATAATTTCCACAATAATTTCCGGGGATTCTCCCCAAGTGGGAGCAATAAAATCATAGTTGGTTAATCTATAATGATATTTATTAATAAAGTCGTTAACTTTTTGTTGGAATTTTAAGACCTTTTCATCTTTATTTTGGCTTGATAGTATTTCTTTAGCTTTATTGTTTTTAAAAAAATCTATCAAGTTTAGTTGTCTTGCAACCCCTACTAATTCACCAATTTCTCTGTCTATTTTAGTAGATTCATTTTCACCTTGATAAACAATCGCCTGAAGATAGGGATAATTTTTAGATTCTTTGCCCAAAACTAATTTAATTAGTAATTTTGTAATTTTCATTACAGATTCTAAAAAATATGCCACCACAGTTTCATAAATCATTCGGTTTTTAAAATGTGCTTTTGTTTCTTGAAAATACTCCAATAGCTTTTCATTTGGTAGTTCTTTCAAATTTACTTTTGTTAGTGTATTCAAAAATTCCTGATCATTAGGTAAAATTTCTTGATAGTATCTTTGTTCCGTTTTTTGAGCTTCAGAGTAAAGTTTGATAAATAATTTTGCCAGTTTTAATTTTGGAATTTTTTTAAGGTCAAAATTATTGTAAATATATCCATTGAAAATTTTATATGTTGGAGTAAAACTCTCACTCGCCAAATTTAATTCTTTTAAAGTCTCTCTTACAGCATGGGTATACACTTCAATAATTACATCTTGGAATAAAGGAGTTAGCGGGTCAGGAAAACGCTCAATTATTGCCATTCTTCCCCATTTTTCTTGTTTTCTTTTATTTTCAAAATATATAAAAATAAAAACTATCAGCAAACCGAAAACGAAACCTCCTAAAACATCTAACATGGTGTGTCCTTTTGAAGTTATTCTAAAATAGCCAACAAAAGCCAATATTAAAATTGTAGGAATATATAAAATAATTCTCCTAGATTTATATGATAGGTAAAGCCAAAAAGTAATTGCAAGTTGAGCGCTTAAGCTAGGAAATTCATAAAATACCCACTGACTTTGAGGATAAAATTCCTGGCTTGTGTGAAGTAGTTTTTTAAGTAGAGTATTTGTTATTAGAGTAATTAAAGAAATATACAATAAATTTAAAGCCAACCTTTTATTTTTTCGCACCAAAAATTCAATAATAATTAAAGCGGGAATATATATTATTAGTAGAGAATTTAAGAAACTCATAAAATTTTATTCTAAGTTGGTTATGGGTCTACTTTGGACAATTAAAATTTTCTGATTTTCCATTACCCATTCAACATCCACTGGGAAGGCAAAATGGTCTTCAATTTTTATTATTAACTTTGATAATTCAACTATTTCAGAATCAGATAGTTTTTGCTTTTCTCCTTTATCTTTCGTCAATACTTGCCATTCAATGTCGCCATTTTTTAACGGGAAGATAGCTTTTTCTTGTTCGTTAATATTTTTTTCCAGAATTTTCCAGCTTTGTTTTTCTACAACATACATATCGGGTGTAATTTCTCCCGAAACGGTTGCGACCCCAATTCCTAAACAGGACTCAATAACAATATGGGTTTTGTTTTTAGTGACTGGATGAACAGAAAAAGCTACACCAGATACTTTACTTTCAATAAATTTTTGGACAATAACAGCTACGGAAGTTTTTTCTTTTTCTAAGCCTTTTTCAAAACGGTAAGCAATTGCTCTTGAAGTAAAGAGTGAAGCCCAGCATTTTTTGATGTTTTCTAAAAGATTTTCCTCCCCAATATTTAGATAACTTTCAAGTTGTCCCGCCCAAGCATTAGATGAGCCATCTTCGGCAGTTGCGCTTGAACGAATCGCAACATATTTTGAATCCAATTTTTTGAAAAATTCTTGTATTTGATTAGCAATATCTTTCGATATTTGAGCACCAAGGATTAATGCTCCAATTTTTTCTGAAACATTTTCAAGTTGACGAATATCTTTATAATTTAAAGTTTGTAAAACAGAATCAATTTGAGATTTAAGGTTTGTTTCTTGCAAAAATTTTTCAAAAGATGTTGAAAGAATCACAAAACCTGATGGTACTGGAATACCAATTTCTGTCATTTCACCAAGCGAAGCTCCCTTGCCTCCGGCAAGATTTACATCACTTTTATCAATATGTTCAAAATCTCGGACAAATTCCATAATTATTTGTATTTTACCATTTTTATTGTCTTTTGTAATCGTCTGTACAGTTACCCTTATGAGGTTACAGAAAAGGAAAATTGGGGTGACAAAGGTGTACAGTTACCCTTATGAGGTTACAGAAAAGGAAAATTGGGGTGACAAAGGGTAACCGTGTAAAATTCATATATATGGCAAACAAAAATCAAGTG
>MFUV01000004.1:171160-181311 GCA_001787005.1 Candidatus Nomurabacteria bacterium RIFCSPLOWO2_01_FULL_39_18 | reverse complement strand
CATTTAGGAAAATATTTAAACGGCATGATACCGGTCGAGAAATTACAAAAGTACTTATCCACAGTGTCACCCTTGAAGGGTAACTAAAGGCCCTTTGTCACCCCAATTTTCCTTTTCTGTAACCTCATAAGGGTAACTGTACACACCCCCGCCGTGTAATAGTTTTTATCGAAGTCCGTTCGGGCTTTTCCACTGGAAAAGTTCGACGGCTTTTTCGTTTACGGTATGTTATTATCCAGAAAGGCAGCAGCCTCCCCTCCGTGATCTTATCCGGAGGGTTGCCCCGCTATCAGCGGGATGAAAGGCGCAAGGGGGGCCGGTCCACTTTTGACCAGTCATCGAGCAAGTGTTCCGCCCCCTGCGCCAATCTATAAGTCGTTAAGACTTTTTTTTAAGAGCACTGGCGGCTTTTCATTTTGCTAAAATCTACAATTTTGTGCTAGAATTACGGGATGGAGAAGCTAGATTGGTCTGCGTTGGAATATGAAGAAAAGGAGCAGAGTCCTGACTGGTTCTGGGCGCTCGGCGTCATTGTCGTCACGAGCTCGGCAACGGCCATTATTTACGGCAATTATTTTTTTGCAGTGCTTCTTGTTTTAAGCGGGGTATTGCTCGGATTTTTCGCCAAGAAAAAGCCGGATATGGTTTCTTATGAACTGAACGAAAAGGGGCTGAAAATCAGAGACCGTCTATATCCCTATGAAAATATAAAATCTTTTTGGGTGCAAAAGGCGCACTTAGAGAAGACCAATCTCCCAGGCGGCGAGATAATGTTGAAGCCCACGCTTTTCATAAAGTCGGAAAGATTTTTTATGCCCATTATTTCTGTGCCAATAGAAGAAAATTTAGCAAACGGAATTCGCTCCATTATGGTTTTAAAGAAAGTGGAAGAAGAAGAAATGAAAGACCACTCTTCTCTCAAAATAATGGAATACTTAGGGTTCTAAATAAAATCATGGCCCTGTAGTTCAACGGATAGAACACAAGATTGCGGATCTTGTAATCCAAGTTCGATTCTTGGCAGGGTCACAAAGATAAAAAAGAAAAACTGCTTTTTCTTTTTTATCTTTGTGACGACCGCAGCGATGTTTTGCGAGCTCGCAAAACCGCAAGGGGCGGGCTGCGAAAATTTCGAGCGACGGCGAGAAATTATTTGTAGCCACAGGAGGGAAGAAATTTAATAGAATTTGTAGTATATTGAATATGTTTCTCCTTGATACTTCGCCCCCGTAGTTCAATGGATAGAACCGCGGACTTCTAAGCCGCTGATGTAAGTTCGATTCTTACCGGGGGCACAAATCGCGCAAAGCAGGCAAACTGCTTTGCCTGCGAGCGATTTGTGAGCCGGAGCAAATTTTTTCAGTAGAAAAAATAACGAGGCGGGGTCGCGAAATTTTTCTGCAGAAAAATATTTGTGACCATAAATTTTATGGAAAATAAAAGATTTGAAATCATAGCACCGGAATTCAATACAGAACTGAGCAGGGAGAGAATAGCCCCCTTGATAGTTTTAGCTGAAGCTATTAGGAGAAAACTTTTTTTACAGGATTTCAACGAAAAGAGTCTAACGGAATTTGTAAAATCTTCTCTCAAGAAAGCTCAAGAAATAGAACGAATGGTTAATGCCCTTGAAAAAAATCCTAAACACCCCGAGTTAAGGGGTTTTGTTAGAAATGGTCTCTATCTAGAACGAGAAACTGAAAAAGGTTTGTTAAAAATCTATTTTCCAAATGGGCAAGGTTTTTTGAAAGATATTTTAGAAAGATTAGAGCCGGCTCCAGTTCGTCATTTTCCCCCTACATCGAAAGATCACAAGGGGCAACAACAGAAACTTAAAGATTTAAGCGAAGAGGTGGAGAAAAAGTTCAAATCAATATTTGATACCTTTTCTAGAATTTTAAAACGGCAATCAATATCTGCCACTCGGTGGCATGAAAAAACTAGAAGCTTGGAAACGTGCGAAATATTTTTGGGAGATTTATAATCCATGGAAATGAAAATTTTATACGAAGATCACGACATTTTGGCCATAGATAAGCCTTCGGGAGTTTTGACGCACCCCGCACCGGAGCAAGCTCGGTACGGGGCAGGCCCCGACCAGAAAACGATTCTAGGTATTTTCAGGAAAAAATATCCAAAGATAGAATTGGTGCATCGTCTGGACAAAGAAACTTCCGGTGTCATGTTGCTTGCTAAAAATCAAAAAGCGCACGAATTTTTGAAGAAGCAATTTGCTAATAGGGAAGTAAAAAAAGTTTATCATGCGATTGTTTCTGGTTCTGTGAAAAATGATCACGGGATAATAAACAAACCCATTGGCAGAAGCCCTTCAGACTTTCGCCGCAGGCTCTCTGGCAGAGGGGCGAGGGGGGCAATGCGCGAAGCTATTACTGAATATGAAGTTTTGGAAAGGTTTACGGCAAAGGCTTGTGAAAATTTTTCCTCCTGCGCCCTTCCTGTTACCAAAAAGAAAACAGGCGGGACCCTCGGAGATAAAAATTCTCACAAGCCTCTGCCGTTTACATATCTAGAAATCAAGCCCAAAACTGGTCGTACGCATCAAATTCGGGTGCACATGAAATTCCTAAATCATCCAGTGGTTGGGGATAGCTTGTATAATCCAAAGGGATTACCCCTACCTCGCGTTTGGGTCCCATCCCAAACCCGCCCCCTACGTAGGGGGGGGAGCAAAGGAGGGGGTAGAATGATGCTTCATGCTAAATCAATAGAATTTAACCTGCCTGCGCAGGCAAGGAATCTGAAAGGTAAAATTATCAAAGTAGAATCGCCCTTGCCTAAAGAGTTTACTCAAATATCAATTTGACTAATACAGCATTAGTACACGACCGCTTGCTAATGCTGTATTTGCTTATACGAGTAGAAAACATATAATTACAATATGCAGACCGAAACAAAAATTTGTCAAAATTGTAAAGGAAATTTCACTGTTACTGCTGAAGACCTTGGCTTTTATGAAAAAATGAAAGTTCCAGCGCCGACTTTTTGTCCTGTTTGTAGAATGAAGAGACGATTTGTTTTTAGGAACGAAAGAATGCTTTATAAAAGAAAAAGCGATTTTACCGGAGAGGAAATTTTTACGGCATTTTCTCCAGAATCTGGTATAAAAATTTATGAAAGAGAAATTTGGATGAGTGATAAATGGAATCCACTTGATTATGGAGTGGACTATGATTTTTCCAAACCGTTTTTTGCCCAATTTTTTGAATTATTAAAGAAGGTGCCTCTTAAAAATTTAAATGTACAGAATGGAGTAGGCAGTCCCTACGTGAATAATGCGACAGACCCTAAAAACAGTTATCTGGTTTTTAATACTAGCAATCCAGAAGATTGCATGTATGGGCATGCGATAAATTTCTGCAAGTGGTGTGTCGATGTTTCCCATGTTTCAAAATGTGAGAATTGCTATGAAGGATTTTGGCTGACGCAATGTTCGATGTCCTCTTTTTCTTCCGAGTGCGAGAATTCTTTTAATATGATTTTTTGCAAGAACTGTGTTGGCTGTCAGGATTGCTTTGGCTGTGTGAATTTGCGCAACAAATCATATTGCATTTGGAATGTTCAGTACTCTCGAGAAGAGTATTTAGAAAAAATACAATCTTTTAATCTAGGTTCGTACAGCAATTTGCAAAAGATAAAAAAAGAAGTATATAAATTTTGGATGAAATTTCCAAATAAATTTCTACAAGGTACACAAAATACCAATGTTAGCGGAAATTATATTGATCATTCCAAAGACATTAAAAATTCTTTCTTGATTAGAGAAAGTCAAAATCTGCATTATTGTCAATATGTGCAAGAATTTCCAGGGAGTAAAGATTGCTGGGATTATTCGGTGTGGGGAGACAATAACCAGCTTGTGTATGAATGCCATTCTTGCGGAATCGGCACCCAAAATATAAAATTCTGCGTTCTCTGCCAAGAAAATGTGCATGATTTGGAACATTGTTTTTTCTGTCTTGGCGGATCTGAAAATCTTTTTGGCTGTATAGGCTTGCGCAAAAAATCTTACTGCATCTTGAACAAGCAATATACAAAAGAGGAATATAAAGAAATGGTTGTAAAAATAAAAAAACATATGGACGAAATGCCTTATTTGGACAAACAAGGTAAAGTATATAAATATGGAGAATTTTTTCCCGCGGAACTCTCTCCGCATGGATATAACGAAACTCTGGCGCAAGAATATTTTCCTTTAACGAAAGATGAAGCTATAAAACAGAGTGTTAAATGGGTAGAACCCGCAGAGAGAAATTATAAAATTGATTTTAAAGTCGGAAGTTTATCGGATGAAATAAAAAATGTGCCTGACGATATTGTGGGCAAAGTTATTGCTTGCGAGCATGATGACAAATGTAATCAGCTTTGTACAACCGCCTTTAAAATAATTGAAAATGAATTAAATTTTTATCGTAAAATGAATTTACCCTTGCCGAGGCTTTGCCCGAATTGCCGTACATTTGAAAGACTAAAACAAAGAACGGGGATAGAACTTTATAAAAGGAAATGCTCATGCTCTGGAGAAAGCTCGGGAAATGGAGATTATAAAAATACATGTTCACACGGGCATGACGGGGAGGCTTGCCCGAATGAATTTGAAACTGCATATTCCCCCGATCGCCCCGAAATAGTCTACTGTGAAAAATGCTATCAACAGGAAGTGTATTAAATACTTATGAATATCAGCGTACTAGTATGGTGATATTGTAAAAATTATGGGAAACGAAACAAAAACACATTCGACAAACTCAGTGTCTACGACTTGCCAAAATTGTAAGAAAGATTTTACCATAAAGCCGGAGGATTTTGATTATTATGAAAAGGTAAAGGTTCCACCGCCCACCTGGTGTCCGGAGTGCCGGTTGATACGCAGATGGTCTTTCAGTAACACCTGGAGTTTATACTGGCGCAATTGTGATTTGTGTAAAAATCGCACGATGTCTATGTATTCGCCGAAGGATAAAATTAAAGTTTACTGTTCGCCATGCTGGTGGGGAGACTCTTGGGATGGGACGGAATATGCCATGGATTACGATCCAACCCGGCCCTTCTTAGAACAGATAAAAGAATTAGCGGAGAAAACTCCTTATGCCGCTCTGGAAAGCCTATATACCAGTCTCAAAAATTCAGACTATTCCAATGCTCTGGCTTGGTCCAAGAATTGCTATCAAATTTTTTGGGCTGATTATTGCGAAAATGTTTATTATTCTTCAATTCTAAACGGTTTGAAATTTAGTTCTGATTGTCTGCGTGGCTGGGAATCCGAATTATGTTATGGATCTATTGGTTTCATTAAAAATTATCGGACTTTTTTCTCTGACCAATCTGATTCTTGTGTTGATGTCTGGTTCTCTCGCAATTGTTATGGGTGTACTAATTGCATAGGTTGCGTAAATCTGCGCAATGCTTCCCACTGTATTTTTAATATTAAATATTCTAAAGAAGAATACGCAAAAAAATTAAAAGAAATGCGGCTGGATTCATGGGAAAGTTTACAAAAACTAGAAAGACAAGCTCATGAATTCTGGTTTACTAAACCGTATCGAGAATATAATGGTAATTCTCTTAATCTCAATGTTACAGGCGAACACACTTATAGTTCCAAGCGTTCAAAAGAAGGTTATATTGTAAACTACGCCGAAAATTGCAAGTGGTGCCAGCTTATTACTGTTGCTTCTACCAAGGATTCCATGGATTACTCTGGGTGGGGGAATAATGCGACTCTGATTTATGAAAGTGTCCAGGTGGGAGAAAATGCCAACAATATACAATTCTCATTATATTGTACCCCAGACATCTTCAATCTAAGATATTGCGGGTGGAATACCGCTGGTAAAAATAATTTTGGGTGTATGAATCTAAAACGAAAAAGTTACTGTATCTTAAACAAACAGTATACAAAAGAAGAATATGAACAACTGAAAGAAAAAATTATCGAAGACATGAAAAAGAATCCGTATATAGATAAATTAGGAAAAAAATTTTTCTTTGGAGAATTTTTCCCACCGGAAATGAGCCGATTCCCTTACAACAAATCCAATGCCATGCGCTTTTTCCCCAAGACTAAAGAAGAAGCGTTAAAGCAGGGGCATGGGTGGAGCGATGAAGAAAACCCCTCGCCACCTGCGACGATGCTGGCTTTTGCTCTGCCGGATACAATCAAAGAAACTGACGAATCGATTTTAAACGAAATTATTGAATGCACTTCTTGTAAAAGAAGTTATAGAATTGTAAAGGGAGAGTTCGATCTGCTTCGCAAGTTGAGCCTGCCAGTTCCCCGTGAATGTCCGAAATGTAGAGAAAATAATAGATTTGCTCGAATGACTAAACCCGGTCTGTACCACAGGAATTGCGCTAAATGCGGAAATCCGATTTATACACCATACCCGCCAGAAGATGGCAGGATAATTTATTGCGTGAAAGATTACCAAGCGGAATTTCTTTAAATTTTACTGTAAATACGGCAAATTGCCTTTAGAAATCTTTTGTGTTAAAGTGTTTTTGCTGTGATAAAAAATAATATAAAATTTAGTTCGGTAGATATGGCGGCTCGCAAAGCGCTTAATTTCAAGGCTGGAGACACAGTGTCTGTCTGGTCCAAAATACAAGACGAGAAAGGCTCCGCCAAGGGCGGAGCAAGCAAATATCGCCTGCAGGCTTTTGAGGGCATGGTTCTTTCTCGAAAGCATGGGACGGAGATAGGGGCGACTTTTACAGTCAGAAAGATTGCTTCTGGTGTCGGAGTGGAAAGGATTTTCCCACTTTTTTCTCCAATGATAGATAAAATCGAAATAACCAAAAAATCTAATGCTCGCAGATCAAAACTCTATTATATCCGTACGAAAGCGATCAAGGATGTGCGCAAGAAAATGCGTTCAGTCGTGACGGGGGTTGATAAAGATTCAGAGATTGAAGAAAAGATGGTAGCAGAATAATTTGCTATAATAAAAACTTGCACGGGTGGAGAAACAGTAGACTCGCCATCTTGAGGTGGTGGTGCCTGTAAGGGCGTGGAGGTGCGAATCCTCTCCCGTGCACCATGAATAAACTTAAAATTTTTTTCAGTAAGAATGAGTCTCTGCTGTCTTCTTCGACCTTAATCTTAGGTTTTCTTTTTGACTATCTCACTTTGCACCGAGTGGATTTTCTTCTAGACAATTTATTTGTCATTTTCTATCTTATCTTGGCTGGCACAAGTATAATCTGGATGGATTTATACGAAGATAATAAAATTAAAAGTGGGGCGATACATCATATTTATGAATTTCTTCCTTTTATTATACAGTTTTGTTTCGGGGGACTTTTTAGCGCCTTTGCCATTTTTTATTCCCAAAGCGCCTCTCTTTTTACCAGTGGAGTTTTTGTTCTAATTTTTTTCATTCTACTTATCGGCAACGAGTTTTTCAAAAAGAAGTACTCGAAGCTTGTTTTTCAGGTTGGAATTTATTTTGTTGCGCTTTTCTCCTTTTTCATTTATTTTTTGCCAGTTTTGGTTAAACAAATGGGAATTCTAATTTTTCTGGCAAGCGGAGGGATCAGCCTTGTCTTCATTAGTATTTTTATTTTCATTATTTTCTATTTAGATCCCGGACAATATAAAAAAGAAAATAATAAATTTATATTTCTGATTGTATCTGGCTTGTATGTTTTGATAAATCTTCTTTATTTTACAAATATCATCCCACCCATACCGCTCTCGCTAAAAATTGGGGATGTATATTATTTTGTACAAAAGCAATTTGATGGAAATTATTTAACGATAAGTGAAAAAAATACTTGGCGGGAAAAGTTTGGTTTGAGCCAAAAAATACACCTTGCTCCCGGGGAGCCTGCCTATGTTTTTAGTTCCGTTTTTGCTCCGACCGATCTTGGCATAAAAATAGTCCATGATTGGCAGAATTTCAACGAGGTAGAGAATAAATGGATTAGCCTGGATAGAATAATTTTTTCCATAGAAGGTGGAAGAGGTGAAGGGTATAGAGGTTTTTCTAAGAAAGAAAATGTTTTTCCAGGTAAATGGCGAGTCGATATAAAGACCGAAAGAGGTCAAGTCATCGGGAGAGTCAGGTTCGATATTGAGGTGGGGAGTAGGCCTGGAGATCTGCAAAACAAAACCCTCTAATTTTAAAGCTTTGTTTTATATATAGATACTGCTATACTATTTCCATGATTTTTTCGAATGATGTTTTTATGCGAATAGCAATATGTGTTCTCGGATTTTGCGGATTCATGGTTGCGAGACATATTCGCTACCATAAAAAGACCGGCAAGCTCTTGGTGTGCCCCATCAGGTTTGATTGCAATACTGTAGTCAACAGCGACTACTCTAAATTTTTCGGTATTCCAGTAGAGATTTTGGGGATAGCATATTATTGTTTAGTGTTTGTTTCTTATTTATTTTTCATTTTTACTCCGGGACTATTGCCGAATTTCTTGATAGGTTTTATGATAACGCTTTCTATGATAGCTTTTATTTTCTCTCTTTATCTTATTGGCGTGCAAATTTTTGTTTTAAAGAAAGGTTGCTCATGGTGTATTGTTTCAGCCATTATTTCTTCTGCGATCGTTATTTTAACTTTAATGACTTACGACTTTAGCTCCGTTGCGCAAATTTTAAATTAAAAAATTAGCATTTGAAAGTGGCGTTTATATTTTATTTTTGATATATGGATTACCATATATCAATGACACTCGGACATTATGCAAACAAGTATGCTTGCATATGCTCCTCGTTTATTGATATAAATATGATACATGGTGCCTATGGTGTAATAGTAGCACAAGAGCTTGTGGAGCTCTTAGATTCGGAGCGTAACCGAATAGGCACCCAATTTATTTAGTAGCACTATTTTTCTTCTATCTCCCGATCAATATGATCCAGCTTTTTTTCTAGCCTACTTAGGGTATTTTGTAGATTTTTTATTTGGGCTTCCTCTGTTTCTATCTCACTTTCTTCTTTTTCCACTAGTTTTTCTTCGCCAATCAGGCCAGAAATAATCAAGCGACTCCCAATAAAAGCAGAGACAAATACTCCCGTTATAAGAAGAAGAATAGATCCAATAATTATTGAAATAATACTGCTGATATTTATATCATCTGCAATATGCCATACTCCACGCCAAAATAGTACAACTCCAATGCCACCCAAAAACGCGTAAAGAATAGGATAGTGGCTTAGTCTTCCCCTGACTTTATCTTCTAGCTTATCAAAAAATCTTAAAACTTTTTTTCTTAGCATCCCAGTACTAAAATTTTATTAATAATCTTTATCTTTATGCCCCGTAATCAAAAATTTAGTACGGGACAAGTATTGATTAATAATACACCAAGAGTAGAATTATTTCCATGGACTGGAGCGATGAAAATCTCATTGAAGTTTTGAGGAAAGGAGGCATTGCTGTTATGCCCACAGATACTATTTATGGCATTGTCGGAAGGGCTCTAGATAAAAATGCAGTAGAGCGGATTTATAAAATAAGAAAACGCGCGCCAGAAAAGCCCTGCATTGTATTAATAGGGGAAATTAGCGTATTGCTAAAATTCGGTATTAATCTGACCAAGGCAGAGGAAAAGACGATTGAAGAATGTAATGAGCCAACAAGTTTTATTGTCGATTGTCCGGATGAAAAATTTTCATATCTACATCGTGGCACCCAGACCCTAGCAGTACGGCTGCCTGCCCCGCAACAACTTCGTAATCTACTTGTTCTAACCGGTCCGCTCATTGCGCCCTCTGCGAATCCGGAGGGCTTGCCTCCAGCGCGAAATATCGAAGAGGCAAAAGTATATTTTGGGGATTTAGTTGACCCCGTTAGAGGTCGCGAGAGCTCGCAGCGACCCTCTACCTCTAACGGGGTTGATTTATACGTAGACGGTGGCGAGCTCGCAGGCAAGCCCTCTAAGCTTATCCGATTGCACAGTGATGGAACAGCGACCGTGCTTAGAATTTGACATAATGCTACTATATGTGATATAATATAAGCAGATGGGCGAGGGTTGTTCTCGCGACTGGACCGGCAGTTTCCCGGAATGTACCAAATAAAAAAAAGGAGCTGACCATGTTTGAAATGCTCGGCAGGCTGGTGGCGCTGATTGTGACGATCCCGAGTGAAATGCTCGGGGTTCTCTGCGAT
>MFUV01000004.1:0-171147 GCA_001787005.1 Candidatus Nomurabacteria bacterium RIFCSPLOWO2_01_FULL_39_18 | reverse complement strand
CCGTGGACGGCACCGAAACTTTCGCGGGGAGTGGAGTCTTCCCGGGTGGGGTCTACGGGGTGACCCTGCCGGTTACCACGCCGAGACCTACTCCACTGACACCCGCCGCCGTCTACGAGCAGATCGTGGACGGGACCTTCGACCAGGTCTACGGGAGTCTCGGCGAAAAGCGCCGGCGCTGGACGGAAGCCCAAGTCGTGGAGTTTTGTCGCAAAAACCGCGGCAAACTCCGGACCGAAGGGTACGGGACCTTCTTTGAACTAGAAGGAGGTTTCGTTGCCGGCGTGTTCATCGACGACGTTGACCGGCTCGAGGTGGGCGTCGGCCCGTTCTCGGACGACGTCGTCTGGGACGCCAGGTATCGGCGTCGGTTCGTAGCTCCGCTGTAACTTTATTTTTATCTGAGCCCCGCGCTAGTAATGCCGGTACGGGGCTCGCAATCAATGCACCGTTTACTTTGTAATACGGTGTGTTTTTAATTTAGACCCTTTGAAACTTGTACTCTTTGATCCTTTCTTTTTAAATTTCTGCTATACTAAATCTATAATCAGGTAACGCTTATGGCTACGGCTTTAAGCCATGATTATTTAAAAATGATTTTGAGAGTTCTCTCGGCTGGTGCTTAGAGAAGAGTGAATTCTTTTTTAATAAATAAAAAACATAAAAGTTGGTGCGGTGAGCTAGTGGACTTTTAGGTCCAAAATAAAATACAGCACGATCTCTGACATTCATTTGTGCTTAGGTCGGCAGTGATATAGATGGCTCATCGTACGAATTTCGTTGCCAACGTGAACATCGACGACAATGACCGGCTCAAGGTGAACGTCAACCCGTTCTCGAACGACAACGTCTGGAACGCCAAGTATCGGCATCGATTCGTAACTCCGAAACTCGTTGTTTCTCCCCGACATGGATCGGGGAGTTTTCTTCTATTTTTTCTTCTCAAGTCCTTTCTTCCAACCGCCGAGCATTCTGCCTATTTCTTGCAGATGTTCAGAAAGGGTAGAATATTTTTCGTTTGGAATGCACTTGTTCTCCCAAGCTATCTGCAGGAAAAATTTTATGCCATCGAGCTTGGAGATTGCGGTCACAAGGCGAGCTATTTTAGTTTCAGGCGGAAGATAAATTGAGATAAAAATGTTTTCTAAAAGACCCAGAAAATAATTTTCAATCTTTCCACCCAAGGTATAGCGATGCGCCTTTGGAAAATCATTATATATTTGGAACCACAGAGAGTAGGCCGTTTTTGCTTTTAAAAGCGCCGAGGGCGCTGGGGGGGGTCCGGGAGACATTATGAAGCAATTTATTCATACCCACGATAATATCATAACCATAGAAAAGTTGCTCAAGGCTTGGCAGGAATTTCTGCGTGACAAGAAAGGTCGCAAAGATGTTATCTTATTTCAAGCTAAGTTGATGGACAATATTTTTGATTTA
The DNA here is from genome assembly GCA_001787005.1 of Candidatus Nomurabacteria bacterium RIFCSPLOWO2_01_FULL_39_18. Lineage (GTDB taxonomy): Bacteria > Patescibacteriota > Minisyncoccia > Phycocordibacterales > UBA9973 > UBA9973. The sequence continues at coordinate 169,710 of MFUV01000004.1, read as the reverse complement.
TATAATGACTTAAAAAACAAAACCTATAAACATGGGAGCTATACAGCTTTCAACATTTCTGATCCGAAACCGAGGCAAATACACAAAGCGACGGTTAGAGATAGAATACTTCACCATCTAATATACCAGGAGCTTTATGAATATTTCGACTCCAAGTTTATCTATGACTCCTATTCTTGCAGGATAAATAAAGGTACACACAAGGCCATAAACAGGTTTCGAAGCTTTTTCCGAAAAGTTTCAAAAAACAATACACAAACATGTTGGGTATTGAAATGCGACATTAAAAAATTCTTTGCGAATATTGATCATCGAATTTTGAAGAAAATTTTAGAAAAACATATAAGAGACAAAAACCTTCTTTGGTTACTGTCGCAAGTTTTAGATAGTTTTTCTTCCAAAATACACATTTACGCTTTAGCTGATATATGCAAAAAGGGGTTGCCACTCGGGAATCTTACCAGTCAGCTTCTTGTGAATATCTACATGAATGAATTTGATCAGTTCATGAAAAGGGAATTGAAAGTGAAATACTATATCCGATACGCAGATGATTTTGTCATTTTAGGGCCGAACAGAATGTGTCTAGAAAATATTTTACCTAAAATCTCTAAATTTTTAGAAGAAAAGCTTAAATTACAATTACATCCAGATAAAGTTTTTATCAAAACCATTGCTTCCGGCATTGATTTCCTTGGTTGGGTACACTTTGCTCATCATAGAGTTTTAAGGACGAGTACAAAGCGAAGAATGTTAAAAAATGTGGGCGACGATCCAAAACCAGAAACGATTCAATCTTATTTAGGGTTAATTGGGCACGGGAATAGTTATGAGCTGGCTGAAAAGATACAGAAATTGTATAATTAGAGAATAATGGCTAATAATAATATTTCATTTTTGAAGTTACTCTTTGGCGAGAATGAAGAAGCCCGTAAAAGAGTCTTTCGTAGCATTAAGGCGAAGGCAGATGCCCGGCGGACGATTACGGAAAAAATGGCGGACTTCATGACGGAGAATTTCGGGAGCAACACCTTTTTATTGTTCAACGTATTTTTATTCATTGGTTGGATACTTATCAATACTAACCAAATAGCGTCTGTCCCCCCATTTGATCCTTTTCCTTTCAATCTACTGACCAACATAGTGTCCCTCGAGGCGATCATCCTCGCGATTTTCGTGCTTATCTCGCAAAACCGCACGGCCAAAGTAGACGACTTGCGAGAAGAAACTCATCTGCAATTAAATCTCATTTCAGAACGAGAAGTTACCAAACTTATGAAGATGATGTCTCTCCTGCTCGAGAAGCAAGGAATAGATTTATCAGAAGATCCAGAGCTGCGGAAGATGCTACGCCCACTGAGTGAAGAAGAGATAGAAAAAAGACTGGAAAAAGAGATCTTGTAATATGAAAATTTACCGAGATTACGATCTGACTGAATTAAATACTTTTGGGGTGTCTGCTCGTGCCAAACTTTTTACCGAAATAAACGATCCCGCAGACCTGACGGAGCTTTTTGCCCTGCCGGAGTTTAAAGAAAATAAGAAAATATTTCTTGGCGGAGGTAGCAATGTTCTATTCACCGGTGATCTTGATGGCTTGGTTGTTCTAAATAACCTGAAAGGCATTGAAGTTTTAAGCGAAACTACGACCGAGGTTTTGATCCGCGCGATGTCTGGAGAAATCTGGCATGATCTAGTTCTCTTTGCTGTTGATCGTGAGTATTGGGGGATTGAAAATTTAGCATTTATTCCAGGAACCGTAGGAGCCGCCCCGATGCAGAATGTTGGTGCCTACGGGGCAGAACTCAAAAATATTTTAGAAAATGTAGAGACTTTTTCTACCGAGGACGGGACAAAAAGAATTTTTACTAGAGACGAATGTGAATTAGGCTATCGAGACAGCATTTTTAAAAATGAATTAAAAGAGAAGTATTTTATTTTTGCCATAACTTTAAAATTAAGCAAAATTGAGAAGAAAAATATAAGCTATAAAATTCTACAAGAATATCTAGAAAAAAACAAAATTATAATAAAAAGCCCCAGAGACATAAGCGATGCGGTAACAATGATTCGTAAAAACAAATTACCAGATCCTAAAATTATCGGCAATGCCGGCAGTTTTTTCAAAAATATTTTTATGGAACAGGAAAAGTTAAAAAACCTTCTCCAGAAATATCCGGATATGCCGCATTTTAGAGAAGACAACCTGACAAAAATTCCATCTGCTTGGTTGATTGAACAATGCGGTCCCGCAAATGGGACAAGCTGGAAGGGGTATAAGTTAGGCAATGTGGGGGTACACGAGAGACAAGCGTTAGTGATTGTGAATTATGGCGGAGCAAGCGGAGAAGAAATTAAAAATTTGGCGGAGAAGATAACTAATTCAGTTTTCGATAAATTTAAGATTAAACTTATTCCAGAAGTCAACTTGATTTAATTTTTTAGCTATATATAATTACTTGTATGCCGAATGAATACATAAAAAATCTATATAGAGCGGGCTTGGGTTTTATTATTATTATTTCATTGTTTTTTGCAGTGAAACTAGTTTCTGAATGGAAGTCTTATCGCATGTCGGGTGGATATAACAGCATTACCCTCTCGGGACATGGAGAGATTTCTGCCGTGCCCGACATTGCCAATGTTTATTTCACTATCAGAAAAGATGGCAAAACGGTCAAAGAAGCGCAGGAAGCCGTAGCGAAAGTTGAGAAAAATTCGCTGGATTTTTTGAAGGCGAACGGCATAGCGGAAAAAGATATCAAAACCACAAATGTTTCTTTTAATCCAAAATATGAATATAAATATGACAATCAAATAATGATACCTTGTAGTGAGTGGGGTTGTCCGCCTCGTCCGGGGAAGAATGTGATTTCCGGTTATGAAGCGTATGAAAGTATCACGGTGAAAGTTCGCAACACTGACGATGTTGGCAAAATCATGCAAGGGCTGGGGGGCTTGGGTGTCAGTGATTTAAGCGGTCCTAATTTTTCCATAGATGATGAAGATGCATTGAAGGCGCAAGCAAGAAAAGAAGCGATTAATGACGCAAAAGAAAAAGCCAAAGTTTTATCGAGGGATTTGGGTGTGAAATTAGGAAAAATTGTAAATTTTAGCGAGAATGGCAATTATCCGATGCCAATGTATTATGGCAAGGCTGAAATGATGTCCTCTGATAGCGGGGCATCTGCTCCGGCAGAAGTTCCGAAGGGGGAGAATACCATAAGTTCGGATGTGAATATTACTTATGAAATAAGGTAGACCTCTCCCCAACCCCTCTCCTTGGCAAGGAGAGGGGCGGAGGGGTGAGGTGAGTTGAGTATTTGCTTTTTAATCTTCAGAATGTTACTCTTAAGAAAGCCCTGAAGGGGGCTTTTTTAAAAAATGTCAAAAATTACTGAATATTTGAAAGAAACAAAAACAGAACTGAAGCATGTAATATGGCCGAAAAAAAGCCAAATCTTTTCTTATACTCTGATAGTTATCGTGCTGTCTGTTCTAGTTGCTTATTATCTGGGTATTTTTGACTTTATTTTTTCAAAGGGCTTAGAGAAGTTGATTGGCAATTAAGAATTACGAATTAATAATTTGAAATTCGTAATTAATAACTCGTAATTTAAATTCATGTCAAAACAAGAAACACAGGGAGCGAGAAATTGGTACGCAATCCATACATATGCTGGTTATGAAAATGTTGTTTTGCGAAATCTAAAACAGCGTATTGATTCTTTGGGCATGCACGATAAAATTTTCAACGTTATTGTGCCAGTTGAAAAAAAGATAAAAATAAAGGGAAGCAAGCGCGTGGAAGTGGAAGAAAAAATTTATCCAGGTTACGTATTGGTAGATATGATCGTCACCGACGACTCTTGGTATGTTGTACGCAACACCCCTAGGGTTACTGGTTTCGTTGGCGCGGGAGTCAACCCCGTTCCTCTTAAAGGGGAAGAAGTGGATTATTTATTTAAGAAAATGAATGCTGGCACTATTAAGCACAACATTGATATGGCCCCCGGAGAAAGTATTCTAATCATAGATGGTCCGTTTAAAGATCTAGAAGGGAAAATTAATTCCGTGGATCAAGAACGAGGCAAGATAAAGGTACTTGTCTCAATGTTTGGTCGTGAAACCCCAGTTGAATTAGATTTCTTGCAAGTTAAGAAAATATAAGCTAATCTTTAAACTTAAATGGCAAAAAAGATAACCAAAAAAATAAAACTTCAAATTCAGGCTGCAAAAGCTACTCCTGCGCCGCCCTTGGGCCCCGCGCTTGGTCAGGCTGGTATTAATATTGGTGATTTCGTCACTAAATTCAATGCGGCAACATCAAAGATGGCAGGAGACAAAGTGGGAGTTTCTATTACTGTCTATGAAGATCGAAGCTATGATTTCGTGGTGAAAACTCCGCCCGTTACAGGGCTTATTCTAAAAGTGGCTGGGGTAGAAAAAGGTTCCGGCAAAAACATTGCGATGAAAGCTGGAAAAATTACTCGAGCGCAAGCACTAGAAATTGCCAATAAGAAAAGGGCAGATCTGAATGCTAAAGACGACGAGGGCGCCATTAACATCATCGCCGGTTCTGCTCGATCAATGGGCATTGAGGTAGTAAAATAGCAAGTAATTGTGCTAATATATCAATATGTCAAACATTAAACAATATTTTACAAAAAGAAACATTCTTTTTGTTGTTATTTTTACAGTTTTAGGATTTATTGCTTTACAAATTCCAATAACCCAATTGGAAGGATCAAAAGCGAAATTCATGGTGTATGATGCTTTTGCACCAGTAGCAGGAGCTTTTATAGGCAGTTTACCAGGCGTAATAGCAGTGTTTTTGATGCAGTTTATCAACTTTTTATTTCATGGAGCGATGATAGAGGATGTTGGAACAATTATTCGTTTTTTGCCGATGCTTTTTGCAGTGCTGTATTTTACCCGGAAAGGAAAATTAAATCTAATTATTCCAATGCTTGCGATTATTGCTTTCGTTGTTCATCCCATTGGCCGAACCGTTTGGTACTTTGCTCTTTTCTGGACAATTCCGATTGTTGCCTATTTTTTCCGCGACAGATTTCTTCTAGCGCGAGCGCTTGGTGCTACTTTTAGTGCTCACGCAGTCGGTGGTGCTTTGTGGATATGGTTTTTTGCACTACCAGCGCCGGTTTGGATATCGCTTATACCAATTGTGGCACTTGAGCGCACATTATTTGCGATTGGTATCTGTGTCTCTTTTGTATTAGTCAACAACCTTCTGTCCTTCTTGGAAAAGAAGCATATCCTGAATCTTGGTTTTATGATAGAACACAAATATCTCTTTGGTGCGCTTCGTCATGAACCAAAAATATAAATTATCGCAATTATATTAAAATATAATAATGGAAATAAAAACGGCTAGGACCAGTATTTTTCGTGAGAATGAAAATTTACCAGAATTTATTTTTAAGCATATCAAGAAAATTCCCGACAAGTCCATTCTTGTTGTAACTTCTAAGATCGTCGCATTGTCAGAAGGCAGAACAGTAGTGCATAGAAATGAAAAACAGAAAATTGCTTTAATAAAACAAGAAAGCACTCTTGCTATTAAAACTAAAAATACTTGGTTCACCATTAAAGACGGGATGGTTATGGCTGCTTCTGGCATTGATGAATCAAATGGTAACGGGAAGCTCATGCTTCTACCCAAAGATAGTTTTAAGAGTGCGGAATTTTTACGTAAAAAATTGGCGCAAAAATTCCGGCTGAAAAATCTAGGAGTTCTAATAACAGATTCGGGGTTTTTGCCATTTCGCATGGGAGCAATAGGTTTGGCTCTGGGCTATGCTGGATTTAAGGGCGTTAGAAATTATATCGGCAGAAAAGATATTTTTGGCAGAATATTGAGATTCTCAAGGACGGACGTTGCTGACAGCCTGGCCACCGCGGCAGTGCTCTCCACGGGGGAGGGAGATGAAAGAACACCGCTCGCGATCATAACCGGAGCTCCAGTTGTGTTCACCAACAAAATAAATAAAAAAGAATTAAGAATAAAAGCTAGCAAAGATATTTATGCTCCCTTATTTAACAAACTTAATTAAAAAACTTGCATCGAAAGTCGGAGCGAGAGCGATAGTAGAACCAGAGTGGGGGATCGCTGCTCAGATAATATATAAAAATGGTGTGGTGCGGTCCTTGCGAATGTATTCCCTCGACCTCAATCACATCGCTTCTTCCGACATAGCTCGCGACAAGGATTATGCGAAATTTTTCATGAAAAAGAAGGGCTATCCGGTGGCAGAAGGCAAAACTATTTTCAAAGACAGCTGGGCTAAGATAATAAAAAGTAAACGTACTATTCCCTATGGGATAAGTTATGCAAAGAAACTTGGCTATCCACTTATCGTAAAACCCAACAGCCAAAGCCAAGGTCTTGGAGTGTGCCTTGTTTCTGATGCCGTAAAACTGCGTCATGCGCTCCTTGAGGTATTCAAAATAGACAGAGTTGCTATCATCGAAAAATATTTACCGGGCCGGGATTATCGGATTGTTGTTTTGGATAAAGAAATAATTTCTGCATATGAACGCATCCCGCTTTCTGTGACGGGGGATGGTAAAAATTCTATATTTAGCTTGCTAAAGAAAAAGCAAAAACTTTTTGAAAAAACAGAGCGAGACACGAGAATAAATTTCGAAGACAGAAGAATAAAAATTAAATTAAAAAAACTTGGCTATACTTTTGGCAGCATCCCTGCCAAAGGTGAAAAAATATTTTTGTTAGACAATGCCAATTTGTCCACTGGCGGAGATGCCGTTGATATGACAAATACTATCCACCCTGATTTTTGTAAAATTGCGATAAAGCTCACAAGAGATATGGGGCTTCGGATTGCAGGTGTAGATATTATGGTTACAAAAGGCGATATTGCCAAAAACCCTAAAAACTCTAGATATTACGTAATCGAAATCAACGCCGCACCTGGGTTAGACCATTATGTGACGACTGGGGGAAAACAGAAAAAGATTGTTGAAGCAATGTATTTGAAGATTTTGAAGGCACTCGGCAAAAAAGATTAAATAGCTTCGCTTCTTGCAATTTTTCGTCCCTACGCCCTTCCCGGAGTACCGGGTGGGACCCCTCGGGATCAAAAAATTGCAAGAAGCTTCGCATAAATGCTATATTATAGAGAATGGTTGACTTGAAAGAATTACAAAAAGAAGTAATGCGGAACAAAGTGGAAAAGGGGTTCAACCTCACCAATGTGGCGCTGGAATTTTGCCGAGCGCACGAAGAACTCTCCGAAGCCTTTTCTAAACACAACAAAAATCAGCCGGGCGTGGCAGAGGAATTTGCAGATGTGATGATATTCATTCTCGGTATGTGTGAGAACATGGGTTTTGATCTGGAGAAAGAATTAATTAGAAAAATTGAAATAAATAAAAAAAGAAAATATAAAAAAGAGAAATCTCCCGAGGGCGAAGATGTTTTTATCAGGATCAGAACACCCGAAGATCCCTAGAAAAATTTACTTGATAAATTTTCTCCCGCTACAGTCCTTCCCCTACGGGGCGGAATCCTCCGCTCCTTAAAATTTATCAAGTAAATTTTTCATAGACTGAAAAAATATAAGGGATTGGATTTTCTGAGTCCGGTTTGAATTCTTGGTGGGATATTTCATTCCAGACTACCGGAACAATTTCTGGGAAAAACACATCCGCACCCTTATCTTCCGCGTCAAAGTGGGTAATGTAGAGCCTGTCAGCAGTGGACATGGCTTGTCTGAAAATTTCCGCGCCGCCGATTATAAAAACCTCTTCTTCCTTAGAAACCAATTTTAATGCTTCGTCCAATGAATGTACAACATCTACGCCTGCCTGCGCAGGCAGGCCATTCCGTAGATAGTTTTTGTCTCTAGTAATTACTATATTTTGTCGATTCGGCAGGGGCCTGCCGATAGGCTCGCCCGTAAGGCTACGCCCGAGGGATTCGAAAGTCTTTCGTCCCATAATTATCGGATGTCCAGAAGTGGTCTCTCGAAAAAACTTTTGATCAGCAGGAAATTTCCAGACTAAATCATTTCCTTTACCAAGTTCATTATTTCTGCCAATTGCCGCAATAAGGGAAATCATAAAGCAATTTCTAGTCCACTGATTGGCGGAAGGGGGTTATATTGAGCTTGTAAATCTGCCAGAATTTCTCCCACCAAATCTTCATCTTTTTGCTCTGCTCGTTTTAATGAATCTTTTGGCAGATGCAATTCTACCTTTTTGTGATCATTCGTTCTTTTTATTATTTCCCTTGCTCCCTCGTAGTGATTGTCATAAACATGGGCATTGGATATTGTGTGGGTGTAAATTCCCGGACGAACGCCGAGTCTCTGCGCGATCATGCATTGTAGCAGAGCAAATCCAAAAACATCAAATGGACAGCCAAGTATCATGTCGTTAGAGCGGACAATGTTGTGCATGTGCAGTCTGCCACCGATTATATTTATAGTATAGGCAAAAGGGCAAGGGATATTTTTCTTAGGTGTTCCGCCATGTCCATCGTCTTTTGGATCCCAAGTGATGATCACCCCATGGCGCGAACTTGGTTCTTTTTCCAGAAGCTCGATTGTGTTTCCGAGCTGATTGCGACCGAAGTGGTTGCGCCACCTCCAGCCGTAGGAGAATGGCAGTGTGCCATCGGGTTCCATAAAAGGGTCCCACATTTTGGTAAATTTTCGCAGAAATGTTGTATCTTTCTCTCCCTGTACAAACCAAACCTGTTCGGCGATTGGAGATTTTAACGGTTGCTTGCGAAGCGTGAGAATGGGGAAACCATCTTTTTCAATATCAAGAGAAAATGTGATTCCGGGCAGAGCTTTTGTCTTATGACCCGTTCGTTCATTCAGCTCTTCAATACCTTCGTCCATTATTTTTTTGATAATTCCCTGATATATTGTGTCAAAAGATGTCATGTAGTAGAGTATAGTGGAATGAATAAAAATATCAAATATCCATATCAACCAGAAGGACGTTTTGTTTTATACGTTCCACTATCGAATCCATTTATGGCCGAAGCTAAAGAATTCGGAAGATTGAATTCATTAGACAAAACAATGCCTACATCAAGCGTTGTAGTGAAAGACGGGAAAATTATTGGTAGAGGGGCAAACGGTAGCACCTACCATGAGACTCATGAATGTGAAAGGGTAAAGCGGGGAATTCCAACGGGCCAGGGGTATGAACTCTGTGAGGGCTGCCATCCCAAAAATCATAGTGAGCCCAAAGCAATCGCTAATGCAAAGGAGAATGGAGAAGATCCCGAAGGGGCAGATTTATATCTATGGGGTCACTGGTGGTGCTGTGAGCCGTGTTGGAAGCAAATGACTTCTGCCGGCATTAAAAGTGTTTACTTATTGGAAAATAGCGAGATGCTTTTTAACAAAGAGAGCCCGAACAATATTATTGGAAGGCAATTTGAATAATATGAAAAGGACAGCAAGTAAAGATCTGCAAATTTTAATAAAAGCTGCTCATGCCGGAGGGAGGGTCTTAAGAAAATATTTTGGTCAGGTTATGGATGTAACCGAGAAATCAACTTTAGCGGATTTTCAAACGAAAGCGGATTTAAATTCTGAAAAAAGTATTTTAAAAATCTTAAAGAAAGAATTTCCCCGGTATAACATTCACTCCGAGGAAGAAGGTAAAACTAATAAAAATTCTGACTATACCCTAGTTATAGATCCCATGGATGGCACAAATAATTTTGTAATAGGTATCCCTAATTTTTCTATTTCAATCGCCTTACTCTATAAAAATGAATCTGTTGCGGGTGTTATTTATCAGCCAATAATAGATCAGACTTATTCTGCCATAAAAAATGGTGGGACATATGTAAACGGCAGGCGAATAAAAGTTAATAATGTTATTGATAAAAATAAGACAACCGTTGCCTATATTTGTGGCTACAAAATTGACCGTGATTATTTGGGCAAACTAATGTTTTCTTTAGTTGGTGCAGGTTGTAAGAGGGTTCTTTACAACTGGTCTGGGGCTCATGATTACTGTCTACTTGCTTTGGGAAAGATTGAATCAATAATTACTGATAATATTGAGTTTCACGATTTTGCTGCAGGTAAGCTCATTGCCCTTGAGGCTGGGGCGAAAATCATTGATTTCTCCGGTGAAGAAGAAAAAGATTATACAAATACTAAATTTATTCTTAGTAACGCTAGTGAAATAAATAAATATATTTTTAGCATAATTAAACCCTTGCAAGAGGGTAGATAAATTTACAATTACGGAACAATTGACAAATTAGTAGCAAAATGCTACTCTTCTGACATCATTCTCACTTCTTGCACTCTTTTTGCATTTTGGGGATGACCCATTATGTACAAGACTCATTCGGCCACTCCGAGTAAATTCGGACGACCTAAATTTGCCTCAAAGGCAAAACCCCGCTTCGGTAGCGGAAAATTTAATAATTCTCGTCCTCGTTTTGGGGGCAATAAAAATAAAAGCAGATCCAGTGGCTCGCCCCGCATTAGGCGGGGCGAGCGGATAGATTTTTCTCGTTTCATTAAAAAGGGTCAACACATGGAGGAGAAGCCGTATGTTTCAAAGCATACTTTTCTAGATTTTCCCTTTAATTCTCAACTTCACAAAAATATCACAGGGGTGGGGTTTCTTCATCCTCGACCCATTCAAGACCAAGCAATACCGATAGTTTTAGAAGGCAGAGATGTTTTCGGTATGGCAAACACTGGCACAGGCAAAACCGCGGCCTTTCTTTTGCCCTTGATAGAAAAAATTTTCAAGACCAAGGGGCAAAATAAAAAAGAAACTGTTTTGATTATGGCTCCGACCCGCGAACTCGCTCTGCAGATAGAAAATGATTTTAAAACCCTTGCTTTTGGTTTCGGGATGTTCTCTGTGGCTTGCGTGGGAGGTCTTCCAATCGTGAAACAAATCAGAGAAATAAAGCTTGGTGTCTCATTTGTTATTGGTACACCGGGCAGACTCCGCGATCTGATAGAAAAAAAAGTTTTGGATTTGTCAGGGTGCCATTCTGTTGTGCTTGATGAAGCGGACAGGATGCTCGATATGGGTTTTCGAGACGATATGGTTTATATAATCGGCAAAACTGCAAAAGAAAGGCAAACTCTTTTTTTCTCAGCGACTTTGTCTCCGGAAATTAAAAAGTTGACCGAACAATATCTGAAAGATCCCGTCTTTATTTCTGTGGTATCTGGCGAAACAGCAAAGAATATTGACCAAGATGTGATTCGCGTTAAAAGCAAAGAAGAAAAATTAGAGAAATTACACGAAGTTTTGAAAAAAGACCTGTCTGCGCAGGCAGGCGGTCGTCCAATGAAAACACTAATCTTCCGTGAGATGAAACACAGTGTGGATACTTTAGCGAAAGAGCTTGGGCATATGGGCTTCAAAGTAGGCGCAATTCATGGAGACAAAAGGAGTCGCGAGAGAATTCGAATTCTTGATTCATTTAAAAAAGATCGCATAAATGTCTTGATTGCGACTGATGTAGCGGCGAGGGGGCTTGATATCCCAGATGTAACCCACGTTATAAACTACGATGTACCACAAACCTACGACACCTACGTGCACCGCATCGGTCGAACCGGCCGTTCGGGCAAGAAGGGAACTGCGCTTACTTTTGTGCCAGCTTAAGCTTTTATTAATCCAGCTTTTAGGAGAGTGGCGTAAGCGCCCCGCTTCTTCATAGTGCGGAAACCTTGAACAGATGCTTCTATGTTGATAGATTTATTTAATTCAGGAATAAAAACTTTCTTCCTTTGAAGATTTAAGTATTTTCGTTTCTTGCCAGTCGGATTGAATTTGGTCGCGCGGGTCCTGTTGGAATATCCTCCGCCGACGATTGAACCCTTCTTTGTTATTGCGCATATTTTCATCTTATTTTATTCTTAGTCCCCACATGTTATCATAGAATCTATATGGGCGCAACAAATACCATTTTCTATATAGCTATACTCGTGATGTCCATTGTCATTCATGAAGTTTCTCACGGTTTCGCGGCGGAGTATTTCGGAGATAAAACAGCACGTTTTGCCGGACGTCTGACCCTCAACCCACTCAAACATTTGGATATTTTCGGCTCAATAATTTTACCAATCATTTTAGTAGTAGCGCACTCCCCATTTTTATTTGGATGGGCGAAGCCTGTGCCTTATAATCCAGATAATTTAAGCAACAAGAGGTGGGGAACTATGGCCGTAGCGGTGGCGGGTGTGTTGGCGAACTTTTTGATTGCTTTTATTTTTGGTATTGTCATTCGTTTAGCATCTCACGCGTCTGTTTCTCCAGATTTTTATTTCATAACTTCCACCATTGTCATCGTAAATCTAGCTTTAGGTATATTTAATCTTGTTCCCATTCCACCGCTTGATGGTTCTAAAATACTTTTTTCTTTTTTGCCCTATTCTTTTGATCCTGTCGTCAAACTCCTCGAACAGTACTCACTAGTTCTACTGCTCATTTTCATTGTCTTTTTCCCAAGCTATTTGTACCCGATACTTTCCCTTCTCTTCCGTTTGTTTACTGGTATTGCATTTTAGGCCTATTTATAGTAAATTATTCTAGTGTCTTTTGGAGTCTTCGGACTCTTTTATTTTATATAAGACATTAAAATGCCAACGATAAACCAATTAATTAAGAAAAATAGAGTCAAAGTCCACTCCAAGCACAAAACAGTTGCTCTGGCGAAGGGATTTAATGTCTTGAAAAATAGGCCAGTTTTTTCACCAGCTCCGTTCAAGAGGGGTGTTTGTATAAAAGTTTCAACAACCACTCCCAAGAAACCAAACTCAGCTTTAAGAAAGATCGCCAGAGTACGTCTGACCAATGGCATGGAAGTCACAGCTTATATCCCCGGCGAAGGTCACAATTTGCAAGAACACTCTGTGGTAATGCTCCGCGGAGGGCGCGTGAAGGATTTAATCGGGGTGAGATATCACATCGTGCGTGGGGTGCTCGACACACAAGGAGTTGAGAAGAGACGGCAAGGTAGATCTCTCTATGGCAACAAGAAACCAAAAAGTAAGTAAAAAATAATTATGCGCAGAAAAGTAAAAAATCGAAATATGGTGGGACCAGACTTCGTATATAACTCTCAAAAGTTAGAGAAGTTTATTAATTACATCATGTGGTCTGGCAAGAAAGAAACTGCCAGGAAAGTTATGTATGCCGCTTTTGACGTGATAAAAGAAAAAACAAGTAATCCAAATCCGCTTGAGATTTTCGATTTAGCAATGAGAAATGCCGGTCCTTCAACGGAGGTGCGTTCTAAGCGTATCGGAGGCGCGAATTATCAGGTGCCCATCGAAGTGCGGGCGGAAAGGAAAATGGCTCTAGCTATGCGATGGATTCGCGACGCCGCTCGTAATACTAAAGGCAAACCAATGTATCTCAAACTCGCAGATGAGCTCATTGCTGCTTCCAAGAACGAAGGTTCAGCTATTAAAAAGAAAGAAGATACGCATAAAATGGCAGAAGCTAACAAAGCCTTCGCCCATCTTGCTTGGTAAGAGAATTATATGGAACGAGATTATCCTCTAGAAAAAGTTAGAAATTTTGGAATTATCGCGCACATTGACGCGGGCAAGACAACCACGACTGAACGCGTGCTTTTTTATACTGGGGTGTCACACAAAATAGGTGAAGTGCATGAAGGAGAAACGGTGACGGACTGGATGGAGCAAGAACGCGAACGTGGCATCACTATCACCTCGGCAGCGGTCACGTGTTTCTGGACACCAACATACGTGCCCGCCGAAACCTTGGCGAAGGCGGGTGCTCAACATCCATTGAAGCATCGTTTCAACATCATCGATACTCCTGGGCACATTGATTTCACTGTAGAAGTGAAGAGATCTCTCCGTGTGCTCGATGGCGCGGTAGTTGTTTTCGACGGAGTGGCCGGAGTAGAGCCTCAATCTGAAACAAATTGGCGTTATGCTGATGAAGCTAAGGTGCCTCGCATTTGCTTCGTGAACAAACTAGACAGAACCGGCGCTTCTTTTGAACATTCTTATGCTACGATTCTAGACCGGCTTAGCAAGAAGGCTGTCCGCGTGCAGATTCCTATTGGCCTCGAAGAGAAGTTCGAAGGAGTTGTCGACTTGCTGACCATGAAGGCTTTCTACTTTGAGGGAGACATGGGCAATAAAGTAGTGGAGAAAGAAATCCCCGAGAATCTAAAAGCCGATGCAGTGAAGTATCACAGTGAACTTGTTGAAAAAATAGTGGAGACGGATGAAGTGATGATGACGGAGTATTTAGAGGGGATGATTCCCGACATCGATGTATTAAAAAAGACTTTGCGCAAAGCTGTAATTTCGAATGAAATTTTCCCAGTCTTCGCCGGAAGCGCGCTCAAGAATAAAGGTGTCCAGCTAGTGCTCGATGCCGTGGTGGATTATTTGCCAGCTCCCACAGACATCCCCCCCATTCCAGGCATTGATCCGAATGACGAAAAGCCAATCGTTAGAAACGCATCAGACGCCGAGCCTTTTGCCGCTCTTGCCTTCAAAGTTGCCACCGATCCATTCGTCGGTCAGCTCATTTTCTTCCGTGTATATTCAGGGACTCTTTCTGCTGGAAGCTATGTCTACAATCCTCGTACGCGTAACAAAGAGAGAATTGGGCGAATTTTAAGAATGCATGCTAACGACCGTGAAGAAGTGAAAAAAGTTTTCGCTGGAGAAATTGCCGCCGCGGTGGGGCTGAAAGATACCATTACTTCAGACACTCTCTGTGATGAGGACAACGCTATCATTCTAGACAGAATTGTTTTCCCAGAACCAGTCATCTCGCTCCGTATTGAGCCGAAGACAAAAGCAGACCAAGAAAAAATGGGTATGGCGCTCAATCGTCTAGCGCAAGAAGATCCAACTTTTAAAGTTTCTACAGATCAAGAGACGGGCGAGACCATCATTGCCGGCATGGGGGAGCTACATTTGGAAATCATTGTGGATCGAATGAAGCGCGAATTTACTGTGGAGGCGAACGTCGGCAAGCCGCAAGTAGCTTATCGTGAGACGATCAGTGGCACCTCTGAAGCTGAAGGCAAATATATCAAACAGTCAGGCGGACGCGGAAACTACGGACATGTGAAGATCAAAGTTAAGCCGATGGAAGTTCTGACTAAAGAAGAACTTGAAGATTTGCCAAAGAACACCAAGAGGTCTCCTGGTTTTGAATTTATAAATAGCATCAAAGGGGGAGTAATTCCGCAGGAATATATCGCGCCTTGTGAGAAAGGATTTAAAGAGGGGCTCGACCGTGGAGTTCTGGCTGGATTTAAGATGGTCAATGTTTCAGTGGATCTCTGGGATGGAAGTTATCACGAAGTTGACTCAAACGAAATGGCGTTCAAAATAGCCGCTTCAATGGCGATACAAGATGCATGCCGTAGAGCAAGCCCAGTAATTCTAGAGCCAATGATGAAGGTGGAGGTTGTTACTCCAGACAAATTCATGGGAGACGTCACCGGCAACCTCTCGAGTAAGCGCGCACTCATCGAAGGCATGGAAGACAGAGGAATGAATAAAGTTATTCGCGCCATTGTGCCTCTTTCAGAAATGTTCGGGTACATGACCGGACTACGCTCAATGACCGAAGGCCGCGCCTCTTTCACCATGGAATTCTTCAGGTACGATATAGTACCTAATAATGTGGCTGAAACTATCATTGCGGCGAGGAAGTAAAAAGTTCACAACTAACATTGTCAATATTTAATGTCGTGATAATATTAACAATATTATCAGGTTTTAATATTTTTAAATTTATGAAAATGCGACCATTTAGACCAGATGAAGAGCCGGTAAAAGACAAAGAGTTGGCCGAAGATATGGCCCGTGCTTCAGATAGATTCAGGACAAGAGAAGCTGAAAAAGAAAATTAGGTGCCGAGCCAAAAGGTTTTAAAAAATTCTTAGAAGTATTAATGACTGGGGCACTTTCAGATATTCGGTATCGTGCTAGACTAGGGGCGAGGATTGGGGCAGGACAAGCGGGGCTAGACGCTGAGTCTGAAGAATTTAGAGTTGAAGTGGAAGATTATCTTAAAAAAGAGACTAGTGATATGGGTCTTGAGGATTTGAAGACCGAAGCAGAAGAAGCGCAGATAGAGATGGAAAAAGCCAAAAAAGAATTAGATGAATTTGATGGTTTCTTGAAAATGGCAGATCAGCCAGCAAGAGAAACAGGGAAGAAAAAGTGGGAAGAATTATCAAGAAAGAGGCTTTTAACCCATTATATATCGGAGGGATTAAATAATTTGATAAAGTCCAAAGAAAATAGCTCTAGGCTGAATATAATTCCCTAACATCTGACCTTTGTAATAAAAATCATTTCAAACCAAGTTTTTGATTTCCTTGGTTTCTGCTATTATATTGGTAATGCCTGGTGAGCCAAAACCGAACAAGGAAATCATTGATCATCTACACACAATAGCAGGTGTTGATAAAATTGGTATTCGTCCTATTAAAAAAGGTTTTGAGAAGGGTGAGTTTGAAGCGGCTGAACATCTTGGATCATTAGAAAAGCCAAATAGGGTGAAAGCCGAAATTAATGCTCTACTTGCTATATTTATTGAAGAAATTTGGCTAAAGACACTTGAGGGTATCAAGGCTCATTCTCCAGGTCTGGTTAGAGTGGCGATGCCGGATGTTTTTTTACCAGACTCCGTAATCAAGTTCTTATTATCAAGTTTGAAAAATTCCAAAGACGTTGCCAATTTTTTAATGAATAACAATAAAACTTTCATGAAACGAGTGCTAGTAGAGTGGCAGCAAGATAAGAGAAAAAAGAGATACGATTATCTTTCGGGTGAAGATCTAAAATCAATGGCCTATGACAGGTATAGTAAGCTTCTAATGCTTGAGGGAGGGGTTGGAGGGGTTAAAGACCCTCATGCACAGATACGTTCAGGAATTTTAACTGCCATCAATACTTTATGGGGAACCATCAAGATCTTGCCCAAGGTTTATGAAAATCAGTTTAGGGAGAAAATGCCAATTGATAAATTCGAAAAATTAGCCAATGGCTCTCTACATTTAATTTATGCCCTAGCAAGCTCCCACATACATTTATTTGCAAACATCGAAAGTAAATATAGTGATCTCAACATGCTTGATTCTGATGAAGCCAGCGATTTTAAATTAGATAAATTTTATTTCAGAGAGACTGACAGTGGGGAACTACTTATCGAAATAAAACCAGAAGTTTTATCAAGCGTAACCCCTTTTGTCTTAGACGAAAGGGACCGAACTGGTTGCCCTGCGATTTATTCAATTGGATCAAGCCACAGGAATGTGATTGCCGAAATGCATGATTGGATAATTGGCTTGGCTAAAAAATATTATTTACCCGTTCTACAAAAAGAGCAGAAAGCGAATCTATAAAGACAGTTTTTGTTTTGGCGATTTATTGCTACTATACTAAATATGCTTCTTACCCCATTCTACGATCCAGGGAAATCATATGAAGAGAACTTCGAGCAAGGTCCTTTTGGTGCTTTTGCCGATGGAATACAAATACCAAGGGTTCCCCTTGGTAAGAGGTATGATTTTCTGGGTTTTAAAGTAAATTCGCCTTTTGGAATTCCGGCGGGACCATTACTCAATGGTAATTTTGTGCAAGCAGCACTAGATAAAGGTTTTGATATCGTTACTTATAAAACTGTTCGCAGTCTTAAGTATCCCTGCCATCCGTGGCCAAATGTTTTATCGGTTAAAGTTGAAGGTGACTTAACTCTGGAAAAAGCAAACAATAAACTAATCGCGAGTCGTGAATACGACAAACCCCTTTCAATTACAAACTCATTCGGAGTACCATCTTTTGAGCCGGAATTCTGGCAAAAAGATTTAGGCAATGTAGTTAAAAATACACGCGAAGGTCAGGTAGTTATTGGGAGCTTCCAAGATACCAAGAAAGAAATGCAAAGCGTAGATGATTTTATTGACGATTTTAAAAAAACTGCCGAGTTTTTGAAAAATACCGGGGTTAAAATAGTTGAAGTCAACTTAAGTTGCCCCAACGAAGGCACGAATAATTTACTTTGTTATGATACGCAAAGGAGCGTGATGGTTGCTAAAGCCATAAAGGAAGTTGTAGGTAATACTCCTCTTATTATAAAAATCGCTTATTTTAAAGATGGCGAAATGTTGCGAAATTTTGTAAAAGAAATTGGAAATATTATACAAGCCATCTCTGCCATCAATACTATTTCTGCAGAGATTGTGGATGAAAAAGGCAATCAAGCCCTGCCCGGCAAGGGCAGACTGCGGAGTGGAGTATGCGGGCATGCTATCAAATGGGCTGGGCTCGAAATGGTAAGGCGATTGAAGAAAATTCGTGAGGAGCTTAGCTTCTCATATACCATTATCGGCGTGGGAGGAGTTATGAATGCCGATGACTTTTTTGAATACCGAGATGCCGGGGCGGACATTGTCATGTCCGCAACAGGAGCAATGTGGAATCCCTATCTTGCGAAAGAGATAAAGGAGGGGTTAAAATCAAAAGTATGAATACCGAGCAAAAGGTTGCGAAGGCGCTTCTTAAAATCGGAGCTGTTGGATTTATGCCTGATAACCCCATTACTTTTAAGTCTGGCATCGTTTCCCCCATATATATAGACAATAGAAAATTACCATTTCATCCGAATGAATGGCAAATTATCATTCAAAGTTTTGCCGAGATTATTAAAAGAGAAAAAATAAAACTAGATGTGATAGCTGGGGTAGAAGCAGCGGGGATTCCTCACAGTGCAGCCTTAGGGTTTCTACTTAAAATACCTTCTGTTTTTGTGCGCAAAAAGGCAAAGGATCATGGGACAAAGCGAATGGTAGAAGGAGGAAGCGTTTTGAATAAAAATGTTTTGCTAATTGAAGACTTAGTAACAACGGGGGATAGTAGTCTTCGCGCAGTAGAGAACTTGAGGAAAGAGGGTGCGAAAGTAAAAAATTGTTTAGTGATTGTAAGTTATGATTTTCCAGAGGCAAGGGATGCCTTTAGTAAGGCAAAAGTTAAATTACACCACATTAGCTCCTTTCCCACTATTTTTGATGAAGTCAAAAAGCTTGGAATGATAAGAGGCGATAAGCTAAAAAAAGTCGAAAATTGGTTTAAAGAGCACACCAAATGATTATCAATAAATACAACAAAAGAGCTAAGAAAATAAATTCTCTTCTTTGCGTGGGGTTGGATGCGGATATTTCAAAAATTCCTGAAAGATTTTTTAAATTAGAATTCCCACAATTTGAATTCAATAAATGGATTATAGAAGAGACACACGAATACGCCTCCGCGTTCAAGCCCAATATTGCTTTTTATGAAGCGCATGGGGATAAGGGAATAAAAGAATTAAAAATGACTATGGAATATCTACAAAAAAAATATCCAGATATTTTTACCATTTGTGATTGCAAGAGGGCGGACATCGGGAACACCAACCAGGGTTATGTGGATTCGCTTTTTGATTGGTTTGGCTTCGACGCGATTACGCTTCATCCATATTTGGGGAGTGAAGCGCTGAAACCCTTTTTAGATCGGAAAGACAAAGGTTGCATCCTTCTTTGCCGTACTTCCAATCCAGGTGCAAAGGAAATTCAAGATTTATATATTCAACGCTCCTGGCCCTTGAATGCTCTTGCCGGCAAGGCTCTTTGGCTGGTGATGGCAGAAAAAGTTTCAAAAAGTTGGAATAAAAATAATAATTGCATGCTCGTGGTTGGCGCAACTTATCCCAAAGAGATGAAAAAAATTCGAGAAATTACAGGCGACATGACTTTCCTTGTGCCAGGAATAGGGGCGCAAGGTGGAGACCTAAAAGCTGTTATGAAGGCGGGGTTGAATAGCGAAGGTCTTGGACTCATCATCAACTCCTCTCGGGGAGTGATTTTCTCCGATAATCCCAAGGCAGAGGCTAAAAAACTTTGTGAGGAGATAAGAAAATACACCAGCTAGAACTATCCCTGTTTCTTGATTTTCCCTTTTGGTATAGATAAATCGCTCATGATTCTGCCGGTGATAATACCATACAAAAATCCCAAAGCCTGCTTTTCCAAATACTGTATGTTTTGTTTTTTTTCACCATAAGATTCAGCTATCTGTACTTGGGTTTTTCCCAATCCATATCTTTCTTTAATTATCTTAGCCATTTTTGGATTCCTACTCCCCAATCTTTTTAATGCTTGCTCAATTTTTTCGTACATTTCTTCTTTATCACTTGTATGCTGAGATGTATGTTCAGCAAAATATTGTGTCAACTGAGGAGCAATATCTTTCCTATCCTCAACTTCTTCTAAAGACAAGAGCAATCCCTCCGGTCTTCTCTTTTTTGTATTTTTTTCTCTAATATAGTGACCAATTGCATGTTGTAAAGCAGTGTTCAGATATGCTTCAATGTTTGGGTTATTTAAATCAATAGGACTTTTTTTCTCGTCTAACAATGTCGCATAAACTTCTGCGACTATTTCCTCCGCATCACTCTGGTGGTCAAAGCCTAAATTTTTTGTTTTTAATTTATATATACACCAATTAATAAGATTTTTATGGTATCTATTAAAAACTTGCTCCACGACTTCCCTCCTGCTTAAACCTTTTGCAGGTTTTTCTATGTGTGGGAAACTTCCCAATGCTCCTATGCTCATACTTGAAGTCTATTACAATGGGGGTTAATTGACAATCCTTTTTAATTTGTTAGTATGTAAACAACTGCACTTTTGCAGTTTTTCTATTTCCGCCAAAGGCGGATCAGCCTTAGGTTGAGGTTTTTAAAACAAATAGCAATTATTAGTTAATATATTGTTAGTAATTAAGCCTTAGCGACTGGTTCTCGTACGTTGAGTCTTAACTATTAGCTTGCCCGCCACTGGTAGGGCTTAAAAAGATTATGGCAGAAGAATTTAAAAGAGATCGACCGCATATTAACGTAGGCACTATTGGTCACGTTGACCATGGTAAGACCACATTAACTGCGGCAATCCTCCATGTGCTAAACATGGCTGGAAAGCAAGTTAGACTTCGGGGTGTTGATCAGATTGACAATGCTCCAGAAGAAAAGGCTCGCGGAATTACTATTAATATTTCTCACAACGAGTATTCGACCGATGCTCGCCACTACGCGCACATTGATGCTCCTGGACACGCTGACTACATCAAGAACATGATCACCGGTGCGGCTCAAATGGATGGAGCTATTCTTGTGGTTGCGGCGACTGACGGCGCGATGCCTCAAACTCGTGAACATGTTTTGCTTGCGAAGCAAGTTGGCGTGCCGAAAATAATCGTTTTCCTCAATAAGTGCGACATGGTTGACGATAAAGACATGATTGACTTGGTGGAAGAAGAAATACGTGAACTCCTTACTAAGCAAGGCTTTGATGGCGCTGGCGCTCCTGTTATCAGGGGTTCAGGATTAAAGGCCCTTGAAGCAAAGTCGGTTGATGATGAATGGGCGAAGAAAGTGCTTGAGCTCGTAAATGCGCTCGACACTTACATCCCCATTCCAGTCCGCGATATTGCCAAGCCCTTTCTTATGCCAGTTGAAGATATCTTCTCTATTGAAGGTCGCGGGACTGTTGTCACTGGGAAAATCGAAAGAGGCGTAGTGAAAGTCGGCGAAGATGTGGAAATTGTCGGAATTAAGGCAACTCAAAAGACCACAGTCACCGGGATTGAAATGTTTAATAAAAATCTGCAAGAAGGAATGGCTGGAGACAACGCTGGCATACTTCTCCGAGGTCTTAAGAAAGAAGATATTACTCGAGGGCAAGTTCTCGCAAAGCCCGGAACCGTAACTCCGCATGACAATTTCACTTGCGAAATTTATGTTCTGAAAAAAGAAGAAGGCGGACGACACACTCCTTTCTTCAAGGGTTATAAGCCGCAGTTTTATGTTCGAACGACAGATGTGACAGGTGACGTTACTCTAGCTGATGGAACAGAGATGGTGATGCCTGGAGATACAGTGAAGATTACAGTTAAATTAGTTACTCCTGTCGCGCTCGAGGAATCTCAACGATTCGCTATCCGTGAAGGAGGCAAGACGGTTGGGGCTGGAGTGGTTACGAAGATCTTAGGTTAAATTTTTCGGGAAAAGGTCTTGCCTTTGGGTTCCTTAAGGCAAGACCTTGGGGAGAAAAATCCAAATTGTCCTTTTAAATAAATCCATGACAACAAGAGATATAAAAGTGAAAAAGCCCAAAGCAGTAAAGGCGACAGTGGCGAAAACTCCCAAACCGCCAAAGATTTCCGTGAAAAAAGAGAAATCTAACAAGGAAGGAGGGGATGGCAAGGTAGTGCTTCGCATACGTGTACGAGCGTATGAGAGCAAGATTCTTGATAGCTCTGTCAAACAAATTATGGATACTGCGGCGCGTCATGATGCGAGTGTTGTTGGACCTGTGCCACTACCAACCGAAATAAAAAAATATACAGTCAATCGTTCTCCCTTTATTTATAAAAACACGAGGGAACAGTTCGAGATCCGAGTACACAAGAGATTGATTGATATTATAAATCCAAATACTAAGACAATAGAGGCTCTTACTAATTTGTCGCTTCCTTCTGGAGTGGATATTGACGTGAAGATGTTGTAGGAATAAAGGGATTTTATGAAGTTCATCTTAGGAACAAAAGAGAATATGACGGAATATTTTTCCGAAGACGGCAAGGTTGTTCCAGTAACCGCAGTTTTTACTCCGCCTGTGACAGTGACGAGAATCTTCGAGAAATCAAAAGATGGCTACAATGCAATTCAGTTGGGTTTCGGGAGAGGTAAGAAACAGAGGATCAATAAAGCCCAGATAGGAACAATGGCTCTAGTTTCCGATAAACTTTTTAAGACTCTCAAGGAATTTAGGTTGAAACCTGCCGACACTAGCGACGTGAAAGTTGGTGATGAAATTAATGTTTCAGCTTTTGCCCCAGGAGATAATTTGCAGGTCACGAGCGTCTCCAAGGGTAAGGGTTTCCAGGGTGTTGTGAAGCGGCACGGATTCCATGGCGGTCCCCGCACTCATGGTCAGAAGCATTCGGAAAGAGAGCCAGGAAGCATCGGCGGAGGACTGCGAACCCATGTTCCGAAGGGCATGCGAATGGCAGGCAGAATGGGCGGAGACCGCATCACCCAGAAGAATTTGAAAGTCGTTTTAGTTGACTTGGAAAGCAACATTATGCTTATAAAGGGAGCAATTGCAGGTAAGCGTGGAAGTTTGGTTGAAATAATAAGTAGATAAAATGGATCCCGCTAGAAGTCGCGATCGCAATTTAAAAATAAAAAAAGTATGAAATTAACCATTAGTAAAATTAAGAACATTAAATATAAGGAAAGCGAGTTGATCGCGATCTACTTCTAACGGGATGGAAGCAAAAATACATAATCAAAAAGGAAAAGAATCAGGAACAATCACACTGTCCCCGAAAGTTTTTGGTGCTAAATGGCGCAGTGACTTAGTGCACCAGGTGGTAGAAGGAATGCGCAGTAACAAGCGCGCAGGCACTGCTGACACGAAAGGCCGTGGGGAAGTCCGAGGCGGAGGCAGAAAGCCCTGGAAGCAAAAGGGCACAGGACGAGCGCGACACGGCTCTTCGAGGAGCCCCATCTGGGTTGGCGGAGGCGTAACTCATGGTCCGCTTGCCGAGAAGAATTATAAAAGAAAAATCTCCAAGAAAATGCGCGCGCAGGCGCTCTTCTCAGTCCTATCTCGTAAGCTGAAAGACAACGAAATACTTTTTATTGATTCACTTGAAATGTCAAGAATAAATACAAAGTTTGCGGTAGAAGTGATGAAAAATCTGGCAAGGGCGGGGAACTTGAAAAATCTAGAAACGAGAAAACCAAAAATTTTATTGGCTTTGTATGAACGAAATAAAAACACAGAAAAGAGCTTTAGAAATATCCCGATCCTAGATATAATATTTATTAAAAACATAAATCCATTAGACGTTTTAAATTACAAATATCTCATAATAGAAAACTCCACAGAAAGTGCAAAATTCTTAGAATCGAGAGGGTAATACCCCTACCCAGCCTCCCCCTATATAGGGGGAGGAGAAAGGAGGGGGTAAAAAACAACATGACAACCATTATCAAAAATCCAAGAGTTACCGAGAAAGCTTCCTTTATGCAGGAGCAGAATGTCTACACTTTCGATGTAGCTTCTTCTGCCAACAAAAAAGAAATAGATAAAGCTATTTTTGCCCTTTACAAAGTACACCCGATTAAGATAAATGTTTTAAAAGTTCCGGTAAAGCATATTATTTCGAGAGGCAAGCCCGGCAAGAGAGGAGGGGGCAAGAAAGCCCTAGTTTATTTAAAGAAGGGCGATAAAATAGAGTTTGTTTAATCACGAGACAATGAAGACATACAAACCCACAAGCAAATCAAGAAGGCAGATGACTAACGTAAATTATAGTCATGTTTTGACGAAGTCTCGACCGACTAAGTCTCTGACTTATGGCTTCAGGCGTTCTGTGGGGCGCAATAGCGCAGGGCGCATCACCATGAGGCACAAAGGCGGTGGGCACAAGCGCCTTTTCCGAGACGTAGACTTTCTATATGACAAGAAAGAAATCCCCGCAAAAATAAAATCAGTAGAATATGATCCGAACCGTTCAGCTTTTATCGGGCTCTCTGTCTATAAAGATGGGGAAAAAAGATATGTAGTGTTGCCAAAATCCATTAAGCCCGGCGACTCTTTCATCGTATCTGCTAAGGCGCCGCTTTCGCCAGGTAATAGATTGCCATTACGGAATATTCCACTTGGAACTTTCGTCTACAATATCGAAATCAAACCAAATGGCGGGGCCAAGATCGGGCGTTCGGCCGGAATCTTCGCCCAAGTGGTTGCCAATGCTGATGGATATTCGAACCTTAGAATGCCTTCGACAGAAATAAGAAAAATAAATGAAAACTGCTGGGCATCTGTCGGCACAGTCTCAAACGAAGAGCATCATTTGGAAAATTACGGCAAGGCCGGCAAGAGCCGCTGGAAAGGAATTCGACCAACAGTGCGAGGCACTGCCATGAACCCAGTAGACCATCCATACGGAGGCGGGGAAGGCAGACAGGGCAGAGGAACCAAGAGACCAAAGACGATGTGGGGCAAAGTTACTGGCGGACGCAAAACCCGCGGACCCAAAAAATACTCGAATATATTTATCATCTCTCGCAGGAAAACTGGAAAGAATAAATAAAAAAAAATAACCCCCTAAGTCCCCCTTGTCAGGGGGATTTTTTGTACCTCCCCTGATAAGGGGAGGTTTGGAGGGGTTGTATTTCTCCACACCCAGAACTTGCTTTATATATATATTTCTTTTAAGCTCCTAAGTGAAAGGAGGTTTCGCATGAGAGTTTTGGCAACAAGAATAAAGTTGCATCGCCCCGTCGTGGTACGGGACGACGAGGAAACCACGAGAGACAAAGGGGTGGTGGACCGCCGGCAACGGTGGATTCGTCGCCTCTTTAAGGGGGACGCCCGAAAGGGCGTCAAGGAGCAAAACCACAAACGGTGAGATTACGGGGGTGAGGTCTAACACAGACCAAGCCCCCATCACTATTTTTATTTCATATTATACTGACTTTTCCACACCATAGTTGCGTAGTTGCGCAACTATGGTATCATTAAAAATGAAAGGAGGTGTACCCAGATGAGGTTCCGCCTGGGGCGGCGCCGAAGGCGCCGCGAAGGGCGAAGAGGCTGTTATTAGCCTCTCGTCCAGCCCCGACCGAAGGAAGGTCGGGGCAAAAAAAAGTTATCATCGGGCTCCGGACACTGCTACCTCCGGAGCCCCTCGTATTTTTTCTCACAAATAACCAATACACAGGCAACGCCTGTGTATTTTTATTCACACCCAGATCTTGCTTTATATATATATTTCTTTTAAGGTTGTAGATGAAAGGAGATGCACCTTGGGACACCACTACACGCCCGCTGAGCGGGCTGAGCTTCGGCGTAAAGCTGAAAACGAAAAAGCATTACGCGCCAAAAAGCGTATGGGGAAGAAAAAGTGAGGGCGCGGAGGAAATACCGTCATCCATGGTGGCGGCGAATGTAGGGTCAGCTAACGCTGACAGAAAGGAGGTATCTAAGGGGGACGATCGGCACTCGAGACCGATTTGTCCCCCATCACTATTTTTACCCGACAATTGACTTTTTACTCTTATTTGCTAATATAAAACCAAGCTCGTCAGGAGCTTTTTTAATGCTCGTTTCGTTAAAAATCAATCATGACTCGGTCAATCAAAAAAGGTATATACGTGGATGAAGGGCTCTTGAAAAAGATTGCCGGCAAAAATCCGCTTTCAACAGGAGCTATCAAAACCTGGAAAAGGGCTTCCGCCATCTCTCCCGAGATGCTCGGCTTCACTTTCGGTGTCCACAATGGCAAGACGCACATTGATGTCTTGGTGACCGAAGACATGGTGGGGCACAGGCTGGGGGAATTTTCAGGAACTAAGAAATTTATGAAACATGGGGGAAAGATGCAGAAAGAACTTGAACAGAAGAAGAAAGAAGCGGAGATAACAGCCGCCAAGGGCGCGACAGCTGCCGCAGCGGATGCGAAGGGCGCAAAAAAATAAAATAAAAATAAGATGAAAGCATTTTTAAAAAATTATAGACAGTCTCCGAGGAAAGTTCGTTTGGTTGCGAGGCTGATAAGGGGTAAAAAAGTAGCGGAAGCTATTGCTGAGCTTGATTTTCTAGCTAAGCGCGCCGGGTTACCCATAAAAAAGCTTTTGCTGGGAGCGGTGGCTAATGCAAGACAAAAGGGGATCGAAAGAGATAATTTATTTATAAAGGAATTACGAGTAGATAAAGGAGTTACTATGAAGAGGATGATGCCTAGGGCCATGGGCACCGGGCACCGAATAAACAAACGAACCAGCAATGTAAATTTATTATTGGGAGAAAAAGTAGTAGCAGTTAAAGATAGTAAAAGGGGAACCCTTAAAAGAGTTTCCCCAAGGGTTCCCCTTGATTCAAAATAACATGAGTAAAATAGTTCATCCATACGCGCATAGATTGATTATATTAAGAGATTGGAAATCTCGCTGGTTTGCTGATCCGAAAAAATATGTCTCTTATTTAAAGGGCGATGTCTTGATACGTCAGTATTTAGAAAAGAAATTGCGCGGGATGTATATATCTACTATTGAAATTGAAAGGAGTAGGAAGGCTACCAGGTTCATTATTAAAACTTCTCGTCCCGGACTTATTATAGGACGTGAGGGCGCCGGAGCAGCCAAACTGAAGGAAGATATTTTAAATAAAATGGGGAAACTGAAACTCCCCAAGCCAGAAGATTTTAAACTCGAGATTGTTGAAGTAACGAATCCAGAAGCCGATGCCGCTATAGTAGCATACATGATCGCCGAAGGACTTGAGAAAAGAATGCCTTATCGCCGAGTCATCAAAACAATTATTGAGAAAGTAATGTCGGCTCGCGGAGTTGAGGGAGCAAGAATAGTCTTAGGCGGCAGACTGGGTGGAGCGGATATTGCTCGTACTGAAGAGCTCAAAAGAGGTTCTGTACCACTTCAGAGCTTTCGAGCTGATGTGGATTTCAAGCGTGAACGTGCGACTTTGCCCTACGGCGTTGTCGGCATAAAGGTTTGGATTTATCGCGGCAAGATTTTTACTGACAAGTCCCGAAGTCCAGAGGAGTCGGGATTCCGACTGCAAGCATCGGGAAATGATAAGATCGATTAAATATATGTTGTTACCGAAAAAAGTAAAATTTAGAAAATGGCAGACCATGCGTAGCAATCCGAAGGCAATGACGCCAGACACCAGGGGAAGTAAGCTTTCCTTTGGTTCTTTCGGTCTTAAATCTGAAACTCAAGCGCGTGTTAAGTCTACTCAGCTTGAAGCTGCTCGCAAAGTAATATCCCGCACTCTTACCAAGAGTGGCAAATACTGGATTCGTATTTTTCCAGACCGTCCCTTCACTGCCAAGGCGGCAGAGGTGGGCATGGGAAAGGGGAAGGGAGATCCGCAAGGCTATTGCTTCGATGTTTTACCCGGGCGCATTATTTTCGAAGTAGATGGGGCTCCAGAGCCGGTCGCCCGTGAAGCACTCCGAAAAGCTGGCACCAAACTGCCGATCAAAGCCAGGATAATTTCCAGAGAACATAAGCAGTAGCAGATAGAGGTTTAGCCTCTATCTAGAGTCTAAAACTCTATCTGTAAAAAATCATGAAAAAAAATAAAGAGAATTTAAAAGGAATGAAAGAAGAAGAGTTAAAAAAAGAACTTGTAACTTTTAGAGAGAAAATAAGGGTTATCAGGTTTAAAGCCGAAGGATCGAAGTCAAAGAATACAAAAGAAGAATCGACCCTGCGAAAGCAAATAGCCAGAATTCTGACAGCACTCAATAATAAATAAATACTTGTCCCGTACTAAATTTTTGATTAATTAAAATTAAGAAAATAGACAAAAAGGGGATAATAATATAGATTAACAATAATGATTATAAATAAAATTTTAGTACTGGGATGAAAACAGAAAATAAAAAAGATCTGCCTGCGCAGACAGGAAAAATAAAAAAGAATAGCACCCTGAAGGGCGTAGTTGTGGGTGACAAGATGGATAAAACTATCGTTGTTTCTGTTTCCAGATTTATAAAGCACCCCCTATATGGAAAATTCTATAAAGTCAGCAAAAAATACAAAGCGCACGACGAAGAAAACAAATATAAAATAGGAGATACCGTAGAAATAATAGAAACGCGACCAATTTCGAAAGATAAAAGATTTACTGTGATCTAAATTTTATGATTCAAAATGAAACATTAGTAAAAATAACAGACAATGCCGGAGGTACCGTAGGAAAGGTATTTAAAATATTGGGCTCTTCAAAAAAGAGATATGCGACCCTGGGCGAGATCGTGATCATTTCTGTCAAAGTCGCAAGTCCACGAAAGGCTGTTAAGAAAAAGGATGTGCATCAGGCTGTGGTAGTGCGTACTCGTAGCGCGTACCGTAGGCGCGATGGGTCTTATATTCGTTTTGATGACAATGCCGTGGTTATTTTAGAAAAAGGCAAACAAGATCCAAAGGCTGGGCGCGTGTTCGGACCTATTCCGAGAGAGCTCGCTGAAAAAGGATTTCAGAAAATAATTTCTTTGGCGCAGGAGGTGATTTAGTTAATTGCAAATATAAATTATGAAAATCAAGAAAGGAGATAATGTAATAATAATAACAGGCAAGGACAAAGGCAAAGGGGGCAAAATTGTCCGTATTTTAACTCTACAGAATAAAGTGATAGTGGAAGGATTGAATATGATGAAGAAGCACCAGCGCCCAAGAAAATCCGGAGAAAAAGGTTCAATGATAAATATCGCGATGCCGATACATGCTTCTAATGTCAGAAAAGAAAAATAAATAAAATTTCCATGAAACATTCAACCGTAAAAGAAAAAGAAAGCGGAGCATTTGAGAAAATGAGAGTTATCTTTCATTATAAAAATGCCCTGGCTGCGCCCAAGATGCAGAAGATCGTGATGAACGTGGGTACGGGCACTGCTATCAAGAAAGATAAAAACAAAAATGAAGCGATAGGGGATCGCCTAGCAAAGATTACTGGACAAAAGTCAGCGCTCCGAGGCGCGAAACAATCAATCTCATCCTTCAAGGTTCGCCAGGGTGACCCTATCGGGGTTGTAGTTACCATGCGGGGGAAAAGGATGTATGCTTTCTTGGAAAAGTTGATAAACGTTGCCTTGCCTCGCACGAAGGACTTCAGGGGAATTTCTCGCGGGGCTGTGGATAATGTGGGCAATCTCACTATCGGCATAAAAGAACACACAATCTTTCCAGAAACAGCGGACGAAGACATCAAAGATATTTTCGGTATGTCTGTAACCCTCGTCTCAACCGCGAAAAATAAAAAAGAAGGCACAGCTTTCTTCGAACTCTTGGGCGTTCCTTTTAAGAAGGAAGAGGGGAAGGTCAAATAAAATTGACTCTTTTGTTTTTATTTGATAATATGGCAGTAAGGGAATAGGTCTCTGATTAATCTGCTTTTCTCCTTTAAGCCTTTCTTATAGTCTTATTTGATAAAGGGTTAAAGAAAAAAAGTGAGATATTAACAGGGCGCTCCCATTTAATTATCTATGGCAAAAACATCAGTAAAAGCTAGAGCGAGAAAGTTGCCGAAATTTAGCACTCGGGCTAAAAATCGATGTTTTCGCTGTGGCCGAGGCAATGCCTTTATGAGAGATTTTGGCATTTGCCGTATTTGTTTCAGGGAATTAGCAAATGAGGGAATGTTGCCAGGAGTAAGAAAATCTTCTTGGTAATTCTTTATGAACTTTATAACTTTACAAACTTTCAACTTTTAGCCATGGATTCAATTTCAAACATGATAATTATAATGAAGAATGGATCGCTCGCTGGCAAGGAGTCTGTGGTCTTGCCATATTCCAAGATGAAATACGCGATTTTAGAATGTTTGAAAAAAGAAGGTTTCATAAATTCTGTTTCGAAGAAAATCAAGAAGGATCAGCCAGTGCTCGAAGTAGAGCTTGCTTATCTAAACAAAAAACCCAAAATCACAGAAGCGGAAAGAGTCTCCAAACAGTCTCGTCGTGTTTATTTCAGGATTAAAGATATTCATAAAGTTAGAAACGGCGCTGGGTTGCTCATACTTTCAACACCGAAGGGAATTTTATCAGGTAAGGTTGCCAGGCAGGAGCAAGTCGGAGGCGAAGCGTTGTTTAGAATTTGGTAAATAGTTGTAAAATAAATTTTATGTCAAGAATTGGAAAACAAGAAATATTAATACCAGCAGGAGTCAAAGTGAGTCAGAGTGGCGCCACGGTAACGGTGGCGGGGCCAAAGGGCACCATTACGAAAGATTTCAGAGATGATATTACAATCAATATTACAGACAAAATGGTTACCTTAAATGCGAAGAGAAACGACAAATTTTCCAAATCTCTTTGGGGTACTTACGCTTCACACATTAAGAATATGATGGGTGGGGTGGTAACTCCATATCAAAAGAAATTAATCTTAGAAGGCGTGGGATTCAAGTCTGAAGTCAAGCCTGCCCGCGCAGGCGGGGGCAAAGAATTTAATTTTGCCTTAGGATTTTCTCATCCTGTTATTGTGCAGATACCAGAGGGGATCATAGCCACGGCGGAAAAGAATAACATCACTATCCTTGGCATCGATAAAGAATTAGTGGGGAGCTTCACAGCTCAATTGCGCGCCCTGAAGAAGCCAGAACCTTACAAGGGCAAAGGTATGCGCTACGAGAACGAAGTTATCAGGCGCAAGCAGGGCAAGAAGACCGTATAAATTTTCGGGAAAAGGTCTTGCCTTTAGGGATTCCAAGGCAAGACCTTGAGGAGAAAATAAAAAAAAATGATTAAGAAAAACAACAAAAGAATAAGATTGAAGAAGAAAATTAGGGTGAAAATAAAGGGCACCGATGTTCGTCCGCGCCTGACCGTTTTCCGTTCCAATAAATTTATCTACGCGCAAGTGATTAATGACCTTTCAGGCAAGACCATAGCTTCAGCCAGCGATGTTAAAAATACAAAAGGAACAAAGACGGAGCGAGCCAAAGAGGTTGGCCGTCTGATCGGAACAATTTGCCTTGAAAAGAAAATCAAAAAAGTCGTTTTCGATCGAAATGGATTTAAATATACCGGACGAATCAAAACAGTCGCGGATGAAGCCAGGGCTTTGGGACTTCAATTTTAATTTTATATGGAAAAAAGAAACGAAAAAAAGAATAGCGGGCGAAGATCTTCTTCTTTTGGCAAACCCAAGCCGGAATTTGATCAAAAAATAATAAATATTCGCCGTGTGACCAGAGTGGTGGCTGGCGGACGCAGGTTTTCTTTTAGCGTGGCGCTCATAGCAGGGGATAAGAAGGGATGTGTTGGTCTGGGTCTAGGAAAAGCTGGAGATACCGCTCTTGCCATTAACAAGGCGGTTCGAAATGCGAAGAAGAACATGGTTAAATTAAATTTAACCAAGACTATGTCTATTCCCCACGAACTTTCTGCCAAATTCTCGAGTTCCTATGTCGAACTATTGCCCAATAAGGGTCGCGGACTCGTGGCAGGTTCAGTCGTTCGCGATATAGTGAAGCTTTCTGGCATGAAGGACATTACGGGAAAAATTCTGTCTAATAGTAAAAATAAATTAAACAATGCCAAAGCGGTGATGGCGGCGCTTTCCACTATATCTATCAAGCATATAAAGGGAGTGGCTGAAAATATTGTCGTAGAAAATAAAGAAGTTCCTCCAGTAATAATCCCAGAAGCTCTAGCCGCAATTATTCCGACAGATTAAATAAATAAATCCCATGCAAATACATAATTTAAAAAGAACTCATAAGAATAAGAAAGATCGCATTGTCGGCCGTGGGGGCAAACATGCCAAGACTTCAGGTCGCGGAGGCAAGGGGCAGACAGCTCGCGCGGGCAATAAACGCCGCCCGGAACTTCGTGATATTATTAAGAAGTTGCCTAAGAACCGGGGATATCAGTTTAAGTCCATCCAGAAGTTATTTTTGTTGCCGAAAGCAAAGCTGGCTTCCAAGGGAGAGAAGTTTTCTGAAATAAGAAAAAGGCTCAATCTTCAAGGTAAAAAGATTAAGATTAAGTAACGCAGATAGAGCTTTAGACTCTATCTAGAGTCTAAAGCTCTATCTGCCAAGAAAGCAATGCAGAATTTTTTTAATAAAATTAAACTGATCTGGACAGACACTTCTCTTCGAAAGAAGGTTTTGTTCGTGCTCTTTTCTTTTATCGTATTTAGATTGCTCTCCGCTATTCCTATTCCTGGGATTGATACATTAGCGCTTAATCGATTCCTGGCGAATAATCAATTTTTCGGCATCTTAAATATATTCTCAGGAGGTGGGCTTTCCAATCTCTCTATAATAATGCTTGGTGTCGGTCCGTACATCACTGGCTCTATCATCATGCAGCTTCTGACCATCATGGTTCCAGCTCTGAAAAAAATTTATCACGAAGAAGGCGAGGCTGGCAGGAAAAAATTTACTCAATACGGGAGATTGCTGACTGTTCCGCTAGCGGCTATCCAGGGGTTCAGCCTTTTGGCTATTTTAGAAAGTCAGAGCATTTTGGTAAATTTAACAACTTTCGATAAAGTTACAAATTTATTTATTGTCATCGGGGGAGCAGTGCTCTTGATGTGGATTGGTGAACTTATATCTGAATTCGGCATTGGCAATGGAGTTTCGCTCATAATCTTCGCTGGTATTGTCTCTAGTCTGCCTTCACAAGTCAGCCAGCTCATTTTCACTTTCGATCCTTCTCAAATCCCTCTCTTCTTGATGTTTATTGTAGCGGGAGTACTTATCGTGGCAGGGATTGTGCTTGTGACAGAGGCGGAGAGACCGATCCCCGTAACCTATGCTAAGCGTGTCAGGGGGATGAAAATGTACGGAGGAGGATCCACCTATCTGCCTCTTCGAGTGAATCAAGCCGGAGTTATTCCAATAATTTTTGCTCTCTCTATTCTTCTTTTCCCGCAGATGATTGGCACTTTCTTGTCTCGTTTTGGCAACACAATAATTGCGAAAATTTCAAGCGTTCTCATGTCATTTTCCCAGACTTCCATACTTTATGCCATACTGTATTTTATTTTGGTTTTTCTTTTCACTTACTTTTATACTGCCGTCACCTTCGATCCTGAGGCGCTTTCTACGAATCTGCAAAAAAATGGCGCGTTTATTCCCGGAATTCGTCCAGGCGCATCGACCTCGGACTATATTTCGAAAGTCTTAAGCCGTATCACCCTCCTAGGCGCAGTGTTCCTAGGTTTTATCGCAGTTCTGCCCATCATCATGCAACATGTCACGGGCATCGCCTCTCTGGCCATAGGTGGTACATCTCTTCTTATCGTTGTCTCAGTCGTCCTCGATCTCCTGAAAAAAGTCGACGCGCAAGTCTCCATGCGGGAGTATTAAAAATTAATTTTATTTTATGCGAGAAGATAAGCCATGTTGGACTTAGATACGATAGGAAATTTTTTATGATTTTTGACATGGGTGATGCAAGAATTTCTAGTCAATATAATCTTTCACTAGATAATATTGAGGATGTTGTAAAAGTAAAATAAAATTTCTACCTGCTTCGATATTCTTCAATTTCCTTCCATTGTTCTTTAATTCCCTTGTTTACCCACCCCTCCCTTGTGGTGAAATTTCGCATATGCTAAAATTCACAACATATGGTTAAACTAGAACATTTAGCAAAATTAAAGAAATTTTTTAGCTCTGGTGGGGAGGGTATGAATCTAGCGCAAAGCTTACTTTGCGCTGTTGCTTTGGGAGAAAAATTATCGCCGATCATCAACAATAATCGAAAAACACAACAGATTTTTCACGGCTTGAGGAGATATAGATTTGTTAGACATGTGAGAGTAGAGGGTAAAGAAAAATATATAATCACTCCAAAGGGGGAAAATAAGTTACGAGAAATCTTAATTGATGAAGTTGTAATCAAGAACTCTAAAAAATGGGATGGTAAGTGGCGTCTAGTTATGTATGATCTTCCTATAAGATTCAAGAAAGCTCGTGATGCTTTCAGATTCAAATTAAAAGATTTAGGATTTTTCCAATTTCAAAAGAGTGCTTGGATCTATCCATATCCATGCGAAGGGGAGATTCTGTTCGTAGCGGATTTTTATGGAGTTCGTAAGCATATAGAGATTTTAGAAGTAAGTAAAGTTTTAGATGAAACAAAATTAAAAGTTCACTTTGGACTTTAATTTTATTTAAACTCTCTGTTGTGAAATCACGCATATGCGTGATTTCACAACAGAACAGAAGTTTTTAAACATACGTTCCTGTTAATTTTCTCTCCGTTTTTTATACTCCTCAATTTCTTTTAGGACATCCTTGGTAACTTTAGGGATGGGTTGATTGCCATTGATTATTTTTAATTTTTTTAGGCTTTGAAAATATTTCACTGTTTTACCCACTTGATCTTTGTGCCACTTGATTCTAGTGCCGATAATTTTTTTTGTATCAAATACCTTATAAATTCCTTTCATTTTTCCAGTTCTCCTTTTCAGAGATCGTTTATAAACTTCTTTGTCGGGCAGAGAGATGTATAAAGCGAAAAAATCTTGTCTCTTTTTACTCAATATCTTTTTCAAAAGTTGTGCTTCAGGTTTCAATCTAGGATTGCCCAAAAAAAGCAAATCTTTATTCTTCGGTTTTTTTGCAATCTCTCTAACTAGGAATTTTTTCATCAAAGCAACCGGGGCTGGGCTTCCTTTTCCAGTTGTTCTTCTTACCCAGTCTCCATCAACACTTTTTTCTTTCAAAAGTTTTCGCCAATACACACCAGACTCCACGAATTTTAGCGCGTATTTCTTTTTTAAAATATTAGCCTGTGTTTCTTTGCCGGAAGCTATCATCCCAAGAAGCACTATGTTAAATCCAAGTCTTTTCATAATGAGACCATTCTATTATAAAACCCTTGATTATTCAAGCTAAATTTTGTATTGTTAAAAGATGCAACCGCAGACTTTTGTATTTTTTGGAATAGTGGGTTCTGGCAAGGGCACTCAGGTTAAACTTTTGATGGATTTTCTGAAAAAGAAGGATAGCAAACATTGTCTATATGCCTATCCAGGAAATGAGTTTCGAAAGATTATCGAATCTGATACTTATACAGCTACTCTTATGAGAGACTCCGTTTCGCGAGGAGAACTCCAACCCGGGTTTTTCCCTGATGCTATGGTCACGAATATGCTTATAAATTTTCTTACCAAAGACAGTCATTTGATCACCGACGGATGGCCTCGTGCCATACCTCAATCTCAAACTTTTGAAGTGATGATGGAATGGTATAAAAGAAATGATATAAAAATTATTTATATAGAAGTGGGGAAGGAAGAAGCCATGAAAAGAAATCTTTTACGTGGTAGACATGATGACACAAAAGAAGGTATTGAAAAAAGATTTGATGAATATATAAACAGTGTTATTCCCGCTATGAATTATTTCAAAGGGAAAGCTGGGTATACAATTTATACCATAAATGGTGAGCAAAGTATTGAAGATGTGCACAAAGACATAATTTCTGCCATTGGGTTCTAGCACGCTATGATAATCATTAAGACACCAAAAGAAATAGAAATTCTGCGCGAAGGGGGCAGGCGTCTGGCGACTGTGCTTCATAAGGTGAAAGAAAAAGTTGCTCCAGGAGTTTCTACGAAAGACTTGGACACATATGCGCAGAATTTAATCAAAGAGATGGGTGACACTCCAGCCTTTTTAAATTATCGACCAGCTGGGGCAGAAATTCCTTTTCCAGCCGCACTTTGTGTATCTGTAAACGATGAAGTGGTCCATGGGATTCCTAGGAAGGACAGAATATTGAAAGAAGGCGATATTGTCTCTATTGATTTAGGGTTAAAGCACAATGGACTTTTTACTGATATGGCCATGACTGTGCCCGTGGGTGTTGTAAGCGATGGTAGCAAGGCACTTCTTGAAATTACAGAGCAGGCGTTACAAGTAGGCATTGACGTAGCCCAGGGGGGCAAAACAGGCAACACGGTGGGAGATATAGGCTATGCGGTAGAGAGCTTCATTCGCTCCAAGGGAGGTGGCAAATATGGCATTGTGGAGGTTCTGTCCGGACATGGCGTGGGGCGTTATGTGCACGAAGATCCATATATTCCGAATTTTGGTAAAAGGGGGAAAGGAGAAAAATTAATTCCGGGCATGGTTATCGCACTCGAGCCAATGATTAACAATGGCACAAAGAATGTAACACTCGACGCCGATGGCTACACTTTTCGCACGGCGGATGGAAAGCGTAGCGCGCACTTCGAACACACGATCCTCATCACCGAAGGTGAACCAGAAATTTTGACCAAAGTTTAATTTTTTGTTGTATAATTAGTTTAATGGAACCATCCTTCTTTAAGGAAATGCCGAAGTTTAAGACTCCAGAAGAGGAGCTTGACTACTTGCGGGCGCATGTTGCTAAAAGAGAGCAAGAATTAATTAAAATAGGACATTTTGAAAATGCTAAAGAAAATGCGGCCGGCGAAGTTGTAGAAGCGTATAGGGATGTGCCAGCAGGGCAGGCTTTATATGAAAGTATTCTCCTAGACAAGAAGGACAAAGAGGGTATCGTGCTTGCGCTCAAGCCCGAAGCCCACGACGTGGTGATGGAAGAGCTTTTGGGCGTTGTTATTACCAAAGGAATTAAAAATGCGCTCTCGGTGATGGAAGCGATGGGGAGTCCGCATATTGAAGACGATTTCCACCGACTCTTAATTCAATATTTAAAGACCGGCCAAGTTGTGTCCGATTTTAAAGAAGACTCACCACTGTACAAATCGCTCAATATGACCCTGTTTGAAATAACGCTTCCGCCACCTACCGATGAGGCTGACAAATCAAAAGGGTTCAAAGAATTCATCGGCGCGATGGAGCAATTTTATGCCGGCATGCATTCTATCTCCATCGGTAAAAATAATGAAAAAGAAAATTATTTCACCCTGGAAGTGGCGCTTTCGGGAGAGAGCGATGAAGTGGTGGTCTATGCCGCCATCCCCAACAAACATCTAACGCTATTTGAAAAACAAATTTTAGCATTTTATCATGATGCGAAAATTCGAGAGGTCACCGACGACTATAATATTTTCAATGTTTCTGGCGGGTCAGTCGGGGCTTATGCGAGCTTTACCGAGCGAGCAGTGATGCCGATCAAGACCTATGACAATATCGAACACGATCCGATGAATCCAATACTTAATGTTTTTTCCAAACTGCAAACAGTGGGAGAAGGCGCGGCGATTCAGCTTGTTATCGCGCCGGCTGGAGACAAATTCATAAATGAATTCCATAAGATCCTAGATGATGTAAAGGATGGCGTATCCGTCAAACACGCGGCTGATAATTTCTACAAATTCAATCATGCCCTGCTGAAAGCGGGCAAAGAACTTGTTTTTGGAGTGAAGAAAGAGCCGGAAGAAAAAAAAGAAAAATATATGAAGGGCAGACGGGCAGTAGACGAAGGTGCAGCTGAGAAAATAGGCAACAAAATAAAAAGCACTATCATGAAGGCAAATATTCGAGTGATAGCCTCTGCCGAGACGAAAGAACGCGCAGGGGCGATTTTGAAAGAGATAGAATCTTCCTTTCACCAATTTTCTGAAGCGGCTAGCAATTCTTTCTTTTTTGAAGAAATGCAAGGAAATGATTTGAAAAAACTTTTTCAAGACTTTTCTTTCCGCTCTTTTTCCCATGATAAGATTTTGCCGATGAATTTGAAAGAACTCTCTTCAGTCTTTCATTTCCCGGTTGGTATCGGGAGTCAGCCACAGCTTAAAGAAGCCAAAGCTGGCATTGCGCCGGCGCCACTCGAAATGGGACAAGAGGGTGTGATTTTAGGAGTTAACAGTTATCGGGGGCGCGATACGATAATTCATCTGGCACGCGAAGATCGCATGAGGCATTTCTATGTCATCGGTCAGACGGGTACAGGAAAGACCAACATCATGCTCAATATGATTACGCAGGATATAAAGGCTGGCGATGGTTGCTGTTATATAGACCCGCACGGTACAGACATCCAGACAATCTTGTCCAGGATTCCGAAAGAGCGTATCGATGACGTGATCTATTTCGATCCGGCTTATACTGCCCGCCCAATGGGGCTCAATATGCTCGAGTATGATCCGAAATATCCAGAGCAGAAAACTTTCGTAGTGAACGAACTGATGGGAATTTTCAATAAACTCTTCGACATGAAGGTCGGAGGCGGGGCGATGTTTGAACAATATTTCAGAAATAGCGCCTTTTTAGTGATGGAAAATCCCGAGTCCGGCTCAACCTTACTCGAGATTACCCGTGTTTTGGCTGACAAAGAATTCCGCGACATGAAGCTCGAGAGATGCAAGAATCCAATAATCAAACAATTCTGGATTTCCGCCGAGCAAACAACAGGAGACCAATCTTTGGCGAACTTCGTGCCGTATATTTCTTCAAAATTTGATAATTTTATTTCCAATGACATTATGCGCCCAGTGGTGCTTCAGCAGAACTCTGTTTTTAATTTCCGCAAGATTATGGATGAGAAGAAAATTCTTCTAGTGAACCTCTCGAAGGGTAGACTCGGGGATATCAATGCGAATCTGATCGGGCTTGTCTTAGTCGGCAAAATCCAGATGGCGGCGCTCTCGCGAGTAGACATGTTTGGCAAGCCGATGAATGATTTCTATCTCTACATTGACGAGTTTCAGAATGTTACGACTGACTCCATCGCTTCTATTTTATCTGAAGCTCGCAAATATAGACTCTCGCTTAATATTGCGCATCAATACATCACTCAGCTCGAAGACAATATTAAAAATGCAGTCTTCGGCAATGTCGGTTCCATGGCCGTCTTCCGTGTCGGCACTGAGGACGCGACATTTCTCGAGCCGAAATTCAAGCCCCAATTTACCGCGGCCGACATCACCAAGCTCGACAACTACAATGCCTACATGAGCATGCTAATAAAAGGTCAACCAACTAAACCTTTTAATTTGATAACTCTAGCCCCAGAAAAAGGCAATCCCGACATCGTGGATTCTCTGAAAGAACTTTCTTATGTGAAATACGGCCGCGACCGAGAAGAAGTGGAGGCGGAGATTATGGCGAGGTATCAGACGATGGAATAATTATGGAAGAATTTGAAATTACATTTTTAGAGGTTGACGTCCCGAAACTTGAGAAGAAGCTTGCAGAAATCAGCGCAGAGAAAGTGGGAGAGTACGATTACCGCCGAGCTCTTTTTGATTATCCAGACTTTCGGATGAATCGGAGAGATCGATGGCTGAGGTTACGAACCAACGGGAAAGAAATAACACTAGCTTACAAAGAAAGTGTAAAAGGAAGATATGGAGACAATGCCGGAATGAAAGAAATAGAAGTAATAGTAGATGATTATGAGAAAACTTATGAATTACTCAAATCTATCAGACTTGTGATAAAGAGGGAAGAAGAGAATAAAAAGATAAGATATAGGAAAGGAAAAACAGTTTTTGATATTGATTCTTGGCCGGAGATTCCCACTTATCTTGAAGTTGAATCAACATCAATAAAAGAAGCACAGAATTCTGCGCAAAAAATAGGTCTTGATCCAAAAGATGGTCTTATTTTTTCTGCCAAAGAAGGCTATCTAAGATATGGAATTAATATAGACGACTATTCCTCTATAACTTTCAAAGGAATGAGAAAAAAATAATTTTGCAAAATTATTTTTTTCTGTTATATTGGTTAATATGAAACATCCAAAAGAGGAAAAGACATATGTGATGATAAAGCCGGACGGAGTCCGCAAGGGCTTGACGGGGGAGATTATCCGTCGTTTTGAACAGCGAGATTTGAAGATTGTGGCATTGGAAATGTTCCAGCCATCTCATGACCAGCTCGACACTCATTATCCAAAAAATGAAGAATGGATTACTCGGCTTGGACACAAGACTCTTTCAACTTATGAAAAATATGGCTATGATGCGCTGGCTGATTTTGGCACAATTGATCCTGCGCAAATTGGTCCCGAAATTCGCAAATGGCTAGTTGACTACATGAAATCTGCCCCGCTGGTAAAAATGGTTGTGCAGGGCGTGCATGCAGTAGATGTGGTGAGAAAAATTGCGGGACCGACGATGCCGTATCTGGCAGAAGTGGGGACGATTCGTGGGGATTTCTCGATTGATTCTCCGGCATTAGCGAATAAAGAAAAACGGGCAGTAATGAATATTGTTCATTGTTCCGAAACTCCCGAAGAAGCAGAGCATGAAATAAAACACTGGTTCGGCGATGACACGACTTACGACTACAAACGTTTCGGAGTGGATGAGTAAAATTTATGTATGAAGTTGAAGTAAAAGCGGTTTTGAAGGATAGAGAAGCCGTAAAGGAGAAACTTCAAAATCTTGGGTGTAAATTTTCCGAAGAGCTTCATCAAATTGATTATGTGTTTGCACCAAAAGGAACCCCTTATCCTGATGTTCCTATGGGCGCGACTGTTTTACGCGTGCGTAAACAGAATGATAAATATTTTTTTACCCTAAAGATTCCGCAGAGTAGTCACCAGGATTGCATTGAAAGAGAAATGGAAATTAAGGACGGGGCGATGATGGTTGAGATTCTAGAACTTATGAAATGGGATAAGCTCCCCACCGTGGATAAAAAGAGAATCAAGACAAGCTTTAAAGATATGGAGATAGTACTTGATGTTGTGGAACAACTTGGAGAGTTTATCGAAGTAGAGAAGATGGTAAAGCACGAGGATTACGAAGACAGAAAGAAAATTCAAGAGGAATTATTCGATTTTCTCAGTACCCTTGGTGTTTCAAAAGAAGATCAAGTCATCGATGGCAAGTATGACATCATGCTTTACAGTAAATTAAATGAGTTATAATAACTAGTATGGATCCAAGAGCAGAAGCATGGAAAAAAGAATATGGGAAGGAAAAATTCCCTACGGAGGTACTTCATGGGAAACAAGTACATAATATGCACATCACTTTAAATCCTCAGAATTTTCCAGATTTTGTTCCAGATTTTGTTAAGGAAGCATTAGGCAAAATAAAAGTCCCATTAGACCCAGGTGAGCCCGAGTTTACAGGCGGATCATTAGTGTCGCCAAAAGTAGGGGGTGGTCACAGTAGATTACATTCTAATGATAATTATACTTATCAAGTAAGAATGGATGCTCTCTTGTCAGCTTTAAACAAAGTTGACCCTGAAGCTGTCAAATGGTTTAAAAGTCAGTACTATTCTGGTTTAACTAGTTTTATCTTTACAAACGAGCAAGTAGAAAGCCCTGTTGATTAAATAGATTTTATGCACGAAATTGAAACGAAAGTTTTAAATGTAGATAAGGAAGAAGTAAAAGAAAAGTTAAAAGCACTTGGCGCGAAAGAGATACAGAACACAAGACTTGTTATCGATTGGTACGGACCCAAAGGTTTGACCCATGAAGGCGACGATCCATGGTATTTAAGAATTCGAACTAGTACGGGTGGGAAGTCTGAAATAAGTTGGAAGTCATTACCAGAAATAACAGGCAATACCAGACATTCTGACGAGATAAATATAAGTGTTGGTGATGCTATCCTTGCCGGGAAGCTTTTTGAAAATGTCGGGATAGAGCACTATGCCCATCAAGAAAAAGATCGTGCATCTTTCCTCCTAAAGGATTGGCAATTTGACCTGGATCAGTACCCAGGGATGCCCGCTTATCTGGAAATTGAAGGGAAAAGTCATGAACATGTGCAAGAAGCAATAAAAATACTCGGATTGGAAGATCACAAAAGTATTGGTGAAGGGGAGAGAGTTTTAATTAAAAAAGAATACGAATTAGACTGGTTTAATATGCGTTTTTAATTGTACATATATACGCTATAGCGTATATATGTACAATTCTTAAGCAGGATCACGACAAAAATTCTATAATTAATTCAGAA
Organism: Candidatus Nomurabacteria bacterium RIFCSPLOWO2_01_FULL_39_18; assembly: GCA_001787005.1. Taxonomy (GTDB): domain Bacteria; phylum Patescibacteriota; class Minisyncoccia; order Phycocordibacterales; family UBA9973; genus UBA9973. The sequence goes on along the minus strand of MFUV01000004.1, from coordinate 127,230 downwards.
ACAAAAAATTCTTTCTGTCCAGTTGCTCCTCGCCATAATTTTGCTATACTGAAAGTAGGGTTATTTCCAATTATTACCTAGAACACTAATTTTAGGGAGTCTCGATCGGGTTTGACCTTGGTCAAGCTTGTCTGACACCCACCTAGCTTTGAGCTACGGTAATACATTGGAAATAGTCCTAAGAAGGATTCCGCTTCGGGCGGATTTTTTCTTACTTTTATAGATATGGATCCCGTTAGAAGTCATTTAGTTAATTAAAGTTACAGAAATGTTATAATGGACCAGTTTCTTATAGTTGTTATTAATAAATTTAACTACGGAAATCTAAAGATTTCCTACTTCTAACGGGATGGATAGAAAAAAGCTTTTCAAACACCTGGCGTACCTCATCTTTTTTATCTTTTTAGTGAATTTTTCCGCAAATAAATTCTACTGGTATTCTTCTATTTGGTATTTTGATATGATTATGCATTTTCTGGGCGGGATCTGGCTTGGGCTGGCATACATTTATTTCTTTGCGCTCGGCACCATCTCTTTTAGATTAATTTTTAAAATTTTATTCTTTGTGCTAGCCATGGGCATTTGCTGGGAGATATTTGAATTTTTTGTCGACAAAGTCAATATTCAAAATCCTTTCAATGTCCTAGACACTGTCTCTGATGTCTTGCTTGATTTAGCTGGCGGAATTTTTGCAATATTTTATTTCTCATTTTATTATCTGAAAAGTCTTAAACCAATCAAAGAAGATCTGGTATAATTACTGGCATAATGCAAAGTACTGCTAAAATAACATTCTGCGGGGGAGTAGGCTCAGTGACGGGAGCCAATTTTCTTTTAGAAGCTGACGGCAAGAGAGTTCTGATTGACTGCGGCCTTGTTCAGGGAATGAAATTGGCGGACGATGTAAACTGGGATCCCTTTCCTTATGCTGGGAAAGATATCGATATTCTTTTCATTACTCACGCGCACGTTGACCACGTGGGTCGTATTCCGAAACTAATTCATGAAGGATTTCATGGAAAAATTTATTCCACAAAACCCACCAAGCCGCTTGCCTCTCTCATGCTTGAAGACACCATGGGTATTTTGTCCAAAAACACAGAACTTTCTCTGGACAAAATCTACACGCCCGAAAATATAAAAAAAGCGCTTTCTCTCTGGGAAGGGTTTGACTATCACGAGAAAATAAAATTAACTCTAAATCTCGAAGTTTCCTTTTTGAATGCTGGACATATCTTAGGTTCGGCAATGATTTTATTCGTTTTCAATGGTAAGAAAATCCTTTTTACGGGGGATTTGGGCAATAGTCCCTCGCCCATACTTCCTGATACTGAAAAGGTTGCCGATGTGGATTATCTAATAATGGAGTCTGTTTATGGCGACAGAAATCATGAATCCAAAGATGACCGCAGGAGGTTCCTAGAGAAAACGATTGAGGACAATCATAAAAGGAAGGGCACACTCATCATACCGACTTTCTCATTAGAGCGCTCGCAGGAGCTTCTTTTCGAGCTTGACTCCTTGGTAGAGAATAACCGCATACCAATAATGCCTATTTTCCTAGATTCTCCGCTGGCTATTCGCCTCACCGAAGTTTTCAAACACTATAAAAATTATTTAAATAACGATGCGCGGAAGGCAATGAGAAGCGACAAATATTTATTTGATTTTCCAGGACTCCACAATACGCTAAAGTCGGAGGAGTCAAAAATGATTGCTACTGTGCCTAACCCAAAGATAGTTATTGCGGGCAGCGGAATGTCTTCTGGCGGGCGGGTGGTGCATCACGAAAGGCATTATTTGCCGGATCCGAACAATACCTTGCTCTTAACTGGCTATCAATCAGTAGGCACCCCGGGGCGTTTAATCCAAGAAGGAGTGAAGACCGTGCGCATCACAGGAGAAGATGTAATAGTGAGGTCGCATATTGTGACAATTTCTGGATATTCAGGACATAAAGATTCGGATGGACTGCTCGATTTCGTCGGGGATATGCAAGACACAGTTAAAAAAGTTTTTGTAGTTATGGGAGAGCCGAAGTCCGCGATGTTTCTAGTGCAAAAGCTCCGAGACAATTTGGGCATTGACGTGTATGCGCCAGAGGTGGGCGATAGTATCAAACTAGAGTGTTAGAAAAATCTTTCTAACCGAAAATTATATTGTAAAGAGTTTTGTATTTATGTATAATGAAAATATGGATCCTCTCTCAATTTTCCCTAAAAAGCATGGTCATAGCCAGATTAAAATCTGTGTTTCTGGCGCGGCTGAGACGGGTCATTGCGGAGTGGATGCGCTGGAAAAAGCGAAAGAATTGGGGCGTGAAATTGCGCGCCAGGGAGCTATCTTGGTGACAGGGGCAACTACGGGATTTCCGCTTTGGGTTGCAATGGGAGCTAAAGAAATGGGGGGGACTTCCATCGGTTTTTCTCCGGCGGCCTCTGAGCGTGAACATGTAGAAGTTTATAAGCTTCCAGTAGACTATCTAGATTTGATTATTTATACGGGTTTCGGCTATCCAGGCAGAGATCTGCTGTTGACTCGTTCTGTAGACGCGGTTATTTGCGGCTGTGGTCGCGTGGGGACTATTCATGAATTTACCGTTGCCTTTGAGGACAATAAACCTATCGGCATTTTTGAGGGACCGTGGGAAATGGATGATGAATTAAAAGATATTATAAAGAAAAGCCACCGTCCTTTTCCCAAGGTCGCAGTAAGTGGAGACCCTAAGAAACTTGTGGCAGGCATCATTACTCTTATAGAAGAAAGCAAGATAGGAGAGTATAAAATTTAGACCTTTGCTTGTACGCTTTCCAGAACCTTAGCAAAAGTTGATGGATTGTGTTCCGCGAGATCAGCGAGGATTTTACGGTCGAGCAATACATTCTTCTTTTTCAGTGCATCAATAAATCTAGAATAAGACATTCCGAGTTCACGAGTGCCTGCATTTATTTTTATATTCCAGAGTTTCCTGTTGTGCGACTTTTTGTCTTTTCTGTGGGCAAAAGAATAATTACCAGCGTGCAGAAGCGCCTCTTTAGCCTGCCTTTCTTTACTCTTTCTTCCATGGCGAAAACCCTTGGTCTGTTTTAGAATGCTTCTCCTTCTTTTTAATGCATGTACTCCCTTCTTTACTCTGGTCATATAATAAATTACGAGTTGTCAATTTACGATTACGAATCCAATTCTTAATTCGTAATTATTAATTTTTAATTGAACGGTAAAAGGTGGCTCCTCGGCTTGCTCTTGATAATAAAATTTTGTCCCTTGCGTCCGGCTAGCTGTGTGGTGCGGGATTGTTTAGCATTGAAGTGGTTGAAGCCCGGCTTGCGAGACAAAACCTTGCCATTTTTGGTAAGCTTCAGTCTTTTGCTATATGATTTATTTGTTTTCATTCCTTTCATGTATTTGTATTCTACTTTATAAACTTTATAACTATTTCTTTTCAATTGTTGTGGTTAAACCCTTCGGACCCTTTTTATACGCATCGGATATTTTATAATCTTCGGTAATTAAATGTAGCACCCTGTCCAAACGTTCTTTCAAAAATTTCTCATCCATATACTTTGCGCGTCCGGCAAGGAAAAGTTCAACTTTGATTCTGTGCCCTTCCTTCAACCATTTGGAAGCAGTTTTCGCCTTGAGCTCCAAGTCGTGGTCTCCCGTGCCTATTTTTATCTGGATTGACTTGGTTTCTGTATGCTTTGCTCCACCCTTTTGTTTCTTCAACTTCTTGCTTACTTCATATTTATATTTGCCAAAATCCATCACCTTGGCTAGCGGCGGATTGGCATTGGGACCTATCTCAATTAAGTCTAAGCAGGCATTTTGCGCCATTTCTAAGGCATCTTTTATACTTAAAATACCTAGATTCTTATTTTCCTGATCCAACACTCGGAGCTCCTTCGCCCGTATTTGATTGTTTATTCTTTCACGCAATTGATATATAAATATGTTTTGATTACAGGATAATAGCGTATTTTAAGCTTGAAGTCAACATTATGCTAATATATACGTATGTCTCACTATGCCGAAAACAGAAAAGCGCGTTTTAACTACGAAATCTTGGAAAAATACGAAGCAGGTATTGAGCTCTTGGGCTCCGAGGTTAAATCTGTAAGAGGGGGGCAAATGTCGTTCGAGGGGGCCTTTGTTATTGTGCGGGGAGGTGAAGCATATTTAATCAATGCAAGTATTCCGCCATATCAGCCGAAAAATGCGGAGAAGGACTATGATCCATTGCGCAATAGGAGACTTCTGCTAACTAAAAAAGAAATCAGCGAGCTCGCGGGAAATGAGAAAAGTAAAAGTTTGACAATCGTACCAATTTCAGTGTATAATAGAGGGAGAAAAATAAAGGTGGGAATTGCGGCAGTCAAAGGCAAGAAAAAATTCGATAAACGCGAAACTATAAAAAAACGAGAGACGGATCGAGAGATTCGTAGGGAATACAAAGGACGTTGACAAAAGAAAGACGTGAAAAACATGGGGATGCAAGGCATAGACAGTTGGTCATTTGTTATTGATGCATACCGAGCATAGACATAATCTCGTAAAAATTTGTCTAAATGTTAATTGCAAAATTAGCTTCTAAAGTGAAAGCTTCAATTTCTCCTTACTTCGGTGAGGCGGACTTTGCTTTCGCTTCAGTCTCGGCTTACGCCTAACTGATGTCTCTCTTATAGACTTCCGATATATAAGAGCGGGCATAATATTATCGGGATAGCTGTGGCGACTTTCTCGATGTCACAGCAAAACAAAGAGAATCGATTAAAAAATATTTGGCTCGTTTCTAAATTTTTTAATTTAAACCCACAAGCGCGCTATGTATGTAGACTTCTTAGCAATAACCTTCTGCACGGGGATTCGATTTCCCCCATCTCCACAGATACAAGACAACTTTGCTATTAATGCGTTAAGTACTATAATCATGGATAATTAGGTTTTGCTTTTTTGTCGAAATTATACTTTTAATAAATAATATAAAAATACCATGGGAATAATGAATGCAGGTTTTCGCCCCGAGGATCAAAGGAGAATGAATATGGCAGAAGTTCCTAGAACTGAGATAGAATCCAAATTATTGGATTTAGGCAAAGAATTTGAAAGTTTACTTGAAGAACTTCATCTTTCTGGGAACCTTAATCGTGGTGGTATAAATATGGCTCCAACCAGTATAGACCCCAGTATTGGCGAGACGAGGAATCCCGATGGGTCTTGGGGTTCAGTGGATGTGGGGATCAATGAGGAAAATTTTGAAGAATGTTCGAGGATTATTAGAGAAATGCAGCTTAAACTTAAACAGATTAAAGACTTAAAAAAACAATACGAAGTCCAAAATAGAAAATAATAGAAGATTCTTTTGAAATAATTTATTTAATTTTTCTTCTTTGATTTTTGGACTTTTTATGCTACCATTGTTAGATGGATTTTAATTTTCTTAATAAAAAAACTGAACAGGGTAACGGCAAAAAGGGCAAAGAAAAAAACAATTTTTTAGGGAACGCCGCTGGAGCAATACTCATTTTCATGCTTATCTCGGGAGCTTATTTGGCGATTTCTGGAGATAGTAAAATAACTCCCGAAATTCCTATTTCAGACTTAGCCAAGGGCGTATCTGGGGGAGAAGTGAAGAAGATAGTTGTCGCGGGAGACAAGCTAACTATTACTTACCAGAGTGATGAAACTAAAAAATCTAAAAAAGAAGTCGGCTCATCGCTTTCTCAGACACTTTTTAATTATGGAGTCACGAGCGACGCGCTTTCTAAAACCGAAATAGAGATAAAAGATGAAGGCGGATTTGGTTTCTGGCTTTTAAATCTTCTGCCCTTTTTATTGCCGATTGTTTTTATTTTGCTTTTCTTCTGGTATTTGTCTCGGCAAGTGAAGGGCGCTGGCATTCAAGCGATGACCTTCGGTCAGTCCAAGGCGCGCATTACCGACCCAAACGATAAAAATAATAAAGTCACCTTCAAGGACGTGGCTGGCTGTAAAGAAGCCAAAGAAGAATTGAAAGAAATTGTGGATTTCCTTAAAAGCCCTAAGAAATTTTTAGATATTGGAGCGAGAATTCCGAAAGGCGTCATATTGACTGGTGCTCCGGGCACAGGCAAGACCCTGCTCGCGAGGGCTGTGGCAGGCGAAGCAAGCGTCCCATTCTTCCACTTGTCAGGAAGCGAATTTGTGGAGATGTTCGTGGGTGTTGGAGCTTCCCGAGTACGGGATCTCTTTAAAATGGCCAAAAAGGCGGCGCCTGCAATCATCTTCGTGGATGAGATAGATGCCATAGGGCGTACTCGCGGAGGCGGGTTCGGCGGGGGAAACGACGAACGTGAACAGACGCTAAATCAAATATTGGTGGAGATGGATGGCTTTGAGCCAAACGACAAGGTGATAGTCATGGCGGCTACTAACAGGCCTGACGTGCTCGACCCGGCGCTTATCCGTCCTGGGCGTTTCGACAGGAAAGTATTACTTGATTTGCCAGATCGCGCTGATCGCGAGGCGATACTCATGATACACGCGACCAAGAAACCCCTTGCGGAAGACATTAATTTGAAATTAATTGCGGAACGTACCCCAGGATTCTCTGGCGCTGATTTATACTCGCTAATGAATGAGGGCGCAATACTTGCCGCACGAGAAAATCGCAAGAAAGTTTTTCAATTTGATTTAATTCGCGCGATTGAGAAGGTATTGCTCGGTCCCGAGAGAAAGAGCCATTTGCTTTCAAAGAAAGAAAAAGAAATTACTGCGTATCATGAAGCAGGTCATGCGCTGGTGGCTTCAGTCTTGCCCTATGCCGATCCAGTACATAAAGTATCTATCATTGCGCGAGGCAATGCTGGGGGGTACACATTAAAATTGCCCCTCGAAGAGCGCCGGCTTCAGTCCAAGAGAGAATTCATAGACGACATCGCTATGTCGCTCGGCGGGTATGTTGCTGAACAGATGATTTTTGGTGACATTACCACAGGTCCTTCTTCTGACTTGCAAGTGGCCACAAATCTAGCTCGAGCTATGGTCACACGCTGGGGAATGTCAGACGCCATTGGCCCCATTGCCCTAGCAGGTGCTTTGGGCAGGGCACAGTTCGGAGAAATAGTCGAGAAAGAATATTCTGAGGCAGTTTCTACGAAGGTGGATGCTGAAGTTTCCAGAATAATAAATGATGGATTGAAATCAGCAGAGAAGGTTCTGACAGAGAACAAAAAGGCTTTTGTTGCCATTGCCAGTAAGCTTATAGAGGTAGAGACATTGGAACAAGAAGAGTACGAGAAAATACTAACTGCGCATGGAATAGTGCTGAAGAAAAAAGAAGGTGAAACAAAAATTTAAAAAATATCAACTTTTTTCGGTACGGATTTTTTGAAGCTTAAAAAATCCTGAAGTTCTCGGCTCGTCAGCCTCGAAACTCCTACAAAAAGTTATATTTTAAAATTTTTTAATAAAAGATGTTAAATACATTTTGGAAATGGTACAAGGACAAATATCGGGTCATTGCTCCACTTACAGCTCTATTGTTTCTGTTACAGCTGGTGCATCTGTATTGGATGACGACCAATGTTGTTTTCTCCAAAACATTCGGGCACTCCCTCTGGGATCCGAGTAGCTTTTGGGATACTGTCATTGCGTTGGTGGACTATACAGAAATACCAGCCATTGTGACAAGCTCTATCTTCTATATTTATCAATACATGCAAGATAAAAGTTTAGAGTGGCGGAGTATTCTTTTTCTTTTTTTTATTAATTCACAGTGGCTCCATTTATTTTGGATTACCGATGAAGTAATTTATGCGCAGTTTACTGGCACAGCTCTCGTGGCGATACCCGTATGGCTCTCCTGGATTGCTATATCGATAGACTATTTAGAGCTTCCGGTAATCTACGATACAATCAAAAAAGCAATTAAATCTTTGCGAAAACAAGATTAATCTTGTAATATTGAAATGTTCTTAACCTCCGTCCTTAGCTCAGTTGGTTAGAGCACAGAGCTTATACCTCTGGGGTCCTTGGTTCGAATCCAAGAGGACGGACAAATATGCCCGAACATCCATCTACAACAAATAAAGAAACACAAAGAGATAAAGTTATAAAAGCTAGAGCAACCCTAGATGCTTTTGACTATGTTGCATTAATGAGAATAAAATCACCACAGAATCTAAAATTAGAGCGCGATGGCACGTTGAGTATAAATGCAAAGATGGATGAGGGTGGACCAATATTTGATAGAGCGAGGGAGGCTCTTCATATGGATTCAAATGAGATGAGAGTATATATATTATTTTTAGCTTCAGCGGTAAAAGAGGTTCTTTTAAGTAAAACCCAGGTATAGAAAATATATTGTGCTATAATCAAACCATTGTTAATTTTTATAAAAATATGCTAGAAAGATTGTTTAGAAAATTTAATAGAAAAAGTATCGCTGACAGAAAAGGGGGAATAGATGCTTCAGAGACAATTAAGCATGCAACGGAGTCAGTAAGACCGTTTTCGGCCAGAGAATTTTTGTTAAACCTGGGGTATTGGGATGCTACTTATTTACACAGATTTGACGATTTACCAGCCAAAATTCAAGATGACATAGTTGCGGATATAACAAAGAAAAGAAAAGAAGGTATGATAAATGTAGAGGAAATATTTGCTCGCTTAAATATTTTGATTGAGCATGGTGAGAAGCTAATAAAAATGGATACTGCAAAATCGGACACAGTTTACCGACCCGTGCCCAAGACTGAAGACTTGAAACTTAAAAAAGAATTAGGGGACATGGGTGGGGGAACAGTACAATAAACTACTTATTCAAAATGAAATTCCCCAGCTTTTTGATGGACTTTCTGTTTCAGTAGGGGATATTTAGTGAGTTCTGGGTCTTCTCCTATCAAGCGGACAGCTTCGGTGCGGGCGGCTTCAACCATTTTTATATTTTTAATTGCTTCCATGCCGAGGTCGGTGATGCCCCATTGTTTCGTTCCTCCGAGCTCTCCGGCACCGCGGAGCGAGAGGTCTAGCTCTGCGAGCTCGAAGCCGTTTTGGGCGGTTTTAAGAGCTTTTAACCTGGCGATAGTTTTGTCGCTTTTGGCGTCAGCGAAGATGTAACAATACGCTTGATGCGTGCTCCTCAGCACTCGTCCGCGAAGCTGGTGAAGCTGGGCTAAGCCGAATCGTTCCGCCCCTTCTATTATTATAAGGGTGGCATTCGGCACATTTACTCCTACTTCCACCACTGATGTGGCGCAGAGAATATTTATTTTGCCTTCCGTAAATTCCTGCATCACTTTTTCTTTTTTTTCCTTGCTCATCTTGCTGTGCAGTACACCTATTTCGTATTCTCTGAAAACTTCTTTTTTGAGTCGTTTTGCTTCAGTGGTAACGGCTTTCATTTCTATACCCCCTCTGCCTTTGGCACCTCCCCCTATATAGGGGGAGGTCGGGTAGGGGTACTCTTCATCCGGTTCGAAAATTCTCGGGCAGATCACATAGAGCTGTCTGCCAGCTTTTAATTCTTGTCTGACTTTTTCATAAGTTTCTTCGCGCTCCTTCAGCGTGATTATCTCTGTTATTATTTTCTTTCTGCCAGCAGGCATTTCATCGAGGAGAGAGAGGTCTAGGTCGCCATAGATGGTCAGCGCCAAGGTGCGGGGGATAGGGGTAGCTGTCATCGAGAGCAAGTGTGGAGCGCTCATATTTCCTTTTGCATCCTTCCTGACCAACTTTCTTCTCTGCGCTGTACCGAATCTGTGCTGTTCATCCACCACGCATAGCGCCAGATTTTTAAATTTAACCGTTTTTTGGATCAAAGCATGCGTGCCTATCAATATGGGAATTTCTCCATTTGCTACCCATTTCAAAAGCTGCGCGCGGGATATATTCGTCCATCCGAGGGGGTTAACTTTAGAAGGGAATTTTCTGCAACCTGATCCGGTGATGAGCCCGATGTTAATCGGTAGGTATTTAAAATATTCTATGAAAGATTCGAAGTGTTGTGCCGCCAGGATCTCCGTGGGTGCCATGTAAGCGACTTGTAAGTTGCCAAAAGTCTGTCCATTGGGACGTTGTTGTACTGCCACATAGCTTGCTGTGGCCGCAACGGCTGTCTTTCCAGATCCGACATCACCCTCTAGGAGGCGGGACATGGGGAAACTCTTCGCCATATCGTCCAAGACTACCTCGATAGATTTCTTTTGGGAATTTGTTGGTTCGAAAGGAAAACGTTCTAAAAATTTCTTAACGTTTTTCTCATCTGGAATAATCTGAAAAGATTTATTTTTTTTGTATTCAAACTTGTCATGCTGGCGCTCCAGCTGAATGCAAAAAACTTCTTCGAAAGCGAATCTTTTCTTGGCGCTTTCAGCGTCTCGCGAATTTTTCGGCTTGTGAATCCAAATGAGCGCGGTCCTCAGGCTGGGGAGGTTGTATTTTTTAAGAATGTCCTCTGGAATGTAGTCTCCTATTCTATCCAACGTTTTTTCTCGCAATATTTTCTCTATTGCATGGTAGAACCATTTAGAAGTTATGCCACGGGTCTCTGCATAAACAGGAAAACCAAAGACTTCGCTCTGTTTTTTCTTTTCAAAATTAAATAGAGAATCATGTGTATCAATCGGCAGTAAATCAATCTTTTTGAATTCAGGGTTTGCTAGATATTTGCCCCTTTTACTTTCCATCACTTTTCCGGTTAGTTCTACGAATTGTCCAGAATGTATCATTTTCGCGATGTAAGCTTGATTAAACCAGACAACTTTTATTTTTCCAGTTTCGTCTATCACTTCTCCTTCTGCTCGCAAAACTTTGCTTTTGTATCCTCTTTTTATGTCCGGACTCCAAAATCTTCCATAGACCGTCGCAAATTCTCCCGCCACTAACTGGCTAATGGGTTTTATTTCACTAATATGAGAATATCTGACAGGAAAGTGGTACAAAAGGTCGGCAATAGAGAAAAGTTTGAGCCTATTTAAAGCCCTTTTTTGGTTTACATCTAAGCGGAATTTTATTTCAAGTCTATCGCTAAGTTCCACTCAAAGATTATATCATTATTTCCACTATATCCACATCTACGCCATGGCGTAGATTAACGAAAAAGTGCTATAATCGATTTATGACGAGAAGAAAGAAATTTTATTACAAAGGTGTGCCGGTGAATATTCTAGGTTTGCCAAGTTTCAGTGATTCGAAAAAATTTAAAAATACTAAAAAAAACAAACGGCTGTATCTTCGTTCTTTTGTTTCTGATTTTAAAAAAGATGCGCCAAAGAACCTACTTTTAATGTACGATGTTCCGTATACGAGGAAAAAAGAGCGAGATTGGTTTCGTCGACAGCTTAAGAATTTTGATTTTGTCATGATTCAGAAAAGTGTCTGGGTTGGGCCTTCGCCACTGCCGGTGGATTTTCTTGCTTATCTGAAAAGAATTGGCCTGCAGAAAGAATTTAAAACATTTAAGTTAGCTAAATCATATACAAACTAATCTACGCCATGGCGTAGATGGTAATTATAGATTTTATTAACCCTAACTCTACTACAGACTGGCCCCCAGTTGCCGTTTTAGGAAATACTGCTAATATGGAGATATTTATGACTGTACTGAAAAATGCATTGAAATTTGGGGTGGTGGTCCTCATTTTGGTGTCTTTTTGGGGTGGGCATACAGTAAATGCTGAAGATACTATTCTCCTAAATGAGTCTGCCTCGACAACGGAAACAGCCAATCTTCCATTTATACAAGACTTTTTAGATATCACTATTTCTTCTAGCCCCGAAACTGAAATTATAAAAGAAATATCGCTAGGATCATCTGTGGTATTTATTCCAATAGCAGGCAAAGAAGAAATAACTATTTTATTGGAAAATCTTCCAAACCAAGACCTTTATTTTTATATTGATTCATTGGAAAATGTGGTGCAACGTTCTGCAAATGAATCCCCAAATACAACTTTTACTTTAAATGGCTACGAACCTCATTTAATTTTCATTAAAACTCAACCTAGTACAAAAACCATTCGTAATGATACTACGGGCGGAGATTGCTCTACATTTGGCATATGGAACCAAGTCACCCTTACTTGCACCATGACACAGGATGTGTTCGAAGTAATACAAATTGTGAATGACAATATTACGCTCGACGGTAATGGAAAAATAGTGAAATGGAATAATGGATTTGGGGTTGGAAGTGGAATTAATATTGCTTTTAGAAAAAACATTACAGTAAAAAATTTAATTATTGAAGGTTTTGATAGTGGGATTGGTGTGTTTCAAACAACAAATAGCCGATTCTTAAACAACGAAACACGTGGCTTCGGTTTAGGATTTTTTCTTTCCTTTAATGATTTTGATAATCTCATTGATGGCAATGTGGTAACCAATACAGCTGGATATATTCCTGGTGTAAACATTATTAGCACAGGAATACTTTTAACTCAGAATACACAAAGAACAACGGTGCGCAACAACACAATTTCTGTAACTAATATAGGTGTCGCAATGAGTTCAAATGTAAACAATAATAAAGTTTACAATAATAATTTCATGTCCATTCCGAATATTTCTTCCTTTAGTAATTCTGCAAATCTCATTTATCAACCAATGCCAATAGGTGGTAACTATTATCGCAACCACGATACTCCAGAGGAGGGATGTAATGATATAAATAATGATTTTATTTGTGATACTGCGATTAGCTTTGGCAATGTAACCGACAATTTCCCTTGGAAAATACCAGATGGCTGGAAAGTTCCGACTTGCACCACCTGTTTCTCCAATGTTCTCTTTTTGCCGGGAATAATGGGTTCTAGATTGTACGAGCAAGATAATGGAGATGAAGACCAGTTATGGGAACCAAATACAAACAGCGATGTGGAAGATTTGTATTTGAATCCTGATGGAACAAGCATGAATCTAGATATTTATACAAGAGATATCATAAAAGAGACAAACACGCCATTTCCAGCAGGGGCTTTGGGACAAAATATCTATAAAAGTTTTTCTGAAACTATGGATCAATTGGTTACTGATCAAAAAATAAAAAAATGGAAAGAATATGCCTATGACTGGCGACAAGACATTGAAGACATTGTGAGCAATGGAACAAAATATCAAAATGAAACAGTCTCGTTAATCGATACTCTACAATCATTGGTCGACTCGGAATCAAAAAACGGCAAAGTTACCATTGTTGCTCACAGCAACGGTGGACTTTTAGCTAAAACGCTTTTGAAAAAATTACAAGACGACAAGGTTGCGGGAATAAATAATCTAATTGATAATATAGATGTATTAATTTTAGTTGCCGTGCCAGAAATTGGCACAGCAAAGGCAGTACCAGCAATACTCCATGGATATGACCAGAGAATTTTGAGTGGCTGGCTAATGGACGAAATTCACGCTCGTGAACTTGGACGAAATATGCTCGGGGCTTATGGACTTTTACCAAGTAAAGAATATATAAATCATGTCGATGCTTCACCTGCGACATTCGTGGATAATGCAATTCCTTCGGGAATTACAACACAAATGGTTCAAGCTTTTGGTGGCGTAATTGATTCCTATGACGAGTACAAAGATTTTCTTTTTGGAAATGAAGGTCGAACCAATCCATTGATTGGTGAAACAAATTTGCCTATCAATCTCTCACAAGATTTATTTTCTCAAGCAGAAAGTTTGCACGACAATATAGACGCATGGACTCCGCCTGAAGACATGCGAGTGATTGAAGTGGCTGGCTGGGGACTCGAAACTGTCGCAAGTATGGAGTACTACCCAAAATCAGTGTCTTGCCCACCCGGAGCTGTAACATGTCCTCCGTATGCATTAGACGAAAGACCTCGTTTTACCTCGGATGGGGATGGAACTGTAGTTGTGCCTAGTGCGCAATATATGAATTTTCTTGGAAATGCGGAAAAATATTGGGTAGATTTTAAAAATTATAATACTATATTGAGACTCAACAGAGAACATAAAGATATTTTAGAAGTCGATTCACTGAATAATTTTATTAAATCAATAATTGAAGCTGGAGATGTTGCATTAGACAATGTGGTAAAAGACAACGAACCAATAGACACAGAAAATCGTTTTCGTATTTCAATTCACTCACCGGTTACTCTCGATGCTTATGATTATGCTACAGTACCTAATCACACTGGTAAAATTTGCCCGCCAGATTTTGACTTTTGTTATGTAGAAGAAAATATTACGAATTCATCATATATGGAATTCGGTGAGGGTAAGTACTTAAACCTCCCCGAAGACGAAATGGGGAGTATAGAAATAAAAGGTATAGATACCGGTATATTCACATATGAATCAGAAAAGGTTCTAACCAATGGAACAACGACGACAACAATCTTTAAAGATATTCCAGTGACCCCGGAGACAATCGCAGAAGTTACACTGAATTCTGCGGGAGCTTTATTATTACAACTTGATCAAAATGGAGATGGGGTCCCAGAGACAGATATTATTGCCCCTGAAGGTAGAACCGTTACTATGCCATATGTTTTCTCTGGTTTTCTCCAACCAATAAACGATACAGCACATCAAATTGATCAAGAGAAAAGCATATTCAAAGCTGGCAGTACAGTCCCTGTTAAATTTCAACTTAGAAAATATGATGGCACAATTATGCAAGCAGATTCGGCGCCTATATGGCTCGGTGCGCAAATGGGTGCGAAAATGAATGTTTCCGCCACTGAATCTGTTTATAATGACACTGCGACAACTGGCAACACATACAAATGGGATCCTGAAAGTCAGCAGTATATCTATAACTGGAGTACGAAAAAATTACCAGCCGGATATTGGTATACCATTTCTACCAAACTTGATGATGGAAATGTTTATTCTGTAACAATAGGGTTGAAATAGAGGTTGTTATTTCAAGAGGGTTATTAGATAATAGGTTAATATGAATATGAAAAAAATAATAAGTTTTTCGTTACTTTTATTATCAGTGGGAATATTTTTGGGGTATTCGTCATATACAAAAGGTCCATTCGATTATAATACAGCTCAATTTATTGGATATTTATTTTACTGGGGTGTAGTATTGTTTATTGTGAGTCTTTTTGCTTTTGTGCTTGACACCAAGAAGTATAAAATATATTCACTTATCACCCTTGTATATGTTCTCATATCTATTCTGCTTGCATATGAAACAGGAGGTGGGAGTGGAGCCATAGTAAGCTTTGATGGTAAAGATCTAACATTGTTTTTCGCTGGACTATATTCTTTTATTTCTATAATTTATTTTATCGTGCAATTGTTTAAAAACAGAAAAGTTGGTAAGAATTAGGGAAAAATAAAGTAATAAAATAAAAGGACAAGAGGGATAAAGACGTAGATAGAGCCTTAGACTCTCTCTAAACTCTCTAAAAGAATAATTATTTGTCATACTAACTACATCTACGCCATGGCGTAGATGGGGAAAAGGGGGAAAGTGGGTTGAGGAGGGGAAGAGGAGAGAGAAAAATAAAAAGGTGAAATAATTAAATTCAAAAATCCCTCACATGCGTGCATGTGAGGGATTTTTGCAACTAGATCGGATTTATTTAGCGAGTGACAGAAATTGTTCCTCCACCGTCTCCGGGAGCAGACGGAGCATTGATAGTTACTTGTTTAGTAGTAGCATCCTGTTTAATAGTGTAGTCTGTATCATAATTGTCATCGTCGGTCCATGAACCATTTTGTGGATCAACCGGAAGAACTAAAAGGTAAGCACTAATACATTCTGCTATATCATAGCCCCCTGTGTCCTCCATGACAGTTGCGACAGCAGGAATTGCTCCTGGGCCAGCGCATGTAAAGATTCCTTTATTGTCAACCATATTCTGTTGAACTGCGCTCAAGATAGATTCCACATTTGCTCTTCGTTGTGTGTTTCTAGCATCCTGGAATCTCTTAGCAGGATTGATAGCAACAAGCACTATAGCTGCCAAAATGGCAATGATAGCGATAACGACCAAAATCTCAATCAACGTAAAACCCTTATTTTTAACGATTTTTTTCATAAATTTATAATAACTTACTTATAATATTCGACTTATTTATATTAATAATATGTCCCGTAGACTACTACATAGTAGCCAGTTTGTAAAGGGGGGACTGTTGATATGATGTTTATATTTCTTCCCAAGAAACAACAGCCATGTTCGCTGCTGAATTAACTACAATCTGTAGAGTAGTAAAATAAGTATTATTATAATTAGCTTTTGTTATGATGGTTATGTTTCCAGTTCGGGGAAAAGAATAAGAAACAATATCACATTGTCCCGTTCCCACGGAGATGCTGTGATCAGCGGCAACTAATACATAATCTTTATTGTTTGCTAATTTTAAAATTGCTGTATCTGCGCAAGCTTCAGCCAAGGCAGAACTTCTTTCTTTAAGTTCTGAATCTAAAATATTCGAGCGGCCATAAAATGAAGTCAAGCTTAAGTTGGCTGCAATGAGTAACAAAATCACCGAAATGACAATGGCAGATATGAGAGCGATGAATCCTTTATTTCTTCTTTTATTTAGAATAATCATTTTCACATTATTTTCTCATGTATTTTGTAATGGTAAAGTTTATTCCATTTATAACTGCTGCTGCCGTAATACCCGCGGGCTCTAATCCCACTGGTGTTATATATGTAAATTGCAGACTACTGACAGAAACATTGTCAGTCGTTATCGGGCGAAAAGTGCTGCCATTAATACTTTGCTTCATTTCTATTTTTGTTCCATTAAGTTGAACGTCAATTTGATTTCCGTCGTATTTCGTCACTCTAAGGTTGGGGGAAGTTCCTGCTGAGGGTATTGTGGCAACCGTAGGATCAACACTTGTCAGTGCCCAGCTGATTTTTCGCATAATAAAATTACCCTCTTCTTGTAAAGTATCTTTCGCGCTCAATTTCCTGGAACCATCAATCATTTGATATGCAGTTATAAAACCACCTCCCATGAGAATGGAAAAAAGGACTATGTAAATTAAGACCTCTATAAGAGTGAAACCTTTATTTAATGACCTAGGGAGCATAGTAGATTTGAAGAGTTTCGCTTCCTTGTTCCATAGTTTCATAAATAAACTGATCTTCGTAATCTATGCCTGTGCCTTTATTTGAAGCATTATAAGTACGAATATGTGAAAGACCAGTCGCTGGATCAGCATTGTAAGTTTGAAAATCTTCATTACTATCATTTGTAACCATGTATGCATAGGCACCAGCAATACGAAGACCGATAGGATGTTCACCAACTTCTCTCTTTGCTCTTTCAATAAGTGTGGAAAAGGAGTTAGATGCATCATATGCAAAAAATTCTTGACCAGCGTTCGCCTGTCGTCCTACATACAAAAGTTTGGATGTAGAAGAGAAAAATAAAGAATAAGCATCGGCACCACCTGTCATATTCAGTGAAAACATTTCGTTTGCAGTTCCTGCAGTAGTAACATCAAATACTCCAATCTCTTTTAGATCTGAATCGGCCACCATGTAAGCGACAGAATAATTCGTGCCACCAATATTTTGATCAACTACCACAAGATCATTCACTGTTCTGTTTAATTCTTTTATTCCAAACTTTGGGAAAGAAGTTACTGGGTCCGAAGCATCGAATATATGGAGTTCTGGACCTGCAGTTTCTTTGGTGGTCATATAGAGTCTATTTTTATAATAATAAACTCGGTATCCTTCCGGTTCGGAACTACCTCCAACTTCTGGTAAATCTACATTTCTAACAAAAATCGGGTTATTAATATCTGTCACATCAATAATTTGAAGCTGATTGGTATTTGTTTCTCTAGCAACATATGCATAGATTTCTCCGGTATCTAGATCACGGGCAATATCTACATCATTTACTTCAGAACCAACATCGTAACTATTCATTATTTGAACGGGAGCCGCATAGTTTGTGGCGTCTACATATGCTAACCCGGGAGGATCTTGAAGAGCGATGAAAACTTTTTTATTTAACACATCTAAACCATTTGTTTTAGCACCTCCCATATTCAGTCCTCCACCTACAGTGAATCCTGGTCCGGGTGGCGATGCCGAGCAGTCTCCCCCCAAGTCTAATGCCTCCGGAATATCTCCAACACGACTGAATAGGTTGATACTTTGAGGCTGATTCATATCAGTATCCCATGTGATTTTAGACTCGATCTGCCTACTGCATTCCGTGGCTGCAAATGGATCAACTATAATTTGTTTAGTATAGATACCATCTTGGATGGGATTTGGGTCAGAAACTACTAAATCAAAATCCTGCCTAGAGAGAGCTCTTGTATCTTCCAGTGCTTTCTGCGCTTTTTGGATAGCTTCATTGTTCGTTTCTGAATCAACCGCGAAAGACTGATTGCCGAAGGCAACCATAATGACGGCGCTGGTGCATAGTATAAGTATCACGAAAGCTATGAGTAGCTCCAGGGTTGCCATACCTTTTATGTATTTGTTACCAGTTGATTGTGCCTTCATTGTTTATTATTATATGTTCTGTTTTGAGCCCATCAGTTACTGTTATATCAATAGTACTACCAGTTACTGTTCCCGCAAGTCTATTAAAAACAACGGAAGGAAATTTTGCGGGATTGGAGAAGTCGGAAGCTGTAGCAATGGCCGCATTGGCTGGAGTGAGTTCATTGGTTGGTATTCCAGCAACACAAGTACCACGGAAAACAATGTAGTTAGGTGCAATGTAACACACTCCATGAGCTGTGTCAAACATATTGCTCATCGCTCGACTACGAGCCTTTCCTAAAAGAGCAACGATAGTAGACTCTTCGGCTTGGAAAGTGTCGCGCCTAAAAGCATTCAAATCAATGGACATCCCAAAACTAATGATGATCCCGATTATTGCCACCACTACTAGTATTTCGATCAGAGTGAGTCCTTGTTTTGTTTTATACAAAGTCGCCATAAAATTTATTTTGGATTGAGGTGTTGGGTAATGCCATATATCGGAGTGATGACAGAGATTGCGATGAACCCTACCAAAATTCCCATTACAATCATCAGTACTGGCTCGATAGAAGTAGAAAGGTTTTTTGTCAGTTCATCAAATTCGTTCTCGTAATATTCAGATAGGTAAATAAGCGTAGTTGACAAGTTGCCGCTTTTTTCTCCAATTGAGAGCATGTGCTCCAACATGTCGGGGAAAAGGTGGGGGGACTGACCCATGATGTCAGACATACTCTTGCCTTTCATTACTCCACGAGAAATATTTTCAAAAGCTTTTTTGTACTGCACATTCTCCGTAGTATCGGCTGTAACATGGAGCGACTCCGTTAGAGACAGTCCACTTTTAAGTAGAAGTCCCAATGTTCGGGTAGAGTTCGTAAGGTTGTAGTGTTTGGCAACCGCTCCAGTAAATGGAAGTCGGAGAATCAATCCGTGAAGAAAGAATCTGAACGGTGGCAACTTTTTATTTAAAAAATAAGAAATTATAACGAACACGATCAATCCCAGAAGAATATAAAAACCATAGTTGCGCACTCCATCGCTGACAAATATGACAATTCTGGTGGAAAGGGGAAGCTCCGCGCCCAAATTTTGAAAGATTGGAAGAATTTTAGGGAAAATATAAATTACCAGAAGTCCGGTGATGCCAAGAGTCGCTATCGTGATGATGATAGGGTAGAGGAGGGCGCTCATTATTTTTTTACGGAGCAATTCTTTCTTCTTTAATTCATCAGCTAGGTAACTCAAGTTTTGCATCAAAGTTCCGCTAGATTCGCCGGCCTTTATGATATTTAGGGCAAAATTTCCAAATACTCCCTTGAAACGCCCCAAGGATGTGGCCAGAGATTGCCCATTGGCGATATCAGCAATGATTTTTTCAAAAACACCTATCTCGGATTTTGATTTTGCTTGTTTTTTAATTACATACATGCTCTCAAGCATCGGCACTCCGGCTTTGATCAGGAAAGACAACCGTTTGGCGAAAAATGTCTGTTTCTTTACTGAAAATTTTGAGTAGGAAAAAAAGCTAATATCTTGCCATCTGTTTTTCTTGGCGGGGGACTTTTTATCCTTTGTGGTATCTACCTTGTGTATCGGGTGTACTGGACTCTTTTTTTTAAAAAAATCTAAATATTTTTTAGCCATAATTTATTCGTGCGTAACACGAAGAACCTCTTCTATGGTAGTAAGCCCTAGAACTGCTTTTTTGAAACCGTCGACGAGCATCGTTGTCATCCCGTTCTTCATTGCAATCTGCTTAATTTCGCTCGCCGAAGCTTTGCGCAAGATTGCTGTTCGAATTTCTTCATCAGCGACTAGTACTTCAGCAATAACGATTCGTCCTCGATAGCCACTGCCGTTACACGATTCACATCCTTTACCCTGAAAATAATTTCTATTCTGCAACAGGGTCTGATCTGAAAGAGTTTCAGAGAGCCATTTGTATTCTTCATCAGTTACAGTTTTTCTTTCTTTGCACTTTTCGCAGATCTTTCGTACCAATCTCTGCCCGATAGCTACAGATACAGTCGAGGCTACGAGAAATGATTCTATCTTCATATCGAGCAGTCTAGGAAGGGTGGTTGAGACATCATTGGTGTGGAGCGTGGAAAGGAGTAAGTGCCCGGTAAGAGCAGTATTGACTGCGATACCAGCAGTTTCCACATCTCTAATTTCACCCACCATTATAACATTCGGGTCTTGGCGCAATATCGAACGAAGTCCATTGGCAAATGTTAGCCCCGTGCGAGTATTAACCTGTATCTGTTCCACGTCTTCCACTGCATATTCGATCGGGTCTTCGATGGTAACAATAGATATATCTTTGGAATTTAACATTTTAATCAATGTATAAAGAGTAGTAGTTTTCCCGGATCCTGTCGGGCCAGTAACTAAAATCATACCCGACGGTTTCTTAACGGCATTTAAAATCTTTCTTTGGTCTGTTCCCGTAAAGCCAAGTGTTTCAAGTGTAAAATTTTCCGCGTTGTCCGAGAGAAGACGAAGGACAGCGTTTTCTCCATGATAGGTAGGCACAATAGAAACACGCACATCGACACTGCTAGAGTTTTCCGAATCGGAAATAATACTACGAAAGCGCCCATCCTGCGCGGCATTATGTTCATCAGTGCGAAGACCAGAGAGAACTTTTATTCTTGAAATTATTTCTCCGTGAATATCTTTAGGAAGTGTATGCGCATCTTCAAGCACGCCGTCGATACGAAATCGAATACGAACCACTTTATCCTGCGGGTCTATATGAATATCGGATGCATGAATATTGCAGGCATGCCGTAACAGGTGATCTATTAAATTAATAATAGAAAGATTTACTCCAGTCGCCAGCTCCTTTTCAATAATTGAATTAAATTCATCCATAAAATCACTAGAAGAAAATTATACTACGAAAAGTAATTTTTGCAAGGGTTTTTTCGTGTCTGCGAGTGTGGTAGTATTTTATATATGCAAAAAATAATTCCACATTTTTGGTTCGACAAAGAAGCGAAGAAAGCAGCCGCGTTTTATACTTCCTTGTTTTCTAATTCAAAAGTAACGAACACAACCACCATAACTGGCACACCATCGGGAGATTGCGATATCGTCTCTTTTGAACTTCAGGGTCAATCATTTATGGCCATCAGCGCCGGGCCGTACTTCAAGTTTACTCCCGCCATATCGCTCATGGTCAACTTCGATCTGTCGCAAGACAAGGATGCTGCCAAGAGAATAGATGAAGTGTGGGCGAAGCTCTCGGAAGGTGGAAAGGTTATGATGGAGATCGGGGAATATCCGTTCAGTAAACGCTATGGCTGGGTGGCGGACAAATATGGTCTCTCATGGCAGCTCATCCTGACAAATCCCGAGGGGGAGGAGCGGCCGCTCATCGTCCCATCGATGCTCTTTGTCGATAAAAAGTATGGTAAGGCGGAAGAAGCTTCTAACTTTTATCTATCTGTGTTCAAGGACTCGAAGCGCGGGACACTGGCCCAATACCCTGCCAACTCAGAACCCAACAAAGAAGGCACGGTTATGTTCACTGATTTCAAACTCGCGGACACGTGGTTTGCCGCGATGGACGGTGGGGGAGAGCACAATTTCGATTTCAACGAAGCAGTTTCCTTTATCGTCAACTGTGATACGCAAGAAGAGATTGATTATTACTGGGGGAAATTGTCCGCAGTTCCCGAGTCAGAACAATGCGGGTGGCTCAAAGACAAATACGGGGTTTCTTGGCAGATTGCTCCAGCTGCTATGAATAAGATGATGACCTCTGGCAGTAAAGAGCAAATCGTGCGGGTTACGCAAGCGTTCCTCAAAATGAAAAAGTTCGATATCAAGACACTCCAGGATGCGTACGAAGGTAAATAAATAAACTTACAGGATACATAAGAGTTAAGTGCCAATCCGTGTAAGGATATCCTAACGCTCTTTTCTGGATTCAGCTGAAGCACGTGAGTCGCGATCTCCAAATCTTAACAAAAACCACAATATGGCAGTAACGGCGCCAGGGATGGGTTTGGTGTTGGGGGTGATCGTGGCGATTGCGTTAATTGCGCCTTTCTTTATTTATGGTTTACCAGCTTTGCGTCAAGATAAGAATCCAGACAATACCATAATAATACCATTACCAGGTGCTACGGGTGCCACAGGAGCTACAGGAGCCACAGGCTCTACAGGAGCTACTGGTGCTACTGGAGATGCCGGCAACTAGAAAATTTATTATAAATTAACCAAAAATTTTATGATTACAACAATAGCAGTGGTTTTAGTTATTCTGTGGCTTCTCGGCATGGTAACTTCTTATACATTAGGAGGATTTATTCATGTACTTCTCGTGATCGCGATTATTATCGTTCTCATCAGACTTATTAGGGGAGAAAGGATATTGAATTAGAAGTCTGAGCACAACTAGCGGACTTGAGATCGAGGGCATTATATTTTTATAAGGTTGCACTATTGGTGGATTAAAACTTTTCCACTCTTTTGTCGATGCCACTTGACAATACCCCCTAGGGGGTATATACTTGCAATATGCAAGCAAATAAACAAAAACTAGCAAGGAGATTAAAAATCTTAGAAGGTCAGGTTCGAGGTATACAAAACATGGTAGAAAAGAATGCCTACTGCATTGATATCATTACTCAAACTTCGGCCATCAAACAAGGTCTTTCAAACATAGAAGATGCTCTCATGGAGGGGCACCTAGGGCATTGTTTATTGGATCAAATAAAGAAAGGTCGAACAGACAAAGCCACTAGGGAAATCCTAAAAGTTTATCAATTAAAACGAAAATAGTTTGACAAACTCACTATAAATAAAATTATGAATATTACAAACACTTACAAAGTAAAAGGAATGCGTTGCGTAAGTTGTGCAAGCATTATTGAAAGAACTGTGAAAAAAATTGACGGTGTCGAAGAAATTTCTGTAAACAATGGAACCGAAAACGCAAAAATCTCTTTCGATGAAAGCAAAACTAATCCAGAATTTTTCAATAAAAAATTAGAACCGCTTGGATACTCGCTTGTCTTGCCGCAAGAGCATCGTATGAATATGTCGGCAAATATGACAGCCAGCGAAATGGGGATGAGCGAGGACGAACATGCAGCGCATCTCGGGCTTAGCCAGTCAAAACAAGAAAAGTTGGCAGAAATCAAGGACATGAAAATAAAAGTGATATCTGCTATTCCGCTTTCAATCATTAGCGCCGTTATTTTAAGTTGGGAAATATTGATAAAATATAAGATAGTTCCCGAAATGAATCCTGCGCTGATGGAATTTTTTCATCATTTTCTGCCCTTGATGGCAACCTATGTGCTTTTTGTTGTTGGTAAACCATATCTTCTTGGGTTTTACCGATTTCTCCGTTATGGCAAGGCGAATATGGATACTTTGATTGGTATCGGAACGGTGGTTGCTTATCTTTACAGCTTCACTGTTACAGCCTTCGAAGATGTTCTTAAACCTTTTATAAATGTTGAGGCAACTTATTATGATGTGACAATAATCGTTATTACATTCATTGCGCTTGGTAAATATCTGGAAGCTCGGTCAAAATTGAAAACTGGTGATGCTATCGAAAAACTTCTTAATCTACAAGCGAAGACTGCTCTTGTCGTCAAAAATGGTGAAGAAATAGAAATTCCAGTTGAAGAGGTGGTACATGGCGACCTCATTATTGTAAAGCCGGGGACAAAAATTCCCGTCGATGGGATAATCACCGAGGGCTCCTCTTTTATTGATGAATCGATGGTGACGGGCGAGCCTATGCCTAGAGGGAAGAAAATCGGTGATGAAATTGTGGCAGGTACGATTAATACCAGTGGGTCGTTTACTTTCAAGGCGACAAAAGTCGGATCGGAAACATTGCTTGCTCATATTATCAAGATGGTTGAAGATGCCCAGGGGAGCAAGGCGCCGATACAAGCGCTAGCTGATAAAATTTCAAGTGTTTTTGTTCCTGTTGTTTTGGCGATCTCTTTCGTGTCGCTGGGGTTGTGGCTTCTTATAGGCACTCAGTATCTGGGATTTTCGCAGGCGTTGTCCTTTGGCCTCGTTTCCTTCGTGGGGATTTTAGTAATTGCTTGTCCGTGCGCGCTCGGTCTTGCTACCCCAACGGCAATTATCGTAGGAGTGGGCAAAGGCGCCAAGGAAGGAATCTTAATCAAAGATGCGGCAACGCTTGAGAAGCTTCACAAAGTGGATACGGTGATTGTTGACAAAACCGGAACGATTACCATCGGCAAGCCGACACTTGTCGATATCCAAAACTTTTCTGGCTTAGCGGATGAAAAATTTATTTCCATACTAATGTCGCTTGAGAAAAAATCAGAACATCCGATTGCTCACGCGATTGTTAATTACGCCAGCAACCTCGAAGGAAAGCCTGCGGCTTCCTACGGGGCAGGAAAAAATATAAAATTTTCAGAAGTGCAAAATTTCGAAAGTATAAAGGGGAAGGGGTTAAAAGGATCAGTTGGGGGTGTTGGATACTTTGTTGGCAATGCAAAATTAATTCAGGATCTTGGACTTTCTTTTGATAATTCAAAGTTGGAACAATACACGATACAGGGGAAAACTCCAGTTATTATTGCGACAAGCGAAAAGGTTTTGGGTTTTGTCATGGTTGCCGATGAAATAAAAGCAGAATCGAAACAAGCTGTAACAGATCTTCACAGGCTCGGAATCAAGGTAGTAATGCTGACTGGAGATGATGAAAAGGCGGCAAAATATATGGCATCCCTTGTCGGCATTGATGATGTGGTTGCTCATGTGTTGCCTGCAAATAAATTGGAGAAAATAAAAGAACTGCAGTCACAAGGAAAAATTGTTGCTATGGCTGGCGATGGTGTGAATGATGCCCCGGCGCTCGCGCAGGCTGATATAGGCATTGCGATGGCGACTGGAACAGATGTTGCTATCGAATCTGCCGGCATCACGCTCCTTGGCGGAGATATCTCAAAGCTGGTAAAAGCGATAAAGCTTTCTAAAATAACAATGCGCGGAATCAAGCAGAATCTTTTCTGGGCTTTCATTTACAACATTGTCGGTATTCCACTCGCTTCCGGAGTTTTTTATCCGATTTTCGGCTGGCTTCTGTCTCCGGTATTTGCCGGGTTTGCGATGGCGATGTCGAGCGTATCTGTGGTGTCGAATTCACTTAGAATTAAGGCGAAAAAATTATAAAGGTCGAAATTATTAAATTGTTAATGGATAAAATATTATGAAACTATCAAAAATATTTCATGTGATCAGCGCTTTGGTTGGACTAGTCGGAGTAATAATGTTTTTTGGCGCTTGGTCTGCAAGTACAAATGGTTCTGCATTCGGTTTGTCTGAGACGCATTTGTTCAACGACGCAACTGTTCTTATCCTTATTGCCATTTGGCTTCAACTCGGAACAATGCATCATATGAAACTTGAAGAAAAAGGCAAAATAATTTAATCTATGACGAGCTCTCCAAAAGGGGACTCGTTCATAAATTACTTTATAGTAAACAAGAGTAAATAAGTCGGACTTCCATTAATTACATAAATGTATTAAAATAATAAAATGAGAGTTGAACCTCACGGTGTCGGTTCCATAATGCATGTCATAAAGCGTGGTACGCGTGGTATGAAAATTACGGAAGATAATAAAGATGAAATTAGGTTTGTTCAATCTCTTTTTTTACTGAATGATGAACATACCGATTCCAACTGGCTCAAGGCAACATCTAAACTGTCTCTTTATGATCGCCCGTCTCATTGGCCAGAACGTCGTCCTCTTACTCGGATACTTGCTTGGACGCTTTTACCGAATCATTTTCATCTTTTGATGCAGGAAACGAGAGAGGGTGGCATTGCAAAATTTATGCAACGGCTTTGTGGTAGCATGTCAACTGCATATAACCATAAATATAACGAAAAAGGCAGTTTGTTTCAGGGTGGGTATAAAGGAAAAACAATTAGTGATGAGAGTCACTTTTTTTACCTTCCTTTTTATATTTTGGTAAAAAATGTCTTAGAAATTTACCCGGGTGGACTTATGGAAGCATCGAAGAATTTTAACAAAGCATGGCGATGGGCAACTAACTATCAATTTTCAAGTTTTGGGGCAACAATAAAGAACGAGACATGTCCTATTGTGGATGACCCAGAAGAAATAGTCTCACAGTTTTGTAAAAATGAATCAAGATTTAAAAAAGAATCAAAAGGATTATTATCTTTTCACATGAACACCAAGGGTGAGAAATATAAAAATATTATGCTAGAGAATTGGTAAGTAAACAAGTCGGACTTGCTTACTTTAATATTATATCATTCAATCAACCTGTGAAAGAGATTATAAAAGAACCAAAAAAGATATTGTGTCAAAAGTGCGAACCCGTTACTGACTTTGAAGAAGCTAAACAAATTGCTGACGAATTATTGATTGTCATAAAATCAGTTTCAAAATGGTGGAACAAATGGCTGGGTTTTGCCGCAAATCAAATTGGCTTCTCAAAACGAATTATTGTATTGAGAAAAAGTAAAAACGAATATAATGTTTTAATAAATCCAGTTCTGGTAGAAAAACGCTTTCCATTTCCCTGCGTAGAGACATGTTACAGTTTTAATTCAAAGAAATATTATATGGTAAAGAGATATTTATTGGCAAAAGTAAAATATCAGAATTTGAAGGGCGAATCGCAAGAGACCATTTTGAAGGGACCAAGCGCAATATATCAAGAAATTGATCATATCAACGGGATACTTGTTTCGGAAATCGGGTTGAGAATTTGGTGATATTGATTAATTTTTGCAAAAAGTAAAAAATTACAAAAGATCGAAATTTATTAAAATAATTTAAATCCTAGTAGTAGAGCGAAGCTCGCTATGGGACAGGAATTTTATGACAAATTCAAATTTAGGAAGGTTAGATAGGATATTGCGATTTGCCTTGGCTTTCTGGTGGCTCGGACCATGGGCGCCACATTTTGACGCAAGTTGGGCAAATTTAGTTATTGCCATTGTGGGCTGGATTGCTCTTATTGAGAGCTTTTTGGGATGGTGCTGGTTGCATACCGCATTTGGCATTAACAACAAAAATCAATAAAAGATTGAAGTAGCTTTATTATAAATAAGGAGTATAATGCTTACATGATGGGATATGGATACGGGTATAGCGGGATGATGGGTGGAGGGTTTGGTTCTGTCATTGCCATAGTGGTGATGATTGACCTCATTCTGCTCGGCATCTGGCTATTCAAACAAATCAATAAATAATCAATATGAGTTTTCATAGATTAAAATCATTAGCCGGTGTTTTCGTTCTGCTTGCCTTTATAAGCATGGGTGTGTTCGGTTTGCTACAGTTCAATCATGCCGATCATTTAGTCGGAACGCCGATGATAAATTGCCCCTACGCAGAAAATAGTTATTCAATATGCGAAAATACTCTCGATCACATAAATAAGTGGCAACAGTTTTCAACCGCAATTTTTCCATCACTATTTGTCTTTTTAGTTCTGATTTTGGGAGTTGTTCTGTATTTCTTTGGCAAGCAGAATTTTTTTAATCAAAAACAGCATTTTTATAAATGGAAATATTACCTAGATAATAAGAATTTTTATTCCTACTCGCAGGAAATAAATAAATGGCTCTCACTTTTTGAGAATAGTCCATCACTTTCATATGTAAGACATAGCTAATTATTTTGTCGTACGATCTTTAGCTGTGTCGATGAATCCTCACAAGAGGATTTTTTACTATGCTAATTATCTAAAATCTTATGAACAAAACAACACTTGTCTCAATAACTATAATTATTATTGGTGTCACCAGCTTAGTGTGGTGGAGCAAGTCAATAGAAAATAGAGAATTAAACGCTAATAATCTAACAAAATCACATCCAGCTAGAACAGGAAATGTAGCGGCGAATACTTTGACTGCCCTAGAAACATTCTATGATTTTGGCACAATCTCTATGAAAAACGGAAATGTGAGCAGAGTATTTAGGGTGACTAATCCTACAAATGAAGATATAAAAGTGCCAAGCTTAACTACTTCTTGCATGTGCACGACTGCTTATATTATTAAAGAAAATGGAAGCAAAAGCAGGCCGTTTGGCATGCCGGGTCATGGTGGAACAGTTCCTAAAGCTAATGAAATCATAAAAGCTGGTGGGTCGCTCGATATAGAAGTTGTGTATGACCCAAATGCTCACGGTCCAGCCGGGGTCGGTATGATTGATCGGTTTGTTTACCTCGAAGATGAGGCTGGTAATAAACTTCAGTTTGAAATTAAAGCCAATGTAACTCCTTAATCTAATGAAAAAAATTATTATTACGGTCGGTGTTTTGTTTGTCGTTATAGTTGGGATAGTTATTCTCAAGAACAGCTCTGCGACTGCGTCGATACTTTGGAGTATCAGCAGACAGGGAACATGGCTCTTGCCGCTTGTCCTTATATCTGCGCTTCTAGACAGTGTGCATCCTTGCTCGTTCTCAATTCTTCTCATAACCATCGCATTTCTTTTCGGAATTCAAATGAGTAGAGAAAAAATCTTAAAATTAGGGGGGACATATATAATTGGAATATTCACGGCATATTTCTTGATAGGACTCGGGATATTGAAAGTATTGCATCTCTTCAATACTCCACACTTTATGGGGAAACTGGGCGCAACATTGCTCATTGCTTTTGGAGTGATTAATCTTATAAATCGTTTCTTCCCGACTTTCCCGATCAAGCTCAAGATCCCCGGGGTAGCCCATAGTGTAATGGGGAAATTAATGGACAAGGCTTCTTTTCCGGCAGTGTTTGGATTGGGTTTACTTGTCGGTATTTGTCAGTTTCCGTGCATGGGTGGCCCATATCTTATGGTTATAGGTCTCTTGCGTGACAGAATGACTTATATGAGCGGATTTAATTATCTTCTGCTCTATAATTTTATTCTGATTATCCCATTGGTAGTTGTATTGTTCGTAGCGGCTCAAAAAGCGCTGGTCGAAAAAGTACAAATATGGAAGCGTGACAACATGAATGGATTAAAATTCTGGACTGGCCTTGTGATGATTATTATCGGTATTTTAATTTTTTTCATTTAACATGACTATTGCAATAATATCAATCTTACTGATAGTCTCTGTAATTTGGTTTGTGAATAAAAAACTATCGATAAAAATATGTCCGATCTGCGCCGGAGTCTCGCTTACTTGGCTTTGGATGCTTCTTGGAATGGGTTACGGGCTGTTATCAGTTGAGAAGTATCAGCTGGTAACAGCAGTGCTCATGGGTGGATCTGTTGTGGGTATTACAAATAAACTTGAAGAAAAATACAAGATTCTGAAGAGACGAAAGATCGTGAATAGAAATAATGGAAAAGCTGAAATATTAAAGGAGCAATTAGATGACTGTTGCTAAAAATTATTAATTAATAAAAATTAAATGAACAAAATAAAAGAAATATTATATTCTTCTCTGATTATTCTCATTATTATTCTTTTTGGCTTCACTCCTGTTCTACCGAAAGCCTTCTCGGCTATCAATTGGGGAGATCTCGGAGTAAAAATGGTGGAAGCCGGGGTGATAGATAAAGATAAGTTCGAAAATCTTTATAGTCGAAGAGGCGGGCTGACGGAAGCGAATAAAAAATTGCTTTACGGCACCAATAACGAAAATCTGGCAGTTAATTCAGAAAATTCCGGAATGATGTTAAATATGCTTTGGGCATTTGGACTGGCGAACAAGAATCCAATTTTGGAAAATGGTCCAATGATGGACCCAAGGTACGGCGGGGCGGGGAATTTCGCATCCACTGGCGGCTGGACGCTTGCAAAAGGTAGCGCTATGGACCATTACAGCATGCATTCTTTCGTAACACTCACATCAGAACAGCAGATATTAGTTGAAAAAGTTTCCAAAGGAATATTTCGACCATGTTGTCAGAATTCAACTTATTTCCCCGATTGCAACCACGGTATGGCGATGCTCGGATTACTTGAGCTGATGGCTTCACAGGGAGCGACTGAAACGGATATGCATAAAACTGCACAAGAAGTGAATGCTCTCTGGTTTCCGCCAATACAACAAAAAAGTGTGACAGGTTGCGGGGCGTAATTTTTCGTGATAAATTGTATGTTCAATGCTAAAAACATACACATTTCGCGTATCTGGTACCCATTGCGCATCGTGCAAAATCTTGATTGAAGATATTTTGAACGAGCAAGAGTTTGTGAAAGGTGCGAAAGTTGATCTTGAAGAAGAAATTGTCGAAGTAAGGGTTGACAACGAGAAAAGCCCCGAGGAAATTGCAAGCATATTAACTGGCAAAATAAAACCAAACGGTTACTCTCTTTCAGTTGAAAAATTATCAGGGGTTTCCATTGATAAAAGTGGCGATAACATTATTTGGAGAGCAGTGCCGACTGGTCTTGCATTTCTGATTTTATTCTTTGTATTACAAAAATCAGGAATCCTGAATCTAGGTATTGGCGGGGAGACGACACCGGTAACGAGCTTTATCATTGGACTAATCGCATCGATTTCGAGCTGTCTTGCTATTGTCGGTGGTTTAGTACTTTCACTTTCGGCTAAAATTTCGCAAGATAATGTTAGTGATACAAAAACCTTCTTACTTTTTCACGTTGGAAGGTTGGCAAGCTTTGCGATACTCGGCGGAGTGCTTGGAGTGATTGGCGATGCTATCGGCATTAATTTTACATTTACTGCGATATTGGGAATTATTGCATCTCTGGTTATGTTGATGCTTGGTTTGAACTTAGTCGGAATTTTTACCAAAAATAAATTGACATTACCATCTGGTATTTTCAACTTTTTCAAAAAAATAGAACATAAAACTCTTACCCCGCTGGTGATTGGGTTCGGCACTTTTTTTCTGCCTTGTGGGTTTACTCAGTCAATGCAGGTAGTTGCTCTCTCAAGCGGATCTTTCATGTCTGGTTTTTTGATTATGTTTACATTTGCTCTAGGCACGCTTCCAGTGCTCGCATTTCTATCCTTTGGCTCGGCATCTTTCGCTCACGGGAAACACGCATCTCTTTTCTTTAAGTCTGCCGGAGTTGTGGTGATAGGTCTTGGCATGTTTGCGCTGTTAGCAGGATTGGCAGGTCTTGGCATCATTGATCCTTTATTTAATATATAATGGGGAGATGAATCCTGTTAGAGATTTTATAGTTTGTTGTTAGAAATAATATAGAAAAATAATTTTATGTCGAAAATTTTAATTAAAAATAATATAACTACGGAAATCTAAAGATTTCCTATCTCTAACGGGATGAATAAAACGGTTTACATAATCATCACCCTTGCCCTTATCGTTGTCATTGCCATTATTTTTATCGGCGGAACCACATCAACGCAAAGTGTAGAAATTAAAGACGGTGTTCAGTATATTACCATTGATGCTAAAGGCGGATATTCTCCGCAAATAACAGAAGCAAAAGGTGGCATACCCACAAAACTTATTATGAAAACAAATGGCACTTATGATTGTTCGGCTTCACTTGTTATCCATTCTGTTGGATTCCAAAAAATTCTACCTCAAACTGGAGAAACAGAAATTGACCTAGGTACACCAAAAGCTGGTGTACCCCTGCGAGGAGTTTGTGGGATGGGAATGTATAGTTTTCAGATTAACTTTAGTTAACTTTTGTCTTTATGGGAAAGTTTATGCAGAATGCGGCATGGTTCGACAATTCGGGGATCAATTATATTATAGAAGGCGTTCAGGCCCTTTCTGTGTACTGTTACTAGCCTTGCGTGGCGAAGGAGCGCCAGATGCTGAGACACATTGGCTTTGCTGATGCCGAGCTCTTTTACAAGTGTTTCTACGGGCATTTCCTGTTCCCGCAAGAGATTCAAAATTTCTAAGCGCTTTGAATTAGCTAGTATTTTATACGTTACTGCATTTTGCTCATACGCTATTCTTGGCAAAGGTCTTTTTATTTTTGTGACCGCTTTCATAGTTGAAGTATGAAATAAGTTGCGAGAAAATGCAACTATTGATATATGGGTCTTTTCTCTGTATATCCCTCTTGATAATTTGCAAACCTAGCAAGAG
The DNA here is from genome assembly GCA_001787005.1 of Candidatus Nomurabacteria bacterium RIFCSPLOWO2_01_FULL_39_18. Classification (GTDB taxonomy): domain Bacteria; phylum Patescibacteriota; class Minisyncoccia; order Phycocordibacterales; family UBA9973; genus UBA9973. The sequence goes on along the minus strand of MFUV01000004.1, from coordinate 94,749 downwards.
CGTACAGTACGCTCGAAAGTCTGTTTAAAAATTGCAGACTCATATCGTCAATTTTTCTTTCTTTCTTATCTCGCAAAATCACACACCCTCTTTCTGCTCGCCGTGCAATGGTTCGCGCGATGTCCAGATACGCTCCCGTCTCTCCTCCTCCGGGAATAACGAAAGATTTAATTGGAGGAAGCAACGTGTCTACTTCATGTACAACTTTCTCAAGATAATCTATATGAGTTTTGGTTGGATGTATATCCGATCCTCCCAATTCCGCTTGAATACAAAATAAATTTTGTTGAAGCTTATCAAGAATTTCTTCATAGAAAACTTTTCTTGTCTCGATAAAGAGTGTATCCTTTGATTTTTTTGAAAGTATCTTTGCGTATCCAAGCGATGAGTTAAGCTCGTCCAGCGTCCCGAGCACTTCAAAGACAAACTCAGATTTACTAACTCTCTTGCCCTGCGGGCAATCAAAGAGTTTCGTTGTTCCATTGTCGCCTTTTCCGGTGTATAACATACGATTATATTTCGCAAAGACCGCCCACACAGGCAAGCTCACGTCTAATCTCTGTCTCGTCGTCTCTTTCATAAGTGACAATTTTTGAAAAATCTAAATCGCCAAGACGTTTTTTCATTTCCTCGTACTTTTCTTTCGTGATTGCCTCGTATGGAGCTAATTGGTAAATATGATTTGAGCGAGGTAGGAATGAAAGCCCGCCGACTAAATCCCAATTCTCGTACACCCAATTCGCAACTTTTAACCACTCATCATCTCCAACAGAAACGGTAACTGAGGGATTGTGTTCAGTAAAATGTTGTTTAACTATCTTCCAATGTTCTAGTTGCGCAATCGCGTTTATATCGTCTTTGCAAATAACTCCGTCGGGCGCTTTGACTGGAAACTCAAGTACAAATGTCGATGCAGTTTCAAGGGTTTGTCCGACTTCTGGATAATACGGCACGCCTTGATCCTTAAGCATTTTTAAAAGCGCATCGGTGGCTGAGATGCGAATACGGCGAATGTAATATGGCGAGTGGCGAGGATGCATGCCGCTCGCACAATCAACTGTTTGCGAAACTGTTCCTGAGGGCTTTACACAGGTAATACAAGTTGAATGTTCTATGCCAAAACGTTTTGCGTATTTTTTATTTGTTTCAATTGCGGTCAACTTCATTTTTTCAAGGATCTTTGGATCACGAACTCTTTCGCAATCCCATTGTCCGGTGATGGATACGCCAAGCAGTCTCTCCTTCTCGCAATTCTTTTTCCATTCTTTTGATAGATACGGAAAGTAAGTAAGAGTTGATTGGTAAGTTCCCAATATCGTCGCGACACGAATTTTTCGCAGTAAACTCTCTTCAGTGTCATCTGCTCTTGCGATAACTTCCGAAAGATTGCAGAATTGTTTGGATTGTAAAACAATTTCTCCGCACGGATTTGTTCCCCACGATGGGTACACCCCATTTTTCCATTGGTTAAGCCTTCTTTTTGGCAATGTGCCGGAGAGCTCACCGCGATTGAATATTCCTCGCTCGCCACTACCGGACTTTACTAGAGCGATCCATTCTTCCAGAAACTCGGTCGTGGTTGGCTTTGAAAGATACACTGCCGAATTATTTGCCAGCATTCTTTGTCCCTCGGAAATATAAAATTGACCCTTTTTTGAGTCGCGAATCATTTCATCATCTAAATCAGAAAGTGAAATCATAGCGCTTCTGCGGACACCGCCCGCTACGACACATTCACCGATTTTGCAGATAATGTCATGGGCATCTAAATTTGACAGGTGTCTACCCTGGCGACGCAACACACGCTGCCGAGTAAACAGAAGAAGAGATCGAAGCGGGGCGGGCCCTGAACTCTTGCCCCCCATAGTTTTAAGACGTGAGCCGGCAGGACGAATAAGAGAATAATCGAAAATAATATCTCCCCCCGTAAACCATGTCTTGAGACCAAGAGCAAACGCATCTGCCCAGCCCTCTTTGCTGTCGGGGATTATATAGATTGGAAGTTTTTTGCCCGTCTGCTTTTGAATCTGCGGAAGCGCTTGGATGTTTTCACTTTCTACCGACCAGCCAACTCCGGTTCCGCACATAGAGATATACATAATCTCCGCAAAATCTTGGAAACTTTTCGGAGCAATAAAGGAACAATTATATGCACAAACATTTGTCCGCCTGGTTGCTTTGCCTGCGAATTGCAAAAGACGCATGGACGGCATCGTTTCTTGTTTAAGAATTGCTTCTCGAATTTCTGCGTACTCCGCTTCGGTGAGTTTGCCGTTTATATTATCGCGCATAAAATTAACATAACGATCAACAGTTTCAATCCATGTTTCACGACGACCTTCTTCTTCTATCCACCTTGCATAGGTACGATAGTAAACAAATTCAGCAAGCGAATTTCTAAAATATTTTTTACCTTCAGCAACCAAACTTTTTACTTTTTCGGGCACAAAACCAACTTTTTCTCGCACTAATGATCTTTCTTTTCGATAAAGGATATAGGCTTTCGCTGTTGCTAAAAAATTCGAAGCGATAAGCTCATTTTCTACAATATCCTGTATTGTCTCGACGTGCGGGATAAAAGTTTTTATTTCCTTCTCTTCTCTTAGGACTAGAAGCGCATCCAGTACTCTATACATTACTTGGGTAGCATGTATTTCATCACCCTCTTTCACTGATTGCATTGCTCGGAAGATAGCGCGAGTTATGCGTTTTTCATCAAAGGGAACTATCATGCCGTCGCGTTTCTGTATTTGCTGGAGCGGGGAATATTTTTTCTTATTTATATTATTTTTCATATTCGTTTTAGTTTTAAAATTGCCATGATTGACTGCGTTTCAAATTTTTTATTCTCAATGATGAATCGATAAATAAACGGAGAGAGAAAGACCGCAAAGCTGATATTTCCTACAAGATGAAGTGCGGTAAAAGGGATCTGTCCGACCAGTGCCTCCATAAATGGCTGGCGGAAGAAAAGCGGGCCGATAGAGAGACCAGTAACAATGTCAAAAGCAAGAGTTCCCATAACGGCAAACTTTGCATAATTCCACGAGCTATTGCTTTTATTTTTAAAATAGAACGACGCCCACAACCCCAGAAACCCGTAGGCGCCTGCGGTGATGAAAGTCCACATTCCGACTTTTGCGGTTAAAACGTCAAAGAGAACCATACTTAAAAACGCGAACGAAAATCCAGCGATCTTCCCGTACGCTCTCGAGAACGGCATTTGTGTCGCCAGTATTGGCTCAATATTGGGGGGACGAAATGGAATAAGCCGAATCAGGAGACAAGTAATAAACCCGACAATATATTTGAACCAATTCTTTTTGTGTGTTTCCATGATCGAAGTTGTTAGAACCGCTTGGAGAGATGACAAACGGGGTGTATAATGAATAAGTTGCATAGTTGCGCAACTACTAAACCATTATACTCTCAAGGTGTTGATTTATGAAAAGTGGATAACTAGTTATGCTATAATTAAAATAGTTTGTCGAGGCTGTTTGATTATAGATACTTATTTATTAGTAAATTTTTACAAATTTTCAGATTAATTTTAGTTATAATTATTAATTAACAAGATACAAAGTATGAATAAAGAAAAAATAATGCAGTGGATTTTGAGGATTGCAGTAGCCGGTGAGTTTATGGGACATGGAGCCCTCGCCTTGGGTGGAAAAGCAGACTGGGTCGGGTGGGTGGAAAAGTTATCCGGTTTCAGCCAACCCACAGCCCTAAATATTATATTGGCTATCGGAGTAGTTGACATAATCTTAGCTCTGATAGTTTTGTTTCGTCCAGTGAGGCCATTGCTTCTCTGGATGGCATTTTGGGGATTTTTTACAGCAATTTTGCGACCAATAGTTGGACAGTCGGTTTGGGATTTCATCGAGCGCTTCGCAAACTGGGGAGCACCACTAACTCTTTTCTATCTTCTAAAGAAAGAGTAATAAATAAAAAAACCAAGGTACTGTGGGATTATGATATTTTACCTTCTTGGCGGAAGGTATGGGAGTCGAACCCATAGAGGATTTTTAAAGTCCTCACGGTTTAGCAAACCGTTGCCTTACCATTCGGCGCAACCTTCCTTTTATCTTTTTTAAATATACACTAAATCACTAAAATAATATATAGTATACACATAATTTTTCCGCCCAGATGTGTTATCATATTTCCATGACTTTTTTCGATAAAATAAAATACCGAATTTGGCATTTTGTTTATAAATTTTTCCCAGCCACGCAGAAGGCTCTTCTTAGGTGGGGAATCGTTCATCATGATAACGGCAGGCAGAGATACCACATCGGCTGGCTTTCGCCCGGGAGAACTTTAGAGGAATTGAAAAAACATTTGCATAATAAATGGGGCTTTGGCAATCATTTCGTGGCTTGGACGGACAAGGATCAGGTTTTAAGCTGGAGGAAGTTTGCAGACTTTGAAGATCAATATCACTTGCGTGTTTTCTCCGATGGGGAAATTCGCGGGCATTATGAATTCACGCCAGAGGCGCACCCGATCGAACATATGGAAGAGAGGGGGGAGCGAGAAGCGAAAGTAGACTTCCAGAAATTTTTAGGTGGTTTTGTGACGGAGGAAAAATATATTTCACATCTGGTGATGGATCCAAACGCCTACAATCCGGATTCAGAGATTTCCGTGGACGAGAAGGGCAGTTTAATCTGATTTTGACTCCGGCATTACTAGATCCCAAAGCTTGCCAGCTACATTATTGGGCTTGCCGAACAATACGTAATGGTGCAAATCGATAAAGGGCAGGCTGTTGCATTCAATAATTCCACAGTGCTGTTCCTCCTTCCAGGATTTAGTGATGTCTTCGATGATGAAGTCTACTCCGATAAGCGGATCGTCTAGAAAGCTTGCGACATGCTCCAACATTGCCACATTATCTCCATGCACGATGTCTGTGACTTCCGTGGTTGTGCCTCCGCAACCTCGGCTGGTCTTCTGGGAAAAAGTGATGACTTTTCCTTTGGGCGGGATATCTCGCATGGTGATATTTTCCCCGCCTGCGCGGGCAGGTCTTTTTAATTCAGCTTCCGCGTCCGGATCAATAATAATTTTATAAAAAATCGGACCGTTTCTTTCCGGTCTTTCATTTTCTTTGTCCATTAATTCTTGCAGGGTGTGGATGCCGTCGCCCATCACTTCCGGCTGATCTCGCCTCACCACACCCGCTAATTTGCCTCCGATTAAAGTTCCCCGGAAAAGAAATCCCCGCAATTCTTCTTCGATCACGACCAGCGGCGAAAGTTTTTTTGCTTTTTTAAAACCGTATATCAATTTCTCCGGAGTATCTATGTGAATCAAGGTATGCCTGCTCCTAGAGCCCAAATTTGGTTTTGTTATCACAGGTCTCTTCTGGGCTTTCTGCAAGCTATTGAAAATTTTTAACGCTCCAGATTTACTCCAAGCCACTCCGCCCTCCGCTACTGGTAAACCCTCTTTCTTGAATTTCTCTTTCATGATGCCCTTGTTGTCCATCCATTTGAGCGCGGGAGATTCCTTTAGTCCCGGACGAGGCAAACCGTCAAAAATTATTGTTTTACGCTTATCTCCTTCCCCGAATTCAGCAACAAAGCCATCTTTAATCGGACCGAGATGGAATTCTTTCATTTTTATTCCGCGTCTCTCTGCTTCTTCCCAGAAACATTTTGTGCGGAGAGTGTCCTTGTCGTCTGGCTTGAAAGACCAATGTCCTAGTCGCAAAAAGACCATTAAATTAAAAAAGGGCAAAGTAATCTTGTCTGCCATTTTTTCAGCAAAATTTTTAAAAAGCTTTTCCATCATGGAGAAAAATGGCTCGTCTATCCAGCCCAAAACCACGGATATATAAGCGACGACATGTATTTCTTGCGCTGGCTCACAATCTTTACAGTGTTTCATAATTTTTATACAGAATCTATGTTATTATATTAGCATAATAATCGCATTAGGGATGTTCCGATTAAATTGATACAAGAATGCCAAACATACTATTTCCAACTAACACGATACTCAAAAATTTTGCAGATACAGATAGTTTTTTCCTTGCTTGTCTTTTTACTTTTATTTTTAGCTGGGCTGTGGCTATTTTTGTTTTAGCCAAAGCTCGTTCAGTAAGACAAGACCCGAAATCCGTAGTTCCGGAGTATGATCCACCCAAAGATCTTAGTCCTGTCTTTGCTAGATATATCATGGTTTCTGGTAGGGAAGGGGGAATGGCGGGCGAAGTTACAAAAACCGGCAATCAGCTTCTGACTCTGATTAATTTATTTGAAGATGGCTTGCTGAAGAAACTTAGCTTCACTACTGAATCTCTCTTAGAATACGAAATTCATGAAAATTATAAAAATATGGATTGTGCTGAAGAGGAAAAGAAGTTTTTAGACAGATTAAATGAAAAAGTTGGTATGTCTGGCAAACTTCAAGAGAAACTAAGCAAGCACGGCTACGATGGCGATGGTTACAACGAACTTAATGGTGTATGGTTTGATTTTTGGTATAAGGATTTATATGGATTAGCTCTTTCTCGTGGGTATATGGAAAAAGAAAGTAAGATAATTACCGTTATCAGTATTTTTGCCGGTTCACTTACTTTTGGTGTTTTCTTTTCTGTATTTTTAAGTTTTATTCCTGTCGTTGGGGTATTTATTGCTGGCATAATTCTTCTGCCTGTTATTGTTGTTTTCTCGGTTGGGTATTTATTGGCAAGTATTCTTCTGCCGCATCTAAATAATATTTATATTATTGTATCAGACATTGAGATTGTAAAAGTGTTTCTTGTAGGGTTTGCAGTGTTTTCTTGGTTTGCCTGGTTTATAATATTCGGACAAAATATGACAAAATTAGCGCGCAAGCTTACGCCCAGGGGATTGGAAATCGTAAGACAACTGAACGGATACAAGATGTATTTAAAGGGTGTTGATAGAGGCAGATTGAGTTTTTCTTTTAACCGAGAGAGCGATCTTTCGAGAAATCGAACTAGTTTCTCGTGGCTCGGAGTTTTCGGCTTGATTACAGATAAGCATTGGGATGAATGGTATTTGATAGCAAATCACCCAAATTAAATTATATACAGAAAAAAAGAAAAAAGTTCTGCACATTTGCGTTTTGATTTATTTAAAAATATGAGATAATTCCAGTATGTACCCCGAACTAATAGACTATATAAAAAAAGCTAAACAACAGGGTGTAAGTGATGAACAGATAAAACAAAATTTGCTATCTTCGGGTTGGTCTCCGGAAGATATCAAGACTGCCACCGAAGCTGGACAAAATCCGATTCCGATATCTCCTGCGTCCCCAGGAGTTTCTGACCATACCATACAGTCGCAACCTAAACACACGCTTCTTAAAATAATACTTCCTGTCATTCTTTTGGTTGCTCTGGCGACGGGTGGTTATATTTTTTATGCAAAGCAGAAAACAGGAATACCCCTTATGCCAAGCGCAGAACTGGTAATAAATGAAGGGGTAAGTCAGGCATCTTCCCAAACATCAACATCTTCTAATCCAGACATTGAAAAAGTCAAGATAATTCTTGAAGATATACGGCAGGGGTATCTCACAGAAAATACAGCCCTTATTGTAAAACACTCTTCCGCCGAAACTGCTGCCTTTTTCTCATCCGCCAAGATGGCCGAATCAACTAGCTCGTTCACGATCAATAGTGTTTCTCAGTCAGATTTAGATATTGTGGCCAATATTACAGTTGTATCGGGAGGAAAGATAGATACACAAAACATGGTCTTTATTAAAGAAGGAGATACTTGGAAACTTGATCTTGCCGCAAGTATAAAGTGGGAAATGGATCAAGAAGAAAAAAGAAAACAGTCTATTGTAGATGACAAGAATGGCTATGTAGATTTGGCAACTGATATAAAAGTTGTGCCCACAAACCCCAATATAAATAATGGAAATGCCGAGATTATTTTTACAGTGACAAACCAAGGTACAAAAGCAGTGATCGATCAGGCCATGGAAGAACAAATATTTTCTGGTCCAAATAAAAAATATCTTATCTCTGCAGGTTCTTATCCGATTACTATTGCCCCAGGCGAAGTTTGGGAGCATAAGTTTTATTGGGAAGATATACAATGCGATAAATTTTCCAGTTTTTGTTTCCAAAAAGGAGGGAATGTTGAATTTTACTATAGTATGAATCTGGATAAGCGAGTAAAGGAAACAAATTACACCAATAACCAGACATTAAAAAACATTTACTTCGTAAAATAAGTTTAGTGGGCTATTGTAAAAGCTATTACTTTTCTGGCGCCGGCGTGTTTGAGGATTTTCTTTGCTTCGTTTAAGGTGGCTCCGGTGGTGGCGACATCGTCTAAGAGAATTATGTTCCGACCTTTTATTTGATTTATACTTTCGTCTCTGACAGAAAAAGAACCGACTACATTGGTCATACGCTCTTTACGATTTTCAATTTTTACTTGATGTTCCGTGTCTTTTATTTTAATTAAAATATTATTTTCTAATTTTAGATCTAGGCCATGGCGTAGATCATTTATTTTTATCAATTCTCTACAAATTAATTCCGCCTGATTGAATCCTCTTTCTCTGTATCTTTTGCTCGAGAGGGGGACGGGTATCAGTACTGGCTCGCGGAAATTTTCCATTATGCTTAATTCTGAAAGTTCTTCTAAAATTCTGCCATATAAAACTTCCGCGAAAACGCTGGCGATAGTCTTCTTGCCTTTATATTTCAGAAGCCACACAGCTCTTTTCATCGGTGGATAACGATAATCAAAAATGGGGAAAATCCACCTTGCACTCTCGCGTTCCGCTCCCGGAAAGTCCGAAAGACAGGTCAGACACAAATCTGTTCCATCTCTTCCGCACACCAGGCATTTGGAGGGAAAAATTATACCTAAGATAGTGCTTAAAAGACCCATCCCATTGGAAATCTTACTAATAATTTTTTTTTCATTTCTTCTTTTCATATCGGATTTCTAACGGGACACAGTTATGCTATAATATTAGCACAAATGATTAACCCATTTAAAAATATTTTTTCGAAAATAAGCCATATTGCGGGCAGTGAGGACAATTATGCCGTTGGTGTTGATATCGGATCTTCCGCCATTAAAATAGTTGAAATTAAAAAAAGGGGGGGAAAGGTGGTACTTGAGACTTATGGAGCGATAGCGCTTGGCCCTTATGCTGAACTCGACGCAGGATCTGTCACTAATCTTCCCGTCGAAAAAGTGGCTGAAGCCTTAAAGGAAGTTTTAAAACAAGCTGGCACGACTAGTACCTCAATGGCTTTCTCTATTCCGGTTCAATTGAGTTTAATTTTCACAATTGAACTTCCTGTTCAAGTCAAAGAAGCTGAAATAGCATCAGTCATTCCAACAGAGGCTCGAAAGTATATTCCTGTTCCGATCACCGAAGTTTCGCTTGATTATTTTCTAATGCCGAAAAAAGAATTCTCCTTCGAAGAAGCAAATGCTGACCTGACTGACGAAGACAAGGCCAGTCTTCCAAAGGCGTCACAAGAAAAGACAAATGTGCTTGTCGTCGCCACGCAAAACGACGCAGTTTCAAGATTTCGTTCCATTGTATCCCAGAGTGCTCTCTCCGTTTCTTTTTTTGAGATTGAAATATTTTCTTCAATCAGGGCCAACTTTGAGCACGAACTTTCTCCGGTACTTTTGATAGACTTCGGCGCATCGCGGACCAAGCTTTCTTTCGTTGAATTTGGCATCATCAAGAGTTATCATTCGGTGGAGCGGGGAGGGGCTGATATTTCTCTATCTATTTCCCAGTCTCTGGGCGTTTCTTTTTCTGAAGCGGAAAAAATGAAGAAAGAATTCGGCCTCTTCGGAAATCCCACAGAGAAAAGTTTAGCGGACACAATTAAAGTTCACATCGATTATATTTTTTCTGAAACGAATAACGTGCTCTTGGGATATGAAAAGAAATATGGTCAAACTATCAGCAAAGTAATATTTTCGGGCGGCGGTTCTCTCTTGAAAGGGTTAAAAGAAGTGGCAACCAATAATTTTCGAGCAGAAATAGCCATCGGTCATCCCTTCAACAAAGTAGGCGCGCCGGAATTTTTGGGTAAGGTTCTTGAAGCCATAGGTCCTGAATTCGCAGTTGCGGTAGGGTTGGCGCTGCGGAGATTACAATAGTGGAGTTATACACAACATATTTCCATTATGTCTTGTTTTGTAATATAATGGAGGTATAAAATGGAGCCGAATTTCCAAACATCATTCATACCTAAAAAATCCATAATCACAGAACGTGTTCCAGCGGGGCGTCCTGTTAATTTTTTCGTGATTATTTCAATTTTCATCTTATTTTGCGTGGTTGTGGCGACGGGCGTTCTTTATTTCTACAAGGGGATCAAAGTAAGAAACATCGCAGAAATGGAAAATAATTTAAATATAGCCAAAAATCGTTTTGAGCCCGCTAAGATAACAGAACTGCAAACATTGGGCAGGCGTCTCAACGCATCAACCGAAATTCTGTCGAAGCATATAGCGGTAACACCTATTTTTAAGGAACTCCAAAAAATTACCATGAAGACCATTCGTTACACTCAATTTAATTATGATTTTACCAAGGAAGAGAATCCAAAGATACTTGTCAAAATGAATGGTGTGGGAGTGGGTTATCGTTCTGTGGCGTTGCAGGCAGATCTCTTCAATAACAAGAACTTCATCGATCCAATTTTTTCCAATCTTAAACTTGACGAAAAAGGCAATGTTCTTTTTGACTTGGAATTTTCAGTTGATCCCAGTTTTGTTGATTACAAAAAAACACTTTTAGTTGAAGAAGGGGGAGAAAAAGTCGATAGCCCCATACCCACTGTTCCAGATGATATAGAAATTTAATTTATTTTTATGATTAGATATGTTTTAGCAGCCATATTGATAGGAATCAGTGTCGTCGGATTTTTCATGTTCACTGATCCCCTTTATAAACAAATTGAAGAATTAAATATGCAGGCAACGGCTTATAATGAGGCGCTTGATAATTCTAAAGCGCTGGAAAACGAACGAGACAAACTAACCGCTAAATATAATACCATTAGTCCGGAGAATTTATTAAAAATCAAGAAGCTTTTGCCAGACAATATTGACAACATACGCTTGATTCTCGAAATAGAGCAAGTAGCTCTGCCCTATGGGATGGTCTTGAGAGATGTTAGGTATGATACATTAAAGAAAAATACCTCGACCACTGGAGATGCGGCAATAACACAAGGTAGCACAGGCTCCGGGGACCAGTTTAAAGATTATGGTTCTTGGGATTTAGAATTTTCTACCACAGGCACTTACAATAATTTCATTAATTTCATGAAAGATTTAGAAAGCAACCTAAGGATTGTGGACATATCTTCGATTAGATTTTCATCCGGCTCGGACATAAGGAATGTTCTTGCCTTGCCCGGACCGGAAGTTTATAAATTCGACTTTAAAATTAAAACTTATTGGCTGAAAAATTAAAATGTCCCCAAAAACCAAAAACATAATAATATTTTCAAGTATCGCAGTAATCTTTATTTTGATTTATATTTTTTTCATACGTGAAGATGAGCCTGAGTCCGGCCTGGTTTCTTCCTCTGCCACGACTATCGTATCTCCCCCTCCGAACTCTGTGATGCAGAATACAATAAATGAGAGCCAATCCTCCATCGCCAAAGATTTCTTGGCCCTGCTTTTGAGTGTCAAAAATATAAGGTTGGACGACACTATTTTTTCTGATAAGGCGTATAACAGTTTGCGTGATTCCAGTATTATACTTATCCCTCCCGGGAATGAAGGCCGGCCAAACCCGTTTGCCCCAATTGGAACTGATAGCATTGAAGCGCAAGTAATAAATACAACCACCCCACCACCCACAACTCCTCCGGCATCCGCAACTCCCTAATCTAATTATGAGTTTTTTAGAGGAATTAAGTAAAGTAGGCGTAATCAATGAGAGCCAAATAGGCGAGCTGAAAAGTCGCGCCAAAGAAAAATTTAATGGAAATATAGACGAAGCTCTTATAGAATACGGTATTCCAGAAGAAAAAATTCTTGAAATAAAAGGAGGTTATTTAAAAATGCCAATAAAAAAAGTGAATATCCATGAATTATCTTTTGACATTCTTAAATATATCTCAGAAGACTCGGCAAAACATTATCAGTTTGTTCCGATTAATCTGCAAGAAGGGGTGTTGTGGGTAGGTGTTACGAATCCAGAAAATACACAGGCAATGGATGCCCTTCAATTCATTTCGGCCAAATTGGGCATTCCCTTCAAGGTATACTTGATTTCCAAGAGCGATTATGAAAGTGTGATAGAAGCTTACAAGGGTTTATCAAGTCAAGTTGATGAAGCATTAAAAGAAATGGATGAAGACGAAGCTTTTGATGCAAAGAGCTTAAGTGAAGAAAATCTAAGCAAAGAAATAAAGAATATCAAAGGGGGAGTAGAATCGAAAATAGTAGAAGATGCGCCAGTTATAAAAATAGTTGCCGTTATTCTACGCAATGCCATCGAAGGGAATTCTTCCGATATTCATATCGAACACGGGGGAGATAAAATAAAAGTGCGTTACCGCGTAGACGGCTCTCTCTACACCAGCATTGTTCTCCCCCTTAATGTTTATAGCGGGATAATTGCGCGTATAAAAATTCTCTCCAAACTTCGCTTGGATGAAAAAAGAAAGCCTCAAGATGGATCTTTCAGCGCCAATATCGATGGACGCAAAATTGATTTTCGTGTTTCTACCATGCCCGCATATTATGGAGAGAAGATCGTGATGCGTATTTTAGATTCTGAAAAAGGAGTTAAACCCCTGGATCAATTGGGTCTTTCAGAAACAAATCTGAAAATTGTCAAGGAGGCGCTGGACGCCCCGTACGGGATCATTCTTGTCACTGGACCAACGGGATCCGGTAAATCAACCACTTTGTATTCTATGTTAAACGAACTTGATAAAGAAAAAAATAATGTTGTGTCTCTAGAAGACCCAGTCGAGTACCATATGGCTAGCGTCAATCAATCCCAAGTAATGCCCGAGATCGGATATACTTTTGCGACGGGACTACGTTCTATTTTTCGGCAAGATCCGGACATAATAATGATCGGAGAAATTCGCGATAAGGAAACAGCTCAACTTGCCATCCAAGCGGCTCTGACTGGGCATCTTGTCCTCTCTACCCTTCACACCAACGATGCCATCGGAGCGATTCCCCGTCTCATCGATATGGGCATCGATCCGTATCTGATCGCGCCAACTTTGATTATCTCCGTGGCCCAACGTCTGGCCAAGACCATTTATCCTGCATCCAGGAAACTCATACCACTGGACCCGGGAATAAAAATTCAGATTGAAGAGCAATTAAAAGATCTACCAGATGAATATAGGAAAAAGATTACGATCAAGGATGAAATATATGATGCTGTCCCATCTCCCGAATGTCCTTCTGGCTTGAAGGGTCGCATTGCCATTTTTGAAATGTTTAAAGTAGATAAGGAAATAGAGGCTGTAATTTTAAAAAATCCCACCAATGCCGAAATTTATAAAGTTGCCCGCAAGAAGGGAATGTTGATGATGAGAGAAGATGCCGTAATCAAATCCATTGAAGGCATTATTCCCTTCAGGGAGGTATATAATTTTAGCGACCAAAGTTAGAAAATCTGTAGAGTTATCAACAATGGTTTAGTTTTTGATTGTTTATATAGTATAATAAGCTCTGGCATATGGAAGGAGAAAAAAGAAAAATTTTAATAGTCGATGATGACAATTTTCTTCTGGACATGTACGCGCTTAAATTTAGCCAGAATAATTTCATAGTACATACGGCTTCAAGCGGTGCGCAGGCGATAGAAAAACTAGAAGATAAACTCAATCCCGATGTTATCCTGCTTGATATAATAATGCCTGAAATGGATGGCTTTGAAATGCTAAAGAAGATAAATAATGAGAGGTTGTCCCCGGATTCTGTAAAAATAATTTTATCGAACAAGAGCGAAACTGAAGATATTAGTCGAGGCGAGGAGCTGGGGATAGCAGGTTATATCGTGAAGGCGAGTTCTACTCCGATGGAAGTAATAGAGCAAGTTCTGAATATTTTACCCAAAAAAGTTATTGAAAAATGAAAATTACAGATTATAAAAACAAACTTGCAGAACTCATTCTGACCGTTATCCGAGAAGGAGGGTCGGATCTGCATTTGGGCGCGGGGCGTGTGCCAGCTATTCGTGTTGCCGGGGAACTTATATTTCTTGTTAAGGATTCAGTCTTTACAATGGAGGACATGACGGGAATTCTGGGTGAAATTTTAGACAAAACACACCTCGATAAGTTTATGGAAACTAAGGAAACTGATTTTTCTTATGATTTCCGCGGAGAAGCGAGGTTGCGCGGCAATGCCTTTTTCCAAAAAGGCTCCATCAACATTGCTTTTCGGCTAGTACCGAAGGTGAAAGCTCTGGATGAATTGCGACTGCCTCCAATTCTCGCGGATTTGGCTCGCAAGAAACAGGGATTTTTTCTAGTAGTTGGTCCTGTCGGACAAGGAAAGTCGACCACTCTCTCCGCGATGGTTAATTTAATCAACAATGAGCAAGCGCGCCATATAGTGACGATCGAAGATCCGATTGAGCATGTATATATACCAAATAAATCGATCATTAATCAACGTGAAGTGGGCATTGATACCAGTGATTTTCATGTAGCGCTCAAATCAGTTTTTCGTGAGGATGTTAATGTGATAATGATCGGTGAAATGCGTACGCCAGAGACTATAGCCACTGCCGTAACTGCCGCCGAAACCGGACACCTGGTACTTTCAACTTTGCATACCAACAATGCTTCTCAGACGATAGATAGAATAATCGATTCTTTCCCGGGAGACCAACAGGATCAAATTCGCGCCCAACTATCATCATCGCTTCTAGGTATTTTTTCCCAAAGACTAATTCCGCGAATTGCCGGCGGACTCATCCCTGCTTACGAGCTTCTTTTGAACAACAATGCCGTAGCCAACCTCATTCGCGAGAAAAGAACGCATGAGATCGATGTGGTGATAGAGACGGGAATGGAGTCCGGGATGGTGGATTTGAATCATTCGCTTGTGGAGCTTGTGCGCGCCGGAGAAATCTCCATAGAGAATGCCCACCAGTACTCGCTTAATCCAAAGGGATTAAAGCGCATGATGTAGTAAGACCACATGTCGGACATAGGGGAATCCCCTATGTCCGACATGTGGAACAAAATAAAAAATATGTTATTCATATATAAAGCAGTAGACGACAAAGGAGTAAATAAAGAAGGAGAAATAGAAGCTCCTACTCGTGATATGGCGATCAGCGGTCTTCAGCATAGGGGACTCGTTGTAATTTCCATAAAAGAAGAGGGAGAGAAAAAGTCAGTCCTACAATTTTCTTTTTTTGACAAAGTGTCGACAAAGGACGTGGTAATCCTTTCGCGCCAGATTGCGACTTTATTTGAGGCGCAAATATCCGCCCTGAAAGCTTTCACCATGCTTTCAGCCAATACAGAAAATAAACTTTTAGGTTCGAAACTTGTCCAAGTTTGCGATGACCTCAAGGCGGGAGTTTCTATATCGGGCTCGCTCTCTCGCCATCCCGATATCTTTTCAAATTTCTATTTAAACATGGTTAAAGTAGGGGAGGAAACTGGAAAACTCAATCAAATTTTTCTAAGTTTAGCGGAATATTTAGATCGTCAATACGCTATTACCACCAAGACCAGAAATGCTCTTATTTATCCAGTGTTTGTCATCATAACTTTTTTTATAGTGATGAGTCTTATGTTTGTAGTTGTGATTCCGAGACTTTCTGCGATTATACTCGATTCCGGCCAAGCGGTTCCCTTCTATACAAAAGTGATTATTGCAATTTCAAGTTTTTTTGTAAATTATGGTTTCTTTGTATTAATCATCTTAATATTTTTAGCTGTCTGGCTTTGGAGAATATCTACAACGGAGCATGGCAAGATCTACCTTGATAGGACGCGCCTTTCTGTGCCGGTCGTGGGAAATTTATACAAACAGCTTTACCTTTCAAGAATAGCGGACAACATGAATATAATGCTTTCTTCAGGTGTTCAGATACTTCGGGTGATTGATATTACTTCGGATGTGGTTGGTAGTTTCGTTTACAGGGAAATTTTAAAAGAAGTGGCAGATGGCGTTAAGTCGGGCTTGGCTCTCTCTGTCGCATTTGAGAAATACAAGGAAGAAATACCGCCCATCGTAGTGCAGATGATAAAAGTGGGAGAAGAAACTGGATCTTTGGGCGTTATTTTGAAAACTCTAGCTGATTTCTACAAGCGTGAAGTAGATGATGCGGTTGACACAATGGTGGGTCTGATAGAACCAGTAATGATTGTGGTTTTGGGTCTAGGAGTCGGACTGCTCCTTGTTTCCATTTTGGTGCCGATTTACAATCTGGCCGGAGGAATTACCTAAGGGTGTGGACAGGGGTAGTGAGACTTTGCGATGCGCCAAAGGCGCATGCTTCACATATCGCAAAGCTCTACTACCCTGTGGATAACTTTCTTGTATCTGAATTTGATATGTTATAATTGAAAGATATTAAAAATAATTAAAAATCAGTCGAATTATTAATTTTATTAACAATTTCCGCCCGAGGCGGATCAGCCTCAGGCTGAAAATAATTATGAAAATGAATTTTAAAAAAGGTTTTACGTTGATCGAACTCTTGGTCGTAGTGGCAATCATCGGTATTCTAGCTTCCGTGGTGTTGGCGTCTCTAAACTCTGCTCGCGCGAAGGGCTCTGATGCTGCAGTAAAGGCTAATTTGTCTGGAATTAGGGCAAATGCTGAATTGCAATACGATACTCTCAATGGATGTTACGGTGATGCGGGAGTTGCTTGTTCTGCGACAATTCCCGCTGTGCAAGCTCCAGCTGCTTGTCCTACTTCTGGGACAGGGGATAGTATCTTTGCTTTGCCAAGCATAAATTTGCAACTTGTAGCAGCAGATAATGCTGGTGGTACGGTATCTTGTAGCTCCACAGTTGGGGGGACAGCGTGGGCTGTAGTTGCGGGGTATAAGTCAGATATTCTCAAGGGGTGGTGCGTAGACAGTACTGGTAAATCAAAAGAAGTTGTCATGGCGGACAATACTGTCCAAGCGAATGCTAACTTAGAAGTCGCTGCTGGTGCTTGTGTTGACTAGTTTAGATTTAGGATAGCTGGTTTTATTTCTCAAAAACCACCCTTCGAGTATCTCAGGGTGGTTTTTGCTTTTCTAGGTATGGTATAATGGTATGCAGGTATTTATGAATCCCGTTAGAAGTTTACTTTCGGGAATAAATTATAAGAATTAATTAAGTTTGCCTAATGCTATATTAAATAGAATATCATTAGGGTAACTTCTAAACGGGATGAAAAAAATTAATTTACAAAAAGGTTTTACATTGCTTGAACTTCTGGTCGTGATTGTGATTATTGGAGTTTTGGCTGCGGTTGTTATCGCATCACTGAATGATGCAAGAAAAAAAGGCGGCGATGGAGGGGTTAAATCAAATTTAGCTGGTTCTCGCTCGCAAGCAGAGGTTTTTTATAATACCAATACGGTAGCACCTAATACTTACACTAACGTTTGCACCAATGGCGCAGTTGGCGGAGCCCAGGGGATTGGACTGGCTGTTTTAGCCGCGGCCAAAGCGGCTGGATTATCTTCCTACGCTATTAATGCCGCTGGTTCACTGACAACCGCGACATGCAATAATGGCGCGAGCGCCTGGGCGGCTGAAGTTCCTCTCAGACAAGGTGGTATGTGGTGTGTTGATTCAACAAATAAATCTATTGCAACAGCAGGTTCCACGTTGACTAGTGCAACAGACTATGCTTGTAATTAATTCGCAGTATTTTTAATGGATATCATTATCACAATCATTTTCTTCTCCTTCGGCCTTATCATCGGGAGTTTTTTAAATGTCATAATCTACCGATACAATACTGCGAGATCTCTCGGAGGCCGTAGCGCGTGCATGTCTTGTCAAAACAAACTTTGCTGGTACGAGCTCATACCCCTTCTCAGTTTTGTCACGCTTCGCGGCAGATGCAAAACCTGCAAAACAAAAATCTCTGTTCAATATCCTCTCGTCGAACTTATGGCTGGGCTTGTGTCTGTTTCTTTGTTTTTTAAGTTCCAATACATGTTCTTTATTGATACGTTCGTATTTACTGGCACCTATGCTTATTATATGTTTATGTTTTCGCTCCTCCTGGTTATTGCTGTGTATGATCTAAAACATAAAGTAATTCCTGACCAACTTTCTCTTTTCTTCGGCATTCTTGCGTTTTTAGGTCTATTCGTTTTCACTTCTTATGGTTTTCTTCCTCATACTCCATCGATTCTTGAGCTTCTCTCGGGCATATTGATTGCGTCGCCCTTCGCTTTATTTTGGCTCATTTCAAAAGGCGCCTGGATGGGGCTGGGGGATGCTAAGCTTGCGCTTGGACTCGGATGGTTATTGGGCCTATCTCGCGCACTCTCGGGTCTGGTGGTTGCTTTCTGGTCTGGAGCTATCATTGGGTTTATTCTTATTGTTGTGTCCCGAAAATATGGGATGAAAAGTGAAATTCCCTTTGCTCCATTTTTGGTTTTGGGTGCGTTTTTGGCGTTTATTTTGGAATTACATTTCTTCCCCTTTTTTAGTTCATGATAAAAATTAATCAAAAAATAAAAAATAACAGGGGGATGAGCTATGTAGAACTCATTGTTGTTTTGGGTATTTTCTCTGTTTTATCTTCTGTGGTTATTTATAATTATGGTTTATTCCAAGATAAAATAGATATGAAAAATTTATCGAGCGACATTGCTCTAAAGGTGGTGGAGGCACAAAAGTCGGCCCTCTCTGGTAAATTGAATCAAGCCGCAAGTTCTACCTGGAAACCTGCCTATGGGCTTTACTTTGATGTAAATACTCCAACGCAATTTGTTTATTTTGCTGATTTAGATAATTCTGGTGGTTGCAGTACCCCGGTGGGTTGCTCGTGGCCGTACAGTGTCTCTGGTGAAGTTCAAGAGGTTGTAAATATAACAAAAGGAAATTCTCTATCTGCTGTTTTAGTAACTGGGCCGGGCGATTGTTCTAGTGTTACTGGTTTTAGCGTCGCTTTTACTAGACCTGATTCGGTTGCTCGAATGGGCGGGAACGTAGCTGGTTGCACATCAGAAGTTACTTATGCCGAAATTACATTACTTTCTACCAAAGGAGCCACCGCGAAGGTAAAGTTGTATGCTTCTGGTCGTATTCAAGTGAATTAAGCTTTAGATTATAGTTGCGAGGTTTTAGTAGTCAACCAAATGCAAAGTACAAAAATCAACAACCAAGGATATACAATAGTAGAAACCATGATTGCAGTCTCTCTTTTTATAGTTATTACTACTTTGAGCATGGGTACGCTTTTAAATGCAAATTTACTTCATAGAAAAGCGCAGAACATGCGTTCGATTATGGATAATTTAAACTTTGTCATGGAAGATATATCCAGAAATTTAAGAATCGGCTACAATTATCGTTGTTTTGAATCAGGAGATGAAATTCCATCCAGTAGTAGTGAAATGGATACTCCAAGAAGCTGTGAGAGCGGTTGGGCGATAGCTTTTGAATATACTTATGGCAATCCGAATAATAATGATGACCAATGGGTTTACTACATAGACGGTAGTGGTAAAATTTTTAAATCAACAGCAGGACCCTATGATTTAGCTAGTTTTACTCAACTCACTCCCGACGAAGTGGTTATTGATACGGCGGCTTCTTCTTTTTCAGTGTTGGGCGCTGAATCTATAGCAACCAATAGTCAGCAACCTTTTGTTACTATCAAATTGGTTGGTAAAATAACTTATCAAAATGTCGATACGCCCTTTGCCTTGCAAACTTCAGTGTCGCAAAGATTGATAGATATTTAATTGATCATAAGAAATGCAATTTTTTTCAAAAAAAGTAAATAGTCAGAATAAAGCCTGCCCGCAATGCCTTAAGCATAGCTTTTGCAGGCGGGGCTTCACCCTACTCGAGACGCTCGTGGCTATTTCCATTTTCGTTACCTCTGTTCTAGCCCTTCTGTCAATTTTGTCTCAAGGTATTTCTGGCGCTAATTATGCTAAAAGAAAAATAATAGCTTCATATCTGGCGGCAGAAGGAGTAGAGTATATTAAGAATTTGCGAGACACCTACGTGCTTTATTCCGCATCTGGTGCAGTTGGCTGGAATGCGTTTAATACAAAAGTCGCAGGGGGCACCTTTCCATCTAGCAGTGTTTGCGCAACTGCCAATGGCTGTTATGCCGATGACAGGAATGTATCCTTCTCTGATTCTTCTCTGCCGATGACGGATCTGCTTTTGCTCAATTGCACTTCTACTACATGTTCCAATGCTCCTTTGCTTTATAATTCTTCTAATGGGAAGTATAGTTATGTCGGAGGAGTAAACTCTGGTTATAGCCGAAAAATCAATGTTATTCAAATCAGTCCCAATGAAACGAAAGTTCTTTCCACCGTTTATTGGACCCAGGGTTCCGGAACCTACAACATTGTTTTTTCTGATAATTTATTTAGCTGGGTGGAATAGGGCAGTAGAGCGAAGCTCACTACCCTACAAGTAAAATGACAAAAACAATATTAAAAAAGAATAGAGGACCTGTCCCGTACGAAGCCAAAGGCTTTCGTTCTGGGTTCGTGATACTTTTTGCGGTTACACTCGCAAGTCTCATTTTATCCATAGCATTAAGTGTTGCTAATATAACATTCAAAGAAATAAGTTTTAGCACCTCAAGCAGAAACAGCAGTGATGCTTTTCTGGCGGCCGACACTGGAGCTGAATGTGCTCTTTTCTACGATAAATTATCTGGGAGTTCTTTCCCCTTAGACGGAGTTGGCCATCCAGCTACTATAAACTGCACATCGGCCGATCTCCCACTCTCTTTCGTTGGAACCGCTGATACCGGATCTTATGATTTTATAATTACTGGTCTAGGTAGTTTAGGAACAAGTTGCGCAAAAGTTAATGTTTTTAAAAATAAAGCTGTTACCCCACCACTGGCTATTATAGATTCTGTTGGATACAATATTGGTGATGCTTCATGCAATTCAACCAACCCAAATCGCGTTGAGCGCGAACTTTTCGTCACATCTGCCTTTAGTATTTCTTCGGGCCCAACGGCATTTATTGTAAACAAAACTTTAGGAACTTTGCGAAATGACTATGGGGACTGGCTAGGAGTTCAATTTACGGTTGGGGCATCTCCAGTTACAGTGGAAGCCTTGGGTCGCATAATGGTTTCGGGAAATACTGGCACCCACACAGTCAAATTAGTCAAATATTCAGATGGTCTTGATGTGAGCGGGGGGTCGGTCTCTATAAATATGACCGGGGGTACGTCTGGGGGGTTTAAATACACAAACTTAGCTTCTCCAGTAGTTCTTTCCGCTGGCGCTACTTATTATTTAGTCAGCCAAGAAGTCAATGGGGGTGATCAATGGTATGACTATGATACCACCGTTACAAGCACCTCTGTTGCCACCGTTGATGGTTCAATTTACTGGAATGGTGGCTGGATTTTTTTAGCACCTGCAAATAGAATGCTCGTGCCCGTAGACTTTGTTTATTCGATACCATAATAACGGGCGAGTTCTTATGAAAGAAGCAGAAGTTCAAAAAAGAATAAAAAAGTTGCGAAATGAAATCGCGCGACTAAGAAACGCATATCACATAGAAAATAAGGAGGGTGTTACTCCAGATGTTTATGAATCTCTAACCCGCGAACTTGAGATATTAGTGCAGAAATATCCAGAATTTGAGGATGTCAATGCGCCCGAACACAGGGTAGCAGGTAAGCCACTCGACAAATTTGTCAAAGTCAGGCACAAAAGCAGGATGCTTTCTTTGAATGACGCTTTTTCTTATGAAGAGCTTTATGATTGGGAAAAAAGAATAAAAAAACTCCTACCCCCCTCTCCTTTACAAGGAGAGGGGCAGGGGGGTGAGGTGAATTACTTCTGTGAAGTCAAATTTGATGGTCTTGCGGTGTCATTGATTTATGAAAAAGGGGAATTTATTCGCGGCGCAACCCGCGGAGATGGGTTTGTTGGGGAAGATATTACCCAAAATCTCAAAACTATAAATTCGATTCCGCTTATACTGCAAAAACCCTTTCCAGAATCTCTGGAAGTTCGTGGCGAAGCGCTAATGGGGAAGACCACATTGGCAAAATTAAACCTGCAGAATGGAAAGGAAGGCAAGCCACTCTTTGCCAACACTAGAAATGTTGCCGCGGGAAGTCTGCGACAACTTGATCCGCAGTTGGTCGCAGATAGACATTTGGATTTTATTGCGTACGATCTAGTGGGAATTAAGGAGGCAAGACCTAACGCGTTAGGTCTTGCCTCCCCTCAGTTCCATTCTAATAAACATGAAATGCTTCGCCAGCTTGGTTTTAAAATTGAAAAGCTAGAAGCTAAATGCGTAAGTCTAGAGGAAGTTATAGCTTTTATAAAGAAATTTGAAAAAATAAGACCCAGTTTTCCTTACGGTACGGATGGCATTGTGATATCAGTAAACAATTTAAAATTGCAGGAAATTTTAGGTGTTGTCGGCAAGGCGCCGAGATATGTAGTTGCTTTTAAATATCCAGCTGAAAGATCGACGACCATAGTAAAGAAAATTTTGGTGAATGTTGGACGGACTGGTGTCTTGACCCCGCTTGCAATTTTTAAGCCGACACAGGTCGCAGGTTCTCTAGTGTCCAAAGCGACTCTCCATAACATGGATCAAATAAACCGCCTTGATTTGAAAATAGGGGATACTGTCGTCATAGAAAAAGCGGGAGATGTTATTCCAAAAGTTGTGGAAGTGCTGACTCGCTTGCGTACGGGTAAAGAAAAAAAATTTAAGATGCCGGAGTTTTGTCCTGTATGCGGGGGAAAAGTAGAGAAAAAAATCACTACCCCCAGCCCCCTCCTCCACAAGGAGGGGGCGAAATCCTCCCCGCCTTATGAAGGAGGGGATAAAAGGGGTGGTCTCTCTGTCGCTCATTATTGCGCCAATCCGAAGTGTCCTGCCAAAAATGAAAGATATTTAGAACACTTTGTTTCCGTGTTTGAGATATACGAACTCGGACCTAAAATTTTAAGGCGATTTAAAGACGAAGGTTTGATTACCGACGCGGCAGACATTTTTACATTAGAAGAAGAAGATATTGCCCCACTCGAGCGATTCGGAGAAAAGTCAGCCGAGAATATCATCCAAGAAATAAAAAACAAAAAGAAAATTCCGCTCTCCAAGTTCCTTTGGGCGCTTGGAATACTTCATGTGGGCGAGGAAACAGCGCGAGATTTGGCGGAGCATTTTGGAACGTTGGAAAAATTAGTGCTTTGCGCTAGGCAAGACCTAACGCAAATAGATAGTATAGAAAATATAGGCCCGGCAGTTTCAAAAAGTCTGCATGACTTTTTTAGCGATGAAAATAATTTGAGTTTTATAAAGAAATTGCAAAAGAATGGCGTAAGTGTACAAAAAGCGGAAAGGAGAAAAAAAGGAAAGTTTACAGGTCAGACATTTGTTTTAACCGGTACGCTCTCGGGCATGTCTCGAGAGATTGCTAAAGAGAAAATAATTGCTCTGGGTGGCAAAGTGGTAGGCTCCGTCTCTAAAAATACTTCCTATGTGGTGGCAGGTGTCGACCCCGGTTCTAAATTTACCACGGCGCAGAAATTAGGAGTGAAAGTAATAGATGAAAAAGAATTTTTAAGAATGCTTTAGGTTGGCGGAAGGGACAGGAGTCGAACCTGCAAGAGCTTTCGCTCGCTCGCTTTCCAAGCGAGTACCTTACCATTCGGTACACCCTTCCTTACTTTTTAATTTACACTATTTTACCCAAAAGGAAAGTTCGTGATATAATTGACTCATTAATATGAAGAAAATACTTTGGATTGCGGGGATACTTATTTTGGGATTTATAATTTTACATGTATTTCCTAAAGACAAGTTTAAAAATCTGAATTTAGATGGTTCGATCAGGCATGAAAATGGTAGCAACTTAGTGTCTTCTAATATTCTTTCTGACCCCACGATACTTGCCCCAGATATCTCGTTAAGCAAGCTTGAATGCAAATTTCCTTTGCGCTGGCAATATGTGAACGATACCACAGAGCTTGGCAGTCAATCATTCAACATGTGGTTTTCTGCGTTCTCCAACAAGCAAATAGCTATAAGTAGTGCGCAAAGCAATGACGGTGTTACATGGAGCAATGTTAAAGAAGGGGTGGTTAAGCCGGGTTCAGGCTGGGATGCAATTGGTGTGGAAACTGCCTCGGTTATAAAAGACTCGCAAAGGAAATATCGCATGTACTATTCTTCGAGTTTCAAAGATCACGATGACTTTGCTATTGGGGTAGCATTTTCCGACGACGGTATATCGTGGAAGAAAAACGAAAAACCTATTTTTATGCCAGAAAATACATGGGAGCAGGGTTCCAATAACGGAGTCATGGAACCCAGCGTAATATACGACAGCAACGAAAAAATTTATAAAATGTGGTATTCGGGCTTAGGTGAAAAAGACGGCAAACCTGCTTTCCGAATTGGTTATGCTACTTCTTTGGACGGAATAAGTTGGGAAAGGCTGAAGGAGCCGATCATGGATATTGGCCGTGACGGAGAGTGGGACGATACTTTAGTCAGCCATGTCAATGTTGCCAAAAGCCAGAATGGCTACCACATGTTTTATTTTGGCGTGGCGGAATGGAGCGATGAAGTAACACTTCAAAAAGGGGCAATCGGTCATGCCTTCAGTTCCGACGGCATCAAATGGCAGAAGAATCCGAATAACCCTATAATAAAACCACGAGAAGATTATTGGGATGCTTGGACAGTCGGCGGGCCAAGCGCTATTATTTTGAATAATAAAATCTGGCTATGGTATTTCGGCAATCCACAGAAAGATACATTCGAAGGACGGCTTGGTCTTGTCAAAGGGATATGCGAATGATCGAGGTTCTTTTTTGCTGAAGAAAATTTTAAATCATTCTTTACGTTCCCTATCAGTTTATTGCTTTTTCTAGACCAGCAGTCTATACTTAAAATAGGTTGTAGATATTTTTATTAAAATAAAATTAATTTTTAACTACTATGAACCAATACATACAAAAAAATCAATATAAAAAAGGATTTATCAATACAATAGTGGGAGCTATCGGGGTTATTATTCTTGCAGGGATAGCGGGGTACTTAATTATAAATCGACAGCCGCCGCCGGAAACCACGACAGTAATTGGCAGTTTTGAAGATTGCGCAAAAGCGGGATATCCAGTTGGGGAGAGCTACCCCAGACAATGCTCTGCTCCGGATGGGAGTACTTTTATTGAAGAGTTAACAACTGAACCAACAAATCCCATAAATCCAGGGAACATTTACTGTACCCAAGACGCAAAACTTTGCCCCGATGGGAGCTGGACCAGCAGAACGGCACCCAATTGCGAATTTGCTCCTTGCGGAGTGAATCCATCGGAACCGGTAACAATACAACCATATAATCCAGATGATGACAGAGGCGGCTTGTACAATTATCCTAATTATTCGCTCACGAAAGTTCCCACTGCGCCAATATCAGTAAAATATCTCGTTGAGCATAGGTCTGCGTTAGACCAGAAAATTGTTACAGTTCGCGGCGTGGTCGTCGGTATTCCTGCACAGCCGCCTTGCGTTGCCGCTGGAACTTGCGAGCTTTATATGCAACCCAGCATCATACTTGCAGATACAAAAGATGCGAATAGAAACAAAGATTATGATCTTATGGTTTTTGTTGGTGAAGACACAGACCAAAATGAATATCCTGTTGGCAAAACAGTGGAAATAAAAATGCAGATTACAGCAAGTAAGACCGTGGTATATGGCAATAAAGTCTACTAGATAAGACCAAAGCTAATTCTAACAGAATGAATTTACAAAAAATAGACGATCGACTGATATATTTTTTTAAGTCGGTGTCAGTGCCTTTTGCGCGACTCGGCTTATTTGTTGTCTTCTTCTGGTTCGGTGCATTAAAAGTTGTTGGATTATCTCCTGCCAGCGGGTTGATGCAAGCGCTATTTGAACAAACAATAAATTTTATTTCTTTTAACCACTTCATGATTCTTTTTGGTCTTTTTGAGTGCCTGATAGGGGTTCTCTTTCTTTTTCGCGGTTTTGAACGAATAGTTTTACCTCTCTTGTTTTTACATATGTTGCTTACATTTCTACCTCTATTTGTATTGCCAGAGGCTACCTGGAGCGGGTTTTTGGTCCCAACTCTAGAAGGGCAATATATTATAAAAAATCTTGGCATCATTGCTGCCGCTATTGGGATTGTTGCAAACTTACCTTCTTCTAATAAATCACAATCATGATATTCTCCGCCCTGTTCACAATAATCGGTCTTTCACTTTTCGAGGCAGTTTCGTCTGTTGACAATGCCATCATTAATGCCGAAGTTTTAAATACTATGGGAGCCAGGGCCAGACGTTGGTTCTTGACGTGGGGGATGTTTATTGCGGTTTTTTTAGTTCGTGGGCTTTTGCCTTTTATAATAGTCTGGGCTTTTAACACGACGCTTTCTCCGATGCAGATTTTGTCTGCTGCTTGGTCGAGCGATCCATTAGTACTTGAATCCATCAATCAGTCAGCTCCAATCTTACTTGTTGCTGGCGGGGTTTTCTTACTTTTTCTTTTTTTACACTGGCTTTTCCTCGAAGACAAAAAAATGGGTTTACCCCTGGCTGAAGAATTTTTTATGTCAAAGGGGGTTTGGTTTTATGCGACTGTTTCTATTTTACTTTCAATCATTGCTTGGTTCGCCCTTAAACAAAGCAACTTGATGGGTTTCGGCGCGGTCGTCGGATCTAGTCTGTTTTTCATCACTCACGGTTTCAAACAAAATGCGGAAGAACAAGAAAAAAAAATGCTCGGCAGCCTGCCTGCGCAGGCAGGCGCCCATTCTGATCTTTCAAAGCTTTTCTTTTTGGAAATAATTGATACGACTTTTTCTATTGACGGAGTATTGGGCGCTTTTGCTTTTACTCTCTCTATACCCTTGATTTTATTGGGAAACGGGTTCGGCGCGCTTTTAGTCAGGGAGCTGACACTTCGCAATATAGAGCATATTAAAAAATATGTTTATTTGAAAAACGGCGCCATGTATTCTATTTTGGTATTGGGCATCATTATGATCTTTCATAGTTTCGGCTTTCACATACCAGAATATGTTTCTCCGCTCGCGACATTTATCATAATTGGATTTTTCTTTTGGAAATCAAAAGTGGAACTAAATAAGATATAATGTAGGAATGATTTCTGTTTTCACTGAAGAATATAAAAAGCTCAATAAAGCTCAGAAGGAAGCCGTGGATACGATAGATGGACCGGTGATGGTGGTGGCGGGTCCAGGAACGGGGAAAACGCAGATCTTGGCGCTACGTATTGCTAATATCTTAAAAAAGACAGACATCAAGGCAGATGGAATACTAGCGCTCACCTTCACTAATTCAGCCGTAGAGGCGATGAAGAAACGCCTTGCTCAATATATCGGTGAAGCTGGGGAGAAAGTAAATATTTTTACTTTTCATAGTTTCGGCATGAAAATTATCGAAGAATATTATAAAGTACTGGGTCTTCATATGCCACCCACGCTTTTAGACGATGCGGATACGGCGATCATTTTCGGTGAGATTTTAGAAAAGAATGATTGGCAATATCTTCGCCCACGCGGGGACAGCAGTAGGTATTTCTCTGATTTGAAATCACTCATCACACTCCTCAAGCGTGAGCGAATTAGCGCGGAGTATTTCTTATCTGAAGTTGAGAAAGAAATAAGGGTCGTAGAGAGCGATCCAGAGAATATTTCACAAAGAGGTGAAAGCAAGGGGCAACTCAAAAAAGAGGTCTCAAATAAGATAGAAGGCTTAAGACGAAGCGGGGAATTTGTTAAATTTTTTAATTTATATGAAGAAGTGAAGAAACAAAGAAATGTGTTTGATTACGATGATGTACTGGAGAATTTAGTAAAAATTACTGAACTATCTCCTGACACAGTCTCAGATATTCGAGAACAATATTTATATATTTTAGTTGATGAGCATCAGGATTCCAGCGCTGTTCAGAATCAATTTTTAAAGAATGTTTGGGGCAGCTTAGAGCGCCCGGATATTTTTGTGGTGGGGGATGATAGACAACTCATATATGGTTTTAGCGGCGCTTCCATTGACCATTTCCAGGGTTTTAAAAAAACTTTCAAGAAATCAAAACTTATAACCCTGGTGGATAATTATCGCTCCACCCAAGTGATACTGGACGCTTCACACGCACTCCTCCGGAGTATCATGACCGAGGAGAAATTAATGAGTCAGAGTAAAGAAAATCATATCCTACGGCTCGTAGAAGCAAAATACCCGGATGATGAGATCGTCGTTGCCGCCATGGATATAAAAAAGAAAATGAAAAAGGGAGTAAAAGCAAATAATTGCGCCATACTTGTACCTAAAAATGTAGAAGTACGTAGTGCGCTCCAGATTCTGCATGAGGAAGGCTTAGAAGTGTCAGCGCTCGATGCTTTTAACCTCTTTGATGAAGCCGAAGCTCAGGCATTTTTGCGAGTTTTAAGAATCATTAGTGATCCTTCTGTTACACCCGCTCTCGCAGTTTCTTTTTTCGACAAGTCCTCCGGCATTACTCCGCTTGAAGCGCATACATATTTAGCTCTACAAAATATGAGAGAATTTTCTCTTGCTAAAATAGCGGAAGAAAAACCGCAAAAACTTTTTAGTGAAACCAATAGCGTGGATAAGTGGGTAGGGAAACTTTCCAGATGGAAAAAACTTTCCCAAGATGGCAGTGTATCAGAAATCGTTCGAACTGTCGGCACAGAATTTTTATTAGAGGGTGAAAATGATAATGATAAATTGGTTTCTGGAAAAGAAATCTTAGATACCATACTTTCTTTAATCCAAAAAGAGGCAGAAAAAAACCAGGAGCTTACCCTCCGGGAGCTAGTATCTTTTCTTGGTCGATTAGAGAGTTATGGGGAGGAAGTACCACTCCTTATGGGTGAAAAAGAAGGGGTAAAAGTTCTGACCCTCCATTCTTCCAAAGGATTAGAATTTGATTATGTATGGATTGCGCATATGGACGAATCTTCAATGAGTAGGGGCAGAAAAATGGGCTTTGTTTTACCCGAAGCAATTGCCGAGAAAGTTTTAGAGAGAGATGCTGATGTTACCAAGCGCAAATTATATGTAGCGATAACTCGCGCCAAGAGGTTCTGCACAATTTCTTACGCGACCCACTCTTCCGGTGGCGGAGAGCAGGAGGTCAGCAAAGTAATAAAAGATCTGCCGGAAGAAATTTTTGAGAAACAAAAAATCAAAAATGTGCCAAGAAAAATTAAAAAAGAAAAGAATACAGATATATCAAATCTCGTAAAACTGGTAGCGGAAAAATATAGGGAAAGAAAAGTTTCCGTCTCATTGCTGAATAATTTTTTCGAATGTCCGTGGAAATGGTATTTTAGGAATTTATTGCAACTGCCGGAGCCCAAATCAGAGAGTTTGGAATTCGGGAGTGCGGTGCATGGCGCGATTGATAAAATTCTGAAATTGGGGCACGAGCCATCTCTTGGGGAGCTAGAGAATTTAGGGTTGGACAAAGAGGTAATGGGGGTAGTTTCCCGTTGGGTAAGCGCTAGATTGCCAGAAATAAAATTACAGAGAGAAACCGAAAAAAGTATTTCGACCAGAGACAATAGATTTCCACTTTTAAACATTTATGGGAAGATAGATCTGGTGGAATATCTATCAAAGAATGAATTACGCGTAACGGATTTCAAGACTGGAAGTGTGAAGAAAAAAGGCGAAATAGAGAAGCTTGACGAGGAAGGAAGAATGAGCTCATACTTACGACAGCTGGCGATGTATTCATATTTGCTTCAAAATACTTCTAAAGCGGATGTAAGAAAGAGCCGGCTGGAATTTCTGGAGGCAAAGAATAAAAAAGAAATTTTTTACGATAGGATAATAACGAAGGGGGAAATTGAGTTACTACTGAAAGACATTGCAGATTATGACCACTTAGTTAAAACGGGCGAATGGGTTAATAGGCCTTGCAATTATAATTCCTATGGCAAAGCGACTGTTTGCGAGTATTGCAAAATGGCTTGGTATTGAGAAAGTTTCTATCAAAAATCAACAAGCACTAGATTTATTCAAAAAAGAGGGGGTCCCTCTTAAAAGTATACAAGAAATAGATTTCAATGAATCTCCCGCTATTCTTGAGGTTGATTTTACTAAACTAGAAGGTGAAGAAATGTCGGATTTAATAACAATGTTTTGTTTAAGTGAAGAACTTATAATTAACCCAGATACATTTAAGATCTGTCAGAAGTTATTAAAAGAGAACGGCAAAATTCTACTATCAACTGAAGTTGATAAAGCAACAGTAGAAAAATTCATTAACGATGGAAAGTTTGTACTACCAGATGGTTTTTCTTATGAAATAGTAGATGTTCCAGACAATTTTGAAAAAACTTTAATAATTTTTTCCAAGACTCAAAATAAAAATCCCTGACCCATTATCGAGCCAGCTTTTATTCATAGTGTTAGATTCTCTGCGATAGCAGAGTTCCTAACAATTTGCTATACTTTGTGCATGAGTATTATATACGACATTCTAAAAGAGCTTAGTAGCGTGTCGCTCAACTATAAAGGAAGTCGGGTAAACCTTTTGGGTTTACCAAGATTTAAAAATTATTCGCAGAGCTCATTGCGGGGAACTATGTCGCATCTCATAAAAGAAAAACTTGTGGGGGATTGCGACGGACTGTACATTACCCCGAAAGGTATAAATTATATTAAAAGAAAAATTGACTCTCTGCAACAATTTGATTTTCAATTCGACAAAGATGCGCCAAAGAACCTGATAGTTATGTTTGATGTTCCAGAACCAAAGAAAGCGGAAAGGGAATGGTTGCGCTGGCATCTCAAGAAATTTAATTATGCCATGATACAGAAAAGTGTTTGGGTGGGTCCTTCACCCCTACCGAAAGAATTTTTGGATTACATTAAAAGTATCGGCTTGAGAGAAGATTTAAAAACCTTTAAACTTGCGAGGGGTTATAATTTCAAAAAATAATGATTTTTTTACTTGTTAGATTTTCTGCTATCGCAGAATTTCTAACAATATTAACTTTATCGAGAATCCATGCAAGATCACTAAAAGAACCCTGGTCCATTATCAAGCCAGCCGATATAAAGACCGATGATGATGAAAGACAGGAATAGAGCAATCAAGATATAGTAAGTTTTTCTCATGGTTCTTTGCAATCACTATGACCTCATTCGAGCCTGAGTGTCTCGAATGGGTCACATTTCTATTGTAGCACCCGGTAGTGAGACTTGGCAAAGTTCTAAAAGAACGCGCTTTGCGCATTGCCAAGCTCTACTACCTGGTTGTCATTTTGTCTTTTTGCAGTTAATATGATAAGAAGATGAGAAATATGGCAAGTAAAGATTGGCAAATTATTCTTTTTTACAAATATGTCCACATGGTGGATCCCGAGCATGTTCGGCAGCGGCAAGTAAAGCTTTGTACAAAATTAGGGCTCAAAGGTAGGTGTATTGTAGCGAGCGAGGGTATCAACGCGACTTTTGAGGGGACTTCGGAGAATATAAAAGAATATGTAAAGGAGCTGGAGAAAGATGAGAGATTTCACGGAATACATTTTAAATATAGTATTGGCATCGGGAATGCTTTCCCAAAATTGTCTATAAAAGTGCGGAGGGAGATTGTTTCACTTCATTTGGGAACTTGCGACATAGACCCGAATCAAGTTACAGGTGTACATTTGCCTCCTAAAGAATTGCACGAGTGGATAAAAAATGGGCGCGAATTCTACATTATCGACATGCGCAATGTTTACGAACATAAAGTCGGGCACTTTGAAAATTCTATTCTCCCACCCATTGAGAATTTTCGCGATCTGCCGAAAGTGGTGGGGCAGATTAAACACCTAAAAAATAAAACGGTACTCACGGTGTGCACCGGAGGTGTGCGCTGTGAAAAAGCTTCTGGGTTTTTGATAACACAGAGGTTCACGGATGTATATCAACTTGATGGGGGAATTGTGAGCTACATGGAAAAATATCCAAATGAAAATTTCAAAGGAAAGCTTTATGTTTTTGATAAACGTGTTATCATGGGTTTCTACACCGATGATCCGAATCATAAAATAGTGGGTAAGTGTGATAATTGCAAAGAACCATCAGAAAACTTTGTAAACTGTGCCAACCCAATTTGCCACAGGCACTTTATCGCTTGTAGTGTTTGTGTTGAGAAGAATAATGGAAGCGTGTTCTGTCCGGCTGGGTGTATTATTAGCCGTCACGGAAGACCTGTCCGCCAACCCGCCCCAAGTAGTTTCCAGGGCGGGGGCGGAAAGATTAGCCCAGTCAAGATGGATTTGGTATAATTTAGTATTATTATTTAATTATTTAGTTATATGGATACACATCACATTCATGATCAAAAAATTGATATTCATAGTGGAGCCGCTGGGGTCCAACATTGGCTGGAACATGGATTAACCAAGGATGGACTTAGACAACTTCAAGAAAGGGCAGAACGGGGAGAGAAGGTTCATTTTGCCGACGGTGAAGGTAGAAAATTTGTAATGGAACATAATCCAGAAAAAGGTTTTCATGTAGATGTAAGGCATCATTGATAAATGAGTAAGGAAAATAAACAGGGGAAAATACATCCGCTTTCACTTTTGGCGCAAGAAGCTTATCAGGCTTTCGCTGATATGGGTTTTGAAATTGCGCTTGGACCAGAGCTCGAAAGCGAGTGGTACAATTTTGATGTTTTGAATGTTGCCAAGGATCACCCAGCGCGAGACATGCAAGACACTTTTTGGATTAAGGGTAAACCTGGATCTGTGTTGCGTACACACTGTACAAGTGTATCTGCTCGTGAAATTGAAAAAGCTGGGAGAGAGGGACGAATTCCTTCTGCCTTCATTTCTCTGGGGAAGATTTTTAGAAATGAGGCTACTGACGCTACTCATGAGATGCAGTTTTTTCATATTGATGGATGTATGATAGGTAGTATTGAAGATGGAATTTCTTTGGCAAATTTGAAGGGCGTACTTACTAAATTTTTTCAAAAAATGCTTGGCGAAAATACAGATATTGAATTCCGTCCGAGTTTTTTTCCTTTTACCGAGCCATCAATAGAAGTTTTCGCAAAGTTTCAGGGGAAATGGCTTGAAATGGGTGGTTCTGGTGTAATTCATCCAGGTGTTTTACGTAGTTGTGGCTTGGATCCAAAAAAAGTTCAGGGATTTGCTTTCGGTCTTGGTTTTGATCGTATAGCAATGGTTAAATGGGGTATTCCTGATGTGCGATTATTTTATCAAGGTGACTTGCGCCTCAATCAATTCAATTGAATTTAACTTTATGAACTTTACAACTTTAAAAACTTTATAAACTATGCTAATTTCCTACAATTGGCTTAAATGGTATATACCCGATGTTCCTTCTGCAGAAAAACTGGCGGATATTATAACTTACCATGTTGCGGAGGTAGAAAGTGTAACTCCCCTCCTTGTGGAGGAGGGGGCTGGGGGTGGTGATTTTATTTTTGATATAAAAATTTTACCAAACCGCGCGCATGACCTGCTTTCCCATCAAGGTATAGCCCGCGAGCTTGCCTCACTTTTAAATATTTCATATATTGACCCAACGCCTAAATACAAAATTCCAGAATCCAAGCCGACGAAGTTAGTAAAAACAATTGAAAGTCCAAACTGCCGCCGATACATGGGCAGAGTCGTCAGGAATATTAAAATTGGCCCATCGCCAGAATGGGTAGTGAAGCATTTAGAATCAATCGGGCAGAGAAGCATAAACAATATCGTGGATGCCACAAACCTCACAATGTTTAATTGCGGCCAACCAGCGCATGTTTTTGATTTGAAAAAAGTTAAAGATTTAAAACTAAAAGTACGAAATGCTAAAGCAGGGGAAAAGATAACTCTGCTTGGCGGAGGGGAAAAAATAATGAATGAAACCATGATGGTAATTGCTGACGATTTTGGAAATTCTCTGGATATTGCGGGGATAAAAGGGGGGCAATATGCGGAATTGAATAAAGATACAACGGATATAATTCTAGAATGTGCTAATTTCGATCCGACTAGCGTGCGCAAAACCGCCCAAGCCCTAAACATTTTTACTGACGCGCGCAAGAGATTTGAGAACGATTTGTCACCGACAATGGCAGAATACGGTATGCGCGAACTTTCTGCGCTAATCGCGGAAATGTGCCCCGAAGCTATTTTTGAGGATGTTGTGGATATTTATCCAAAAAAACAAGAAGAGAGAGAACTTTCTTTTTCAACGGAGAAAATTTCTAAAATTTTAGGCTTAGTCGTTTCCGCAAAAGAGATAGAAGATATTTTTAAGAGATACAATATTGAGTACAACTTGGAGGTCTTGCCTCCACTTGGAGGCAAGACCTCCAAGTTCACAATTACTGTGCCAGCGATGCGGCTTGATCTAGTTATGGAAGAGGATATGGCGGAAGAGATAGGTAGAATTTTAGGGTATGACAGAGTAAAGCCGATAATGCCCAAGATAGATTTTAAGCCGAAAGTTAACGAAACTTACGCCAAAATAGCTTTCGCCAGAAATAAATTATTAGATGAGGGTTACTCTGAAGTGATGACATACGTCTTCCAAGACAAGGGGGAAGTGGAGGTGATGCAAAGTGCTTCAGACAAGAAATTTTTAAGGACGAATTTGACTGATGGACTTAAGGAAAGTTTAAAATTAAATAAACTGAATGCTTTATTGCTTGACTTCAATGAAATTAAAATTTTCGAAATAGGAACTGTGTTTAAAAAAAATGGAGAAGAAATGCATGTTGTGTACAATGAAAAAGAAAAAATAATAGAAACAAGTTTAGATGATTTTCTTTCTAAGAATTCTTCTTCAGAAGAGCACGGATATTTTTCTGCTGAAAAATTCCTCGTGCTCGCGCCGACGCGCTCCCAAGTCTCTTCTAAAGAAAATTCTTATTCAGAAAAATTTCAAATGTGGTCATTGTACCCATTCATCGCGCGAGACATTGCTGTATGGGTGCCCGCTTCAGTTGAAAGTTCAAAAGTTCAAAAAATTATAAAAGAAAACGCGGGAGAACTCCTAATTAAGGGCCCTGATTTATTCGACGAGTTCAAAAAAGACAGTCAAATTTCTTACGCCTTTCGTCTGGTTTTTCAGTCTTATAATCGCACTCTAACAGACACAGAAATAAACGAAATTATGGCCAAAATATCTAATAAAATTAAGGGAAATGAAGCTTGGCAAGTGAGGTAAAATCTGATATAATTACCCCATGGCAAAGGAGAAAGAAGAGGGTAAAAAGAGCGGAAATGGACACCACTACGACGCTTCAGATATCTCTGTTTTAGAGGGGCTAGAGCCCGTGAGAAGGCGTCCTGGCATGTATATTGGCACAACAGGCCCGGAAGGGCTTCATCATTTAGTGTGGGAGATTTTTGACAATTCGCGTGATGAGGCGATGGGGGGGTTTTGTAATAATATTGAAATTGTGCTTCTTCCTCACAATCGTATTCGCGTAGCGGACAATGGCCGGGGCATACCTGTCGATACGCACAAGAAGACAAAAGTTTCCGCGCTTGAGACAGTTATGACGACTCTTCATGCTGGAGGAAAATTCGGCGGAGAGAATAGTGGATATAAAGTTTCCGGTGGTCTCCATGGAGTGGGCGCATCTGTCGTTAATGCTCTTTCTATATACTGCAGAGCGGAAGTGCATAGAGATGGAGGCAGATATGTGCAAGAGTATTCAAAAGGAAAGAAAAAGTCTAAAGTTACAAAAAATGGCGCTTCTAAACTCCACGGCACCATCATTACTTTCGAGCCGGATGAAGAAATTTTCAAAGATATTAAATTTGATTGGCATACAATAGTAAATCATATCCGCCAGCAGGCGTACCTAGTCAAAGGGCTGAAAATTTTGGTTATTGACGCGAGAGAGTGGGACAACCTGTCTGCGCAGGCAGGCAAAAAAGGTTTAAATGAAGATGACGTTTTCTATTTTAGAGAGCTTGGAGTAGAACTTCCTTCCACTTCTTTCTATTTCGAAGGAGGATTAATTTCTCTGATTAAATATTATAATAAATTACAAAAGCCTATACAGGATAATATTTTTTATGTTGAGAAAGAGTCGGACGGCGTGGGCGTGGAGATTGCTCTTCAATATGTTGACGACATAGTTGATCGCATTGTTCCTTTCGCCAACAATATCAACACCCCCGAAGGTGGTACGCATGTGACTGGTTTCAAAACCGCCCTGACTAGAACCCTTAATACTTATTGCAAGAAGCGGGAAATGATGAAGGAGTCCGAAGGTGGATTTACAGGGGAAGATGTCTTAGAAGGACTCACAGTGGCTATTTCTGTCAAACTTCGTGAAATTCAATTTGAGGGACAAACCAAATCAAAGCTTGGAAGCATGGAGGCTCAGGGGGCTGTGGCAACGGTCTTCGGTGAAGCATTTGCCAGCTTCCTCGAGGAAAGCCCCGACGATGCAAAAGCGATAATAAATAAATCTATTTTAGCGCTCAAGGCTCGCAAAGCCGCCAAGGCTGCGAAAGATTCAATACTCCGCAAAGGCGCGCTCGAGGGCATGACCCTTCCGGGTAAACTAGCAGATTGTCAGACAAAAAATGCTTCTGAATCGGAACTTTTCTTAGTGGAGGGAGATTCCGCTGGGGGCAGTGCCAAGCAGGGTAGAGACCGCCGTACCCAAGCGATACTTCCACTGCGAGGTAAAATTTTGAATGTTGAGCGTGCACGCATAGACAAGATGCTTGCTTCTAGAGAAGTGAAGTCTCTGGTTATTGCGCTCGGTACTTCGATCGGGGATACCTTTGATCTGGGAAAAATACGTTATCATAAAATAATCATTGCGACTGATGCAGATGTAGATGGTTCGCACATTCGTACTTTACTCTTGACACTTTTTTACCGATACTTCAGACAAGTGATCGATGCGGGGTATATTTATATTGCCCAGCCGCCGCTTTATAAAATTAAAAAAGGCAAAGAAATATCTTATGCCTATACAGATGATGAAAAATTAAAAATTATTGGTAAAGGCGCGGAAGTGAGCGAGATTAATGAGATAGAAAATGAACCTGAAAATGAAGATCAAACAACCCCATTAGAATCTGTGGCTTCCTCTGGGAAGCCTGCTTCTAACGGGGCAAGAATTCACATTCAGCGTTTCAAGGGTCTCGGAGAAATGAATCCAGAGGAACTCTGGGAGACAACGATGGATCCAGCACATCGAGTACTCAAAAAAGTAAATATTGACGACGCCGAAGAAGCCAACAAAATTTTCAACATCCTTATGGGCTCCGAAGTCCCACCCCGAAAATCTTTTATTCAATCTAATGCCAAGCTCGCGGAGATTGACATATAATTTTATATGTTTACTATACTAACGGTCGTCAGTATGGTAAACTTTAAGTATGAGAGGAAAAATTTTACTAAAAGCGCTTGAGATACTTAAAGATGGTGTTATCAGTCAGATCGACTTCTTTGAGGCTGTATTGGCCAGTGGTTATGGTGCGAGTATGAATAAAATTGATTATGAATACCGAAAGTGCCAGCGAGTTTCTGAATTCAGAAAATATAATGAAGAGGATTTAAGAAAAAGAAGAAGACGACTACAAGTATTTATATCTAAACTCAAACATGATGGGCTTATAAAGGAAGTGAAGAATAAACTTACGATTTCTAACGCGGGTAGGAAGAAAATTTTGGATTTAAAAAACAACCTGCCTGACCGGCATTATCAAACAGAAAATCAGAGAGGTTTAGTTATCATAAGTTTTGATATTCCGGAAAAACTTCGCCGAAAGCGCAATTGGCTTAGGGAGGTTGTTAAAAATCTTCAGTTTGGAATGGTTCACAAAAGCGTTTGGATTGGAAAAGTTAAAATTCCTCACGAATTTATCTTAGATTTAGAACTTTTGAAAATAATAGAATTTGTTGAAATCTTTGAAATAGGGAAAACGGGTACATTAAAAAAGATGGAAAATTTTTGATATTTTAATTTATATAATGTTTACTTAACTAACGGTCGTTAGTACAGTAAACACATGGCTTAACTTCCAGCCACTAATTATTTTAAAGAATAAGATTCCAATTCTCCAGCACCTCTTACATTTTTTAAGTCAAATGCTTTTTCGATGGGTTCAATTTTTAGAGGATCTTCGTAACTAGGTTTATGAAGCACTAATTGTTCACCACTTTTTGATAAAAATAAAATTCCGGAATGAGGTACATATACTTCTCCAAGACCTGGATGGGCGGTATAGCAGACCAAACTTCCTGGTAACAATTCTTTATTTCGCGTCATCGATTTTAAGTATTCGATCATTTCTTTAATCGGGCTTACCCTCATAGGTTTTTCTGTCAATCCTATTAAATAGACTGATGTCCCATTACAGTTTATCTTTCCGTAAAAGCCACTTGCTATCTGTAAAACTTTTCTCTCTAGTTCTGGCGCTAATTCTTGAATTAAAAGAATATCAGGAACCATTTTTTGTTTTAAGTCGGGTCTATCAGCGAGTAGGTTCATTAACTGACTGAATTGTTCGTTTGGGTTTGTTGGTGGCTGTTGTTCTTTAAACATAGATCTTGAGAAACTAGTTGGGTTTATTTCTTATTCTTTATATCTTCTGAAAGTTTCTTCACTAATTCCTCTTTTGACATTTGGCCGAGTTGACCAGAGTCGCCTGCCTGCGCAGGCAGGCGGGATTCGAGAGTGATTTTGTCGGCTTTTATTTCTTTGTCGCCTACCACTATCCAATAGGGAATTTTATTTGTCTTTGCATCGCGGACTTTTGAGCCCAAGTTTTCGTCTGCATCATCCAGTTCTGCACGGATATTATTTTCCTTCAATAATTCAAAAACCTTTTTTGCGTATTCGTTGTGATTGGTGCGCACGGGAATGACTTTGACTTGCACTGGTGAGAGCCAGAGAGGGAAGGCGCCAGCATAGTGCTCGATTAAAACAGCCAAAAATCTTTCGATTGATCCCATGATTGCCGCATGGATCATCACGATTCTTTCTTTCTCTCCCTTTTCGTTTATACAAGTTAAATCAAATCTTTCTGGTAAATTCATGTCCAGTTGAATAGTGGCTACTTGCATTTCTCGTCCGGCAGAATTTTTAGCCATGAAATCCAATTTCGGACCATACAGCGCAGCTTCACCAGGCCCCTCGAAATAATTATCTTTGCGTTCTTCCGCAATTTTTCGAAGAATGTTTTCCGCTTCATCCCAAATTTCTGTAGTACCCAAATATTTTTCTTGATTCCCTGGATCACGAAATGAAAGGCGCGCGCTCAATTCAAATCCAAAAGCTTGATAAAAATCATCCACAATATCCCATATTTTAAAAAATTCTTCTTTGACTTGAGTGTGCCTGCAAAAAACATGAGCATCATCTTGTGTAATAGACAACACGCGAGTCAGGCCCGCGAGTTCTCCAGATTGCTCATCACGATAAACCATAGTAGTTTCTGCATATCGCTGTGGCATTTCTCTGTATGAATGTTGTTTGCGTGAAAAAATCTGTGTGTGGTGAGGGCAACTCATCGGTTTTAAAGCATATTCTTTTCCTTCGCGGGATGTGATGCAAAATAGATCATCAGAAAATTTATCCCAATGTCCCGAGATCTCGTATAATTCACGCTTCGTAATATGCGGTATCGTTACTTTTTCGTATCCATGCTTTGTTCTAAGTTGCCAAACGAACTTATCTAGTTCTTCTCGTAAAATAGTACCCCTAGGTGTCCATAGCGGAAGACCAGGTCCAACAAGCTCGGAAAATGTAAAGAGGTCGAGCTCCTTGCCTATAACCCTATGGTCATTTTCATCCATTTCATTTTTCATATTATTCATCATAGCATATTTTTTTATTTTTCAAAAAATTTTTCAATCCGCAAAGAGAAAACCCGTCCGGCGGCGAGAACGAGTCTCTCCCACCCGGGCGGGTGTGTAATGTAGGATGGCACACTATGCTCTCCTACTTATCAACTATTTCGTCCGGGTGGCGGACAGTGATGGTTGGGGGCGGTTCCACTATTTCCCGGCAGAAGGGGTGGTCCATCCCTTCGGTCTTCGTCGGCAGTCCATCTTCCTCCACCAACTGCCAGTAGAAAACTTGTTTCGAACCCTTATGCCGGATCTCTCCGGACTGCAGAATTTTCATGGGAGCACTCCTCGGCTAAAAAACTAACATATAAAGAGAGATATGTCAAATCAAATTGCTTTTCGTTCATAATGTGCTAGTATGTTCTCATTATGGTAGTCCGAATGAGGCATACAAAATCGCATACGAAAAACAGACGATCTCACCACGCTCTGGAGAGTACGAGTTTTAGTAAGTGCGAAAATTGCGGGGCTTTGAAAAGACGCCACATAGTTTGTGTATCTTGCGGATTTTACCGAGGCAAAAAAGTTTTAGATTTAGTCAAAAAAGCGGAAAAGAAACAGAAAAAAGAGAAAGCGAAAGCGGCTGAAGCAAAATAAAACCTCACCCCGCCCAGAAAGTCTCTGGGCACCCCTCTCCTTGACAAGGAGAGGGGACGGGGGTGAGGTGTGTTGATAAATTGTTCATGATTTTATGGCAAATAGGCACCTTTCAAGATCAATAGTACTTCAGACTCTTTTTGAATGGGATTTCCTGCCTGCTTCAGAGAAAGATGAAAATTCTAAGAATGACAAGATTCAGGAAATATTGAATAGAAACTTAAAAGAATTTGCTCCTGGGCTGGAAGATGATAACTTTGTGTCCTCGCTGATAGAGGCAATATTAGCGAAGCATAAAGTCATAGATGAAATAATAGAAAAGGCTGCGCCAGACTGGCCGATAGACAAAATATCTGTTGTGGACAGGAATATTTTGAGGATCGGCTTAACGGAGCTTCTTTTCAGCGATAGAGCGCAAGTGCCTCCAAAAGTGGCAATCAACGAAGCCATAGAATTGGCGAAAACTTTCGGCGGAGAGAACTCTGGCAAGTTTATCAATGGCGTGCTGGGCGCAGTCTACAAGGAAATTGGCGAGCCTGGCAAGGAACAAGTGAGTAAAAGAAAAGATTCTGTGGCAAAAAGAGAACCGCTCGATATTACTAAATTGCCAGTTGAGAACTTAGGTGGCGCTTTGGTATACACCATAGAGGGAGAAGATATTTTATTTGCATTGGTGCATGATGTTTTCGGTTATTGGACTCTTTCAAAAGGGAAAGTTGACGTTAATGAGAATATAGAAGAGGGCACTAAGAGAAAAATAAAAGAAGAAATTGGACTTGATATCAGAATAGAAAAAAAGCTCGGAGAGAATGAATATGTGGCGACACACCCAGAAAAAGGGAAAAGTCTGAAGAAAGTCGCGTATTTTTTAGCTAAGAGCGATTACAGAGAGTTGATGCTTGAAAAGTCCGGGGGCTTAGACGGAGCCAAATGGTTTCATTTGCGGGAATTGCCAGACCTTCGTATTTACAACGATATCATTCCATTGATTAGCAAAGCGGTTGAAATTTTAAGTAAAAAATGATGAGTAGAAAAGGTTCGTAATTTTATAAGATAAAAAGCAAAGATATGATTAATTTTTCAGATTTTGAGAAAAAGACAAAAATAGTTTTCAAAAATAAAGAATTGCTCCGGCAAGCTTTCACGCATCGTTCTTATATCAATGAAAATCCGGCAACTTCTCTTTCCCATAATGAACGACTAGAATTCTTGGGTGATGCTGTGCTCGAATTAATCGTTACAGATTTTCTTTATAAAAAATATCCGAGTTATACGGAGGGAGAATTAACCGCAGTGCGTTCGTCGCTCGTTAATGCCGTTATTATCTCTGAAACAGCTCTGAACATCGGGATGAATGATTATTTGCTTTTGTCTAAAGGTGAGGCAAAGGATAATGGCAAGGCGAGGCAATATATTTTAGCAAATACTTATGAAGCATACATCGGAGCTTTATATCTAGATCAGGGCTATGATGCAGTAGATAAATTTGTGCATCAAACACTTCTGCCCAAAACGACCGAAATAGTGAATAAAAAGCTCTGGCGTGATGCAAAGTCTCTAGTACAAGAAAAGGCGCAAGAATTTGTGAATGTTACGCCCGCCTATAAAGTATTGAACGAGTCGGGACCCGACCATGATAAGCATTTTACCGTCGGCATTTATTTCGGACCCAATTTGATTGCTGAAGGCAAGGGCAAATCAAAGCAGGAGGCGGAACAAAAGGCCGCAGAATCTGCATTAAAGGTGAAAAATTGGATGGATTAGGGTATACTTTTCACCATGCGACTGAAAACCCTGGAAATAAACGGCTTTAAATCTTTCCACCAGAAAAGTCTTTTAGAGTTCAATAATCCCATAGTTTCTATTGTGGGGCCAAATGGCTCCGGGAAATCAAATGTAGTAGAGGCAATACGCTATGTCCTAGGTGAGCAGTCGATGAAGTCGATGCGGGGCAAAACTGGCTCGGA
Organism: Candidatus Nomurabacteria bacterium RIFCSPLOWO2_01_FULL_39_18; assembly: GCA_001787005.1. Lineage (GTDB taxonomy): Bacteria > Patescibacteriota > Minisyncoccia > Phycocordibacterales > UBA9973 > UBA9973. The sequence goes on along the minus strand of MFUV01000004.1, from coordinate 52,117 downwards.
TTTAATTTTCAAGGGATCAAAGAGTTTGCCCAAGGGAAACCATGCAATAGTTAAAATTTATTTCAATAATTCTGACAAAGTTTTCAAACTTTCAAATAGTGAAGGAGAAAATGTAAACTTGAATTACGACACCATCAGCATTTCTCGCGAGGTTTTTCCAGATGGACTCAATAAATATAGTTTAAATGGGGGAGAAGTCAGGCTGAAAGATATTCACAATCTCCTGGCTTCAGTCAACATTGGCTCTTCTGGGCACCACATCATTTCGCAGGGCGAGGCGGACAGAATTTTGAATGCAAATATGAAAGAAAGACGCGAGATGGTGGAAGACGCATTGGGGCTCAAAATTTATCAATACAAGATAAAAGAATCTGAAAGGAAGCTCGAACGCACAGAAGAAAATATGAAAGAGGTGACGATGCTTCGCCGAGAGAATGCTCCGCATCTTAATTTTCTTAAGAAACAAGTAGAGAAATTTGAAAAGGCCAAGGAAATGCAGGCAGAGCTCGCAGGGCTTTATCGTGAATATTTGAAGAAAGAAAGTGTTTACCTAGAAAAAGAAAAGTCTAATTTAACAAAAGAGAAAAATAAAATTTCTGTCGAGCTTGCCAGTGTTGCCAAAAAAATTTCTCTCACTGAAGATGAAAATTCTAGGGGAGGCAATCGAAAAATAGAAGAGCTTCGAGCTATTGAGAAAAAGATCAACGAAATTCGCGCGCTCAAAAATGAAATGGAAAGAAAACTCGGACGAATAGAGGGGATGCTAGAATCAAAAGAAAATAAGGTAAAACTTTCTGGCAGATGTCCGCTTTGTGGTAATGAAATCAAAGAGATGCACCCGGAGCAAATAGAAAAGCGACAACAGGGAGAGAAGGAATTAGAAGAATTAAAAAACTCACAACAGGAAGTTGTCGCCGGGATGAAAAATCTAGAAGTGGAAGAGGTGAGGGGAGCAGAATCGGCAGAAAGCTTAAAACAAGCGATTGATAAAGAAATGGAAACTCTGCGTGATCTTGAACGAGAGAAATTTACTTGGAAAGTTAAGCACCAAGAACTAACTTCCCAGCTAGAACTCATAAACATTAAAGAAGGAAATTTACGAAGCAGAAATGAAGCTTTTGAACGAGAGATAAAAGAGGGCATTGCGCTTGTGGGGGAAGAAATTTTGTCATATAAAAATCACAAGATAGAAAATGGGGGCGAAGAGAGTGTTCAGGAAGAATTGAGGAAAAAGATTGAACGGTTAAAAATAAAACTAGAGGATGCAGGCCTCGGCAGTGGAGCGGAAGTTATGAAAGAATTTAAAGAAGTTTCAGAGAGAGACGGGTTTTTGGCGAAAGAGATGGAGGATTTAACTAAAAGCATTGATTTGCTACAGAAGCTTATATTGGATTTAAAAGAAAAGATTGACATGGAATTCCAAGAAGGCATCAAGAAAATAAATGTGGAGTTTCAAGAATTTTTTACCCTAATGTTTGGCGGGGGACACGGGTCCCTGAAGATTGTTGTGGAAAATAAGAGGAAGAGAAACGCTCCATCTGATTTAGACGAAGAGGAAGTGGAAATAGAAAATGAAGAAGAGACCGCCCCCGAGCAAGGGATAGAAATTAATGTTTCACTTCCGCACAAAAAGGTCAAAGAACTTCATGCGCTCTCGGGCGGAGAGAGGTCGCTCACATCCATCGCGCTACTCTTTGCCATGTCACAGGTTAACCCGCCGCCCTTCTTAGTGCTCGACGAGACAGACGCTGCACTCGATGAGGCGAATTCACGCAAATACGGAGACATGCTAGAGAAACTTTCAAAACATTCCCAGCTTATCGTCGTTACCCACAATCGCGAAACGATGTCCCGCGCCGACATACTCTATGGCGTAACAGTGGGCAGTAACGGCGCCTCCAAACTCCTCTCCATTAAATTTGAAGAAGCAACCCAGATTGCGAAGTAAATTGATGTGTAAGATTTTCGCATATGCGGATTTCTTACGTATTGGGTAATTAAAAAGTAATATGTTAATATATTTCATATGTCACAAGATGAATTAGTGGATATCGTCGATGAAAATGGGAACTTTATTGAAATTGTTTCAAAAAAAGAAGCGCATGAAAAAGGGCTTTTGCATAAAACGGTTATTAGCCAAGTGATTGATTCTAAAGAAAGATGGCTATTATTAAAACCAGTAAGGGGGAGACAGGATGCAGGACAGCACCAATCTCCGATTGGTGGGCATGTCAGTGCGGGAGAAGCAGAGGTAGACGCGCTTAGAAGAGAAACCAAGGAAGAGGTTGGTTTTGAGGATGATTATAAGTTTGAATTTGTGGGCAGAAAAATATTCAATCGTTTCATAATAGGACGGCAGGAAAATCATTTTTTCGTAATGTATAAAATTTTCTCAGACCAAGAGCCAGTATTGAGCCATGAAGATGAAAGCCATAAATATTTCACCGAAGAAGAATTGAGAAATGGCTTGAAAGAAACTCCAGAATTGTTCGGAGACGCTTTTCGTTTTTGTGTTAAAGAATTTTTCCCTAATTTGTTATAATCATTTTATGAAAGTTGGAGTAGGTTCAAAAAATAAAACAAAAGTTGACGCAGTCAGAGATTTGCTCAAAGACTATCCGATGTTTGATAATACAGAAGTTCTTGGCGTGGATGTAAAGAAGGAAGAATTTGGCCACCCAAAAAATCTCGAAGAAATTGTTTCTGGAGCAGTTAATCGTGCTAAACAAGCATATATCGGCCATGATTATGGTTTTGGCATTGAAAGTGGATTAATGAAAGTCCCTCAAACAAAATCAGGCTATATGGAAATTGGTGTTTGTGCCATTTTTGATGGCAGTCAAATTCATATGGGTACCACTTCAGCATTTGAGTGGCCCAAAAAAGTTCTTAAAGAAATTCTCGAGAGAGGGATGGATGGTAGTCAAGCAATGCGAGTAGCTGGACTTACTCATCATGAAAAAATAGGAGAACACGAGGGCTTTGTAGGTGTTTTCACCAAAGGTCGCATGAACAGAACTGAATACAACAAGGCAGCTATTATGATGGCACTCATGCACCTAGAAAATCCTGAACATTTTTAGTCCATAATTATTCTCCATGAAATTAATTCTAGGTTCATCTTCTAAATACAGAAAAGAACTTCTCGAAAAAGCAGGATATGTTTTTGACGTTATGAGTCCGAATGTTGATGAGAAAAATATTAAGACAGATGATCTATATGAAAGACCGCTTGTTCTCGCCCACAGAAAAGCCGATGCTCTCATCGGAAAAGTTGAAGAAGCATCGATAATAATTACTTCTGATGTTATTGTTGTGTGCGAAGGGAAACTTTATGAAAAACCAGAATCAGAGGAGGGAGCCAGACAACTTCTGAAAAGATACAGTGGAGGGCTGGTTCCAGAGGCAGTATGCGCTGTCGTGGTGGTGAACACCCAAACGGGGGAGAGGCATGATGGTGTTGATAAATCTAAAGTTTTCTTTAAACCATTTTCCGATGATTTTATAGAATTTCTTATTAGAGAAGGTGATATGCTCTCTCGAGCAGGAGGGTTTAGTATTCAACTCATGAAACAATATGTGGAAAGAATTGAAGGAAATCACAATGGCATCATCGGTCTGCCAATTCAGTTGCTAGAAAGTTTACTTAAAAAAGCAGGGTATAAATATACAGAGGCATATACAGAGGCAATGCCTCCGTAATTTTCCGTATTAACTCACTCACCTAAACTAAGCCACTCAAAAAGTTCTTCTTTATGACCATTTGGTCTTTTGAAATAAGTTGGAAATGGTATTGGATTTACGATTTTAAATTTTAAGCTTATATATTCTTTTAGACTTGAGTATTTATAAGAAAAAACATATTTTAGTAAATTTTTGATGTTTCTGTGTTTATTTTCCTTCCAATTTTTATCTATCAATTTTGCTGGATTCAGATGAATATACGAATAAAGATATTTTAGATATGTGTCCTTATTCGCATGGATTGATTTAAATACACCCTCATATAATTTCCCAGTTCGTTTGTATTTTTTATTAAAATACATCGAATATCCAGTCATTAGTTTAAGCATATATTTAGAAATTCCATTTTTTACTTTTTCACGAACAAGGACATGAAAATGATTAGGCATTAAACAATATGCACCAATATCAATTATAGTTTCTTCGCGATCAAAAGTTTTGCCAATATTTCTCAATTCGATACTTTTTGTAGTATTACAGACATACATTAAAAACAAAAAATGTTCATAATCTCTTTTTTCTAAAAAAATTTTCCTTTTTTCAGTACCACGATTATATAAATGATAATATTCATCCACAGCGAAAGATTGTTTTCTTAAAGCCATGTCCATAATATAGCACGAACCATAAACAGAGGCAACGCCTCCGTAGTCGCGCCTCCGTAGTCGCACAGAGGCAAAAACAACAGAGGGGTGTTGAGTTATCCACATTTGGATTGACATGGTTGTGGGGGGGGGTATTATAAGCTGTATGGAAAAATGGTCTCCACAACCGATAATCAAAAAAGAACAAACAGCGAGTGTTGAAACTGCCGAGCAGATAAGATCTAGACATATAAAGTGGCTTAAAGGAGTTAAGGACAAAGCTCTTATGTACGGCGGAACAGCAATTATGAAAGCTAGCGGCTGGGCAAATTTTCTTTTATTGTTAAAGTCTGCCGAAAGTGCAGTAAAAGGAAATTTCGAACAATCTCTGGCTTATGTTGGAGCAGGGGCTCTTGTGGTTGGCACAAATTATGCGATGCGTTTTGGCATAAAGAAGGGGGTTTCTCCAGAAAAAAAAGAAGAAATTAGGGAAGAAGAAGACCGTAGAGAGGCTCAAAAAATGAATAACAGATACGAGAAAGAACCGAAAAGAGTAAAAGGTATTGTAAATAGTGTTAGATGGGAGATTGTAAAGAAGGAAGGAACTGATTATGAAACTAAAGATGCCAGAAAGGAAGTTAGCCGGACCAGACCGGACCAGTTAGAAAATTTTGATGAATCGGTTGTTGATCGATCCGTGAGTGCTGTGATGGAAAGGTTTGACGAAGATCCGGAAGCAGCAAGAGAGTTCCTTCGTTTAGTTTCACTAAAGATATCATATAGAGAAAAATTTGAACGAGAAGAAAAATTAGAAAAAGTTGGTTAATGCGCGAGAGGGTCGAACATTTTACATCAAAAGACTGAATATTAAAAATATTATGAAAGATTTTTTTAAAAAAATATTTGAAAAACGAGGATTGAGCGAAGATGGGATAAATCAAATGTATCTGGATTTTTCAGCGGTGGTTATCCTTACACTCATTGGTGTTTCAAAGGAAAAATTAAATACAACTGAGACTGAGCAAGCTTCAAAGATGATGGAAGATAAAAAAATTGATGATCTTTTCAAAATGATCCAATCAAAATACTCTAGCGAAGAATGGGCAACAATGATCTCTGAACATATTACTCCAATTTGCGAAAGTTATATAGAAGAGGTAGCTTTGCCTGTAAACGCTTAAGGCTTGCAAACTACGAAACTACGGAGGCAACGCCTCCGTATGCTCGCCTCCGTATGCTCCTGAAAATTTATTTTCTCCTCTTTGCCTTTGATTATCTGATTCGGCTGGAAAGCGGAATTTAATTTTACCGTATCTTTTCTCACCGTCATTTGTCCATTATTGCTGAGCCTGACATTGAGGAGCATGCCTTGCATGGTGTCAGATCTAAATGTTTGGTCGAAGATAAAGTTCCCTAGTGAATAGGCGATATAGCCTACGCACGAACTTTGAGTGCAATCTTTTGGGATATAAACTTCAGTGTCTTCCACTACATGGGGATGACTTCCGATGATGAGTTTCGCTCCGTTGTCCACAGCTTTGTGCGCTAATTCTTCCTGTCGCGTATTATGCTTTGCCTGATACTCTTCACCGAAATGGAATGAAATCACTAAATAGTCCACCTTTGAAGAAGCATTTTTTATTATTTCTTCGAAGCGTGGATTGCTGGCGAGGAGTAATCCTGCCTGGTCTTCACCCGCTTTCATGAAGTTCGGACCTACGTCCGAGAACCCCAAGAATCCTATTTTCATTCCGTATTTTTCAATAATGGTCGGCCGTTCGGCTTCTTCTCTATTTATTCCTCCTCCTGTATAGAATATTTCATTTTCCCGTAAACGAGAGAGAGTATCTTCATATGAAGCGCGTCCCCAGTCCCCCATATGATTGTTGGCAACCGATAAGATATTTATTCCCGCGCCAGAAAGAGCGGGGATGACAGCCGGGTCCATATGGAAAGAATATAAATTGTGCATGTCAGTACCCACGTCCGATGCTGTGCCCTCTAGGTTTGCAAAAACGATGTCTGAATCTTTCAGCATCTCTAGCTCGCCAAAGAGCGCAGAGTAGTCATTGTTGAAATTTTTTATCACTGAATTTTTCACTCCGCGGTCGAGCATTATATCACCCCCGAAAGTCATCGTCACATAATCTGGCTCTCGAATGTCGGGCGCCCCGACCTTCTCTCTCACCCAGTCGGTGCTCGCGTCCGCCTCTCCTCCGTAATACACATTTTTTTTCAAATATTTCAGAATAGTTTCCACATCCTTGCGCCGGTCCAAACTACGAAGGAGCACTATCCCGATAGGTCTGGTGCTTGATTCTGAAAGGGGCAAGGAGAAAAGAGAAACGACAGTTTGCAGGGCAGGGTCGGTGTAGCCGCTTTTACCGCCCATATATCCGGAATCATGCAAAAATTGGTTGGTGCTTGGCCAGCTGTGTTTCTTGGTGGAATAATTTCTTTTGGTGGTGATTTGGAGCAGTTCTGGCGTTGCTTGTTTTATAAATCCGGTGAATTTAAATAAGTCTGCCGGGGTGGATTGATTGTTTTCGGAGAGCCCACTTGGGTCTTCGAAAAAAGTCGAAGACATATTCAAATTTTCCGCTTCCTGGTTCATCTTTCTGATGAAACTGTCCCGTTCGAAATATTCCGCGATTATCTCTGCCGCGTCATTGCTAGACTCCAAAAGCAGGGGATAGAGAAGATCAGATATTTTTATTTTTTCTCCAACGCGGAACCCTCCATTACCCCCATAGGTCAAGAGCGCTCTCTGGCTGGCTTTGGCTTCTTCGTCTCCTTTTACTATTTCTTTTGCCACATACGCGGTCATTAGCTTCGATACTGAAGCGATTGGCAGTTTCTGGTCTTGATTCTTTGCCAAGATTACTTCACCGGTATTTAAATCGCCAACCAAGTAAGCTTTTGCCGAGACCTTGGGTTCTACGTAGGAATTTTGGTTAATATAAAAATATTTAGGTTTTTCATTCTTTATTATAGATTCCACAGCCAAGGCCCTGCCTCCTTCGTTTGAAATTTTATCTATATTATTCTCAAAAAATGACAAAGCAATAGACGCGAGCGATATACCCAAAGTTACAGAGACAATCGTCCAGCCGAATGCTTTTATTTTTGAAAAGTTTTTTCCTTTTAAATCCTCCATTATATTAAAATATAATCTATTGTTTTTCGTTCTAAATCAACCCCTTTGACTTTTATTAGAACTCGATCGCCGAATCGATACTTCTTTTTCTTTTTTTGTCCGACCATTTCCAGCTTCTTTTCATTAAATACATAAAAGTCATCGGTCATATCTTTTACCCGCACCATCCCCTCGCATTTTGTCTCAATTTCTTCCACATACAAGCCCCACTCGGTTATCCCACTGATGATTCCTTCGAATTTTTCTCCCTTCCGGAGAGACATGTATTCTACTTGTTTATATTTTATCGAAGCTCTTTCCGCGTCTGTCGCGCGCTTCTCTTGTTCAGAAGAAATCCTAGCTATTTTTTCATACTCGTGCAATTTTTCCCTACCTATCTTTTTGCCAGCTAAAAAGTTTGCAAGCAATCTATGCACCATGATGTCTGGATAGCGCCTGATCGGAGAAGTGAAATGGGTGTAGTACGCAAAGGCGAGCCCATAGTGCCCGATATTTTTCGTAGAATAAATTGCCTTTGCCATAGACCTGATTACGGCTCGATGCACTGTATCGGCTTCATTCTTCCCAGCCAAACTCTCCAATAATTTATTTATTTCATACGTAGGAATTATACCTTCTCGCAGAGACACCTTATGCCCCAAACTTCGCAAGAAAAACGCCAAGTCAATCATCTTTTCCTTGCTGGGCAGATCATGCACGCGATAGATAGATACCCCCTCTTTATTACTTTTGTCTTTTGGCGAGAGGACCCTAGCCACTTTTTTATTCGCTAAAAGCATAAACTCTTCAATCAGTCTGTTTGAATCGCCTCGCTCCTTTTTGATTACTTTGAGCGGCGTGCCGTTTTTATTCAGTACGAATTTGACTTCCTCCTGGTCGAGCGATATGGCGCCCTCCCTAAACCTCTCCTTGGTTAATTTCTTTGCTAGATTATTTAGAATAGATAATTCTTTATGGAATAGCGCACTCGGTTTTTTAATTGATTCTCCTGCTTCTTCGTAAGTGAATCTTTTTTTAGAATGTATAACCGTGCGACCGTACCATTCATTCACGACTCTAGCATTTTTATCTATAACAAAAACTGCGCTCATGGTGAGCCTGTCTTTGTGGGGGACCAGAGAGCACAGATCATTTGAAAGTATTTCCGGTAACATGGGTATCGTCCTGTCCACTAGGTAGACTGATGTTCCGCGCTCCCGCGCCTCTTGGTCGAGCTCGCTTCCTACCTTCACATAGTGCGACACGTCGGCGATATGGATGCCTATCTCGTAGACCTCACCCCCTTTTTGAGGAGGGGTGCCATAGGCGGGGTGGTGATTCTTTGCATTACCACCCCCAACCCCCTCCTTATTTAAGGAGGAGAGGACTCGGAATGATATTGCATCGTCGAAATCTTTTGCATCAGAGGGGTCAATGGTGAAGGTAAGGACTCCTCTGAAGTCGCGGCGCCCTACATAATCTTTTTCTCCAATGCCACTCTGTTTTATTTTCTTCGCCTCCAGTTCTACTTTATCCGGAAGTTCTGCGTCGAAACCTTTCTCTATCGCTATGGCGTGCATTTCTACGTTGTTGTCTCCAGGGCGGCCCAAAACTTTTACCACCTTGCCCTCCGGTGCTTTGCGGGGGTCTTGCCAAGAAATTATTTCGACGAAAACTTTCTGACCAGCTTTTGCTCCATGGAGCATTTTTTCTGGAATTAAAATGTCGGTGTACATTTTCGTATCGTCCGGTTTCAGAAAAAACATTTTATGCTCTTGCTCCAAAACTCCAGTGAAGCTCATCTTGGCTCTAGAAATTATTTTTGAAACTTCAGCAGTCTGCCGCTCTCTGCCCTTCGGATGAAGAATTATCTCCACCATGTCGCCATGGAGGGCAGTGTTCAGGTGCTTGAAGTCTATTTCTGGATCCTGCCCTTTATTCTTCTCTTCTCCGATAGCCACATACCCCGTGCCCTTAGAGGAAATAGATATAATACCCTGTAATTTGTTTGATGGTTTTTTCATTTGCACTTAACCAATATAGCACAAATGAACCTTATATTATAAGGGCTTTTTACTTGACAATATACCCCAAATGTGCTATACTGTAAAGGTAGTAAGCTCTTCAAAATTCAAATAGGTTTGCCCCGCCATAAAGGGGCAGAAACGAGGATAGTTCCATGAAGAAACTCATCGTTCTGGCAGTTCTGTTGGCGGCGGTCGCGATGGCGCAGAAACCGGCAGAAAAGGCAGCGACCAAACTGGCTGAAGTGGCGACCCCGACGAACGTCACTGTTGACTCCTTCATCCGTTGCATGGCGGCAACGGGAAAGGAGAAAACCTGTCGCGAACTCGCCGAGCGTGAGGCAAAGCGGTCGGAGAAAGTCGCTAACGAAACGGCCGACGCCACGAAGAACAACTGGCCAAAGCCGCCGGCTATCTATGGTGGCTGGGGATACGGCGGAGGCTGGGGTAGTGGCTACGGGTATAACGGCTACGGTCACTATCAACCCCAACCCGGCATGGTGCGCGTGACTGGAACCGACAGTTACGGCAACGCGAACGTTACGTTCTACACCGGGCACTAGCCACGTCCAAGGAGATTCGATGACTCCTAAACATTTTGTCGAAACCAAGGGCGCAGTCAGACTAAAAAAGGTTCTGGAGGCGCCTTTTTTAGTTCCAATTGCAATTTATAAAATTTATGTTACACTCTTTTAGCAATGTTAAAAATAAGACTGCAGAGAATAGGCAGAAAGAATGACCCGAGTTTCCGGGTTGTTTTGACTGATTCCAAGAACAGCACCAAGAGCGGAAAGTTTCTGGAAATTCTTGGCACTTACAACCCAAAGGCTGGCGAGAAGAAACTCGAAAATGAAAAAATAAAATATTGGACAAGCAAAGGTGCGAAGTGTTCAGACACCATGCACAATTTCTTAGTGCACGATGGGGTGATAGAAGGCAAGAAAATCAACGTGCTTCCCAAGAAGAAACCAACGCAAAAGAGGAAGGAATTGAAAGCTAAAAAATAACTTGCCCCGCCATGGCGGGGTGAAGTATACTTACAGCAAGCAGTATTGTCGTACCACTGCACGATTACAAGGATTAATTTATTAAAAATATGCAAGACGCTGACAAGGTATTTCTGGAGTATGTAGTGAAGGCTCTCGTTGACAATCCGAATGATGTGAAGATTGATCGCACTGTCGACGAAATGGGTGTCCTTATAACTCTCACCGTAAACCCTGCTGATATGGGCAAGATTATCGGGAGAATGGGCAACACCGCCAAGGCTATCCGCACTCTACTCCGGATTATTGGAATGAAAAATAATGCTCGGGTGAATTTGAAGATAAATGAACCAGAAGGGAGCATGAGACCCGAGAGATCAGAATCTTCGCCTACTCAGAACCCACTTAAAACAGTGGATCAGGCGATGGAAGACTTGAGGGGAATCTAATTCAAAAAGCAAAATATCAATTTTTTTCGGTACGGATTTTTTGAAGCTTAAAAAATCCTGAAGTTGGCTCGCCGTCGCTTGCCAAACCCCTTCAAAAATTATATTTTGCTTTTTGAATTATTTATGCAATTCCATATAATTACAATTTTTCCAGAAATGTTTGACTCTTATTTGAAGGGGTCTATTATTGGGCGGGCGATAAAGGATAAAAAGATTTCTATCAAGTTTTACAACCCAATGGATTTCTGCGAGCCGAAGAAGCGAGTAGATGCGCGGCCGTATGGCGGTGGGCCTGGAATGGTGCTCCGGCCTGAATTATTTTTAAAAGCTTTCTCAAAGATTAAAATACCAAGTAAAATACCAAGGGTTCCCCTTGGTAAAAAGGCAAAGATTATTTTATTTTCTACTTCTGGGAAAAAATTCACCACAGGATATGCCAAAGGGGCGGCAAAAAAATTCACAGATATAATTTTAATATCTGGAAGATATGAAGGTATTGATGCGAGAGTGCAAAAAATACTACGTGCTGAGGAGGTCTCGATAGGAGACTATGTGCTGACCGGCGGAGAGCTTCCAGCGATGGTTTTGATTGATTCAATTTCTCGCCAGATTCCCGGAGTTTTAGGAAAATACGAATCACTAGAAGAAGAAAGAGTTTCTACGAGCGAAGTCTACACTCGCCCAGAAGTTCTCAAATACAAAGGTAAAAATTACAAAGTACCGAAAGTTTTGCTTTCTGGAAATCATAAAAAGATAGATGAGTGGAAGAAGGGGGGATGAGGCTAGATCTTTTTTGGTATAATAAGCAAATGAGGGAATTTTCCAGTTGTTTAGGGAAAGCTTGATAGAAAAGGAGATATAAATCCCCAGCCTAGATTTGACAAAAAACTGTGGAGAAAAAGTAGTTTAGTTGTTGCGGATAAGAATAAGAAATCCGCATATGCTATAATCTTACACATATGGAAAAAGGGGGATATGGGCAAAGGTTGAAAGATTTTTTAAGTTCCGACACCAAAGAGGCCAAGATTGCCACAGTTGCACTTTGTGTACTTGCGCTTGCTTCACTACCTGTGCTTGTGGTGGGGGCAGGAGCTATAGGTAACGTCGTACAGGTTTTCAAAATGTTTAAAGGTTCTAGAAAATATTCCGAAAGTCAAATCAGAAGTGCAATTAATAGTGTTAAACGGCAAAAGCTTATAGAGTATATTGTTGATAGGGATGGAAAAACAATAGTAAAAATTACCACAAAAGGTAAAACCCGATTAAGAGCTTTTGATATTGAGCTTATTGAAATTAAAACACAGAAAAAATGGGATGGAAAATGGAGGTTGGTTATGTTTGATATTCCTATGAGATTTACTAAAGGAAGAGAAGCTCTTCGATACCATCTTAAAAAGTTAAATTTTTTCCAGTTTCAGAAATCTGCGTGGATTTATCCATATCCATGCGAAGATGAAATAATTTTTATTGCTGATTTTTTTGGGGTAGGTAAGTATGTAGAAGTTTTGTCTGTGGAAAGTATTTTAAGAGATGAAAAAATTAAAAAACATTTTCACTTATCTTGACTTGGGGGCATACATAAGATTCTAGCATATGCAGAAATCTTATGTAATTATTTAATTTAATCTACTTTTATGCGCTCAATCCACAGCCGTAGTTGACAAAAAAGTGCAAATAGAGTAGGCTATCCCTGATTCATTGATTGAGTATCGGATGCAATCTCTTTTATTAGGTAATTACAAGCCGTAAAGGCGTTTTTATTTATGCAGGCTCAATCAAAACTTCCTAAAAAGTACTTTTCCAGGTACAAAAAGCCTCTCGTAGAATTTCCCAATTTAATCGAGGCGCAACTCAAGTCCTTTTCGTGGCTAGTAGAAAAAGGCATTGGCGAAGTTTTCAAAGAATTCTCCCCAATCTCGGACTATTCCGGGAAAAAGTTTCAGCTTGAATTTCTATCCTTCTCGCTCTCTGAATCAAAGCAAGACGAGAATGACACCAAAATAAACAAACTCTCATACCAAGGGCTTTTAAAGATTCGCGTGAAGTTGACCAATAAAATTCTAGGCACTGTCAAAGAGCAGGAAATTTTCATGTCTGAGCTTCCTCTGATGACCTCGCACGGTACTTTTATCATAAATGGCGTGGAGCGTGTCATTGTGCCACAGCTCGCTAGATCCTTCGGAGTTTTCTTTACCGAGTCAGAGAGCAAGGGCAACAGGTATTTCGGCGCGAAAATCATTCCAGCTCGCGGAGTCTGGATTGAAATAGAATCAGAAGCTGACGGCGCTATTTATGTGAGGATAGACAAGAAAAGAAAGTTCGGAGTCACGGCCCTCCTTCGGGTTATGGGTTATGAAAACGATGAAGCAATATTAAAGGCTTTCTCTCTAAAGGGCGAGGGAGTCCCCGGCGCCGAAGAAGCCATAAAAGCATGTCTTGCTAAGGATACAGCCAAAAATGCAAATGATTCTTACATTGATATCTACAAACGTCTTCGAGATGGGGACATGGCCACAGCTGACAATGCTAAAGAATTTATCAATTCTTTATTTACCGCGGAGAGATACGATCTTTCTCCGGTGGGACGATTCAGGTTTAACCAACGTTTTGAGAAACCAATGGACGAAGAAGCTCTATTGCGCCGCACTATCTCCAAGGAGGATCTAGTGACTGTCATAATGCATATTATTTCCTTGAATAATACTCCAGGAGCCCAAGCTGATGACATAGACCATCTCGGACAGAGACGCGTGCGATTTGTCGGAGAAATACTTCAGCAGAAAGTGCGTACCGGCATGATGCAGATTAAAAGAAACATTCAAGATCGAATGTCCATCATTGATGTCAATACGGCGATGCCCATCGCTATCATAAATCAGCGTCCGCTCCAAGCTCGAATTAAAGAATTTTTCACTACCAACCAGCTTTCACAGTTTATGAACCAGGAAAACGTTCTGGCTGAAACTGAACATATCCGTCTCCTATCTGCGCTCGGGCCTGGTGGCCTCACCAGAGAGCGTGCGGGGCTCGAGGTTCGTGATGTGCACCCTTCTCACTACGGTCGAGTTTGCCCGATTCATACCCCTGAGGGGCCCAACATCGGACTGATTCTACATCTTTCCACTTACGCTAGAATCAATGAATTTGGAATTATTGAAACTCCCTACATAAAAGTGAAGAATGGAAAAATTACTCACGAGATAGTCTATTTAAACGCGCTTGAAGAAGAGAAATATAACATTGCGCATGCCGGAATCCCTTATGACGAAAATGGGAAGATCACGGAGGAGAAAGTTGAAGCTAGAATCAAAACCGAGCCGGGCACCATACCCGCAAACGAAGTTGATTTTATCGACGTTGCCACCAATCAAGCTTTTTCTATGGCAACTTCCATGATTCCTTTCTTGGAGCATAATAATGCAAACCGCGCGCTGATGGGCTCGAACATGCAGAAACAAGCTGTCCCTTGCGTCATCCCCGAAATGCCACTAGTGGCTACTGGCATAGAAGAACTAGCGTCCAGAGATTCTGGCAGACTGGTTATCGCGGGGGAAGAGGGCGTTGTTTCCTATTTGGATGCGAAAAAGATAGTCATAAAAGGCAAGAGTGAAAAGACATACTCTCTCGTTAATTTTATGAGAAACAATAACTTTGCTGTCTTCCACCAACGACCGCTTGTGAACGTGGGTGATAGAGTGAAAAAGGGGGCAGTGCTCGCAGATACTAGTAGCACTATGAATGGACAAATTTCCATAGGACAGAATATTTTTGTCGCCTTTTTGTCTTGGTCTGGCTCAACTTACGAAGACGCGATAATTGTTTCTGAACGTCTGGTAAAGAGGAGCAAGTTCACAAGCGTGTATGTTGAAGAATTTACTTGCGTAGTTCGCGATACTAAACTTGGGCCTGAAATCACTACCCGTGACATACCAAATGTCGGAGAGCTCAAATTGAAAGACTTAGACGAAGACGGCATTGTCCGTATCGGAGCAGAGGTTAGAGAAAATGATATTTTGGTTGGTAAAATTACCCCTAAGGGTGAAACTGAACTTACTCCGGAAGAGAGGCTTCTTCGCTCGATCTTTGCCGAAAAAGCACGTGATGTGAAAGACACTTCGCTTCGCATGGAACACGGCAAGCGAGGGCGTATTATCGGAATCAAAATCTTTTCTCGTGATCTTGGACATTCGCTCGAGGCTGGAATCATCAAAAAGATTGTGATTGAAGTTGCTCAAATAAGAAATATTTCAGTTGGAGACAAACTTTCCGGACGACACGGGAATAAGGGCGTTATCTCGATGATTCTTCCGGAAGAAGACATGCCCTATACGGAGGACGGCACACCGATTGATATCATACTTTCTCCTCTTGGTGTTCCTTCCCGTATGAACTTAGGACAAATCTTTGAAATGCATCTTGGGATGGCAGCCAACAGCCTTGGTTATCAGGCAATAGTTCCTCCATTCTTAGGGGCAACGCAAAAAGAAATAAAAGAAGAATTAACAAAAGCAGGATTGCCAGAAAACGGCAAACTGAAGCTCTTTGACGGACGTACTGGAGAAGCTTTTGAGCAAGATGTGGCCGTCGGATATTTGTACATGCTGAAGCTCCATCACATGGTGGAGGACAAGATCCACATGCGCTCGATCGGACCGTACTCCTTGATTACTCAACAACCTCTTGGCGGAAAGGCTCAAGGCGGAGGACAGAGATTCGGAGAAATGGAAGTCTGGGCGCTCGAGGGATATGGCGCAGCTTATACGCTTCGTGAGATGCTTACGGTAAAGTCCGATGATATATTGGGACGTTCTGCTACCTTTGACTCCATTATCAAAAATGAAATAATCAAACCGCCAAATTCTCCGGCATCGTTCAATGTGCTCTTGAACTATCTGCGAGGTCTTGCCCTTGATGTTAATTTACAGAAAAAGGGCGATAAAGAAAATTAAAAAATATGAAAAATAATCAAAAAAGTTTTGCAGGTATAGTACTCGTTGCGTTATTTGCAATCATTGTTTTTTTGGTCGTTAGTAAAACTGACCAGACAAAGAGGTGGAAAACCTTTGAAAATAACATGTATCAATATGAAATAAAGTATCCTGAAGATTTCGAGTTGTATCATCCCGATCTTAATTCCGACATTTATTTAACTAGCAATGTGACACTTAGAGATGATGAGCATAATCTAAGCATTCCGGTAGATTCACAAACTAGATTAAAATATAATCTTGACTCAAATACTAAAGAACTTGGTTATAATGAAGAGATAAATATTTGGACTAGCAGTTTTCCAATGACACAAGAAGAAACCTTGTTAAGCATTGCGCAATCTCGTTACAATTTTAATAAAAATATGGGTTATGCAACTTCGGACATCAAAGAAGTCAAGTATAATGAAAATTTGGCTTACGAATTTATTGTTGATCACGGATATGGTGAGTATGTGGGGTATGAATTACCAATATACTATAGAACAAAAGTAGTTTTTCTTGCAGACAAAAAAAGAAATGTATTTAGAATTACTTTTCCTCAAAATAGTTTGGTTTTTCAGAAGATTTTTTCCACTTTCAAATTTACGAAATAATATGAAAACTTTAAACAAACAATACATAAAATATGAGTCTTGACATTATCAATCAAAAGTATATACTTTAGATATTAATAAAAATATAAAATAAAATACCATGCAAACAATGTTAAGCATAAAAAT
Organism: Candidatus Nomurabacteria bacterium RIFCSPLOWO2_01_FULL_39_18; assembly: GCA_001787005.1. Taxonomy (GTDB): domain Bacteria; phylum Patescibacteriota; class Minisyncoccia; order Phycocordibacterales; family UBA9973; genus UBA9973. Next base: position 35,484 of record MFUV01000004.1, on the reverse strand, counting down.
CGATAAGAGGTTAAAAGAAAAAGCCCATGAAGTGGCTCATACCCTTGGAGTGTCTTTGAATGCGGTTATCAATCAGAATATTAAGCAGTTTATTAATGAACGTCAAGTGACTTTTATTGATGAACCAGTTCTAAATAAAAAAACACAGAAACTTCTTGCAAAACTTTCTAAAGATGCGCGTGAAGGAAGGAATATGATCGGACCCTTCTATACGGCTGAAGATATGATCAAAAGTCTTAATTCCTAGTATGAATCATATATGCGAATCGATTATCATAAACGTTTTCTCAAGCAGTATGAAAAATTACTCCCAAAAATTAAATCAAAGTTTAACGAACGGTTAAAAATATTCATAGCTAATCCTTTGTCACCAGAATTGAGCAATCACCCGCTTCATGGAGAATATCTCGGATACAGAAGTATAAATATAACAGGGGACTTGAGAGCTGTGTATGAAGTTCAAGGAGAAGCAATTAAATTTTTATTCATCGACACCCACAGCAATTTATATAAATAAAAAACATGAAAACTTTAAACACAACTGAATTTGATCAAATTGCGCTAAGGCTTGCTTCGCCTGTTCAAATAAAAGAATGGTCTTATGGAGAAGTCACCAAGCCCGAGACGATAAACTATCGTACCGGCAGATCTGAGCGCGGAGGCCTCTTTGATGAGAAAATATTCGGACCGGAGAAAGATTACGAATGTTATTGTGGGAAATATCGCCGAATTCGCTACAAGGATATAATCTGCGAGAAATGCGGGGTAGAAGTTACCAGATCTATCGTCAGGCGTGAGAGAATGGGGCATATCGAGCTCTCCACCCCCGTGTCTCACATTTGGTTTTTGCGTGGTGTACCATCCAGGATGAGTATTTTACTTAATATTTCAGTCACCGACCTCGAAAAGGTAATATACTTCGCTGGATACATAATTACCAAAGTCCACGAAGAAGAGAAAGCCACAGTCGTGCAAAATCTGGATAAAGAGTATAAAGCCAAATTAAAAAATGTGGCTGATGATGAAACTCGAGAAAAATTGAAAACTTTGCTTTCTGTCACAAAAAAAGAGATTGGAGAAATTTACGAAGGGAAAGTTTTAAATGAAATATCTTTTCATCATTATTCTTTGAAATACGGGACTTGTTTCGAGGCCAACATTGGCGCTGAAGCTATCTACTCCATTTTTAAAAATCTCGATTTGAACAAGTTGAAAATTCATACCGAAAAGATGCTTGAGAAAGCAAGTGTGGTTGAAAAAGAAAAGTTGCAAAAAAGGCTTTCTTTAATCCGCGCCATGACTTATGCCGGAATTCGGCCAGAATGGATGTTTTTGACCATTATTCCCGTCATTCCGCCAGTGCTTCGTCCGATGGTGGCGCTCGATGGCGGAAGGCACGCAACGAGCGATTTGAACGATCTTTATCGCCGGGTTATAAATAGAAATAATCGCTTAAAGAAACTGAAGGAAATTAATGCTCCGGATGTAATCTTGCGTAATGAAAAAAGAATTATTCAAGAAGCGGTAGACGCGCTAATCGACAATTCAATAGCCAAGCAGAATGATTCTGCGGCCATGAGCCAATCTCAAAAGCGTCCTCTAAAATCTCTATCAGACAATCTAAAATCCAAGCAGGGTCTTTTCCGCCAAAATCTGCTTGGAAAACGAGTGGATTATTCAGGGCGATCTGTTATCGTTGTCGGACCAGAACTCAAGCTCAATCAATGCGGATTGCCGAAACATATGGCGCTCGAGCTTTTCAGGCCTTTTGTAATTTCTAAAATTTTACAAGCAGAACTCGCATTCAATATCCGCGGAGCAAATAAACTCATAGAAGAACGCGGGGGGGAAGTCTGGGCAATGTTGGAGAAAGTCATCGAAGGCAAATATGTTCTTCTAAATCGCGCGCCTACACTGCACCGTCTCGGTATTCAAGCTTTTAATCCTATTTTGATTGAGGGCAATGCCATTCAGGTTCACCCTCTTGTTTGTCAGGCTTTTAATGCTGATTTCGACGGAGACCAAATGGCCGTGTATGTTCCTCTGCTTGAAGAGGCTCAATCCGAAGCGAAAGAATTAATGGCCGCGAATAAAAATCTGCTCAAACCGCAAAATGGAGATTTAATAGTGCATCCTCGCATGGATATGGTGCTGGGATCTTATTGGATGACGAAAAATGTTGATGGAGAGATGGGTGAAGGGAAGTATTTTTCTAGCCCGAATGCTGCCATTACTGCCTATGACTACGGAATAGTGTCTCTCCGAGCTAAAATAAAAGTTCTAGCAACAGATACTAATAAATATAAAAAGTTTAATGGAGGAATGTTCGACACTTCCGTCGGGAAGCTTCTCTTTAACAGCATCCTACCCAATGACTTTTCTTATATAAACGACGAAATGATTCAAGAAAGGTTGTCCTCACTACTAGATGAACTTATAATTCATGGCGGTGTAGAAAATACTCCGGCAATTCTAGATAAAATTAAAGCATTTGGCTTTAAATATTCTACAGTTTCCGGCACTACTTGGGGTCTGGACAATGTTTCCGTACCTGCCGAGAAGCCAAAGATTATAGCGCAAGGTAAAAAACTAGAAGAAGAAATAATCTCCCAATGGAGCGAGGGTCTGTTGTCTCTGGAAGAAAAATACCAAAAAATTATTGAAATTTGGACGCACACAAAAAAGGATTTAGAGAAAATCCTGCCCAAGACTCTTGATAAAAGTGGTTCTACCTATGATTTATTTACTTCCAAGGCCAGGGGCACAATGTCGTCACTTATACAAATGACAGGCATGATAGGACTTATCCAAAACAACCAGGGTAATACTTTGGAGTTTCCAATCATTCCCTGTTATCAGGAAGGTCTTTCTCCGATTGAATATTTCGTCATTACTCATGGTGCTAGAAAGGGTGCGTCAGATACCGCGCTCAACACTGCTAAGGCCGGATATTTAACCCGAAGATTGGTTGATGTTGCGCAAGATATAGTTATCACAGAAGAGGATTGTGGCACCAAGGAAGGGAAAATAGTTACGAGAGAAAATATTTCTGGAATCGAAATTCCACTTTCCAAGAATATCCGCGGACGAGTGCTAGCGGGAGATCTGAAAGACAAGAATGGCAAAGTAGCTTACAAGAGGGGATTTCTAGTCACTAAAGAGGAAGCATACAATATTGAAGGAGCCGGTTTTACGGAAGTATTTGTCCGCTCGCCGCTTACATGCCGCACAGTTCACGGCCTCTGCGTTATGTGTTATGGGCTTGATTTAGGCAGGAATCACCTTGTCGAACAGGGTGAGGCCGTAGGTATCATCGCAGCTCAGGCCATCGGAGAGCCGGGCACCCAGCTGACGCTTCGTACATTCCATGCTGGTGGTGTTGCTGGTACTGACATAACCACAGGATTGCCGCGTATTGAAGAAATATTCGAAAGAAGGATTCCAAAAAATCCGGCAATTATTTCTGAAACAGATGGTGAGGTTATAGAAATTAAAGATAAGAATGGAAAGGAAAAAATTATGAAAGTGCTATCAGATACCAAGCTTGATGGTAAGCCAAATGAAATTGAATACATAGTTGCCTTTCGCCGAATGCCGATAGTAAAAGCGGGAGAAAAAATCAAGAAAGGCCAACTTTTGACTGACGGATCAGCAGACATAGCCTCAATGTTTAAATTGGGAAGCAAAGAGCTGGTTGAAGAATACATCATCGCAGAAATAAATAAAGTTTATGAACTTCAAAGCGCCTCGATTTCCAGAAAACACACAGAGATAATCGTCCGTCAGATGTTTTCTCGCAGAAAAATAAAAGATGCAGGTGAGACTAACTTCTCTATCGGTGACATTGTTGAGAATGTTACTTTCATGGAAGAAAACTCCCGAGTCGAGAAAATAAATGGCAAAGAAGCTAAGGCAGAGACCGTCGTGCTTGGTATTACCGAAGTATCACTTCGCACTAAAAGCTGGCTCTCGGCCGCATCATTCCAAAATACTAATCGCGTGCTCATCGAAAACGCCATCAAGGGCGGGGTGGATTCTCTCCGCGGGCTTAAAGAAAATGTCATAATCGGGCGATTAATTCCAGCTGGGACGGGGTTCAAGAACAAGGTAGTGCTAGAGAAATAAAAATTCAAAAAATATGGAAAAAGAATATGATGATTGGAATAAATTAAAAAAAGATTTATCAACCAAGAAATCAAATATTTTCTTTCACAAAGGAGACATATGGTTTGCATCTATCGGTAAAAACATAGGGGATGAAGAAGATGGGAAGCACTCCAGTTTTGAAAGACCCATTTTAATAGTCAGAAAATTTAACAATAATATATTTTTAGGAATTCCTTTAACATTAAATGAAGAGAAGGAGGGAAAATATTATCACAAACTAAATTCCTTTTCTGGTTCAACTGCGATCTTGTCACAAGTTAGACTTTTTGACGCAAAAAGACTACTGAGAATTATTGGTAAAGTAGAAAACGAAGAGTTAAAAGAGGTAAAATCAAAAATAAGGAAGATTGTATAAAAACGAAACCCCCTTGCGGGGGTTTCTCGGAGCTTTCGACAAGGAAAGCATTTACGGGTAAAGTGTAGCAAGGGGGTAGCTAAATGTCAATTATCAGCAGTCGCAAGCATTGTTAATTTATAAGCTTATTATTAACTAGTCTAAAAACAAAATGAAAAATAATCAAAAAGGTTTTGCAAGTCTGGTTTTAATTGGAGTGCTTGTTGTTCTAGTGGCTATCGGCGGATATTTCGCTGTATCTAAGAAGCCCAACAATCAACAAACTTCAGATGTTTCAACTCCGATCCCCGAGGATTGGAAAACCTATACGAACGAGCTATATGGGTTCGAATTTAAGTATCCCGAAGATTTATATTTTCAAGAGAACCCACCTTATGTCGGAGAAAGTGGAACCCAACCTTCTGATGATGGATCAATAAGATTTATTAGACCTGATTCCAGTGTCCCTTTTTCGAATATGGAAATATTTAAAATAACCTTTTTCCCCAAAGGAATAGTTTCTGATGACTACAATTGGCCCGAAAGACCTTGTGGAGAATGGACTTTCGGCGAAAGTGGAGGACCAGAATCCATCACTCATTCGTATTTTTTAGGGCACAAGTCTCTGGAGGTTGTAACTGTAATAGAAAGTAGTCCAAGGATAGCAGATAATTATATTTGTGTTAATTATCCGAAAGAGCCTTTTGTAATATTGTCGAACGAGAAATACAAAAACGAAGTTAATCAAATTCTTTCCACGTTTAAATTTATTGAACCGACAACACAAACGGATACTTCAAATTGGGAAATGTATACAAATGCTCAATATGGGTTTGAAATAAAATATCCCACACAACTTCTAACTTTAGTCACTAAGAATGGTTTTATGATTACTAATCCCATTGGTACAAATTATGAAACCCTAGATTCGTCATCAAAGGTTGATTTGACTGTTTCTTATTTTCTTTCAATAAAAGATGTGCACACTATTTCTATAGACGGTGCTAATGCAAACAACCTTAAAGATTTAACAAAAAATTTAATGGCTCCAGAAAAAACCATACTTGGTGGCGAAGAAGCATATATTGGAGGTTTTAATTTTCCTGAAGTTGCTGGCCTTCAGATTGTTGCTTTAAAGAATGGTCATTTTTACGTCATAGATATTATTACTGGCGAAGATCTAGAGGTATCAAAATTAGAAAAAGATATTATTTCCACCTTCAAATTTACAAAATAATTATGAACTCTCCCGTTCAACAAATTAAAGAAAGACTTTCAATCGAAGAAGTAGTCTCTTCTTACATAAAATTAGAAAAAGCGGGGGCAAACCTGAAGGCGAAATGCCCGTTTCATAATGAAAAAACACCCAGCTTTTTCATTTCGCCTGGCCGAGGGAGTTATTACTGCTTTGGTTGCGGGGCCGGTGGTGACATCTTTACTTTTGTGGAAGAATTTGAAGGGCTTGATTTCAGAGGAGCACTGAAACTTCTGGCGGAGAAGGCAGGCGTTAAGCTCGAGCAATATAATCCGAAGGTAGAAGATGAAAAAGAAAAGTTATATAGAATAATGGAGGAAGCAACTACATATTTCGAAAATAATTTAAAGGAAAACGCCGAAGTATTGGCATATTTAAGGACTCGAGGGTTGGAAGAGAGAAGCATCAAAGATTTTAGAATTGGATACGCCATTCTCGACTGGCGCAGGCTTTATGACCATCTAAAAGCAAAGGGTTTCTCTGATGTGGAAATAGAAAAAGCAGGGTTGGCTAAAAAACCAGAAGACAGGAGCAGAGCAATGTATGATAGATTTCGCGGGCGTATCATGTTTCCTATCGCTGATTCAAGCGGGCGCATCATAGCTTTTTCTGGAAGATTATTCATAGATGATGGGAAGGGAGCAAAGTATTTAAACTCCCCCGAAACACCCATATTCAACAAATCCGCCGTACTCTACGGACTAGATAGGGCGAAAGACTCAATTCGCAAGAATAATTTCTCTATTTTAGTTGAAGGCCAGATGGACTTAGTTTTGTCGCATCAGGCGGGATATAAGAACACCATCGCGACTTCCGGCACAGCCCTAGCAGACTCTACAATTTCAAAAGAAAAAATTGTGACTAATTTAGGGCTTGTTCGCCGTCTTTCTTCCAATATTGTGCTGGCGTTTGATGCAGATCGCGCAGGCTTCAATGCTGCGAACAGAGCTGGTAGAATTGCACTATCACTAGGCATGGATGTGAAAGTGGCAGAAATGCCCGAGGGTGTTGATCCAGCAGATTTGATCTCGGATAAAATCAGCGGGGGTCCAGACGCGTGGCGTGAAGTAATTAAAAATTCAAAGCACATAATAGAGTTTGTCTTAGCGAGAGTACTTAGAGATTCAAAGGGAGACATGCGCAAAGTTGGACGAGAAATAAAGAGCGTAATACTGCCTTTTGTGGATGCGTTAGAAAGCTCGATAGAAAAGAGCCATTTTTTAAAGAAAATAAGCGATTTATCATCTATCCCAGGGAGTGCCCTAGAAGATGACTTGAGAAAAATTCCCATCCAAACGGAGGAAGTCATCGAGTCGGGTGGGGAACAAGTCTTAAAAAATGAAGTGGTAAAATTTAGAAAAGACTACATTCTGCGCAAGCTACTGGGCATTATCCTTTGGCAGAGGACGCTTAAAGAACAAATCCTTGATACCGACGGTATTTTAAAAGAGATTGGGCAGATTTTAAACGTTGCGGGGAATGAAGTTTTAGAAAAGGTGAAAGAAAACAAAGATGATTTAATTTTTGAAGCTGAAGTTTTTTATGAAGGCCTGCCTGCGCAGACAGGAGATATTAATGTGAAAAAAGATGTAGAAGAATTGTTACGCAATTTAAAAGAAGAATCTCTCAAAGAAGAATTAGCGGGAAAGATGCGGGAATTAAATTTAGCCGAACAGGCAGGAGATAAAGAAAGGTCGTCTCAAATCTTAAAAGAGTGTCAAGAAATAAATAAAAAAATACATGAAAACAAAAAATAAAAAAATAAATAAAAAAGGAAAGAAACTTAAAGTAAAAAAAGTTAAAAAAATAAAAGGGCGAAAAAAAACAAAAATCACTAAAAAGAAAATTCTTCCTAAAGGTAGAGCAAAAAAGTTGTCTAAGGTGGGGAAGCGAGCGCAAGGGATGGCGGATCTCTCGATTGGGCTTATAGAAAAAGGACGTAAAAGAGGATTTATCACTTATGACGAGATACTGAAAACTTTCCCCGATATTGAAAACAACATTTTATTTTTAGATGAACTTTATGAGAAGCTAGGAGTTGCCGGGATTGATGTATTGGAAGGAGGGAATTTGCTTAATCTCGATATTGACCCCAGTGACAAAGATCTGAATAAAGGGTCGATGCATGACTCCATTCAAATGTATCTCAAGGAGATAGGGCAGTATCCGCTGATTCATGGGAATGAGGAAAAAGAACTTGCTAAGCGTATTGAACATGGAGATCTGGAAGCGAAGAATTTACTCGCTCGCGCCAACCTGCGCCTAGTGGTTTCAATCGCCAAAAAATATGTAGGGAGGTCCGCCAACTTAACCCTTCTCGATTTGATCCAGGAGGGAAATTTAGGATTGTTCAAGGCAGTTGAGAAATTCGACTGGACCAAGGGATATAAATTTTCTACTTACGCAACTTGGTGGATTCGCCAGTCGATTACTCGCGCTCTGGCTGACCAGTCTCGCACCATTCGTATACCAGTACACATGGTGGAGACAATTTCTAAATACAAGCAGACGCACCGCCGACTCTCCCAGGACTTGGGGCGAGAACCGCTAGCTGAAGAGATTGCTACTGAAATGGGCATCCCAGTAGAAAAAATTCATGTCATTGAAAATATTTCACAGGAAACAGTGTCGCTCGAACAACCAGTAGGGGATGAGGACGACAAATCAACACTGGAGAACTTTATCCCAGATGATAAAATCTTACGCCCCGACCAGGAATCTTCTCGCCGAATTCTCTCTGACCAAATCCGCGAAGTTTTAAATGAGCTTAACCCAAAAGAGCGGAAAATTCTAGAAATGCGCTATGGATTGCTCGACGGCATCCAGCATACACTCGAGCGGGTAGGGGAAGAATTCGGAGTTACTCGTGAACGCATTCGTCAAATTGAAGCGAAAGTGCACGAAAAACTCCGCCAGCATGACAAAATCTCGAGGTTAAAAAACTATTTTGACTAAAACTGTGTTGCTATGTTAATATGTAGTTATGTTAAAGGAACGAAAATATACAATAGAAACAGAGCAAGAAACAGATGGCAAGTGGATTGCTGAAGTTCTTGAAATTCCGGGTGTTCTTGCGTATGGTGCCACTCTTGAGCAGGCTCAAGCAAATGCTGAAGTACTTGCGCTTCGAGTTCTCGCAGAAGAAATGGAAGAAAACAAAGGCGCCACTGTTCTTGGGTTTTCTAGCATTGCCTTTTTACTGTCATGAGCGAAAGATGGCCAAGTAGTAAAGCCGGCAAAGTTTTTAGGGCTCTAATTAAAATTGGCTGGGAAATAAAAAGGCATAAAAGTTCTTCGCATATTGTGCTCGAAAGAGTGGGTTATACTAACTATGTCTGGGCTTTCAGTAACAACGACGAACTCGGTTCAAAAATGTTATCACGCATTGCAAAACATACTGGTTTAAGGGTTGAAGATTTATAATCTTCGGTCTTGCTCAAAGTTTTTTTTATTTTATCCCGCTCAGTTTTTGCATCACCTGTTCGTAGGGCATGGCGCCGGGGATGGTATCTACCAGTTTGCCTTTTACCAAAATAAAAGAGGACGGAGTTCCTCGAACGCCGGCTTTAGTACCATCGTCAATGTCTGCTTGCACTTTTTCTTTATATTTACCGCTTTCAAGACAATTATTAAAGGATGTTACATCAAGCCCGACATATTGGGCTATTTTAGGGAGCTCTAATGCATCAAGTCCGTCGTTGGAGGTAGTAATTTCAAAAATTCTATCGGTATATTTCCAAAAAGCATTATTTCCTCCTTGTTCCCATGCGCACTCTGTTGCTTCAGATTCATGGAAAGCCTTCTGGTGAAGTTGAGGAATAGGATAATGTCTGTATACCCAAGCCACCTTGCCCGCGCTGTCATCTACTACTCTATGCATTGTACTGTGAAATACTTTACAAAATGGGCATTCAAGGTCCGAGTATTCGACGATAATCACTTTAGCATTAATATTCCCAAGTATATGATCGTCTGACGAAACAGGTCTACCCTGGAAAGAAGTACTTCCTCCACTGTTTGCAACTGGTCCGGTTGTTGTTGGTGCGCTGGTTCCTTTCAATAAGATTGCTCCGGCTATCAAGATCCCGGCTACAATAATAGCTCCGACAATCTGCGTTTGACTGTTTTTGGGGTTGCTATTTGACGGGTTGTTTATAATAACTACTTCCTCGTTCATTGTGTTATTTTCTTCCATTGTTTCTTATATTAAATATTAATTTGTCCAGTATAGCATATATTTGATTTATGGTATAATAGCTGTATTAATAATTAATAGTTAAAAAATATATATGTGCAATTGTAAATGGGGCGGATGTATGACTTCAAAGATCATGAAGATCTTGCTCGTCATTGGGGGATTGAATTGGGGTTTGATTGGAGTAGGAATGTTGATCGACAAGGATTTGAATGTTGTTAATATGATATTGGGTTCTATGCCGATGCTTGAGGGTATCGTTTATCTATTAGTGGGAGTTGCGGCTATCATGAAGCTTATTGGCTGCAAATGCAAAAAATGCATGGCTGCTTGCGCCTCCTGCGCTTCCTGTAAAGTAGAAGGTTCTGAACAAAATATGTAAATAGGGGGCTGTTTACGTTTCAGTCCATAAATGCTATATTACTCTTAAGTTATACTTGAGTTATAATTGAGTAATATGGTCTTAAATCCCAACATAATTTTTTATGTTTTAATCTTTTTTTCTGTATATGTGCAGGTGTTTTTCCTCGTTACTTTTTTTGAAAATAGAAGGAAAATAATTGTTCGAAATAATAAAATAAAAATTACTAAGTATCCGGCTGTAACGATTGTGGTGCCCTGCTGGAACGAGGAGGCGACAGTTTATAAGACAGTTTGTTCTTTACTCAATCTAAATTATCCAAAAGATAAGCTGAAAATATTTTTAATTGATGATGGATCCACCGATGGAACATGGAATGCAATAAATAAATTTTCACATTATCCGAATATTAAATTATTTAAAAAAGAAAATGGCGGCAAATACACGGCGCTTAATCTTGGACTTCTGCACACGGAGACTGATTTTTTTGGCGGGCTTGACGCTGATTCATTTGTTGATCCGGAATCCCTTGTTCGTATTATGAGTTATTTTGAAAAAGATCCGAGTGCCATGGCCGTTGCTCCTTCTGTTGTGGTATATAATCCTAAAAATCTTATTCAAAATGCGCAGAAAGCCGAATATCACATGGGCGTTTATATGAAGAAAATGCTCAGTTTTCTAGGCGCTATTAATGTGACACCCGGACCTCTCACTATTTTCCGCAAAAAAGTTTTTAATGACCTGGGTCCTTATAGGCATGGGCACAATACGGAAGATATGGAGATTGCCTATCGAATGCAGAAAAACAACTATAAGATAGAACATTGCAATGACGCTTTTGTCTTTACCAGTACGCCTGGGACTATCAAGAAACTTTATAGGCAGAGGCTTCGCTGGATCTATGGTTTCATCAATAACACCATAGACTACCGAGATGTTTTATTTAGGAAAAAATATGGCAATTTTGCTCTCTTCACCCTGCCGACGGGCATTGTTTCTATTCTTGCTGTTAGCTATCTTTTCGGTCAAATTGTCTATGATTTAGGTGATTTTTTGTATTCAAAAATTATACAAGTAAGAACAGTGGGATGGCATTTTACTGCGGAATCTATTAATCCTGATTTTTTCTTTCTGGATACGCACTCTGCTTTATTTTTAGTTGTTTTTATCTATTCTTTTGTTATTTTCGCAATTATCTTCGGAAGAAAGATGGCAGAAGGAAAATGGAGTTTTTCTCCAAATATATTTTATTTTTTAATTATTTTTCGCATTCTTGCCCCATTTTGGTTTCTGAAGGCGATTTATAATACAATCCTGAAAAGGAAACCTTCTTGGAGGTAATGCGAAGTTTCAAGTCATAAAGTTCATAAAGTTATAAAGAAAAATTCATGAATGACAAGATAGATTGGAAGAAATATTTAATCGTGTTTCTAATTACCATTAGCCTATTTTTAACTGCTGGCTATTTGAGTAATTATTTTAGCGATCAAAAAATAAACCAAATAAAATTAATTCAAGACAACATAGCGATTAATATTTTGTCTTCGGAGACACAATTTTCGCTTCTACAAGAGCTTTCTTGCAAGAATGTTTCTGGATCCTTGCTCTCGTCCGAGCTCGACGAACTAGGACGCAAATTAGAATGGGGGCAGAAGAATCTGGGCGACACGGAAGAAGTTTCTTACTTAAAGAAATATTACTCACTCCTGCAGATTAAGGATTATCTCTTAATGAAGAAGATTTCTCAAAGTTGCAAGGTGAAGTCTGCTTTTATCCTTTATTTTTATACCACTGCGGAGAATTGCAGTCTGTGCGAGCGCGAGAGTTTCGTGCTCTCCAGCCTGCGTGAAAAATATCCGGAATTGCGCGTTTATTCCTTTGATTACAGCATAGACCTCTCTGCGGTGAAAGCGATGCTTCAGATTTACAAAATAAAGGACACTGAGCTTCCAGCGCTCGTCCTCGACGATGAATTATTAACCGGTTTCCATAGTATTGAGGATCTTGAAGAAGGATTACTGAAGTCTTTCAAGCTTCAAGAAGCAAAACCGGAGGGCGATACAAAGACAGGTTCTTAACTGCTGGAGCCGGAAGAGGGATTCGAACCCACGACATCCAATTTACAAAATTGGCGCTCTACCAACTGAGCTATTCCGGCAGTATTTTCCCCCAAAAATCATCCACTTACTACACTAGCATATCTACGAGTTCTTTTCCTCCTCGTGCACTTTATGCTTAATTTCTTTTATTTTATGTTTGTATTCTGAAACTATCCTCAAAAACTTAGAAACCTCAACTTTTTCTCCAAGATTTCCATTTGCCCCACCCTTTTTATTCAGAGTCTTTAGCTTAATCTTCATCTCATTATATTTATTCCTTAAAAAATTAGAAGATCTAACATAGAATCGAATTGTTATAAAAAGAATGAGATATAAAATCCTTTTGCCATGCTTAAAGGATCGATATTTGACTTTATCAAAGTCTAATATAAATGGGTGCGAATGATAAACTTCTACAATTTGTCCGCTTCTGACAAGTGTCAGTTTGCGTCCAACCATTACAGCAATACCAATGAGTGATACAAAAAATAAGATTAAAAAGATGTACATCCCGTTAGAAATAGGAAATGCTTTGCATTTCCGTAGTTATATAATTTTTAATTAGAAGTTTCGACATATATGATTTCTAACGGGATACATAATAATTTATTTTAAATCTATATCGAATAACGCCTCACTCCTTTTATCTGCGCTTTGTTTTTTAGAAGTAATTGACCCACCGTCATATCTCCATCCTTGATAAATGGCTGCTCCAAAAGTGTTTTTTCTTTGAAATAAGTGCTGATTTTTCCATCCAACATCTTTTTCTTTATCTCGGAGGGCTTGTCTATTTTATCAACTTCTTTTTGGAAAATTTCTGTCATCGTTTTTCGCGCGTCTTCATTTACGTCTCCGGGTGTTATGTACTCTGGCTTCATGGCGGTGATGTGCATCGCTATATCCTTTGCAAGTTCTTCATTGCCACCCTCTAGGCTGACGATAACGGCTGTTTTTTTGTTGTGTACATAGCTTCCAATAGTGTCACCCTCTACTTCATAAACATCACCCAGCTGGATATTCTCTCCGGTTTTTTGAATCACAGGATTTATCATATCCCTTGCTTCCACCTTCATTTTTTCTATTCCGTCTTTGAGGGCTAGGTCTGCCAAACCAGAAAGTAGATTAGTAAAATCTTCATTCCTAGATACAAAGTCTGTCTCACAGTGGAGGGACACCAGAACAGCTTTTTTACTCGCTGTCTTCACCATAACTGCTCCATCCTTGACTTCGCGGCCAACTTTTTTCTCTGCTATATCTGAACTTGTCTTTTTCAAGATAGCCAATGCTTTCTTCATGTCACCCTCGGCTTCCATAAGCGCCCGCTTACATTGCATTACAGATACGCCAGTAGCATCTCTAAGTTCCTTTACCAACTCAGTTGTTATCGGAGAGGACATATTTTTAGACTTCTTTTGTAGGCGCAGAGTTTTGACCCGCCTGCGCAGACAGGCCTGCTTTATAGGCATCTGCGAGAGACGTGGCGAAAAATTTGATAGAAAGTATCCCAGAATCGTTGGCAACTACAGGGTAATCTATGCCTTTAATGTTTGAGTCAGAATTCGAGAGGGCAATTATAGGTATATTTCCTTTTCTTGCTTCGGTAGTAGCGATATGTTCCGCCTTTCCATCAATGATAAATAATGCATCAGGGGCCTTCTTGAAGCCAATAAGACCGGAGTAATATTTTGAAAGTTTCTCCATCTTCTTTGCCATAACTACACGCTCTTTCTTTGTGTATTTATCGAGTTTGCCTTCCGCGGTATTCTTGCGATAATTTTCGAGTTCGGTAATTCTCTTTTTTATTTCTGTAAAATTACTTAAGGTACCTCCAATCCAGCGCGTAGTAACGTAAGGCATACTCAAAGATTCCGCCATATTTTTGATAACCTCTTTGGCTTCGGGCTTTGTGCCAACCAAAAGAATGACTTTATTTTGGACACCCAGAGACTTCACAAAATCAACTGCTTTTTCTAGCATGATGTTTGTCTTTTCAAGGTCGATTATGTCTCCATTGTTCTTTGTAGCGTATATATATGGCGAAACAGAAGGGTGCCTTCGGCTCTTGGAATAGCCATAGTGCGCTCCAGCCCGAAACATCTTTTCTATTATAGTGTCGTCCTTTTTCTTAATATCTGCTTTTTGCATCCCATTAGAAATTAATGATAATTAACCTTATAAATAATACGTCCCGATAGTGAATTTCTAACGGGATTGCATGTGGGTTATATTAGCAGAAAACCAGTCTTTTTGCAAACTTTTGTTTTGTAAAAAATATGTTATTGTTAGCCTAAATATTTAATAAAAACCACTAGGTAAGACATAGTCAAAATATTTGTTTCCCTTATTGCCATTCTGTGATATAATCAAATTATGAAAAAGTTAACAATGAAGGTAACAAATCTACCAATTACAATATTTAAGGAAGGGAAAAGCTATATAGCATATAGTCCAGCACTTGACCTTTCTACCTCGGCTTCTACTTATAAAAAAGCGCAGGTTCGTTTTTCAGAAATTGTTGCGATTTTCTTTGAAGAGCTTACGAAAATGGGCACAGTAGATCCAGTGCTTGCTGGTTTGGGTTGGCAAAAAATAAAATCAAATTGGCAACCACCGGTTGTTATCTCAAGCTATGTTCAAAAGATGAACCTTTCCTATGCCTAAGAAGCAGAGTGTAACGAATAAGCAGTTTCAGAAATTTTTAATATATGTTGGTTGTTCTCTTAAAAGATCTAAAGGGGATCACTTTGTGTATGTGCGTTCTGATTTACTTCGTCCCATCATAATTCCCATTGATAACCCACTACCCCAGTTTATCGTCAGAAACAACCTCAGGCTACTTGGAATTTCTTGGGAAGAATTTTTTAACATTCTCGACAAGATATAATTTTTATTTGAGAAACATTATTTTCTCCTTTGACCAAAAGACCTTTTTCGAGTAAGATGGGTGAATGAGACAATCAAAACTTTTTACTAAGACGAGGCGCGAGGCGCCAGCAGACGAAGTATCAAAAAATGCCGAGCTCCTGATTCGTGGTGGTTTTATTCATAAGGAAATGGCAGGGGTTTATAGTTATTTGCCCTTAGGGCTCCGGACGCTTCGAAAAATAGAAAATATCATTCGGGAAGAAATGAACGCTGTCGGCGGACAAGAAGTTTTAATGTCTTCTTTCCAGCCGAAAGAAAATTGGGAAAAAACTGGAAGATGGGAATCGATGGATGATTTATACAAAGTTACTGATTCTTCCGGAAGAGTTGTTGCCTTGGGTCCTACTCACGAGGAGATCGTTGTTCCTATTTTGAAAAATTATGTTTCTTCCCACAAAGATTTCCCCCTCTCCATTTATCAAATTCAAAATAAATTTAGAATGGAACTTCGCGCAAAATCCGGAATACTTCGGGGTAGGGAATTTGTCATGAAAGACATGTATTCCTTCCACACATCAAAAGACGATTTCGAAAAATTCTATAATAAAATGAAAGAAGTTTACAAAACTATCTTTGCCAGAGTCGGTATTGGCCATTTGACTTACATGGCTTTCGCTTCGGGTGGAACTTTCTCTAAATATTCGCATGAATTCCAGACCATCACGCCCCTAGGCGAGGATACTATTTATATTGATGAGGCTAGCGGTACTGCCCTTAATAAAGAAGTTTTCAACGACGAAATTCTAAATCAGCTTGGTTTAGTAAAAGAAAAACTAATTGAACAAAAGGCCATTGAAGTTGGAAACATTTTTGATTTAAAAACAAAATATTCAAAGCCATTTGATTTGTCATATGTGGATGAAAAGGGCGAAAAACACATTGTTTTGATGGGTTGTTATGGCATAGGCGTGGGGCGTCTTTTAGGCACCGTGGTAGAGGTTCTTGCTGACGATAAGGGCATTATCTGGCCCGAATCCATAGCGCCATTCGCTGTCCATCTGCTTGCCCTAGGAGATGATACAGAGATTGAAAAAGAAGCCGATAAAGTCTATGAAAGTTTAAAGAGGAATAAAATTGAGGTTTTATTTGACGATCGGGGAGAAATATCTCCAGGAGAGAAATTTGCCGATGCGGACTTGCTTGGCATACCCTATCGAGCAGTTGTATCTTCTCGAAGTATAAAGGAAGGCGGAATTGAATTGAAAAAGCGCACAGAAGAAAAAGGGAAAATTGTTTCTCTGGAAGAATTATTAAAAATACTAACCAGATAGAGCTTTAGACTCTATCTAGAGTCTAAAGCTCTATCTGGAAAATTATGTTTGAAAAGATTTATAAATTAATTTCGAATGATATAGGCATAGACCTAGGCACTTCGAATACCTTAGTATATTTAAAGGGTCACGGGATCGTCATCAACGAACCTTCAGTCGTGGCTGTTAATATGAAAACCAGTCAAATCCTGGCTGTGGGTACGAAAGCGAAAGAAATGCTGGGTCGCACTCCGGGACACATCAAAGCTGTGCGCCCACTGGTTGATGGCGTTATTTCAGATTTCGAAGTTACCGAAGAGATGCTTTCATACCTCATAAACAAAGCAGATAAAATGTCTAAAAAGTTAGCGCGACCGAGAGTTCTGATCGGTGTGCCATCTGGTACCACCAATGTCGAGACCCGCGCTGTGTATGATGCGGCGCGCTCGGCTGGAGCTAGAGAAGTTTTCTTGGTAGAAGAACCCATGGCCGCGGCTATCGGCATCAGACTTCCTATAAAAGACCCTGTTGGGTCGATGATCATAGATATTGGTGGCGGGACAACAGACATCGCAGTTATATCTCTCGGCGGAATTGTAAAATCAAAAAATTTAAAAATAGCAGGCGATAGATTAAACAACGATATTATTTCTTATATGCGCGATGAATTTAAGATTCTTGTCGGTGAAAGAACAGCCGAAATGGTAAAAATCGCTATCGGCTCTGTCATTCCAGGAGAGTATATGGAAACTGAAGTTCATGGGCGCGATATTCTTACTGGACTACCCCGCGAAGTTGTGGTGACAGATTCTGATATTCGCGAAGCCATGATGTTGTCGATAAAAGAATTAGTGGGAGGAGTCAGAGACATGCTTGAGACGACCCCGCCCGAGATTTTATCGGATATTATGCATAGAGGCATCACGCTCTCTGGCGGCGGCGCCCTAATCTCTGGGCTCGACCAGCTCCTGCAAAGTGTTCTCAAGATTAGAGTGCATGTGGTGGAAGATCCGCTTTCAGCTGTGGCTCGCGGGACGGGAATAATACTCGATGATATGGCATCTTACCATGAAGTTTTAATCGGGAATCAAGATGAATTACCTCCAAGATAGAAAATCAAAGAAAAAAGAATTTTCCTACACTTTCTTTTTTGTCATACTTTTTTCCGTTCTTTTTTATTTTAGGATGAATATTTTTCATGGATTGGCTTACGTTTCAAGCACTATCTTTCGTCCAGTTGTGGTTTTCGGAAATAGTGTTAGAGATAAATTGGGAGATATTTCTTATTTTTTTACTTCAAAGAATTCTTTAATAGAAGAAAATGAAGATCTAAGAACAAAACTTCGCGAAAGCGAAGCAGAACTGTCGAATTATAATTCTATTTTGGAAGAGAATTCAAAACTCAAGGAAATTTTAGGGAGAAAGAGAGAAGGAGCCCCAATGATCCTGGCCGCTATTCTGTCTAGACCAAATCAGAGCGTCTATGATACGCTTGTTATCGATGTTGGTACAAAACAGGGATTACAAGTAGGGGATAAGGTATTTGCCTCAGGCTTTGTGCCAATCGGGCGTGTTCGAGAAGTTTATGGATCTTCTTCAAAAGTTGTTTTGTTTTCGAGTAGTGGAGAGAAAACCAACATAACAATTTCTCTTGATCACAATATTGCGGGCGAGTTTGGTGAAATCACGACAACCAAGGATGTTTCTATGGAAATTGTGGGTCGGGGCGGAGGGAACTTTGAAATGATATTGCCGAGAGATTTTTTTCTAAAAAAAGGAGACCAGGCAGTTTTGCCGGGAATTATGCCCCATGTCGTGGGGGTTGTTGAAGCAATAATTTCTGACCCGCGCGATTCTTTCCAAAAGGCGCTTCTTGTTTCACCAGTGAATATACAAGAGTTGAAGTTTGTGGAGGTGGAAATGGGGGCAAGGTAATGTTTTTAGAGCACGGATATTTTTTTGCTAAAAAATTCCTCGTGTTCGAGCCGTCGCTCTCGCAAGTCTCTAAAAACATTACCTTGCCCCCATTTTGATTTATGCATTTCAAGATAGAAAAAAAATTAGAAAATAGTTTAGGAAGGGCGGGGGTTTTGAAAACCTCGCATGGGGAGATTCATACTCCGACCTTTGTGCCTGTTGCCACCAAGGCCTCTGTTAAGGCGCTCACGCCCCTACAGGTGGCGGAATTAGGGGCAGAGGTAGTGCTTGCCAACACTTACCATCTCTACCTCCAGCCGGGAGACGAATTAGTGGCTCGTGCCGGTGGACTCCACAAGTTTATGAATTGGGAGGGTCCGATCATTACCGACTCTGGCGGCTTTCAAGTTTTTTCTCTCGGTGCGGCTTATGGAAAAGACTTTTCGAAAGTCATTAGAGGAACCGAACCTGCCATTCAAATTCCAGAGCGGTCTAGCGCAGAAGATGGCGCGCCTCGGCTTGCCAATATCGGCAATGACGGTGTCTCGTTTCGTTCACATATAGACGGAACGCTTCACTACATCACTCCGGAGAAATCTATGGAAATCCAGCACAACCTGGGCGCGGATATTATCTTTGCTTTTGATGAAGCTACGTCTCCGCATGAAAGTTATGAATATCAAAACGAAGCTCTTTCTCGCACCCATGCTTGGGCGAAGCGTTCACTAGAGTATCACCAATCCAAACCAAACAAAGATACCCAAGCCCTGTTTGGCATTGTGCAGGGCGGCCTGGAAAAAGATTCGCGCAAAAAATCCGCGGAATATATTTCCAGTCTGCCTTTTGATGGATTTGGCATTGGTGGCTCTTATACCAAGGAACACATGGAGCTGACAACCAGGCTGGTGAACGAAATTTTGCCAGAAGATAAGCCCCGGCACTTGCTCGGCATCGGAGAACCGGAGGATTTGTTTATGGGGGTGGAAAATGGAGTGGATCTTTTTGATTGCGTCGCGCCGACACGCAATGGGAGAAACGGAACGCTATATACCAAGAATGGAAAAATAAATATCACCAATGCCCAGTACCGGGGGGATTTCCAACCGATTGAGGATGGTTGTGGGTGCTATGTGTGCAACAACCCCTCCCGAGACCTCCCCTTATCAGGGGAGGAGGGCCCTGTCCCCCTGACAAGGGGGACAACAGGGGGTTTTACTCGCGCTTATCTCTGCCATCTTTTTCACGGCAAGGAAATGCTAGCCGCCACCCTCGCCACTACGCACAATTTATATTTCATTATTAATTTGGTGAAAAAAATCAGGCAGTCGATCTTAGATGATAACTTTTTTGAATTTAAGGAGGAGTTTTTAAAAAACTACAATCCAAAATAAACTTTCAAAACATTTTTTACCCTTCGCATATTTGAAGTATCCAGCTCTCCAATTTTTCCTAGAATCACCACTTTATCTAGAGTAGCTATTTTTACTACTTTAATAATTGATTTTAACTTAAGCCCTGTCTTTTTGAAGCTTTTATCTTTAAAGTCAATCAGAATATCAAACTTATGAATTTTGTTTTGCTCATTAGAAGAAATAAAGCAAACAGTTACATCATCGCCTCCGTCTTGTACTCCGAGCACAAGAGCCGGGCGAACTTTATTACCAGAAAGGTCGGTAAAAGGGAAAGGCGTCAGTACGATATCTCCTATTTTATGCATATCTCTTTTTTATATCTTTTACAGAATAAATTTCCGGTTCGTCTTTAAGAAAATCAAAACTTTTAGAGTATGTATTCATGTTGGTTATCTCAGAAAGTTTGCCATTCCAAAATGCCGGGAAGGGGATCAGAACTACTTCCGGAACATTCCTGCGTCCGATGACAATTGATTTGCGACTTATAGAGACAATGTTTATCAAATCGCTCATATCTTTTCTGGCCTGTGTTGTTGAAAGTGTTTTTATGTTCATAGGTGTATTGTACAAAATGTACAAATGAAAATCAAGCCATAGTTATCCACAGTTGACAAGAACCTTGATTTTGTTAAACTTTTCTCACAATTAAATATTACCTTATAAAGCGTTACGAGCGAGAGTCGCGTCCTGCCAGCTGAAGGCAAAAATGCCTTACGGAAGTCTAACCGTAAAATTAGACACCGGGATGTTAGTCTCGGATCAAGTGTCATCTCATTTTGATTGTTGAGATGGAACCAGGGTGGTACCACGGACTTTTACAAGCTCCGTCCTTGAGGGAAACTTTACGTTTTCCCCGGGGACGGAGCTTTTTTCGTACCCATTAGATTTTTAGTTCTTCTAAATTATTAACTAATAAATAAAAAATATGAATAAAAAAACATCTTACATAAAAGTCGCTTCTTATGAAGCGCAAAAAGGGGAGATAAAAAAAGTTTTACTTTTGTATTCCGGAGGTTTAGATACTTCGGTGATGCTTAAGTGGATTCAGGATCAATATAAAGTTCAAGTTATTGCTTTAACTCTAAACTTAGGTCAGCAACACGATGACTTATAAGCAATTAGACAAAAAGCTTTAAAGTTCGGAGCAATAAAAGCTATCGCTTTAGATGTGAGAGAAGAATTTGCTAAAGAATATATTTCTTATGGAATTAAAGCCAATGCTTGTTATCAAGGTAACTATCATCTTTCTACACCAATCGGTAGGGCCATATTAGCAAAGAAGGCGGTAGAAATAGCTAAAAAAGAAAACGCTGATTGTATTGCTCACGGTTGCACGGGTAAGGGTAATGACCAAGTTAGAATTGAAGGTTATGTTGTAGCTTTGGAACCAAAAATAAAAATTCTTGCGCCAGTTCGAGAGTGGAACATGGACAGAAATGCAGAAATAAAATACGCTCAAAAAAATAATATTCCTATTCCTGCTTCTCTAGATTTTCCTTACAGCGACGATGACAACATGTGGGGCATTACTTGGGAAGGCGGGGAAATTACAAATCCAACCCAAATAGTGCCGGAAGAAAAGTTTTTGACCACTTATACTTTACCCAAAAATGCACCAGACGAACCAGGAATAGTAACTCTAGATTTTAACCAAGGTCTACCTGTGGCTTTAAACGGCACAAAAATGTCATTAGCAAAGCTGATAGTTAAACTAAATAAATTAGCGGGGAAGCACGGAGTTGGAACTGTTTACTTACTTGAAGATAGAATTGTTGGTTTGAAAAATCGTGGTGTTTATGAACATCCTGCGGCACACGTAATTATTGAAGCGCATAAGAATTTAGAAAAATATGTTTGCACAAGAGTGCAGAATGAACTCAAGGAAATTTCTGACATAAAGTGGGGCTACTTATGCTATGGAGCTCAGTGGTATGACCCAGCGATGCAATCAATAAATCATTTTAATGATTTCATTAATCAAAAAGTCACAGGAAAAGTACAAATTAGATTATTCAAAGGTAACACCACTGTCATCACAGTACAGTCTCCGTACGCCTTAGACCATGCTTCATTTAATAACACAGAGGGGTATGGACTCAATGTAAATGCAAGTGCAGGATTTATTGAAATTTACTCTTTACAGATGAAACTAGCAAATCAATTATCAGTTAAAAATAAAAAAGATAAAAAATGAAACTCTGGCAAAAAAATTACAAATTAAATAAAGATGTAGAGAAATTTACGGTGGGACAAGATTATATTCTTGACCAACAACTGGTCAAGTATGACTGTTTGGCTTCCACGGCTCATGCCCAAATGCTGGGGAAAATCGGACTACTCAAAAGTACAGAGGTGAAAAAGCTATCTAAATCCTTACAAGAAATTATTAGTTTAGACGCAAAAGGTAAGTTCAAAATCTTACCCGAACAAGAAGACTGTCATACAGCCATAGAAAATTATCTTACTAAAAAGTTGGGAATATTGGGAGAGAAAATTCACACTGCTCGTTCTCGCAATGATCAAGTTCTGGTTGCTTTGAGATTATATTACAAAGATAACTTAAAGATTTGTAATGAGTTGTGTGAGAAATTTATTAGTAGCTTGCGAAATTTTTCCAAGCTTTATGGAAAAATTAAATTTCCTGGCTACACGCATACTCGCAAAGCTATGCCTTCATCAATAAAAATGTTGGCAGAAAGTTTTATAGATTCCATGCAAGATAATTTAAAATCTTTGGCTTACGCAGAGGACTTAATAGATCAGTCTCCACTCGGAACTGCGGCTGGATACGGCTTGCCTATAAGAATTGAAAGAAACTTTACCGCAAAAATTTTAGGTTTCAAAAAAGTTCAACAAAATCCAATTTATGCGCAAAACAGTCGTGGTAAGTTTGAATCGGCGATTTTGCATGCCCTTGCTCAAATTATGTTTGATGCCAATAAAATATCATCGGACTTAATTATGTTCAGCATGTCGGAATTTGGTTACTTTGAATTACCCAAGGAATTTCGCACAGGCAGTTCGATAATGCCACAAAAGAAAAATCCTGATGTGTTGGAATTACTGAGAGCAAAATATCATACAGTAGTCTCTTGCGAGTTACGGGTAAAGGGTATTACTAGTAATTTAATATCAGGCTATCACAGAGATTTGCAGTTACTTAAAGAGCCAGTATTTAAAACCTTTGAAATTGTTTCAGAAAGTTTATACATGTTGGCTGAAATCTTTAAGAATCTAAAAGTTAATCAAAAGAAATGTGAAAATGGATTAACTTCAGAACTCTACGCTACGGCTGAAGTTTATAACTTAGTTGAAAAAGGAATGTCTTTCCGAGAAGCATATCGAGAAGTCTCAAAAAAATATGGGTAAACAACTACTAAAGACATAAAAATGAAAGCAAATAACTTAAAAAAATATCTGGGTGAGATGGTTATTGTAAAAGTTGGCAATAATAAAAATGCACTCAAAAATAAAGAATTCATGGGAAGACTAACTAGACTAATGAAACGCATAGAAAAGGATTTTGTGAAAGTAAAAAATAGAGAAAAGGCAAACTTCGTGGAGATGAAAGTCTGGTCGGAACGAAATGTCGCCAGAAAGTCGAATAAAGTTTTCAGAATTGTTTTACAAATTAGAAAGATACAGTCAGTGCAAGTGTTTAAAAAAGTGGCATGGGTTTAGAGAAATGAATTTGTTCTTTTAAGAAATAGTTCTTTGAATGTCTATAGAGTCGCCGTGGCTTTAAGGAAATAGAAATGTTGAACACTCAGTGTCTAACATTTCAGGGATGTTTCTTTAAAGAGGAAGAGGGCGGGGTTCGGAACACTACCAACCACACCCCTCTACTTATCCACAGTATTTACATTTCATTAACACTTGCTATACTTCTTTTTGTTACATTAATACTCAAATGCCAAAGAAAAAAAAACCAAAAAAACCGGGCAAGAATTGGAAGAAATTTTGGAAGCTAGGAATGGAAGAGTGGAACACTCAGTATTTTGACATTACCAAGGACGGCGAGCTGACCATCCGAGAAGGAAACTATATTTATAATCTTAATGATATTGTAAAAAAGTACGGTTCACCCACGGAAATAGTTTTTCCATTTATTCTCGAGGAACGTTTAGAAGATCTGCACGATTATTTTCAAGCTTACATGAAGATTCAGGGATATCGGGGTAAATTCTTCTATCACTATCCATTGAAAGTGAATCAAAACAAAGAATTTGTGATGCCTTTAATCTCTGAAGGAGCGCATATGGAGGTTGGTTCGGTCAACGAACTCTGGATTGTGAAAAAGCTTTGGGAGGGAGAAAAATTCCATTCCAAAATTCGCGTTCTTTGTAATGGTCCCAAAACAGAAGCATATATAAAACTGATTGAGGAATTACGACTCAAGGATTTATCTATAATGCCAATCATTGAAGATGAACACGAGCTGGAACGTTTAGCTAAATATAAAGGCGAGGTGGGGATAAGGGTCAATTTAGATACCAAAGCAGACACCCACTGGGACAAGAAAGTGGATCGTTTCGGATTTTCCTCGAAAGAACTACTTGATTTGCCAAAAATGAAAAACCTAAAACTTTTGCATTACCACATTGGCTCACAAATCAACAACGCCAAGAGTGTCATGCAGCCGATTGAGGAAGCCATGGGTTTGTATGTAAAATTGGTTAAAAATCATCCGAACTTGGACACGCTTGATGTTGGTGGCGGTTTTGGAGTACCTTATGAAAAAAAGCCGTTTTATGGAGCAAAAAAAGTTTCTGAGCAGATAGTTAAGCTTCTTAAAAAAATGAGCGATAAAGCCAGGATTCGCCATCCAAATTTGGCTGTCGAATGGGGTAGATACATCGTAGCTCCAGCTCAGGTCACTATATACAGTGTAATTGCCGAAAAACCTATTCCAAAGGCAAATGCAAAATCCTGGTATGTAATTGACGGAAGTTTTATGAACGACCTTCTAGACACATGGGCTATCCACCAGAAGTGGCACATAGTACCAGTTAATAATGCCAATGCGACTACTCTCAAAAGTGTTTGGCTTGCTGGAAGTTCTTGTGATTCTGATGATAAATACACTTCTGGGGGAAGTTATGTACTAATGCCTAAGCTAAAGGAAGGGGAGCCACAGTATCTGGCGATCTTTGACTCTGGTGCTTATCAAGATGCTCTAGCCTCCCACCATTGTTTACTATCTTCTCCAGCTAAGTTAATCGCCCAAGATGGAACAATAAAAGTTGCACGCAAACGAGAAACAGCAGAAGCAATTGGACGACTCTTTGGTTGGACAAATGGAGACCATAAATAAAACAGAGAAGAAAGAAAATTTTTCGGCTCTTACCGTTTTAGTTTTTTTGCTTGTCGCTTTTATATTTATTAGCCGTGGTTCGACGGAGTATAGATTTTCACAGATTGAGAGCATAGAGGTAGCCGGGCAGAATATTAAAGTGGATCTTGCCCTCACCGAGGCTACTCGTGGAGAGGGGCTCTCCGGTAGGAGAAGTATGGCAGAGGACACAGGCATGCTCTTCGTCTTCGATCGTCCCGATAAATATCTTTTCTGGATGAAAAACATGTATTTCCCGATAGACATAATCTGGATTAACGAGGATATGCGAGTAGTCTACATAAAGCAAAACGCCCACCCGGATTTATTTCTAGAAACCTATGAACCCGACGAGGATGCTAAGTATGTTCTTGAAGTGGTGGCTGGATTTTCCGATAAATATAATTTAAAAGTAGGAGATAAGGTAGAATTTGGTTACTAATCGGTTAGAGCTTTATTTCGCCTTGGTTTTAGTGCTAAAAAATTTATAACCAATCATCTTATAAATCAAGCGCGCTACCAGAAAGTCTGGTCCAGGTAAGTTTTTGATAGGCGAGTGTTCTACCACATCAAAGCCGACCACATTTTTTTCTCTAAAAGCTAGCTTTAGTATTTCTACTGTTTGCCACCACGTAAGTCCACCAGGTTCGGGCGTGCCAGTAGAAGGCATAATCGATAGGTCAAAAGCATCTACATCAAAAGTGATATAGACATTTTTTGTCGGTATAGCAACCACTATTTTTTTTGCTAAAAGTTTTTCCCAACCCCAAAAAATTTTAAGCCTTTTTTTCTCTCGTAAAATAAAGCCGAGTTCATCATCTACTTCACTAACAGTTCTTATGCCTACGGAAACCAGGCGTTTAATTGGTAGGTTTTCCATAGCCCTTCTTAAGGCGGAAGCATGGCTGTGTATTGATCCGCGATATTTTTTCCGGAGATCAGCGTGAGCATCAAAATGCAAAATACTTACATCATGGAAGTGCTCGCAGACAGCACCAAGTGAACCAGAGAGGAGAGCATGTTCTCCTCCCAAGATAACCGGGAACTTTTTATCTTCTAAAACTTTTTTAGTTGTTTCTTTTAAAAGCTTAATGGCTTTGGCAGAATCTTTTGGGATTTTCGGTTCTTTCAAAGTGGAAAGGCCGCATTTATACACAGCTTGCAATGTTTGCTCGTCATTTTCGTTTAGCTCATGGCTGGCTTTAAGGATTGCCTTAGGGCCATTTTTTGTTCCCGCTCCATAAGAAACGTGTGCTTCCATGCCAAAAGGGATAATCACCGCTTTCGCTTTTACATAGTCAACATCGAACCTAACCCCTTGGTCTGTGCCCAAAAAGCCATGTTTCATTGTCTTAATTTTCATGATTTTATTCTGCCAAGTATTTATCTATTAATTTATTTGCCTCTGCAGGGTCTGCTTTGCATTCTAGAAGGGCAGTCAGAATGAGGGGGGCAACGATGGTGGCATCCGACTCTATCACGAACATCGGAGTATCCTTGGTCAATTTGTCCCAAGTTATTTTTTCGTTCGGGGTGGCGCCGGAATATGAACCGTAGGAAGTCGTTGAATCTGAAATTTGGCAGAAATAAGCCCAAGGCTTCACAGGGAGCTTCATGTCATATTTGATCGATGGGACGACGCAGATAGGGAAGTCCCCCGCAATACCTCCTCCAATTTGGAAAAAGCCGACGCCAGTGCCTTCCGAGAGCTTTTGGTATTGATCATAGAATGCGCCCATGTACTCTATGCCGCTTTTAGCTATATTGGCGCTTGCATCGCCCAGCTTCACATGTGAAGCAAAAATGTTTCCAAACGTAGAATCTTCGTAGCCCGGCACAACCATCGGGATATTGCCCTCTGCAGCGGCTAGGAGCCAGCATTCTTCCGTACTACCCTCATGTTTGCTTTTATCTATTGCCTTGATTAGTTCGTAGAAATATTCATGCCAGAATTTTCGAGTACCCTCCTTTGTTGCTCCCACCCATGCAGGCACTAACTGCTTTTCAACCGCTCGAAATGCTTCATCCTCTGGGATGCTAGTGTCTGTGACCCGGCGCATGCCGTCTTCTAAAATTTTCGTATCATACTCTTTGGTGAAGTAGCGGTAGTCTGGGAAATCTTTATAGCTATCATGCGCTACGAGGCGGAAGAGGGATTCTTCTAGATTTGCGCCAGTAACGGACATGCCATGAATAAGCCCACTCCTGATCGCAGGAGCGAGCGTGATGCCAAGCTGGGCGGAAGACATGGCTCCTGCTACACTCCAGAACATCTTGCCGCCGCCCTCGATGTGCTTCCAATAGGCAATTAAGGCATCACGAGTTGCTCGCGAGTTGAAGTTTTTATAATTCTTCAGAATGAATTCTAATGTAGGAAGATTCGTCATAAAAATAATATTATAAAGGCATAATAACACAATATTTTTCTAAAGAAAATCCCCCGCTTTGGGCGGGGGACTCTCATTTTTGTTGTAGGTGTCTATAAGCCGAATTCTGTGGTCCTCGACCAAGGTCGGGGACGATAGCAATTTGTCTAGGCCCTCGATTACTCTCGGGCTCAAGCGATTCTCCCAGCCCCACTTTATTAAAAGTGGGGCTGGACACGATCTTGCACAGAAGTAAGTATTTAGCCGTTTCACCCGAACTAAATCGGTTCGTCACTGTTCGCAACTATGCATCACTACATGCGGGCGTTACCCACTACTCATTTTTCGCCCCGCATAAATACGGGGTAAACTGTGTTCGGACTTTCCTCTCTACAACTTACATTATAGAGTAGCTATCCAACACCTACCCCGCCATTATAGCACATTTCTACTTTCCTTGCAATTCTTTGGCAAGTATGCTATACTACCCTTGTGAGTGTGTGAGGCAATTCTCGCACTTATCGTAAACAATGTATGTGCCGCAAAACCCCGCCGCAAGGCGGGGTTTTGTTTTATGAGTTACCCGGTAGTGAGACTTGGCGAGGCACGAAGTGCGTTTTTTCAAAAAACATCGCCAAGCTCTACTACCGGGTTATCCACAGATACTTAGCTTACGAACGAGTTTTTTTTATATTTTAATATAGTATTATTAGTTTAATTTAGTATATTTTTATATTAAATATTTATCAAATTAACATAAAAAATATGAATGGAATAAAGAAAGAATTGAAGAATTTTTTAGAGATCTCCTACGATGACCTTGAGGCGATGAATCTCCGAGCTAAAGACCGGAGAGAGAAGGTGAGTGAAGCTTTGCTCGAGAGGGAATATCGCGCATATTTGCAAAAAGAAAAAAGGATTAAAGCAGTGACGCTCTGTTTTACGGATTTAGAGGGCAGATTCCATATGCTTGATTATGATAAAAAGTTTCTCCTAGATTCGGCCAATAACCTGACCTTTGACGGCTCATCTATTCGTGGTTTTAGCCAGCAACATGAGTCTGACCTCCGCCTCGCTATTAATTGGGGGAGCATCAGGTATCTCCCGTCGGATGTTTTTGGTCCTGGCAAAGTTATTATGTTTGTGGATGTCTTAAATAGAGACCACACCCCGTACGTTTCTGATTTTCGCAGTCAGCTCAAGCTCTATGGAGAAGCGCTCAAGAAGAAAAGCGGAATAACGGCATATGTCTCGGCAGAAGTGGAGGGGTTTCTGGTTGATGGAATTAACGCTGAACAGAGGTATGAAGAAACAGGCTCCTTTCAATTTATTTCAACTGGCGGGTACTATCATTCATTGCCGCTTGATCGACTCCGCCAATTTATCGATCGCGCCGCCGAAGCGCAAAGGGCGATGGGTTTCAAGAATGAAAAGGACCATCCGGAAGTGGCGCCTTCGCAGTTTGAAATGAACTTTTCTTATACAGACATTCTACGGGCCGCGGATAATATCCAGCTCTACAAACTGGTCTGCCGTCAAGTCGCCAACAATCTGGGCATTACGGCGACTTTCTTGCCGAAGCCCTTCATCGGCATCAACGGTTCTGGCATGCATACGAACATTTCACTCTCTAAAGGCGGGAAAAATATATTTTATAATACAAAGGGCAAGGAAGGCTTGTCAGAGATTGCTTGGGATTTTATTTCGAGAATTTTAAATCATGCCTCGGAAATCTGCTTGGTTTTGAATTCGAGCGTGAACGCTTATCGCCGGCTCGACCCGCACTTCGAAGCGCCCAACCAGATCAAAGTCTCTCCAATTGACCGCGGTTCGATGATACGTATTCCTGTGGGCAATGAACGCTCCACCCGCATCGAAGTCCGCTCTGTTGCTCCGGATGCGAATCCTTACATGGCGCTTTTTACAATCTTAAAAACTGGGCTGGAGGGCCAGCTTCTCGTTAAAGATAAAGAAAAGCGGGACAGGGTGCGGGTCTTGCCAGACAACATCAATGACGCGATCAAACTCTTCAAGGCCAGCGATTTCGTCGGTAAAATTCTAAACCGGACTAACCAAGAAAAATTTACAGAATTTAAACAGATGGCGGCTGACCGCAGCCCCAAGGCTCTCGGGGCGCTCATCAAATCCTCCGAGATTGTCTATCACCACGAGGTAACCAATCAGGTGCTCTGGAATAAATTCTAGGAATTCTTTGAATTTTTACGGTAGGACAAACCACAGGAGGAAAATTATAGCTGTGCCAACATAGAAAACGTGGTCTAGCATTGTTTCAAATTTGAGCTCATCTATCTTCAGTCCCAAATATGATCTTCCGTAATAAACTAGGAATCCATGTTGGATGATCTTTTTTGCGCTACTATCATTTAATTTTACTTCCACGACCGTGAAAGGGCATCCGCCTAATATATACCAAGCAAGGATGATAATTAGAATCTCAATCAAAACAAAAGGCCTTATCCACCCCACCCAGATTGAGGCGAATAAACTAATCATGACAATAATGTCGCAGAAGACGTGTCCTGCGATTATTATATTTAAATTATTTATAAAATCAGGCTTTTTTAATTTTATCTCCGGGAACATTGAAAAAATATATGTTGCCAGTGTCGTGGTGAATAAAGAGAAAAATAACTGAAACTGCGTGAATTCTCCAGTTGCTTTGACGAACACTAACCCTGCTATCGTGCCCATGATGACGGCGCTCCATTTCAACTCCAAGAGACCGCAAAGCGATGTAAAGAAAGCGCAGATGAATATACCAACAAAACAAATCAGCCAGAATATTATATTAATATCTGTGGCAAAAATTATGCCTGCTAGCCACAGCAATCCGTTTATAAAAAACAAAGCCTGAATCATTGCAAAAAGCCCGCCCAGGGGGATGTTGATTAGAGTGGTAACATTTTTCGAGAATCTAAATTCTTGGGGCATGAGTTAATTTGGTAAATTTTTTAAGTTATCATCTTGTCCATGTCCAACATCTCTGGCTCTTGAGAACCATTTTTCACGAAATAATCCCGTATTCTTTCTAGGGTGTCCCCTGTGTTTCTAGTATCATCAATTATAACCAAATCTCTTTTATCAAAAGGTTTCCGTAACCATTCCACATTCATTTTTCCACCAGCAAAAGTAACAACATATCCCATATTTTCTTTTTCTAGCCATGCGGGCACTACTATATTTAATGTTTTATTTTTTTCAGAAAAAGCCTGCACAAAAGAACTTAAACCAATAAGCATGGGATTAGTTACCAAAAATACATTTCTGTCATCATCGCTTAATTGGGAAGCCACGAGTTTGAATTTATCTTGCCAAAGATCAAATCCCTGACGAGATAGTTGGGCCAACTTACCCCCCTTTACTTGGATGTCATTTCTATTTCCCAATGCTTCAAGTATAAGTTTTTGCAAAGTGTTTTTTTGAGTTTTTGTGTCATTACCACTTTCTAAAACACAAGAAATACATTTTTCAAGCAAAGTTCTGTGTTGTTCCGGATTTTCTGTTAAACTTTTAAATGTCAGATAAAGTGCCTCATTTTCGAAATTATTTCTGACCAAAGTTTCTATATCTATCCTGTTTAGTAGACTCTTTTTGTATTGTAGAGCGTATCTTATATCAGATGGTAATATTTTTTGATCCTGTTCTACTGTTTTGGATTTTCTATTGGTAAATTTTTCAAAAATGTTCATGCTACCAAAAAATGTGCTTAAAAGCTAATTTTTTTGTGGACCGTACAGGACTCGAACCTGCCACCCCCTCATTGCAAATGAGGTGCTCTACCAGATGAGCTAACGGCCCCTCTACCCAGAAATCATGCAATGCTGTTTTTTATTCTTTCTCTTAGGGCAACATAAGCTTGTGAATGTTTCTTTAGTTGCTTTTCACGATACACAGCATCAGACCGGGATTTATAAGCTTCGTAATAAACGAGCTTAAACGGAGCTTTGTGTTTTGTTGAAATGTTTTTCTTGCCATTATGTTCAGCAAAACGCCGTTTAAGATCATTTGTTTGTCCGATATATAACTCACCCAATATAACACTTTTTAATACATAAATATAATGCATGATTTCTGGGTGAGGGGCTAACGGCCCAGATAGCAACATTCTAGCTTATTTTCTTAATTATGCAAATTTTTGGATCTTGACTCTCAGCAAATTGAAAAGGTATACTTGATCATATAATAATCTAGAGTCCTGTACGGTCCACAATTTGCTAATAGAAATACAAAACAAAAATTTTTGGCATCTATCATCGTCCGAGGCGATGCGTCTGTTGGAGACTGACCTTGAAAAAGGTTTGTCCGGAGAAGAAGCCAAAGACCGCTTGTCAATTTTTGGCAGGAACACCATAAGTTCATCGCGAAAGGCGGTTAGGCTGAAAATATTCCTGAATCAATTGAAGAGTCCCCTAATCCTCGTTCTGATCGTTACCGGCATCATAACACTTTTAATTTCTCACTATCGGGACACTATTTTTATTTTTTTCGCTGTGTTAGTTAATTCCACTCTGGGCTTCTATCAGGAAAACAAAGCCGAGCGCGCGCTTTCTGAATTGAAGACATATCTCAAACAACGAGCAAGAGTAATCAGGGAAGGGAAGGAGCGAGAGATTGACGCGGAGGAGATAGTGCCCGGCGACATCAT
Organism: Candidatus Nomurabacteria bacterium RIFCSPLOWO2_01_FULL_39_18; assembly: GCA_001787005.1. Classification (GTDB taxonomy): domain Bacteria; phylum Patescibacteriota; class Minisyncoccia; order Phycocordibacterales; family UBA9973; genus UBA9973. The sequence goes on along the minus strand of MFUV01000004.1, from coordinate 3,205 downwards.
CCGTCTAGCCCAGGGCGACCGAGTGCCAGGCGATGCGAGGGTGATATTTGTGAACGACTTCCAGGTTGACGAAGCGGTGCTGACTGGGGAGTCCTTACCAGTAGCCAAATCAAGCAATCCATCACCAGAATCAGCCGGAATTTCAGATCAAGATTCTATGGTATTTGCCGGCACACTAGTCATTCAGGGAGTGTGCGCTGCCATCGTCTGCCGTACCGATTCAAGCACTGAAATTGGCAAGATTGCTTCACTCATTGCAACTTCCGAGAACGAGAAAACGCCTCTTCAAAAAGCCATTATCAGTTTCAGCATCTATTCGAGTATCGCTCTTGGTATTTTGACTCTTGTTGTATTTGGAATTGGGGTTCTCGCTGGTTATTCAGTCCTTAGCATGTTTCTCACTTCCGTCGCCATTGCTGTGTCAGCCATTCCAGAAGGGTTGCCAGTATCTTTAACTGTTATTTTAGCAGTTGGGGTGGAGCGTATGGCTAAACGTAAGGGCGTTGTCAGGAAGCTTGTGGCCGCCGAAGCTCTCGGCAGTACCACGGTCATCCTTACGGATAAAACTGGAACTTTAACAATGGCGAAGATGGTGATGTCCAAGGTTATTCCTTTCGGTATTGACGAACAGAAGCTTATTCTCCAGGCTCTAACTAATGCAGATGTTTTAATAGAAAATCCACACGAAGATCCAGAATTGTGGCGCATGAATGGCAGAATAATGGAGACGTCGCTTGTTCGATCGGCTGGTCTTCGGGGGATGACCTTTGCCGAGATAACAAACAAAAAACATGTTCTCCAAACTATGCCGTTTAACGCGGTGCAGAAATTCTCTGTGTCTTTAATTAAAGAATCTAGCAAACACCTGCTTGTCTTTTTCGGCGCACCCGATATTCTACTAAATCATTCTTCACTCGGAGTAAAAGAAAAGGAAGCATTGTTAGAGCAGATTGATTCTCTCGCATTCTCCGGAGAACGTGTGCTGGGTGTTGCGACCAAAGAAATTATTCACACAGAAAACTTTTCATTTTCAAAAAATTTATCACTCTCGCATCTGTCATTTGGTGGTCTCATTACATTTCGCGATCCCATCAGGCCGGGTATCAAGCACGCCATAGAGAGAGTCGGCGATGCTGGCATTAAGACGGTGATATTGACCGGTGACCATCGAGGAACGGCTCTGACCGTTGCCAGAGAAATTGGCATAAGGGTCGACAATCATTCAGTGCTTGATGCGTCCGAGCTTGCGGGGCTCTCGGAAGAGGTCTTGCGAGAACGATTGCCGAAACTCACTGTTATTTCCCGCGTTACGCCGTTCGACAAACTTCGTATCGCCAAGCTCTACCAAGAAATAGGCGAGGTGGTGGCCATGACTGGGGATGGGGTGAACGATGCGCCCTCTATCAAGCAAGCCGACGTGGGCATCGCCATGGGTTCTGGCACAGAAGTGGCGCAAAGCGTTGCCGACCTGGTGCTTCTCGATGACAACTTCGAAACCATTGTGGCGGCTATCGAAGAGGGTCGACAGATTCTCGGCAACATTCGCAAAGTGCTTGTATATCTTCTTTCTAATGTTACTGACGGCTTAATTCTAATCGGCGGATCGCTTTTGACTGGTTTGCCTCTGCCTCTAAACCCGCTTCAAATTCTTTGGGTCAACTTCTTTACCGACAGTTTTCCGGCTATCTCGTTTGCTTTCGAAAAAGATGGAGACGGTCTTAGGCACAAACCGCTAAAGAGAGGCAAGATAAAACTTTTCGACCCAGTCATGAAATTCCTTATTCTGGCTATCGGTCTATCCACTAGTATCCTGCTCTTTGTTATTTATTTTGTTCTGATACGGCTCGGCCACGATGAAGCCACTGTACGTACTTTCATCTTTGCGGCTTTCGGCACGTACACTCTGCTCGTGGCCCTTTCGGTGCGGAGTTTAGATAAAAGCATTCTGTCTTATTCACTTTTTTCAAATAAATATCTTAACGGAGGCATTGTTATCGGCCTTGTTCTGATGGCCGCGGCCATTTATTATCCTGGATTGCAAGCCATTTTTTATACAGTCGCTCTGCCACTTCCCTGGGTGATTGGTGTCGCCATGATTGGTGTGCTGAACATTGTTCTGATTGAAGGGGCAAAGTGGTTTTTCAGAAACAGGCAAGCTAGTTCTCAAAGAAATTATGCTTAATAATTTATTTATTTTTTTTGTGGCGTTGTATATGGTCATCAAAGGTTCAACGATGGCTACGAAATACGCCGGCAGGCTGGCGATGGGCTTCCATCTTTCTAAATATACGGTTGGTTTTATCATTGTGGCTGTTATCTCAATACTCCCAGAGACTTTTATCGCTATCAATTCCGCTATTGCTGGTGTTCCTTCATTCGGGCTTGGCATGTTGTTCGGATCAAACATTGCCGATCTCACATTGATTTTTGCAATTCTTGTTCTTTACGCTGGAAGAAGTTTAAGGGTTGAGAGTAAAATATTGAAAAATCACACAGTCTTTCCATTCTTGCTTTTACTGCCGTTAATTCTCGGTCTTGACGGATATTTTTCGCGATTAGAAGGCGTGGCTTTAATCGTAGCCGGAGGAATATTTTATTTTGTCACTTTAAGGAGTGGGAGGAACGGCGAACCAGCCCCAAGGGATAAGACTGGACGATATGAGAGTCTGTGCATGTTGCTCATTAGCATGGTGGTACTTTTAGTCGGCGCGCATTTTACTGTCACATCAGCTTCATCTCTTGCCAATAATTTAGGAATCAATCCGATTCTGATAGGCATGCTTGTTGTTGGACTTGGCACGACCATGCCGGAACTCTTCTTTTCTTTGAAATCAATCAAGAGGGAGGACGATTCGCTGGCCATTGGCGATCTACTCGGAACGGTTCTTGCTGATGCTACGATTGTGGTAGGTATTCTCGCTCTGATGAATCCATTCGCGTTTCCGCAAAAAATAATTTACATTACCGGGAGCTTCATGGTGGTCGCTTCATTCGTGCTCTTCCGATTTATGCGCTCGGGGCGCACGCTTACTAGACAGGAAGTATTCTTGCTTTTTGTTTTTTGGCTGGTATTTGCCCTGGTGGAGTTTATTGCAAATAGTTAGAAAGCGATTTTTAACTACGACCCGTATGACCTCATCTAATAATGTTACCAAGAATTAATCTGAGCGCGATTAAGTTTTAATTTAAAAAGTATATCACAAAT
>MFUV01000003.1 GCA_001787005.1 Candidatus Nomurabacteria bacterium RIFCSPLOWO2_01_FULL_39_18 | reverse complement strand
GTATATCGGCAAAGATAGTATTACTTTAATTTCCACAGACCGGCATTCTTCTTTTGACCGAATCATCGCCCACGTGCCTTTTAAGGGCGCAGTGTTAAATCAAATTAGCGCTTTTTGGTTTGAGAACACCAAAGACATCATTCCCAATCATGTGCTCTCCGTGCCTGACCCAAATGTATTAGTTGCCAAAAAATGCGCGCCTCTTCCGATAGAAGCCATTGTCCGTGGATATATCACGGGGGTCACTTCCACTTCGCTTTGGACGCATTACAGAGATGGCAAGCGAGATTTTGGAAACTTTGTTTTGTCGGAGGGTTTGAAGAAAAACCAAAAGTTGGATGAGCCAGTTTTTACACCCACCACCAAACACGAAAAACACGACAGAGCGCTTTCTCCGGATGAAATCGTCGCCGAAGGATTGATGAGTAAAGAAATGATTACTGAAGTTGAAAAAATTACCAAAGCGTTATTCAAAAGAGGGCAAGAGATAGCGCTCGCGCGCGGGCTCATACTAGTAGATACCAAGTATGAGTTTGGTCTAGACGAGCATGGCAAGCTTATCCTGATAGACGAAATCCACACCCCGGACTCTTCTAGATACTGGAAAGCAGGCAGTTATGAAGAAAGATTTGAAAAAAATGAAGAACCAGAATATTTTGATAAGGAATTTTTACGAATGTGGTTCAAGGATAATTGCGACCCATACAAAGACGAGGTCTTGCCTAAAGCCCCACCAGATTTGGTTGCCGAGCTTTCTCGTCGCTATATTGAGATTTATGAAACGATTACCGGCACCTCTTTTAATTACGATTTTAATACACCTATACTGGAACGCATTGCCAAAAATCTCGGAATAAAGAAATGACTAAAACTAAATACGAAAAAAGTTTAATATTTGTATTTTTCCTATTGCTTCTATACGCGCTTTTTTTCTTTTGGCAAAATTATCAAATCGCAAAACAAAATGAAGAAGAAGTAAAAAAAGAAAAAGAAAGAATTGAACTTATTAGAAATAAAATAGAAAGCCTAGAGCTCGAAGCCAAAGCAATTTCCGTTTACGACATAACCAACGATAAAAAACTCTATGGCAAAAATGATACCCTAGTTTTACCGCTCGCCTCGCTTTCAAAGATTATGACTGCCTTGGTCGCCCTTGTTGATTATAAAGACATAAATGAGATACAGATTTCGGTAAATGCGCTAAACCAAGTAGGAGACAACAGCCTTTATTTGCATGAAAAATGGGACCCTCGAGAGTTGGTAAAGTTTATGCTTCTAACGTCATCCAACGATGTAGCGGTAGCGCTTTCTGAAAATAATCCGCAATTTTTAGAGAAAATGAATGAGAAAGCAAAACGGCTTGGCTTGGCAAATACTATTTTTTATAACACTACCGGGCTCGATACGACACTTTCGCAAGCCGGAGCATATAGCACCGCAGAAGAAATGAACACTCTGGCTTCCTTTGCGCTTTTGGCTCATCCAGATATTTTTCCAATAACGGCATTTCCTGATATAACTTTTATTTCGCAGTCCGGGTTATTTCACGAGGCGCTTAACACAAATACCTCAATAACGAAAATTCCCAATCCTGTACTTTCAAAAACAGGTAGCACACTACTCGCTCCGGGAAATTTAACTTTGATTTTCAAAAATAAAGAAGACGAAGAAATAGTAGTGACGGTGCTTGGCTCTAGTTTTTTAGGACGATTTTCCGATATGGAAAAAATTGTGAATGTATTGTATAATGAGTAGTATGAGTGTTAAAAAAATCTTTATACTGGCTTTTTTGTTCTTCTTTCTGCTATCAACGAGCGGAGTTTTTGCGCAAGATGAAGTTTCAGGTGAAGAAACCGAAAACAAAACTCCAAGCGCCATAGAAAAACTAGTCAAAGAAAAAACTCCCGCTTTTGTGACTAAAACAATAGAGAAAGTAAAAAACACACTTGAGGGTTTCAGAATAAAAACTCTTACCTCCATCCAAAACAAAAAAGAAGAAATCCAAGTAAAAATCGGAGATACAAATATACCAAAAGCGTCGGAAGAAGACACAACCATAGAGTATGCGGAAGCAGTGGGGCACTTAAATATATTAGAGCGTTTAGAACTGACTATGCTCACCGTTGCTGAATCAATATTCAAAAGTCCCGCCATATTTTACGGAATTATAATCATGGTAATAGTTTTGCTTATTCTGCGGTTAATCTGATGCCCAAACGAATTTTTGCTTTCATAATTCTCTTATTCTCTGTGCTATTTTTACCTTTTTGGATTTCAATTATCTTGGCTGTAGTCGGTATTTTTTATTTTTCTTATTTCTTCGAAGCAGTGGGATTATTGGCTCTTTCGGATTTACTTTACGGCGTAAAGGACCCGAGGTTTTTAAATCTGGTATTTTTTTCTGGAATAATTTCTTTTATATTTCTCTTGGCGGTTGAACTTTTCAAGAAGAAATTAAAGTTTTATCCCAAAAATTAGAATGATAATTAAATTATTCAAAAAAAATAAATTAAGAAAAAACGGCTTAATGATAGAGCCGGATGAGATTTTTCTTGATTCTAAAAACTTGCAGGGTTTTGACCAGCAGCAATTTGAAGGGCGAATAGAGAAACCAATTAGGAAAAGAACTACTTTATTTCTTGGGTTTTTTTTTATAATTTTTGTTTTAATTTTTATTGGTCAGCTTTTGAGTCTGCAAATAAGAAAGGGCAAGGAGTACTTGAAAAGGAGCGAGAACAATACGCTTTCTTCGGTAATTATTTTTGCCGATAGGGGAATCATCTACGATAGGAGTGGCATAGAACTTGCTTGGAATAAAAAAACAGAAGACCTATCCTTGAGCGAAGAAGAGAGAATATTACTTGAAACTTTTCCTCTTCGCTCTTATCTCTCTCCCGGTTTTGCTCATATTTTAGGCTACGTCAGTTCACCTACCAAAGACAAGAGTGGAAAATATTGGCAAACCGATTATATAGGAAAAGATGGACTGGAAAAACAGTATGATGAAAAAATAAAGGGTATAAACGGTTCAAAAATTATAGAAATAGACGCGCATGGAGTAGTGCATTCGGAAAATATACAGAATGCTCCAACCAGAGGAAAAGACCTGGCGACAACCGTTGACTCCAAAATTCAAAGTAAATTATTTTCTCTTATAGAAGATTTGTCAAAAAGAAATTCTTTTACCGGCGGGGCGGGTATTTTACTGGACATCACCAACGGTGAGATTATCACCTCTACTAGTTATCCGGAATATGACGCTAACGTGTTGTCACTTGGGAAAGACGAAGAAAAAATAAATGGTTATTTAAGCGATAAAAGAAAAGTATTTTTGGACAGAACAATCTCCGGGCTTTATACTCCGGGCTCTATTGTCAAACCATTCTTTGCGTTGGGTGCTCTCGCGGAAGAAATTATCAGCCCCTACAAGGAGATACTTTCCACGGGCTCCATTTCTATTCCTAATCCGTATTTCCCGGACCAGCCTAGCGTATTTCGCGACTGGAAGGCGCATGGTTGGACAGACATGAGCGAAGCTATTGCTGTTTCTTCTGACGTTTATTTCTACTCCATTGGCGGAGGATTTGAAGGACAAAAAGGTCTCGGCATCAGCAATCTTGAAAAATACGCCCGCATGTTTGGGCTAGGAGAGGAAACCGGAGTGGACTTGCCGGATGAAAAGTTTGGCACAATACCAAGCCCAGAATGGAAATTAAAAACTTTCGCCGGTGACCCTTGGCGAGTAGGAGATACTTACAACACCGCCATCGGGCAATACGGCTTCCAAGTAACCCTACTGGAAATGGCGCGCGCGGTTTCGGCTATCGGGAACCGTGGCATCCTAGTCACTCCGCATTTTGTTTTAGAAGATAAAGTGATGGAAGAAAAAATTTCAAAAATAAATCTAAGTAGTGAATATTATAATGAAGTGTATCTTGGTATGCGAGAAGCGGTGGAATACGGCACAGCAATCGCGCTCAACGTGCCGTATGTGGAAGTTGCCGCCAAGACCGGTACCGCGCAAGTGGGAACAGCTAAAAACAAAGTGAATTCTTGGATTATCGGATTCTTTCCTTACGAAAACCCTAGATACGCTTTTACAGTGATGATGGAGTCAGGGCCCTCGCAAGGGGAATCCGGTGGCGCCTCCTCCGTCATGCGCGGACTTTTCGACTGGATGTATTGGAACACTCCAGAATATTTTGGACTCCCTCCATGGCCAAAAAAAGAAGAGGTCATAGAAGAAGAAAATAATATAGAAACTGAAGAAATTATAGATACATTCGAAGAAAATCTAGATCTCTTTATGCTCGAAAACGAGTAGAAAGTTGCGGAAGACCGTCTTCCGCAGTATCATAGAGTTATGGGATATAGAAAAGAAAATTTTGCCGAGGGCGAGTTTTATCACATTTATAGTCGTGGCAACAGTAAGCAAAATATATTTTTTGATAATTTTGATCGTGATCGCTTTGTAAAATTATTATATCTTTGCAATTCGGAGAAAAGTATTGATTTTCGGGAAGATATAGTCAGACCTAAAATCGATGCGTGGGATTTTGACAGAGGAGAAAGACTTGTAAGCATAGGAGCATGGGTTATGATGAATAATCATTTTCACTTGTATTTGATGATTAATCCCAATATAAATTCGCGAAAGCAAAATACGCGGAAGACCGTCTTCCGCAAGGTGAAAAAGGAAAATGAAATTTCCGAGTTTATGCGCAAGCTTTTAACTTCATATTCAAAATACATAAATACAAAATACAGCAGAACAGGAGGGCTTTTCGAAGGAAGGTTTAAAGATATTCATATGGCAAATGATAATCAGGCCAAATATTTGTTTTCTTATATTCATTTAAATCCCGTAAAATTAATAAATAAAAATTGGAAAGAGCAGGGTATCGGAGATTGGAAGAAAGCGAAGGGTTTTTTAGAAGATTATCAATGGTCAAGTTATTTAGACTATAAGAAAGTTGTTCGTCCAGAGAATAAAATAATAAATAGAGAAGATTTCCCGGATTACTTTCGGGATATAAAAGACTTTGATGCCGAGATCAAAGATTGGCTCAAATTTCAGGAACCGTAAGAATCTGCGGAAGACGGTCTTCCGCAAGCCTAGTAACATTCGCGGAAGACCGTCTTCCGCGAATTCTATTGGTAGGAGGGAGGGAGAAAAATCAAAAAATCCGCCTGCCTGCGCAGGCAGGCGATGGGCGGATTTTTTGATTAGAGTGTTTTATCGCGTTTAAAGTTTTAAACGGATTTGGATTCTAGTTAGCGAGTGATGCAAATCTCATCTGCACCTGGTACAGCAACTTCATCAGCAGCTAGAGGTGCACAAACAGTCAAACGACCATTTGTTTCTTTTGTTAGTTCATACAGTGTGTCACTGCCTGAGACCCAAGTTGGATCTGTTGGTAATGCAGATATATATGTGGGAACTAAACACCCCAACCAACCAATCTCACTAATATCATCAATATCAGTAGTGTCTCTAGAGTCTATCGCTACTGTGCCTCCAAGGGCCGGAAGTTTACCGCAGAGATAATTTACGCCTTCGACATTTTCGATGGGCACAGTATCAGGATCATCAACAGTATCAGGATCATCTCCTACGTTAAAAGTTCCTTCGAATACGCCCTTATTGTCTGCCATTCTTTGTCCAATAGAGTTTAAGATTGCGTTTAAGTTGGAATCTCTTTGTGTATTGCGAGCTTGCGCAAATTGCTTTGCCGGATTAATAGCAATAAGCACGATTGCGGCTAAAACAGCAATAATACCAATAACGACCAAGATCTCTATAAGTGTAAAACCCTTATTTTGGGTAACTTTCTTCAGATTCTTCATAATTTTGTTTAGGCCTTAGGCGCTAGGCTTTAGGCGCTAGGCTTTAGGCGCTAGTAAATCTAATAAAACTAATAATATTTCGACATTTTTTAATTTCATTACTTATAGCACATCTTTCAGAAAATTGCAAGTTTTAGCAAGTGGATAAATCTAAGTCGTCGTCTTCAGTTAGAAGCTCTTGAAAACAGTCAACTGGCAGGCCCGAATCATCGGTATCTATTCGTACTGCATAATATGTAGAAGCCCCATTCGTTTCTGGCACTTCTGCCCATGTTTTGATAATTTCTCCATTGGAAATTTCGTAGCCACATGTTCCGTTGCCCACAGAAACATCGGGGTTAGTGCCTGAAAAGCTTGTGTCGCCATCAAGTATCTTTCCGGCCAACACAAAACGAGCGGTTTCAATACAGGCATAGGCAAACTCACCGCTTTGCTCTTTGAATTCAGAATCGAGTATATTAAAACGTCCGAAAAGATTTGAAAAATTCAAAGTGACGGTCATCAAAAGTAAGGTAAAAGAAATAATGATGACGGAAAATAGTGCGATAAAACCCTTCGAATTCCTTAGGACAAGACTTTTTTGGTTTTTTATACTCATGGTCTTTGATATTTATTCAAACCGACAATTCGACCGTTTAAGGTTACTTTTGTATTTATACCAACAGGAGAGTCGTCTATTGATTCTAGGTAGGTGAACGAAAGGTTTTCCGATTTTACATTTATTGAAGTAATATTTTGAAAGTCCTCATTGGCGCAAGATGCTATTGCATTATAACAAATCTGGATTTTGCTATCATCTAAGCGTATGGATATACTTTGGTTATCGTCGTTAATAATTTCTAGAGTATCAGAAGTGCCAGAAACTGGTGCAGTGATTGTTTTCAGGTCATTCAACAGCCAATCTATTTTTTTCATAACAAAGTTCACTTCTTCTTCTATCACTACTTTTTCTTCTATGCCTTGAGTGTTCTGCATCAGCTGAAATACGCTCGCAAAAAGCCCACCGATCATAACACCAAAAAGGCCGATATAAATAATCGTCTCTATTAAAGTGAAGCCTCGATTAGTTTTCATTGTTATTCCTCCGGTCCGCCGGTTACTACTGATATTATTCCCTTATCATTTGCTCCTAGTGAACCAACGTAAATATAATTTCCTTCACAATCGCTTGCTACACCTTCAAGATTAGGGCCACCAGTTCCAGGTGGTAAAATCAGAGGGTCTGCATATCTAGTAATAGCAGGTAGGCTATCGATGCGCCAAACTTGAAATTCTTCATCTGTTACAAAAATTGCTAGATCACCCCTTATGATCAATCCCTTTATGCTTGTATTTTTAGGTGCTGGAGGTTGATCGTCATCTCCATCTTGTATATTTTTAGAGCCTAAAATAGAAGCAGTAGGATAATCACCCGGTTCTTCATTATTTAAAATATAAAACTCATCTCCAGCTAATAATGTTCTACCTAGATATAGGGTATTTCCTACTATGTAAATGCTTTTACCGTTTCCATTATTACCCCCGCCAGCTGGGGCATCGAAAGCACCGATTTGATTCAGGTTTGATAAGTTAAAAACCTTTAATTCTTCTTCATCGCTTGGAGAAACTACATAAGCATATTCATCTTTAATTAGAATTGAATTTACGCCATTCCCAATTTCAGCGCTAGCAAGTATAACCGGACTAGTCGGGGTACTAACGTCTAAGGCATAAAATTCTAGACCATTGGGATAATCTTCTCCATCACCATCTGCTTTTGCTAGTCCTAGATATACAACCTCGTCTTTATAAAATATACTAGTACCATATGCAAGCGTACCACTAGTTGTAACGCTATCTAATTTAAAATTACGCACAACAGAAGGAGTCTCTGGATTACTTATATCAATAACTTGAAGTTGCCCACAGTTTTCTGCTTCTTCGCAGTCCGGCGAAGAACCACTATAGCTATTGGCAACATAGGCATAATCACCTCCGTCAACAGCAACGCTACTTAGCCCTTTGTTCGAACTAGAATTATTGTCTAGCCATCCTAGTGGTATAGGTTTCTGTTCTGGGTCTATAATATCTAAAAT
>MFUV01000002.1:4428-12424 GCA_001787005.1 Candidatus Nomurabacteria bacterium RIFCSPLOWO2_01_FULL_39_18 | reverse complement strand
TACTTTACTCTGACCAGTAATAATTTCCCCAATCCAATATTTTTTATAATTTTTAAGTTTTTGCTCTATTTTCTTTTTATCTTTAGGCGATATTATTAAAACCAAACCGATGCCCATATTGAATACCCAGTACATTTCTTCTTGCGAAACTTTGCCAAGCTTTTGCATATATGGAAATATCGGGATCATAGGCCAAGTGCCGAGCGTAATTTCTGCGTTTAGATTTTTCGGCAATACTCGCGGAATATTTTCAATAAATCCGCCACCGGTAATATGCGCGATGCCTTTTACTTCAATTCCAGAATCTAAAAGTGAAAAAACGGGTTTGCAATAATTTACATGCACTTTGAGTAATGCTTCTCCTACTGACATTTTCAAATCTTTTGGTTTGTCTTTTACTTTGTGTTTAGCCCTAGTAAAATTACTGCCAAAAAGAATTTTGCGAGCCAAAGAATAACCATTGGTGTGCAGTCCACTTGAAGGAAACCCTAATATCAAATTCCCTTTTTTTATTTTCTCTCCAGTGATGATTTTATTTTTCTCCACTACTCCAGTTATAGCGCCTGCGATGTCGTGTTCGCCCGCCTGATATACTCCCGGCATTTCGGCTGTTTCTCCACCAATGAGCGATACTCCTGATTCCCTGCAAGCTTTCGCCATACCCCTCACCATATCTTGCATCACTTTTGGGTCAAGTTTTGCGTGAGCGACATAGTCTAAGAAAATGAGCGGGCGAGCGCCCATGGCGAGCAAATCGTTGCAACAATGGTTCACGATGTCTTCCCCCACTGTGTCATATTTATTCATCATACGCGCCACAGAAAGCTTGGTGCCTACTCCATCAATACTCTGTACTAGCACAGGGTTTTTATATTTTTTGATTATTTCGCTTAAATCGTAAAGTCCGCCAAAGCTTCCTATACCTGTGAGCACGGCCTTGCTATGAGTGCTGGCTACATTTTTTTTGATTCGCCGAACGGCTTCATTCCCTGCATCTATATTTACTCCAGATTTTTTATAAAGGTCGGACATGCTACTTCATTCCCTTAAGGTATTCCTCCGCGCCGAGTTTCGCCAGTTTTTCATTTTTAGTTTTTATGTCGGCGCTCATTTTATTTTTGTAAGCAATCAATTTTTCCTCCAAATCTTTATCGGATGTTGCAAGTATTTGAATTGCGAGTAGTCCTGCGTTTTTCGCTCCATTTATGCCCACGGTTGCAACCGGCACTCCGGGAGGCATGTTTACGGTGGATAGAAGTGAATCCAGCCCGTCCAGCGTCTTTGCTTTTATAGGCACTCCGATTACAGGCAAAGTCGTGAGTGAAGCCGTAACTCCCGCCAAATGCGCTGACCCACCGGCGCCAGCAATGATGACCTTCAATCCGCGAGATATCGCGCTAGTAGCGTATTCATGCACTAAATCCGGCGCTCTGTGCGCCGAAGCCACAGCTATTTCACAAGGCACACCGAATTCTTTGAGTATTGTTTCTGCTTCTGCCAAGACTCCTAAATCCGAATCCGAGCCCATTATTATGCCCACTTTGTTTGTATCTTTCATAAAATCATCTTAACATCTTTTAAAAATAAAAAAAGGTGGCGTCAGAACTCATAGAGTTCTAACGCCATGTCTTTAGTGTTCAATCCTCGAGTCTGTCTCGGGGATTGTCCGGAGATGTATCATGGATTTTTTTTAATGCTTCTTCTTCATTAATTTCATCCAAGCTGTCATCAATCGGTTCGTTGGGAAAGAGCCCTGTAATCATACACATTAATTTTTTTAGTGATAGAAAAAATTCAATCCAAAATCATCATATCTTAAAAATCTCCCATTTTCAACCCTAGTGCCTTATTACCTATATCTCGCCTGTATTGCATCCCTTCAAATCTTATTTTTGAAACAGCTTCGTAGGCGGTAGAAAGCGCTTCCTTTAAGTCTTTTCCTACAGCGCTCACCCCTAGTACACGCCCGCCGTTGGTGACTAAAATTCCGTCTTTCATAGTTGTCCCTGCGTGAAAGACAACCACGTTTTTATTTTGCTCAGCATCTTTGATTCCAAAAATTTCTTTCCCTTTTTCATAATTTTCCGGATAGCCGAGAGAAGCGAGCACTATGGTGCAAGCAGATTTGTCACTCCATTTGATTTCCAAGGCATCTAATTTCTTATCAATGCTCGCATCTATAATATCTAATAAGTCAGTTTGTAGTAGTCGCATATAAGTTTGCGTTTCAGGGTCGCCAAAGCGCGCATTGTATTCCAAAATTTTCGGGCCGTCAGGTGTAAGCATCAGCCCCGGATAAATTACTCCTTCAAAAGAATTCTCATCGCTATTCATACCGGCGAGCGTAGGTGCGATTATGGTTTCCTCAATCTTTTGCATTAGTTCAGGTGAGACGAAAGGCACAGGCGCTATAGTGCCCATCCCGCCTGTATTTAGCCCTGTATCGTCTTCTCCGACTCTTTTATGGTCTTGAGACGTCGGAAATAGAGAATAATGCTCTCCATCGGAGAATGCATGCGTGGAAATTTCTGGACCGGTTAAAAATTCTTCAATTACCACTTCGCCTCCCGCTTCGCCAAAAGTTTTTTTGACCAGCATATTTTCAAGTGCTCCTTCGGCTTCTTTTAAATTTTCACAAATTATTACACCCTTGCCGAGCGCCAGCCCGCTTGCTTTGATAACCAGAGGGAAAATTTGTTTTTGAATATAATATTTTGCTTTTTCAAAATCAGTGAAGGTCATGAATTTCGCCGTCGGCAATCTGTGCCGAGCCATAAAGTTTTTAGAAAAAGCTTTTGAGGATTCTATTTGCGAAGCTTTCTTCGTTGGTCCCCAGATTCGCATTCCGGCGCTTCTAAATAAATCCACAACCCCGAGCGCTAGCGGGTCATCGGGAATCGCCAAAGTCAGGTCTATTTTTTCTTTTTGCGCGAATTCTAAAAGTTTCTCTATGTCGGTGGTTTTGATATCTACATTTATTCCGAGTTCAAGCGTTCCGCCATTTCCGGGCGCAAAATAAAGCTCAGGGTTTCTATTTGATTGCTTTATCTTCCACCCAATCGCATGCTCTCTCCCTCCCCCACCGATTATTAAAATTTTCTGTTTTTCGTTAAGCATTTTTGGATAATTTCTCTAAAACTCCCACATACATTTCGTTTTCTTTTTTCTTTAGCCGTTCATACAAAGTCTCTACTGTGTCACCGGATTCTATTTTCTCAAACACTCTTCCTAAAACTGGCCCGAAATCAAAATTCAAGGTTAAAAAATGAATTGAAGAGCCGGCGAAGGTGGCTTTCTGGTCTAAAAGATTCGCAATAGCTTTGGTAGTGAGCATACCTTTATTCCAAAGCGCGTCTGTGCCGTCAGGATTTTTAACGCTTTTGTTACTTGCATCAGCTGTATCTGGTATCAGCCCCGGGTGTAAATTTAAAATCTTATTTGGATACGCAAGTATTACTTCATCTAGTATAATCTGCTTCCAGCCGGCAAGGCACATGAAGTCAGGATTTAGTTTTTGCAAAAGCGGAAGAAGTTCTTCTTTGGATTTACAAATTTCTATATTTAAATTATGTTTCTTTGCGCGCTCAAGTCCCAGCGCGTCATCTCTATCAGAAACTACCGCGCAAATCTCCGCGTTGATTTTACCCAAGAGAATGCCGTCAATTATAGCTTGGAGGTTTGTGCCAGTGCCAGCGTTTGAAATAAGAACTACAAGTTTCAGTTTATTCTTTAGGGACATCATAACTTACTTCGCTTTTACGCTCTAAAATATCTATCGGATACTCGCCCGTGAAAAAAGAAGTACAAAGCTCTTCTTTCGGAAGTCCGATAGATTCTATGAGTCCACCCAAAGACAAGAAGTGGAGCGACGTGGCTCCCAGCCATTCTCGTATTTCTTCAACTGTTTTTTGGGAAGCGATTAATTCCTCTTGCATAGGAGTATCAATGCCGTAAAAATCAGGGAAACGCACTGGTGGAGAAGAAATCAATAAATGCACCTCCTTGGCACCTGCATCAAAAAGACTTTTTACTAATTTGCGTGAAGTATGTCCTCGCACGATAGAATCGTCTAGAACTGCGATTCTCTTCCCTTCTAAGACTTCTGGCAACGGCACGAGTTTCAACGCCACACTACTTCTCCTTGACTCTTGGCTGGGCTCTAGGAATGTGCGATGCACGTATCTATTTTTTACCAACGCCATCTCCATGGGAATGCCGGACTCTTGGGAATATCCGATTGCCACAGGAACGGCGGTATCTGGCACCGGAACGATAGCGTCCACAGAGATTTTACATTCCCGAGCAAGCGCTATGCCAAATTTTTTTCTGACATCATAAATCAGTTTGCCTCCGATAACGCTGTCCGGCCGAGCGAAATACACATATTCAAAAATGTCGTGTTTCGGAGTTGGCTCTGCTAGTTTGACACTCTTTACTCCATTTTTATCTATCACCAACATTTCTCCGCACCCTATCTCTCTTTCCACTTCAGCGCCAATAGTTTTAAGAGCGCAAGTCTCTGATGCTACCACATATCCGTTTTCCCCCAGTTTTCCTAAAGAGAGCGGGCGCATACCATAGGCGTCTCGCACTGCCACGAGCGTATTCTTGGTCATCATGGTGAGCGCAAATGCGCCGGTCAAAAGCGGAAATACTTTTTTTACCGCTTCAGGTAAAGATAAATCTTTCTTAAGATAAAAATCTATCGCATCCGCAATGAGTTCAGAGTCGGAACGATCGTTTTTTAATACTCCTTCTTTAGATAAAAATTCTTCCAATGCTTTCACTGAAGGCAGATTGCCGTTATGAGCCAAAGCAAAAGAATTATCCGAATTTAAAGTAGGCTGGGCGTGAGAAAAACCGCCTCCTTGAGAAGTAGAGTATCTGTTGTGCCCTATCGCAATGTGCCCGCGCAGAGAATTTATAGCTTCTTCGGTGTAAATTTGCGAAACCAAGCCTATACCTTTGTGGCTGTATAATTGTTTTCCATCGCTCGTAGTGATGCCGGACGCTTCCTGCCCTCGGTGCTGAAGCGCAAACAGCGCAAAGAAAGCAAATCGCGCCACATCGGTGTCTTTTGCAAAAATTCCAACAATCCCGCATTTTTCTTTGAGTTCGTTCATGGCTGATTTATAAGGAGCATAGCGACTATATAAATCGCCACCCTGTTAAATAAATTTTGCTTAACAAAATTTGCCCGAAGGGCATTTAACAGGGTAAAGAAAATTATATTCGTTTTACTCATTAATTTTCATTTAAAATAATTAACCGCGTTTTTAAAAATTTGAATTCCCTGTCCCTCTTTTGTTTTCTTTGAATTTTCTTTTTTCATCTGCTTGCCCCGTAGGAAGCTCGTTTTCCTTTGGGACCAGAGCGGTGAATGATGGAAAAACATCGCTCGCTCCGGATGAGGCATCAACCCCAAGACTCTGCCATTATATGCCAAAACTCCGGCAATGTCATAGTCCGAGCCGTTTGGATTTTTCTCCAAGTTTTGGAATTTACAGATTTCTCCTTTGGTATAAGTAAGAGCTACTTGCCCGCCTTCTTTCAATTTTTCATATTCTTTCGCTCCTACCACATAATGTCCTTCGCCGTGCGCAATCGGAAGAGATATTTTTTTAATCCCTTTAAGCCACGGACTACTTGCCCCGCCTTGGCGTGGGTCGCCTTTTACCTCCAAATCCACCCAACGGTCTATGTACTCTGCGTTTTTGTTGAAAGTAAGCGCGCCGGGCACTATCCCTAGACAGGTTATTATTTGAAATCCGTTGCAAATACCTATCACCAAAGTATCACGCGCCAGGAATTCTTTTAATTCTTTAGATAAATGATTTTTAAATTTATTGGCATATGCTTTTCCGCTCCCCGTATCATCGCCATACGAAAATCCTCCCGGAAAAGCAAGAATCTGGTAATCCTTTAGCATCTTTGGTTTTGCAATCAAATCATTGATATGCACGATGTCTGCTCTGCCTCCCGCCCAATTGAAAGCAAACTTTGTCTCTTCTTCGCAATTGAGCCCATAGCCGGACATTATTATCACTCTAGGTTTTTTGGTTTTAATTTTTAATTTTAATTTTAATTTTTCTTTCATATTTTTAACATCCTTACAAACTCCAGTTTGTTGGGGTATTGTATTAATAAACTTCCTGCTGATAACATTTTTCGCAGTAAATTTTATATGTTTTCTGATTTTCAGGAGTATAGGATGTTTTTATATTGGTATTGCACTTTGCGCAGACCCCATCCCAAAGTGCTCTTGGATTTCTTTTACTCATTCTTAATTCATGACGACAATTGAAACATTTTTTAGGTAAAGCTAATTTGTTTCTTTTGTAAAAATTAATTTCTCTACTTATAAGCTTGTAGTTCTTCTCACACTTTTCACAAGTAAAAACTTCTTTCATTAAGTCGTCACTATATTCTTCTGGATTTTTAGGCAAATTCTCCAGAGTAATTGTTCCTTGTCCTTTTGTGCTTGGTATATCATCTCTCCATTTGAAACCTTGCGCTAAGGCTTGTTCTTTTGTAAGAGGCATGTATTCATTCACAATAGATTCATTATAGGCAAAAGGGCTCAACTCTTTCGGAAAGAAAAACCCCCATTCATTATACTTTTTCATGTGTTCTATTAATTGTGGAAGTAATTTTTCGTATTCTTCCTTTGAATACTGTTTGTTAAAAATACAGTATGACTTTTTACGAAGCCCAAAACATCCAAAAAGATGATCAGAACTATAGCAATGGTCAGAATAATACACATCATGAGAGTCAATAACTATGTGTGAACCCATCATTCTATTCCCAGCCGAATTTAATATTTGATAACATTCAGATAACTCAGTTGAGAAAGAAGAATCATATGTGTCTGTAGCTTTTCTAATAGTAAAACAAAATTTAGAGTGTTCCCCGCTTTTTATATCAAAAGAATAATGTACATCATGAGCATTGTAAACATGGTTTCCTGAAACATCGTTGTTGCGTGAGCCAAAAAAAGAACGTTGGGGAATCTTCTTCCTTAATTCCTCTCGTTCTTTCAGAATATAATCTATTGTAGATTTATCATTCATAGGGTGTTTCAGTAAAAACTCCCTATATTCTGGTTTGGTTACAGGTTGATTGAAAATATAATAAGACTTATTTATTTGTCCCACGCATCCAATACAATTTAAACAATTACGACAATCAAAAAGACCTATACTGTCAACACAACTTTCACACTCTTGCGAATATGAGAGTTTTGTAGACCCAAGACAGTCTATACATTCGTAACAAGATTCACATTTAAAAACATAAAGATTATCAATGGAATCTTTCGAGTTCCATACAACATGCCCATAATCACAATCTTCATTATCAACACAACCAAAAACTAAATGGCAATTTTTGCTGTCTTTAGCCATATTTGAATACTCGCAGTTATCACAATTTGTATTTATCATGCACATATGAGGAACAGTATTGAATAATTCCGATAGTTGATCAAAAAAAGGTTTATCCCAGTCAATTTCTTTTGCGTATTCCATACCCTCCCAATCATCTCCCCACCACTCGGAAATATCGTAAACCGGAAAAGACACATTTGGATTGTACATTGAGACAATTATTTTACCTGATTTACTTGAAGGTCTTTTGTAGAGAGTTTTAAAATTACGATAAATAATACGCAATTGTTGACGACACTGTGGGCAGTTTTCTGGTACGGATACATCCATCTTCTCATAAAACGAAAAATCGTCCGGTTCAACGGTGAAATCTTTTTTGCAATTTTGACAGTTTCGAGTTTCCATATTATTTCATCCTATTCGAAAAACTATGATAAAGGGAGTGCAGTTTTTTGACATCAGTATTTATGATTTTCTTTTTGTTTTCGGTAATTACAAATTTATTATTGTTTGTCACTTTACCGATTTTGGCGCGCGGAGTATTTTTCATTATTTTTTCGAATGCTTTTGCATTTTTTGGCGATACAGAGACGACGATTCTCCCTTGG
>MFUV01000002.1:3650-4379 GCA_001787005.1 Candidatus Nomurabacteria bacterium RIFCSPLOWO2_01_FULL_39_18 | reverse complement strand
ACTTCCGCAATAGAAACGTTGCATCCGAGCATTCCACCTACTGATGCTTTAGCTAGTGTGATGGCCAGCCCACCAGAAGATACCGATATCGCCGAAGCTACGAGCTCTCTTTTAATCGCTTGCTCTAACGCCTGATATACTTTCTTATTCTTCTTAAAATCTACTTTCGGAACATCATTACCTATGTTATTACTTTTCTCTTTTCTAGCGAGCAGTTTATAAAATTCACTTGCTCCAAGCTCGTCTTTGGTTTCCCCTAGAAGATAAATCATATCTCCTCCATGTTTAAACTCGGGTGAGACAGTTTTATAGATATCACTGACCACGCCTACTGCCGAGATCAAGAGAGTCGGTGGGACGGATATCGCGATAGGTTTTCCTTTTTCGTCGTAGCCTTTGAAGTCATTGAACATACTGTCCTTGCCGGAAATAAAAGGCGTGCCGTAGCCGACAGAGTAATCGTAACAACTCTTAACTGCATCTACTAGTTGCGCCAAGCGTGTTTTGTCTTTTGAGGAACACCAGCAAAAATTATCCAGTATCGCCAAATGGTCAAGTGATGCTCCGGCGCAGATTGCATTTCGGACAGCTGTATCTATCGCGCTTCCGGCCATATGATAAGTACTGATGTCTCCATAGGAAGGGTAAGTTGCGGATGTTAAAACTGCGCCGACTTCTCTGTCTAGCACGGGGCGGAAAACTTGCGCATCGGTATTTATTCGCCCAGAG
>MFUV01000002.1:0-3568 GCA_001787005.1 Candidatus Nomurabacteria bacterium RIFCSPLOWO2_01_FULL_39_18 | reverse complement strand
CTTCTTTTAATAAATCGTAGAGAGCTTGAGCGTAAGAATATTTTGCCGGCATTTTCGGCTTTTCATATTCTTGAACTACTTTTTGAGTTTGAAGTTGTTCTTTCGGTAGACCATTATGCAAAAATTCCATAGACACATCCATTATCTTCTTGCCTTTGTAATTTACAATACATCGTGGAGATTTTATAAATTCACCGATAACTGTGGCTTCTACTCCGCGACTCTCCATTAAATTTTGAAAAGTTTTCCAATTTTTCTTTGGCACAGAGAGCGTCATTCGTTCTTGGGATTCAGAAATCCAAATCTGCCACGGCTCTAAATTTGCGTATTTAAGTGGAACTTTTTCTAAATCCACTTTGGCGCCTCCACATTCTTTTGCCATCTCCGCGACGGAACAAGAAAGTCCACCGGCGCCATCGTCCGTAATGCTGTTGTAGAGCCCCATGTCGCGCGCTTCTTTCACTATCGCGTCACTCATTTTTTTCTGGGTAATAGGGTCGCCGATTTGCACCGCAGTTGCAGGCGAAGTCGCATCCATGGTGGTAGAAGAAAAAGTTGCGCCGTGAATACCATCTGCCCCCACTCTCCCACCCGCCATCACAATATAGTCCCCCACTTTGGCTTTTTTCTGATGAGAAAGTTTTCCATTTGGTAGGGTTCTAGGAATGAGGCCGACAGTTCCAGCAAAAACTAATGGCTTGCCCCTATATCTATCATCGTATTTTACAAAACCGTTGAGCGTGGGAATTCCTGAACAATTGCCTCCGGAATTTATCCCTTTGATTACGCCTTTTGCAATTCGCGCCGGTGGGAGCATTCTTTGGGTCATCTTGCTGTCACGGAAAAGCGCCCGTTTATCGTCTGGATAGCTAAAACAAAATCCATATGTATTCGCTACTGGCTTAGCACCCAACCCAAAGCCCATCGCATCGCGATTGACCCCTCCAATGCCAGTAATCGCTCCACCAAAAGGGTCAAGTGCTGACGGGCTATTATGAGTTTCTACTTTGTGAGTAATCAAAAAATCTTTATCAAAAACTATCCCACCAGAATTATCCGAGAAAACAGAAACACAAAAATCCCCGCCTGCTCCCGAACTATCGTGAGGGCGGGCAGGTCGCTTAGCTTTCTCCTTTCGTATAATATTCGTCGCGCCTTTGATATAAGTTTTATACAAACCTTCTTTGATATCGTCTATAGAATTAGCAAAAATAGTGTGCTTGCAATGCTCCGACCAAGTCTGGGCGATGGATTCTAACTCTATGTCAGTTGGTTGTCTTTGGAGTTTTGCAAAATGGTTTTGGATTGCTTTCATGTAAGGCAGTGTTAGCGCGAGTGGTCCTCGACGTTTACCACTCCCATCTAAAATTCCAACCTTTCCTATTTCTTCCAGTTTTTTGTCGCTCACATTAAGTGGAACTCTAATAAAAGAAGTTCCTTTTTTAAGAACTACTTTTGGCACCTTGAGTGGCAAAGAAATTTTCCCGTTTTTTATGCGGGAGATGGTGGACTTTTCTATAAGGGGATTATGAAGCGAGAAAGCAATTGTATTTGCGTCTTCCTTTTTTATGTTTCCGGAAATTAAAAAAACTTTTGAGGTATACACTGATACGTCACTCTTCGTGTGAAGTAAATCCAAAATCGTCTCGCGAGTCGTATGACCTACATTATCCGTGACTCCCGGCAAAAACCCTATCTCCACGGCGTAGTCCCATTTTTTTTCGGTAGTTATTTTATTGAGCGAATATTTTTCGATTTGCGGATTTGTAAGCGTTTCACTTATTTTTCCAAGTTCCTGTTTTGAAAACTTCCCTAGGATAGTGTAGCAATCAACTATGGAGACATTTTTGATTTTTCCCGAAAGTCCCAAACCTCCCCATGATTTTACGTATGCATTTTCTCTGCTGTCTGTGCCCCCTTGCGATACGTAAATTCTAGAAATCATATCAGGCATTATATCCTAAGCGGATTCGTTTTCCAACTCCTCCATATTCTTCATATTCTCGTTGGCCTCCTTTAGATTGATGGATATTTGAGCGTATTCTGGTAATTCTTCCAAACTTTTTATCCCGAGATATGAAAGAAGTTCAAAAGTGGGCTTGTATAGATACCGTCTGTTATCCTCCGGGTCGATTGTTTTCTCTATGAGTCCGCGGATAGAGAGCGCTCGTAAGGTAAAGCTTGAGTTCACTCCGCGCACGTAGTCTATATACGCTCGATGCGCGCTACCTTTGTAAAGGATAATAGAGAGAGTTTCTAAAGATGCTTTAGATAAATCTTTATTGAGTTCTTCTTTTTGCAAATTTTCTATAAGCTCGCTTAATTCCGGAATTGTGCCTAGAGTCAATTCGTTGTTATTTTCTTGGAGTGTAATGCCTCTATCTTTTAGATTTTCCTTGAGTCTTGTAATTGATTCAATTAATTCACCCGGAGAAATCTTTAAAATCTCGCCGAGTCGTTTTAGGCTAACTGGTTCGCCTTTAAAGAATAATATTGCCTCTATCTTTTGTTCTAAGTTACTCATTATTTTTCATAATTATAATATCCTCAAAATTATTCTCCTGCATGAGGTGAAGTATCCCTTGGCGAGAAAGCTCTAGCATTGCGAGGAATCCCACTATTATCACCACTTTTTCTTCTTTGGTTTGCGCGCTACCTGCAAATTCACGGAAGTTCATCTTGAGCGTGTTTTGAATTCGCTCGGTAAGTCGATCTATCATCTCTTCAATACTGATGACTTTTTTTACTTCCACCTCCGGCAAGGATATTTTCTTCGGCATCCTGCCCAAAACGCCCTCGGTGAAAGTCATCATAGATTCTTTAGTAATCTGCTCATCCGGCAAAAATACTAAAACATCGTGTTTGCGTTCTTCGCCGGCGAAAATCATTTTCTTGCCAAAGTTCTCTTTTACATTTTGCGAAAGTCGCATATACATCTCGTAGAGTCGGAGGCGATTTTCTAAACTTTTTATGTCGCCTTCTTCTTCGTCAGTGAGCATTAGGTTTGGCAAGAGAGATTTGGATTTAATTAGAATGAGGGTGGAAGCAACTGTGATGAAGCTTGCGATATGCGCGGGCTCGAGGTCGCCAAGAGTGTTGATGTGCTTCAAATAATCCTCGGTAACAGAGGCGAGCGAAATTTCATTGATAAAAAGCTTCCGTTCCTCTATCAAACTAAGCAACAAATTAAACGGCCCCTCAAATGAAGGGGTTTTGACCGTATAAGCATTCGTCGCTGTATCCGTTTCCACCCTTAGATATTAGCATTTTTTGTTAAAAAAGCTATACTGGACTGATGCAAAAGAGGAAAAGGCAAAGCGTTCGGCTGTCTAAAAATATTGTGCCGATAAAATATGATATCAAGCTTCATCCGGACTTGGAGAATTTTACTTTTAGAGGTGAGGAAGTCATAACCGTTGACCTAAAAAAAGAAACTAAAGAAATTACTCTCCACTCTAAAGAGATAGATATAGAAACTGCGAGAATCGGCGAAGAGTTTACTAAAAAGATTTCTTATAATCAAAAATCTGAAACAGCTACTTTCGTATTCGCAAAAAAAATCAAAAAA
>MFUV01000001.1 GCA_001787005.1 Candidatus Nomurabacteria bacterium RIFCSPLOWO2_01_FULL_39_18 | reverse complement strand
AAGTGGCATTTGTGATATACTTTTTAAATTAAAACTTAATCGCGCTCAGATTAATTCTTGGTAACATTATTAGATGAGGTCATACGGTTGCTTTTTTATGCAATTGTAGTAGTATATTTACACAATTGAATTTACATTAAAAGCATGGATTTAGGGTAACCTTCTGACACGTTGTTGGAAAACCTAAGCCTTATATCCGCTTACAGCGGATTTTTAGTTTTATGATAAAAGATGAAATAATAGAAGAAAATCCAGTATTGAAATCAGTAGTCGATCGGAGCGCGAGTAAGCCAGAAATTGATTCTCTGGTGGAAGGCCCAGTGATTTTGGTAGAAAAATCATCTGTCTTTGTCGATCTGTCTCCTCATGGCACCGGCATTATTTACGGCCGGGAATTTATCAATGCGAAAGACATCATTAAGAAAATAACCCTGGGCGATATCATTAAAGCCAAAGTTGTTGAAGTAGAAAATGAAGACGGATACACTGAGCTTTCTCTCAAAGAAGCAAAGCAGGCGCTCACTTGGAGTGAGGCTGAAAAGGCCATAAAAGCAAAAACGGTAATGAATTTGGAAATAAAAGATGCCAATAAGGGTGGGCTCATTTTGGAGTGGCAAGGCATACAAGGATTCTTGCCTGCTTCCCAGCTTAAAGCGGAACACTACCCTCGAGTACTTGATTCAGACAAAGATAAAATATTAAAAGAATTAAAAAAGCTGGTTGGAGAACATATTTCTGTAATGATCATTTCAACTCTGCCGAAAGAAGGTAAATTGATTTTCTCGGAAAAGGATAATAACCCTGAAGAAAAGAAGGAAATTTTGAGTAAGTACGCCGTGGGCGACAATCTAGATTGTACCGTGGCCGGGCTGGTTGACTTCGGAGTATTTTTGAGGCTCGAAGACGGACTAGAAGGGCTTGTGCATATTTCGGAGCTCGACTGGGGGCTAGTAGAAGATCCTCGAAGCATGTTTAAAATAGGAGAAAAAATAAAAGCTAAAGTAATAGAAATAAAAGACGGCAAGGTGTCGCTTTCCATCAAGGCTCTCAAAGAAAATCCTTGGAAAGAATTTGAAGGAAAATTAAAGAAGGGAGACATCATCAAAGGTGTCGTCATCAAGTACAACAAGCACGGCGCCCTGGTGTCTATCAAAGAAGGTGTGGCTGGGCTAGTGCACAATTCAACCTTCGACGGAGAATTAAAATTGCGAGAAAAGCTGCAACTTGGTAAAACTTATAATTTCCAAATCACTCTCTTTGAACCAAAAGACCAGAAGATGACCTTGGTGTATCTAGAGTAGTTTAATAACCAAAAATCCTCCAGTCGGAGGATTTTTGGTTATGTACTTACACTTGGAGTTTCAATCACGTCTGCCTCTCCTATATCATCCATTATAGACATCACCTGTTCAGCATAATGCTTCACGATAGAGGGCGGATTATATTTTTGAAGTATTTCTTTCGTAGTCTTCCCGGCATAATGATGGTCAGTGTTCGGGTTATTACCGCCCAAGTTGCGAGCCACTGTTTCTATGGCGCTGTCATTAGATTTGAAATTAATCTTGCAGGAACCCCAGCCGAAAGAGTTGTAAGTAGCTCTCTTGCAAGCATGCTTTCCGCCAGTTGATTCTCGGACGGCAATAGCGGGAAGCAAACGCCAGTCAATATCATTCTTCTCTGCCTCAAGAACCATCTTCATCCCAGTGCCAGCGAGCGGCATGTCGCGATCCTCGAAATACTTATCAATGGCCAGAGCTCTGAACTCCCGTATCTCTTGTAGAACATTTACATCTTCTGGCTGGTTAGCTGCCAAAAAGATTATAGCTTCAGTATTTTGTTTTTGGACTAATATATTTTGTAGAATCTCATCATTATGAATGTTTCCAAAAGAGATGGGCACAGTCATAACTGGTAGAAAGATAAGAGACTGAACAAAACGTATTAGATTGTTTTTTTTCATATTAAAGTGGTATTTGCCCCACTAACGCCATGTCTGTTCAATACAACTTTTATGCCTTAAAACTAAAAAACCCTTATTTAATAGGCTTGCGCCTATACTATAAGGATATGAATATATGATAGCATACTTAGATTCAAAAGTCAATAGTTAGACAACAACTTTTCTTTATGTCAAGCCTAAATAAGCTTGTAAAATAAGGCTATTTTAGGATATTTTAAACACTTTGTCCGCCACTTTATAAGCTTCCCCTGCCCCCATGGTCACAAACACATCGCTCGGACCAAGCTTTAAGTTTAAAACTGCCCTTTCGGCAGACTCGAAGTCTGGAAAGACCTGTGCATTGTCCCCGTTTTGGCAGATGGCCTCCGCTAATTTTTCGCTAGAGATACTTTCATCCTTGGCTTCTCGGGCAAAGTAGATAGGCAGGAGGAGTACTCGATCTGCCCCCTTGAAACTTTTTGCAAAATCATTAAAAAGAGCTTTGGTTCGGCTGTACAGGTGGGGCTGGAAAAGCACGGTGATGGTCTTATCCGGGTAGAGTCCTCGCAAGGCTCCAATAGCTACTTGAACTTCTGTAGGATGGTGAGAATAGTCGTCGTATATGATAGTTCCCTCTGGAGTCTCGCCCTTTTTCTCTAAGCGTCGCCAGGTACCCTCAAATCCGGCTAGCGACTTCTTTGCAGTCTCTTCTGGAATTCCTAAAATGTCTGCCACGGCCAGCGCCGCAGCAGCGTTCATCTTGTTGTACTCTCCTGGAACAGAAAGCTTTGGTACTTTTTCTAAATATTTGGTGTAATCCATGATGCCGTGCTCACTTTGGGAAATAAATTGACGGAAAGCACTCTGTACATCCGCCAAATCCTTGTAATAATCCAAATGATCCGCTTCAATGTTGGTCACTACTCCTATGAAAGGAGTGAAATTCAATAAGTGTCGCATGTATTCATCGGCCTCCACCACAAAATATTCGCTTTTCCCTTCTCTAAAATTACTCCCGAATTTTTTCACAAAAGAGCCGACGATACAGGTCGGGTCAAGCCCAGCGTCCACAAGCATGCCTGAGATCATAGCAGTGGTGGTAGTCTTGCCGTGGGTGCCGGAGACCGCGATGACTTTATATTTTTTTGCAAATTCTCCGAGTGCTTCGAAATAAGAAAGTACCGGCTCGCCTGTGCTTCTCGCGTTTTCTAAAATTTCTGGTCCGCGATAAATCCATGCATCCGAATACACATACATGTCCGCCTCAGGTAAGTTTTTGAAATCTCTAAGCAGAGTTATCTCAACCCCCGCTTCATGAAGCGTATCAAGAGTTTTACCAGTTTCTTCATCATTTAACCCAGCAGTTTCAATCCCCTGCGCTTTGACCATCTTTGCCAAAGCAGAAATCCCTATCCCGCCGATACCGATGAAAAATACTTTTTTAATTTTTGATAAATCCAGGGTTTGCATATTACTTTACAATTAAATAAGAGTACTCATTATACCCTAGCTCTAAAAGTTTTTGGCCAGCTTGCCAAACATTTTCTGGAATTTCCTGTTCAATTTGAAAACCAATTTTGGGATACTCTTTTAGTCTAAGTAAATCCCCCACCATTGTATTTATAGTTCTGTTTTTGAAATCAAACTGACCGCGACATTCTTCCGGATAAGAATTTTCAAAATAATCTTCGTAAGAAATTTGCGGGGAAGTTACCATACACTTTACATTTGGCCATTGTTTTTTTATAGAAGCATATGCTCTTCTTTCCATATATGGCTTCTGAATAACAATAATGGAATTTAGGTTAATTTTCATTTGGGCAAGAAGATTTTTTGTAAAGTTTATATTTTCTCCAGTATTCATTGCATTTGGTTCAAGAATAATATTATCTTTGGGTATTCCGAGTGCAATAAGTCTCTCAGAAAAAATAACTGCTTCAGGTTTCGAAAAAACTGACCTCTTACCATTTCTACCCGAACAAATTATTAGTGGTGCAAAACCTCGCTTAAAAATTTCTGCAGCCCTATCGGCAACCCTAGTGTCGTTTGAACCAAAAACAACTATAGCATCTGCCTTCTCTAGTTCCTGATGCATAAGCATATACTCCCAAATTATTTTCGCATAGTGATCAACTTTCTCCATTTTATTTTAAGCCTTTTACTAATTTTACAAACTGATCTCCTCGGTCAAACTCATTCTTGAAATGTTTGCCAAAGGAAAAAAATGCTGGGCTGTATAGAATCGTCTCCCTTCTCTTGGCAATAGAAAATGCTCGTTTGACTGTATTCTGAAGTCCTTCTTCTTCATAAACTTCAATTCCTCTTTTTCTGAATTCGAATATTTTTTCTTGGATGGTATCCGTGCCTCGCTCTTTAAATAAAACAACTTTTGAGCAAAATTTGGGAATTTCGGCAAGTAATCCCGACATATCCAAAAATTTATTATCCCCTCCAATTATTAAAACCACTTTTTTAACTTTTAAATCTCCCACCGCCCGAAGCGCGGCAATGGTCGCATCCGGAGTCGTCGAACTATTGTCATTATAAATTTTTATGCCTCGCACGCTACGCAAAAATTGAAGTCTGCCTGACAGTGGCACAAAGGTTGTCAAAGCTTTTTTTATTTTTGCATTCGGGATGGAAAGCGATCTAGCCACTTCTACCGCCAGTCGCGCATTATATTCGTTATGAAGACCTATAAGGTTAGACTTCCAGCCCTTGGGTAATCTCCCTTCTGGAACAATCATCTTGCTTCTAATTTTACCGCCCCACTTTTTTATAAAAGGCAGAGCTTGCTTGCCAACAATTAGTAAGTCATCTTTTGTGTGATGATTGAAGATATGGGATTTATCAGAGAAGTACTTCTTCATACTACCTTTGTAATAACCCATGTGGTCAGGGAAAAAAGTTGTGAAAACCGAGATATTCGGTGAAATTCTGGCATCACCGAAGCCCTGCAGCTGCCATGAATCAAGTTCTAAAACTGCAATTTTTGCATGCCTCGCCACCTTCAATAATTGAAGATTGGAAACACCACGAATATTGCCTCCCAAAATAACTTTTTTACCCCCATATTTAAGAATATGATAGATCAAGTGAGTGGTTGTAGACTTGCCACGCGTCCCAGTCATAGCAATTATTGGTAAACTAGAGAGTTTGGAGAAAAGTGTTGCGCTCATTTCTACGGGAATTCTGTTTTTCCTGGCCTCTTTTATGTAAATTGAATGGAGTGGTATTGCCGGATTTTTCAAAATTAGATCAGCATTCCTAAAATCTTCTAATCTATGTCTACCCAATACATATTTAATATTTTTAAATTTCTTTAACTTTCCGATGGATTCTTTTAGCTGTTCTTTAGTTCTTAAATCCGTAACCAAGAGCTTAGCACCGCACTCTGCCAGAAACACGGTGTCTCCCACTCCGCGTCCGAGAACCCCGAGCCCCATCACCGTAACCTTTTTATTCTTGAAAAATTTTTTATAGTCCGTCATTTTATTTTTAAGAAAATGCTTTTTTTAATTTCTCCATATCATCAAAGGGGTATCTTATGCCCTTTATTTCTTGGTAGTCCTCATGCCCCTTGCCGGCGCAGAGAATTATATCTCCGCTTTGTGCAAGTTTGACTGCTTCCAGAATCGCTTCATGCCTGTTTGGAATTGTTTTAACTTTTTTCAAATCCTCAGGGTATAACTCTGCCTTCATATCAAAAATAATTTTATTCGGATCTTCACTTCTGGGATTGTCTGACGTAAAGATTGGAATATCGGACAGGGCTGCGCCGATTCTTCCCATCTTGAAGCGCTTCAGAGGATCACGGTCTCCGCCACAGCCGAATACCGCGATGAGGCGGCTCTCTTTTGATTTTATTTCTCTTATCGTTGACAGAACTTTCTCTAGCGCGTCCGGGGTGTGCGCGTAATCTACGATGACCAATACTCCGCCCCTCGAGGTGAAGTGTTCAAAACGCCCGCGCGGCGGTTTGATATTTTCCAAAATTTTATTAACTTTCTGCATATCAAAACCAAGGAGATTGCACGCACTCCAGACTGAGAGCAAGTTGTAAGCATTGAATTTGCCAAGCAGTTCTGACTTAATGTCAGTCTTATTAAATGCCAATTCTAGACCGTCGAAATCTAATTTTTTTATTTCGCCGTGAAAGTCTTCACCGGCACTGAATCCATATGGAAACTTTTTCGCTTTTATGCCTTCCAACATTTTTTTACCATGTTCGTCATCGGTATTTGAGAGGGCGAAGGCATTAGTAGAAAGCATCTTGAAAAATTTTTTCTTTGTTTGAAAATAATCTTCCATATCCTTGTGATAATCCAGATGGTCGTGCGTTAGATTTGAAAAGATTCCGCCAGTAAAATTTATCCCCCACATACGATTCTGATCTATTGCATGGCTCGAGACTTCCATGAAAGCATATTCGCAATTCTCTTTTACCATCTGGCTAAAAAGCTTCGTTAGAGTGATAGAGTCAGGGGTAGTGCCTGGCACAGGGGTACTACTTTGTATTTCTAATTTCTCGCCATTGATTAAATTCTCAATGGTCCCCACAAGCCCCGCTTTATATCCAAGCTCCAGGGCAATCCTATAGAGAAGCGTCGCAGTTGTGGTTTTGCCATTTGTCCCCGTCACCCCGACAATTTTTAACTTTTTTGACGGATTGCCATAGTGGCGAATAGCCCAAACAGACTTCACCCGCCACCAGATTGTTTTAAGTTTTCTAATTAACCATTTCATGCTATTTCTTTAGCGTCCCCTAATTAACCAGCGACTTTCTGTGTTGCGGAGCATTGATTAGACCGCATTTTTTGTATTTGTAGACTTCTCCGGTTGCGGGATTTATCGCTCCGCAGGGACAGGGGTCATTTCTACCGACCTCCTTCATGCTATTTGCTTTTTGAGGCAGATCTTTTAGTCCTCCAAGTTCGCTTGATTCAACATGGCTCGTAACCAAAGTCTGTCTTGGAACACTATCTTCAGTACTTCGACTTCGCTCAGCATCCGCGATATTTATCTTGTTAATTAAAGAAAAGATTTGCTCTTTAAATGCTTCCTCCATTTCTTTAAACATCATTAATCCATCTTTCTTGTATTCTACGATTGGTTCACGCTGGCCATAAGCACGAAGATTGACAGACGATCGCAGATAATCCATCGCCTCCAAGTGTTCCATCCAGAGAGCATCGGTGGCATAAAGTGCAATCCGGCGCACGGTCTCGAGAAATGCTTCTTCGCCCAGCTTTTTCCTCTTCTCCTCGATTATTTCAACAAAATTTTCTTTCTCTGCTTTGATTTTTTCTAATAATTCTTCAACCCCTTCCTTGTCCGCTCGGAGCATCTTTTGCCTTCTTTCATAAATTATTTTTCTCTGATGATTCATCACATCGTCATACTCAAGGGTGTGCTTGCGGGCATCAAAGTGGAAACCTTCAATCTTGGCTTGGGCGCTTTCAAGCGATTTGCCGATGAAACGATTTTCAATCGGCTGATCTTCAGGTATTCCGAAACGCCCCATCATATTTTTTATCTTGTCCGCGCCGAAGACGCGCATCAGATCATCTTCAAGCGATACATAAAATTGCGTTTCGCCCGGATCGCCCTGCCTGCCGGAGCGTCCGCGGAGCTGGTTGTCAATCCTTCTCGCTTCGTGCCTCTCTGTCCCAAGCACAAAAAGTCCGCCGGCACTTTTCACAGATTTATATTCTTCTTCACTTGCGGGATTGCCTCCAAGCTTGATGTCTATTCCGCGGCCAGCCATGTTCGTGGCGATAGTCACCGCGCCACGACGACCCGCTTGGGCGATGATCTCTCCCTCCTTTTCATGATTCTTCGCATTCAAAATTACGTGAGAAACTCCCGCCTGTTTCAAATAAACAGAGAGGAGCTCATTTCTCTCAATTGAAATAGTTCCGATTAAAACCGGCTGACCTTTTGTATTAAGTTCTTTGACTTTCTTTGCGATCGCTTGGAACTTCCCCTTCTCAGTTTGGAAAATTAGATCTGAATGATCCAGGCGGACGACGGGGCGGTTGGTAGGAACCACAATAACATCCAGCCCGTAAACTTTCAGAAATTCCTCAGCAGAAGTCAGGGCGGTACCGGTCATGCCAGAGAGCTTCTTGTAAAATCTGAAATAGTTTTGGAAGGTAATAGAGCCGGAAGAACGAGTTTCTTTTTCAATTTTTACCCCCTCTTTGGCCTCGATGGCCTGATGAACCCCTTCAGACCAGCGTCTGCCCGGCTGGAGCCGCCCGGTGAAAGGATCTACAATAATAACTTCTCCCTCTTTAACCACGTAATCCCTGTCGCGTTCGAAAATAGCTTGCGCTCTGACGGCTGTTTCCAAATGATGCACGTATTTTATGCCTTTTTCGGTATAAATGTTGTCTATACCAAGTAGATTTTCGGCCTTGGTGATACCTGTATCTGAAAGAGATATTGCCTTTAGCTTCTCGTCCACCTCATAATCCTCGCCCTTTTTCAACTGCTTGGCGATCTGGTAAAACTTCAAATAAAAATCCGAAGAATCTTGAGCGGCGGAAGAAATAATGAGAGGAGTGCGAGCCTCGTCTATTAGAATTGAGTCCACTTCGTCAACAATTGCAAAATTGTGCCCCCTTTGCACTAAGTCATTGATTGATATAGCTAAATTGTCCCGCAAATAATCGAATCCAAATTCATGATTCGTGCCATAAGTAATATCCGCAGCATAAGCCTCTTTCCTAGAAGATGGTTTTAGAAAATCATAGACAATTTTAAATTCACCGACAGTGTCGCGTTCTTTATCTTCTTCTTTGTGCGACGGATCGTAGAGATAAGAAACGTTTTGTGAATTAATAACTCCGACAGTCAGCCCAAGAAAATTATACACCTGACCCATTAATACAGCGTCGCGGCGAGCCAAATAATCATTCACGGTAATGAGATGCACTCCGCCACCGCCAAGCGCGTTTAAATAAAGTGGCAACGTAGCAACATTTGTTTTGCCTTCTCCCGTTTTCATTTCAGCTATTTTCCCTCCATGGAGTGCCATGCCTCCGACCATTTGTACATCATAGAGCCTGATTCCCAGAGTTCTTTTTTGGGCTTCCCGCACTAAGGCAAAAGCTTCGGGTAATATGTCGTCTAAAGTCTCCCGCTTGTCGTCTTCTTTGGCCAATCTATCCTTTAATTCTAGTGTTTTCTTCGGGAAATCCACATCCGTCAGCTTCGAAACAGTCTCCTCAAAAGCATTGATTTTGTCCACTATTTTCTTGGTATCCTCAATGAACTTGGAGCTTTCGTCGCCAAATATTTTACTAAAAATTCCCATAATTTATATATTAGCACGAAACAAAAAAACTTCCGACTCTCGCCAGAAGTTTCTTTAAGAGAAGCCAACGCTCAAGTCGGCTCCCCGACGGAACCGTCGGGGCTATGCTCGCTTCTTCTTTCCTCCTTTCTTTTTCTTTTTTGCTGCCATAATATTTTTAATTAATTTTTTAATTTTAGTTTGCAATAAAACGACCTTAAAATATTTTTAAAATAACTTAAGAAAAATATTTTAAATACTTATTGCGGGAACATTTTAATTATCCCGCATATCAGAGTTAATTACAATAGTTTGCAAGCAAAACTGTGGATAACTCCCAACTCAACTTTGAGTGCGTCATAAAGATTTTAGAGACTTGCGAGCGCGACGGCGTGAGCACGAGGAATTTTTTAGTAAAAAAATATCCGTGCTC
Source organism: Candidatus Nomurabacteria bacterium RIFCSPLOWO2_01_FULL_39_18 (assembly GCA_001787005.1). Classification (GTDB taxonomy): domain Bacteria; phylum Patescibacteriota; class Minisyncoccia; order Phycocordibacterales; family UBA9973; genus UBA9973. Next base: position 2,669 of record MFUV01000001.1, on the reverse strand, counting down.
TAAAATCTTTATAACGCACGAAAATAAAAAATTGTTTCCATTTGAAGCGGGTGATGGCGAAACTCCAACATATGTGCCTATGTGAGTGCGATCACCCGCTACAGATAAAAACAATTTAATTACTTATAATTGTAGCATACAAGTAGACATGTTAATATTGAGAATATGGATAGATTTAAAGATCTCGGGAAAAGAAAAGGTGACCAGGCAAAGACTATTCAAATGAAAAAAGATGCCACCGGGGAGTGGGTAATGGATAAAGAAATACCTCCGGAAGAGGAGAAGATAACCGATCCAACAAAACTAAGGGCAATGCGAGAAATTCTTACATGGTTCTCTTATGACCCTACTCTAGCTCATCTTAACTTTTTGAAGTTAAGGAAAAAGTATGCAGAAGCTGGAATTTTAAGCACGCAAGAGATAGATGAAAAAGCAAAACCATACATAATTAAGAGCATACTAAGATCATTGACAGAATACGGGAATAGCTTTGATGTTTTTATGCAAACAATGAACAATTGGCGAAAAAGCGGGATAATAAATGAGGATGATGTGAGTCAATTAAAAAAATCGGAATATGTAAGAAATAAAGTTACTGAAGAAATAAAACAATTAATAGAGTGGGTATGGAAAAATCGCAAACATCTTGGCTACCCAGAGCATTATACTGCTGTACTGGATCCTTATGTGATGTCAGGAGTAGTCAGTGTAGACTATGTTCAAGATTTATGGCAAGAACAAAAAAGAACTAGTGAGATAATAACATGATTAGTGGACCGTACCGGTTTCGAACCGGTCGCCTTACCCATGCCATGGGTACGCTCTACCAAATGAGCTAACGGCCCATTATATAGCTCCCTCTAGTATATGTTCTACCACATTATGCATTTGAGCACCGATGGATTCGCATGACTTTTCTAGATGCGAGCCCATGCGAAGGTCTGGAATAAATTCAATGTTAGTGATGAAAAATCCCCTTCTGGGATGCAAAATAAAATCAGTTTTCAAATAATTTTTCGCGTTCAGATGTTGGTGCAGATCTTTGGCAAGGGTAATTATTTTTTCTTTTTCAGTTGTGGTGAATCCGGCCTGTTCAATAGACGAATTCTCGGGTAGTAGTACATACACATTCTCCCCGCGAAATCCTAGGATAGAATGCACGGCAGCTGGTTTGCCTGAAATAAATTCTTCAATCAAAATACTTTTGTTGTGATTCACTCCATCCTGTATCGCTTGAGCCAATTCTCCGAAGGTTTGAGTTAAGTGGATACCCATGCTCTCGTCAGGAGTAAAAGATTTCACAATCCAGGGAGAAGAAAATTTATTAAAAACTTCTTTGGCTTTCTTGATCGCATATTTATCGAGCGGACCGTCGAAATCTTCTTGGTAAACTGGCAGAACAATGGATCTGGGCATTAACAGGTTAATTTTTTTTATATGTTCCCGCAACATATCTCTACTGTTCTCTAGTGAAGAGGCAAAAGAGCTAGTTCCAATATTTGGTATGGATAGACTCGTAAGTATGTTAGAAAAGCTTGGGTGCGTTAGATTCCAGACAACGTCAACTTGATGCATTAAATCACTTGCGACGACTGGCAGACCATTCACGTGCCATAAATAATCCTTATCAATCAGAATATCAATCGGCTTGTACTTATCGCCTAACTTTTCCAAAATATGCGCGATAACATCTCCGCCCCTTTGCAAAGAAGATTTGTAGTATCCGCCAGTTCCACCTCGCAATATTCCGACTCGTTTTTTAGTATCAGATTGCACATATAAATTATATCACAAACAAAAAACACCCCGTGTTTCCACGAGGTGTTTTTTGTTTTTGCTGTTCTATGTTTTGTTTCGTTCTATAACCCGGCAGTAGAGCTTTGCGATGCTCCGTAGGAGCGTGCTTTCGCACTTCACAAAGTCTCACTACCGGGTAAACTTCGGGTCTTTGCCTTCCCGATCAGCTTGCGCTACGCGGGATCTCGATTTTGGTCGGGACATGTCAAATAGTTTTTAGGACATTCTATTATTGTCCACTCCGACGTGACGTCGGAGTAACGACTCGGTAAACTCTGTCTTCCGGACTCGAAATCCAAAAGACAGAGCAAGTTTCAAATTGAATTATTCCACGACCAGCTTCCGCTAGCCGTGCCTTGTTACGACTTAGTCCCTGTCACTGAGCTTACCTTAGGCCCCGCTTATGCGGAGACTTCGGGTACTCCCAGCTCCCTTGACTTGACGGGCGAATGCGATTTTTGGAATATTTCGCGTTCCCACGTAGCATGCAGATTTCCCGCACTACGCGAGTCCAAGAGTTTTTTTATTCATTTTCGATTTTAGTATTCTAATCTTACTTATTCCAGCTTTTGAAAAATGAGCTTTGCTTTTAACAAGCTGAGCGATTTTACAAAAAACATGAAAACTGTAATTTTTAGAGTAACTCTGTAGAGGATGTTGTTCAAAAAACGGAATAATTATATTAAGAATATCTGACTGAGCACTTACCGTATACCGATAGCATTGAGCGTGATTAGCTCGCTGCTCTTTTTGAAAATATACAGCACCGCACCCAATAGTATTCTTAATTTTTTCTAGCAGTTTCTTGTCCTTCTCTTGCATTTTTATGTGAAAATGCAATTGAATTCTTGTTCCACTTCTATAGCGAGAAG